>CBDBZN010000009.1:0-57786 GCA_965213575.1 Chitinophagales bacterium | reverse complement strand
GTAGTTGCTCAATATATGAGCGATTCTGTTGCTTCACAGCTTTCATTTATTGTTGAAAAATTATTTTTATAAATTTCCTAACGGCAATTTGGTTTAAGAGATATTAATATTTCGGAAGCATCTGGTAAATTAATAGGTTTGATGGGGGCGAGTGGAGCAGGCAAAACAACGCTTTTTAAATGTTTTGTCAGGTATTGAAACGCCCAGTGCCGGTTCAGTCAGGATTAATGGATATAATATTCATACAGATAATAAAAACATAGAAGGCGTAATTGGGTATATCCCTCAAGACGACCTACTGATTGAAGAACTGACGGTATTTCAAAATATATATTATAATGCTAAGCTATGTTTTAAGAGCTTAACGAAGAAGAATTAACCGAGAAAGTTATGAAAGTCTTGGTTAGTTTGGGCTTAGATAAAAGAGCTCACCTCAAAGTGGGAAATCCCTTGCAAAAAATAATTAGCGGAGGCCAACGTAAACGCTTGAATATTGCACTAGAGCTCATTAGGGAGCCTTCTGTTTTGTTTGTAGATGAGCCCACTTCAGGCCTCTCTTCACGTGATTCAGAGAATGTCATGGATCTATTGAGAGAACTCGTTTTAAAAGGTAAGTTGATATTTGTGGTGATCCATCAGCCTTCATCAGATATTTATAAAATGTTGATAAAATTATGTTTTTAGATGAAGGGGGTTATCCGATTTATTATGGAAATCCGGTAGAGGCGATAATGTATTTTAAGCAAATTGATAACCAGCTTAAGAGTGATGAAGGAGAATGTATAAACATGTGGTAATGTGAATCCTGAAGCGATTTTTAATATTTGTAGAGGCACAAGTTGTAGATGAATATGGGCAGCTGACCGGCACAAGGAAAGTATTGCCGATAGAATGGAATCAACATTCTTATGATAATGTAGTGATTGAAAAAATAACAGAAATTAAAGAGCCTCCACCTAAGTCATTGAGCATTCCATCAAAATTAAAGCAATTTTCAGTTTTTTTAACCAGAGATTTTTTATCAAAATTAGGCAATAAACAATATTTATTAATAAACTTACTTGAAGCTCCACTGTTAGCATTTACGCTCGCATTTATCATTAGATATATTGCTGACCCGGAATCTGGGATATATAAGTTTTCTTTAAATGAAAAATATTCCTGCATATATCTTTATGAGTATCATCGTTGCACTTTTTATGGGCTTACCGTCAGTGCTGAAGAAATATATAGAGATCGTAAAATTTTAAAAAGAGAAGCATTTTTAAATTTAAGCAGAGGGAGTTATTTGTTTTCAAAAGTGACTATTTTATTCTTTTTGTCAGCTATTCAAACTTTGAGTTTTGTAATAATAGGTAATTTAATTTTGGGTATTAAAGGTATGTATTTTGAATATTGGTATGTGCTGTTTGCTGTTTCATGTTTTGCCAATATGCTTGGTTTAAACATATCTTCCGGTTTTAATTCCTGCAGTTACCATATATATACTTATTCCCATTTTACTTATCCCTCAAATGATCTTAAGTGGAGTAATTTTTAATTTTGATAAGATCAACGATCATATTGGAAGTAGAGATAAAGTTCCTTTAGTAGCTGATGCAATGACTTCAAGATGGGCATTTGAAGGCATTAGCTGTAAAGCAATTTAAAGGAAATGAATTACCAAAATATTTTATGATCTGGAAAAGGCAGAAGCAAATGCTGATTTTAAACAAGTATATCTTTTACCTGAATTAATAGATATTGCTGAATCGAGTAAGAAGTTAAAAGAAAAGTATGAAGCAACTAATAATGATTCCGATCAAGCATATTTTAACATCAAATCTCAAATTGATACAAAAAGCAGTTAAAAATGAAAATGATTTGAGCAGTAATATCGAATTTGATGAGGTAAAAGAATTGAATATTCAAAATTATGATGCAGCTTGGCTGAAAGGGTTATTGATCACTTTGCTAAGCTTAGGCACTTTTATTCGGCTTCCTTAATGGGGTGAATCGAAAAAAAGATAAGCTCATAAACAAATTACAAGCAGATGATGAAAAGATAGCAATCTTCAATCGAACTAAACAAAATTATTATAATGAGTCTTTAGAAACTTAACCCGTAATACATCGACTAAAGATCGGATTATACGTATAGGTGATCAATTGATACGGCAGATAGACCCCATTTATTTAGATCCCGATCGCAATGTGGGAGTTTTAAATTATAGAACACATTTCTATGCACCACGTAAGCGATTTTTAGGACGATACTTCAATACATTTGGTTTTAATATTACAGCTATTTGGCTGCTCTCGCTGTTATTATATATTCTTCTTTATTTTGATGTGCTTAAAAAGTTGTTGGATGCATTGGGTAAAATTAAGTTTGATAAAATCAACGTAAAAGAGTAACATTCCCTGAATACATTTTCACTTCATTCACAATAACCTTGTAAATATACACGCCCTGTTGTACAAATTGGCCATTAGCATATTTGCCTTGCCATCTTTCACTGGGATTCGTAGTTGTGTAAATTAGCTTTCCAAATCGATCATAAATAGATAATATATATGAATTATATTGCCCGGAGATTATTGGAGCAAAACTAGTATTTGTGCCATTGGAAACAATAACATTAGGTATAAAGATAGAGAAGCTGTCAGTGCATTCATTTGCGTTTATAACCTCAATGATAGTAGAGAAATTTTCAGAACACTCAGCTATAGTATCCGTAATGATTACTGAATATGTTTGAGTAGCCTCCGGACTGATGGAAATTTGCATAGCAGTATCTCCGGTGCTCCAAATATACTGATCTCCTCCAGAGCCCATAAGAGTAGTAGTGTCTCCAATGCAAGTGAGAGAAGTATCTTCGATCATAAAAGAGAAATCTGCTTTAGGTAATTTGAAGCGTGCTATAAAAATATCTTCTATCCCGTTAAATGTACTATCAAGGTATCCGGTTTTATATTGTGTTATTGGATAAGTGGAGGGTAAGAAATAACTAGTATCGCCTTGCCCCCATTCACCGGTTAAATAAAGATGGTTTTTTTTATCAATCGCTAAACTTCCTCTAAATTCAAATATATTACCTCCAAAATAACTTCCCCACAATAATTTTCCATTTTCTGAAATTTTAGCTAAATAAAGATCGCTCGCTCCTAGCGTCGTATCATTAAAATCATCAAAGTAAATTTCATCTGAAGGCCTTTTCAAAATCATATTTTGAGATTCATTGGCAAAGGATAGGAATAAATTGTTACAGTCATCTAAGATGATATTACTGTTATCATTATCGGTACGGAAATAGTCTCTTAAGCTACCTCCTAGATAAGTACCCCATAAAATTTCTCCTATTGGATTAAATTTAATGATAAATGCATCCAATAGCCCTCCGCCGTTGATAGGTTGTATAGCATTTTTAACAGGGAAATTGGTAGACCTTGTGTTACCTGCAACGATCATATTATCATCTTTATCTATTACAATCGAATACGCCCCATCTTCATTACCATTCCCGCCCAAGTAAGTGGCCCATAATCGTTTTCCTAGAGGAGAAAATTTTAGAATATAACCTTCAGCATCAACTTTAGTATCATTAAAAAACTGATGGTCTCCTCTAAAAGTAGAAAAGTCAGGAGAGTAAGTTTCCCCAACAATATACATCTCATTATTATTATTAAATGCTATTGAATTAGCATAGTCATAGCCACTTCCTCCATAATAAGTGGCCCAAATAAGTTCTTCATTGCTATTAAATTTGATGAGAAAAGCATCATTAAAGCCACCACCATACTCATCTTGTATATAGCCTCCACCTTGAAAAGTAGGAAAAAAATGAGATTTAGTAGTACCTATAATTACTATATTATCTTGGTTATCGACGGCAATACTCCTAGCCACATCATTAAGTTCACCTCCATAAAATGTAGACCATTGTATTATACCTTCTGAATCAAATTTTAATATAAAAGCATCACTTAATCCAGCATTGGCTGACTGATTGAATCCCGAACCAGTTACCATTGGCAAGTCTCCGGAGCCACTAAATCCTGCCACGTAAAAGAATTCTTCACTATTGATAGCTATTGAATTTGCCCATTCACTATTAATACCTCCGTAAAAGGTAGTCCAGAGTAGGGTTGTAATAGAATCGAACTTCATTATAAATGCTTCAGATTCTCCTTCAAAAGTTCCTCGGTAAAAATCTACATCATTTTTTGTAGGAAAATCTGCAGAATAAGTAGCGCCACAGATATATATGTTGTCATCTTTATCTGTTACAATATCCATGGGATCATCCCAATCATTCGCTCCGCCATATAACGTAGCCCATTCTAAGGGTGGGTCAATAATTAATGTTTTGGTGGGGTCAATAGCTTGATTAAATTCAATAATAATTTCTTGTGCAGAAAAGTTAGAGGATAGAATTTTAGTAGATTGATGATCATCCATCACGACTGCCGTAGTAGATACAATATTATACTGAGCTTCGATATTATTACCATCTTTATAATAGCAGACTAATTTTCCTTCTCTTAAAGCATGGCCGGGAGTATTTATTTGAAGTTGGTTATTTGTCAATAAAGATGCTGCGCCTGCCCCAACATATTTTAATTTAATATTCTGATAGTCTGCTCCGGGGTGTACGAGAAAAGAGTATTTTAATTGTTCTTTTTTAGCAATTTCAATAATCCAATCTATTCCCGGATAGATTTCTTGTATGGTAATTTTTTGATAATTTTTAACGCCAAATATTTCTTCCGCTTGGTGAGATAAATAATATCTATTCTCTCTTGGCCCGGAAATTCTTTAATGATGTTTTTGCTTTTAATGTTGGCTCCAACCAGTTCTACATCTACTCTTTCATAACTGAATTGTTTGCCTTCTTCCTTATGATTATAAACGTTTTTTTCTTCGCCTGCTTCTTCTAGCCAATCAATGAATACATATGTTAATCCTTTATCTGTGATATAGGCATCTAACCCTTTTGCAGAAGTTTTGAATAAAACAAAAGGTATTGCTCGGCCATTCAAATCTTTCATTTGCCCTTTATTTTCAAGTATGGCACCCCATCCTGAATATGTAGGTTGAGCCTCCTTGTATATGCCAGTATTACCCCAAGATATGAATGAGAAGACTAGGAATGTAAAAAAGAGAGACAGTTTAGCGATCATCATCAATCAGTTATATTTAAATATAGTAAAAAGTCTTTTTAAATACAATCTCCTATTTAATAACAAATTGTAGATTATTTAATAGAAGAAATTATCTCGTTGCCTGTAACTCGATCAATTAAAATTATTTGTTCTCCAACTTCTTTGATCTCAGCTGCCTTTAGATCATATTTTCTTTTGTATTTATTCCATTCGCCTTTATCAAATGGATACCAATTACCATTATGAAAAACCAGTTTAACATATTTAGGTAGCCCATCATCTCTGCCATATAATTTGTCTTCAAGCAGCGAATAATAAATAAAGTCTGGGTCGTTTAAGGTTAAGTAACTGGATTCTGACAAAACTATATCTATGTTAAGCTCAGTTTCTAAATCTGATTTATATATTTCTTTATACTTTTCCTTTAAGTCAGTTATCTTCTTAAGTTCTGTTTTATTGAATTTATCTTTATAAAAGAAATTTAATGTGATAATAAAATCAATATCAGACGGGTCGGGATTATTACTGCCCCGAGCGTAGCCATATGCGAAGCTTCCGCTAATTCCATAATCAACCACATGCTTAGAAATCCCTGCTTCTTTGGCAAAGGCTTTTGATATTTCCAGTGCTTCTGCTCTCCATTCTTTAGAAGTTTCTATTATGTCATGAAATTGATACACATTATTTTCTATATAAGTCCCTTTGTGTTTTTTCTCTACTTCATACTGAAAAGGATATTGCTTCGCATAAGCATCGTTTCTTTCTCCTATGATCATCCAGTGTATTTCTAGAGAATCTAAAGGGGTAAAATAGTGAATACCTATTTGAAATTTTTCATTTTCCATTTTTGATTTGACGAACAAGCCGGCATAAGCCCCCACAGATGTTAAGAAATATTCATGATTAGTTGTAAATGACTCATAGTAAGGAGGTACTTTTATATATAAAGATGTTTTATTATTAAATACTTTTGCTGTACCGGAAATAATTACACTCCGTTCGGATGAAGAAATGAATGCTTGGTGTAAAATATAGTCTTCCGGATATTGAGGGTGATCAGTAGCATAATACATAGAAACAGAATCTTTAATTATTTGAGCAAAACTGTTGCTCATGCTTAATAGCATAATAGCTAGGTAAAGAATATTTTGTATATTCATCATTATAAAACAAGTTATATGAGGTTAAAAATAAGTTTATTTATTATTGTTTTAAATGTATTAGTAATTTCAAATATCGAGAAGGTATTAGGCCAAACTACAACAATTATAGGTACAGGTACAATGAGCGACTATATTTATGGGCCTATTTATAATGCAAATGCTACTTCAGATTTTCATTTTAGCAGATATGCGTATTTATATACTAAACAAGAACTAGGTATTCCTGAAGGCTCCTTAATTACCCACGTAGGTTGGTATAAAACTAGTAATTCTCAAGCCAGTGATACCGGTATCACATTTTTTGATGTGTACATGGAAAATACTAATGATAGTGTTTTTACTGAGAAGACAGCATGGGAAGATCTTACGGAAAATGCCACTCAATCTGCAAGCACTGTATTTAGAGCTACAGATGATTTTCCTAAAACCAATAACTGGGTAATGATAACTTTAGACAGCTGTTTTAAATACACAGGACAAGTGCTTACTATTCTTACAGATTGGGATAAATCGGCGATGAATGGCAATGGATCAGAAAGTGGTGGCGGATCATTAGATGTTTTAAATTGGCAGTATGGTGATATTGGTGAGGATAGAACGTTAGGCATTGCAGGGCCGGATGTTGTCAGTATAGACAGCTTGCAATTAGCTGGATATGGAGGAAGTAATCGCCCTAATCTTAGGATTATATATATGCCGCCGGCTACTATTATAAATCATCCGGTATCTAAAACTGCTTGTGAAGATGAAGAAGTTGTTTTTAATGTTGCGACTTCAAATTCATCTGCTGAATATCAATGGCAAATATCCACAGATGATGGAACTACCTTTACTGATATTGATGATTTTACTTTGTATAGAGGCGTTAATACAGATACTTTAAAAGTTTTGAATATAGCAATTGCTCTTTCCGGTAATCAGTATAGATGTTTATTGTCATTATGTGATCAATTATCTTCAACAACTTTACCTGCAACACTTACGGTCAATACTTGTACATCAGTGGAGCATTTTTCTGTTAATAGTATTCAAATACACCCTAATCCGGCTACTAATTTGCTTAAAATAGATATTCCATTACAGCACGAGCAAATAATATTTGAAATGAATAATATGTTAGGAGATCAGGTGATGAGTAAAAAATTAAGTGGTGGCCAACATCACGTTATATTATTAGACGGAATACCTCGTGGTATATACATGATTCATCTGCAAGATATACAGGCTAATAAAAAGTCCATTAAACTAGCCCTAGAATAAGCATTCACCTATAGATTTTAAAATAATATTCGTAGCATTGCATTGAAATGATCTATTCAATATACATACCTTGGTGGAGTAAAATTGTTTGATCGGAGGAGCGTCGGTGATATAAATAATATTGAAGCCCCGCCCCATGCGGGGTTTTTAGTTTTAAAAATTAACAAATGAAAAATGTAACTATACGTTGTACGGGAGTGCCGGAACATTTCAATTTGCCTTGGAAAGTTGCTGTTGAGAAAAAATTATTTCAGGCTGAAGGCATTAATGTAGTGTGGCAAGATAATGAAAGTGGCACCGGTGCAATGTGCCAAAGTTTACGAGAGGGTGATGTGGATATGGCCGTGTTGCTTACTGAAGGTGCTGTGAGAGACATTCATCGAGGTAATCCCAGTAAAATTTGTTCCTTTTATGTTGATTCTCCATTAATCTGGGGCGTACATACATCGTCAAATAGTAATTTTACTATACATGATTTTTTAGATTCCGGTAGTTTTGCCATAAGCAGATTTACATCAGGATCACACTTAATGGCATGTGTATATGCTAAAAAACACGATGTTGTTGTGAATGAAGATTCTTATAAAATAATTAACAATTTAGAAGGCGCAACTAAATCTTTATCTGAAAATACAAATCAACTATTTTTATGGGAGAAGTTTACTACTAAGCCGATTGTAGATGCCGGTCTATTAAAAAGAATTGATGAATGCCCTACACCCTGGCCTGCATTTGTTATTGTTGCCAGTGAAAATATTATAAATAAAGAACCTGATAAAGTAAGTAAAATCATATCCATTGTTCAAAAGCAAGCAGCAGCACTAAAGAAGGACATAAACACGATAAGAATCTTATCTGAAAGATATGGTATACAAGAAGAAGATGCAAAAGAATGGTTTGAAGCAGTGCAATGGAGCACAAATACTTCTATAGATACAAATATCTTAAATGAAGTAGCCCAAACATTAGCCAATTTATCTTTAATAGACGAAATAAAGTCTGCAAATGATTATATAGTACAACTCTAATAATAATCAACCACTTGTTTGCCATTTTGTCAGGCCTAACGCCGTGGCACAACTTTTGATAAATATTCATACTATAGCATTTATATACATTTTGTATGGATTAATATAATCTAACTAAAATAACATTAAATATGGCAACTAAAACAAAACAAAAAGGAACGATCAATGTTCAATCAGAAAACATTTTTCCTATAATTAAAAAGTTTCTCTATTCCGATCAGGAAATATTCTTAAGAGAATTAGTTTCTAATGCCGTTGATGCTTCTCAAAAACTTAAGGCACTTTCTTCCATGGGAGAGTTTAAAGGAGAATTAGGCGAATTGTTAGTGGAAGTAATACTTGACGAAAAGAAAAAAACCATTACTATAAGAGATAATGGTATTGGAATGACTCAGGATGAAGTAGATAAATACATCAATCAAATCGCTTTTTCCGGAGCGGAGGAATTTGTTCAAAAATATAAAGATAAAACAGAAGGAACTAATATTATCGGCCATTTCGGATTAGGTTTTTACTCTTCTTTTATGGTTGCAGACCAAGTCGATATTATAACTAAATCTTATAAAGAAGACTCAGAAGCAGTCAAATGGACTTGTGACGGAAGCCCGGAATTTACTTTAACAACAACAAAAAAAGAAACCAGAGGTACAGATATAGTCCTTCATATAAGCGACGATGCAAAAGAATTCTTGCAAGAATATAAGATAAGGGAGCTGCTTAATAAATATTGTAAATTCTTGCCGGTTAAAATTAAGTTTGGCACAAAAGAACAAACCGAAAAAGATGAAAAGGGCAAAGAAAAGAAAGTAAAGGTTGATAATATCATTAATAATCCTGAACCTGCTTGGACTAAAAAGCCCGCAGACTTAAAAGATGAGGATTACAAAGAATTTTACAAAGAACTATACCCTTATACGTTTGATGATCCATTATTTCACGTTCATTTAAATGTAGACTACCCTTTTCACTTAACTGGAGTATTATATTTTCCTAAGATCAAAGAACAAGTTGAAGTTCAAAAAAATAAAATTCAATTATATTCTAATCAAGTATTTGTAACCGATGCTGTAGAAGGAATTGTGCCTGAATTTTTAACACTTTTACATGGTGTTATTGATTCTCCTGACATTCCCTTAAATGTGTCGAGGTCTTACTTGCAAAGTGATGGCAATGTTAAAAAAATTGCAGGTCATATTTCTAAAAAAGTCGCAGATAAATTAGAAGAACTTTTCAAAAAAGACCGAAAGGATTTTGAATCTAAATGGGATGACATTAAAATATTCATTGAGTACGGAATGATTTCTGATGAAAAATTCTTTGATCGTGCCAAAAAGTTTTTATTACTTAAAAATACAGATGGCGAATATTATTCATTAGAAGAATATGAAGCTAAAATAAAAGATAATCAAACTGATAAAGATAAAAAGTTAGTTTATTTATATACTAATGATGTTGAAGTGCAACATGCCTATATTGAGGGAGCTAAAGCTAAAGGATATGACGTATTAGTTTTAAATACTCCGCTTTCCGGACATTTTATTGGCCAGTTAGAGCAGAAGTTAGATAATGTAACTTTTGCGCGCGTTGATTCAGATACAATTGAAAAGCTAATAGACAAAGATGAAAAGAAAGAGTCGAAAATATCAGCGGAAGAACAAGATAAATTAAAACCAATTATCGAAGAAGTGGTTCCTAAAGAAAAGTTTAACGTGGTATTTGAAAGCTTAGACGAACAAGCTAGTCCATTCACCATTGTTAAACCTGAATTTTCCAGAAGGATGCAAGATATGAGTGCAATAGGTGGCGGCGGAATGTTTGGCGGGAAAATGCCTGAGATATATAATTTAATTGTTAATGCTAATCATCCCTTAGTAAGCAAAATTCTTAAAACAGATAAGAAAGATAAACAAAAAGAGCTTGCTAGAAAAGCAACTGATTTAGCTATGCTTTCTCAAAATATGTTAAAAGGCAAAGATTTAACTGAATTTGTAAAAAGAAATATCGAAAGTTTAGCAAATTAGTACTGTGAGTAAAAAAAAGATAAAGGGAGTTGTTTATTCTACTAATCCCGATTATAATTATGATTATGATGATCACCCGGAGGAGGAGACGCTTCCTCCGAATGATCAGATGCTTAAAATATCTTTAGATAAAAAGCAGCGAAAGGGAAAGCAAGTTACCTTAGTAGAAGGTTTTGTAGGAAGTAGCGAAGGCCTGAAAGAATTAGGAAAAAGTTTAAAATCACTATGTGGAGTAGGGGGTTCTGAAAAAAATGGGCAGATTATTATTCAAGGAGACTTTAGGGAAAAAATAAACAATTTTTTAATGGAGAAGCAATATAAGACAAAACTCATGAGGTAAAAGAAAAAGCTTCTTTGTTTCAAAACTTTTAGAAAGTATGACAGTGAGGGTAATTTTTAATTTACCCCCACTACAATTAAAATCAAATTATCCTGCTAATTGATTAGAGATGTCAACAATTTGATTCATTCGCTCTTTATTAAGAGAATAATAAATAAACTTACCGTCTCTTTTTGTATTAACAATTTGTGCCCTTCTTAAGATAGCTAAGTGTTGTGAAGCTACTGACTGTTCTAGTCTTAATTTCACATATATTTCAGTAACAACTAAATCGTCATGTCCTTCTAAGAGTTTAATGATAGACTGTCTTAATTTGTGATTAACAGCTCTAAATACTAATGCTCCTTTCCGAATTAAATCGAAATCTATATTTACGGAAGTTGAACGTTTATCAGCAGCCTCAGTTAGAATTTCTACAACTTCTTGATTTAAGTAATTACTCATAGTTGGAAAATGTTTTGTATGTGTTAAAGAATGTTTAAGTAATTGCTAAAATTATGCCATGCATAAATAGAAGGCTAGAACGCCTATAAACATTATAAATACGATATATATGTTTGTATCATTTTGATACAAATATCATTTTGATACAGGAGTTATAGGTTTAAATCCCTTTAAATATAAAGGATTAAAATATGTTAAATCAGCGTAAACTGATTGTAAATAATTTTTAAATGATAAGAAAGGCATATATTTTGAAGAATACTCAAATTTATAAATATGAATATTTATAAATGAAAGCGCCGGCTCATTATTTAAAGGACTTCCTACTAAGAGAATATCTTTATCTATTAAATCATCGAAAATGTCTTCATCTATTACTTTAATACACGGAGGCAAAATTGTATTTAAATCCTTATCATATATAGCTGTATAAACTTCTTCACCTCTAGCTATTAGAAAAGGTGCAATGTATTTATGTGTTAGGGTATGATTTTGTAAGAATTGGTAAGCCATTATTTGAAGCGTATCTATGGCAATTAATGGAAGTTCATGGCTAAAACACAACCCTTTTGCAATAGAGGTCCCAATTCGTAGCCCTGTATAAGAACCTGGCCCTTTACTGATTGCAACGGCCGATAAAGATGCTACAGAAAGAGAATGCTCTTTTAAAGCCTCAGAGATTAAAACAGTTGCCAATTTTGAATGGCTGCGGCTGATTTCACTTTCTTTTAATGATAGTAATTTATCGTCATCTGATAATGCTATAGAACATATCTCAGCAGTAGTTTCAATATTCAGGATATATGACATTAGGAAGTTCTATTCGCCTATCACCGGCCGCTGTATAATAGAAGCATACTCTTTAGAATTTTGTAGTACTTCTAAAGCTCTCTGGATATCTTTATCATTATTAAAAGAAGCTTCAATTCTACCTGTTTGATAATAATAGCGACTGGCTATTTCTAATTCCAAAATTTCTGTTATTTCATCTTTAAAAGTATATAGATCCTTATCTTTATTATGCTTAATATCAGTTTTGAGATCTAGTAGTTCTTGTTCTATTGCATCATAATATTTTTCTTCCTTCGAACTTTCTTGTAATTGTTCCAATAAATCTTCACTTTCTGTTTTATAATCATACTCCTTATCTGATAAAAAAGCAACAAAATCATTATAATCTTCATTGCTTAATTTAAACTCTTTAGCAGGCGGTATCGTTGGATGCTTTGATTTATATAAGGTTGCATAATCAAATATCAACTCATTACCGACTAAGCTGGCAGTAATAAGTGCATATCTCTCTTGTTCAACAGTAATATCCGGGTCAATACCGCCTCCGTCATATACCAATCTGCCATTGACAGTTTTAAATGCCGTTTTTAAAGAATCCGGTAGCTTGCCTACGCTTCCATCTTCATTTCTGTTACTGTAATCAATAGCCTGAATACATCTGCCACTAGGCGTATAATATTTAGCAGTCGTAACTTTTAATTGAGTGCCATAACTGAGTACTTTAGTAGTTTGTACCAATCCTTTTCCGTAAGTTTTTCTGCCTAATACGATTCCCCTGTCAAGGTCTTGTACAGTACCGGAAACAATCTCTGAAGCCGATGCAGAGCCACTATTAACTAATACCACTAATGGTATGGTTATATCCGTAGCTTCATTAAGCGTGCGATAAGTCTTATCCATTCCGGGTACTTTTCCTTTAGTACTGACAATTTCTTTGCCTTTTGGGATAAAAACATTACTAACATTAATTGCTTCATTTAGTAAACCACCCGGATTATTGCGAAGATCAAATACTAGGCCGGACATACTTGGATTTTCTTGTTGCAGTTTTACTAACGCATCTTTTACCTCTTTACCGGCTTTGTCTGTGAAGCTGCTTAAAGTTATATAACCGGTATTATCATTGATCATTCCATAATAAGGAACACTTTCTACTTTTATCTCTTCTCTTAATAGGGTTTTTATTTCTTCTTCCTCTTTGTAAGGCCTTTTAATAAGTAGTTTCACTTCGCTTCCCGGTTCGCCACGTAAAATTTGGCTGATCTCTGTAGTAGTTTTCCCTTTAGCGGAATTTCCATCTATTTCTAAAATAATATCACCCGCTACCAGGCCAGCTTTGTAAGCCGGAAATCCTTCATATGGTTCAGCGATAATAACATACTCACCATTGCTTTTTATCAGAGCGCCAATTCCACCATACTTTCCCGTGGTCTGAAAACGATAATCTTCAATTTCTGATTCAGAAATGAAATTAGTAAAAGGATCCAAAGATTTTAACATGGCATCTATGCCGGTACGCATCAGCTTAGAAGGGTCAATATCATCTACATAATTATAATTAAGCTCTCTATATAATGTGCTGAAAATATCCAAGTTTTTAGCGATCTCAAAATATTGATCTGCAAAACCAAACGAAAAGATAGACCCTGCACTTAAAAGGCCAATTAATAGATAAGTACTAATTTTTTTATTTTTCATAATAATCTCTGATTTCTGACTTCTTAGGCTAAGATACGCTTTATCAATAATAATATTACATAGATTCTTTATTGATAATGCTATTTGCAAAACGTTGGAAAAGTATTTTTATTTTGGAATATACCTCTTGGTAATTGGGGATGCTTTTGCCTTGGTAGATAAGCATAATAGAAAATTGTAGATTTTTCTCGTTTAAAGGCTTATATAAAATCTCTTTATGATGCCGAAATGCTTCTCGCATCAGCCTCTTAATTTTATTTCTGTCAACAGCTTTTTTAAATAGTCGTTTTGGAACAGATATAACTATTTGGACAGGGTAAGTAGCGTTTAATGATAAAGTTTTAAGATAATAAATTTTAAAACTTTGGTAGTGAAGGCGTTTACCGGTTAGAAATAAACGCTCTATTTGTGTTCTACTTGTAAGTCTTTCGGATTTTGAAAAAGTGAAAGAATGCAAACAAAATTTTACTTAAGGGTTTTCTCGTCAGAAACCGTTAACTTTTTTCTTCCTTTTCTTCTTCTTCTTGCTAAAACTTGTACGCCATCTTTCGTACTCATTCTTTCTCTAAAGCCGTGCTTATTTTTTCTTTTTCTAGTGGATGGTTGAAATGTACGTTTCATGCGTATCGAATAAGGTTTTTAATAATTTAGATGAAACTTCTTTCATCTTTTTTAATGGCTCTGATAAAAAATTAAACTGATTTAAAAAATCACCAAAGGATTGCAAAGATATAAGTTTTTTATAAAAAATTATATCTTATGCTAATTCTATATTAAAATATTGAACAATTACTGTTCGGCTTCTATTAATAATTTAAATTAACCATTCATAGAAGCTAAAAACTCTTCATTCGATTTAGTGCCCTTCATTTGTTGTAATAAGAAACGCATAGCTTCTTCGGTATTCATATCTGCAATATGATTACGTAAAACCCACATTTTACTCATAACTTCTTCATTTAACAATAAATCATCCCTTCTGGTACTAGAAGCGTTAATATCTATTGCCGGGAATATACGTTTGTTGGAAAGTTTCCTGTCAAGTTGTAATTCCATATTACCTGTTCCTTTAAATTCTTCGAAGATAACTTCATCCATTTTAGAACCGGTATCTATTAATGCGGTAGCTAATACAGTTAATGAACCACCATTTTCTATTTTTCTGGCTGCACCTAAAAACTGTTTTGGCTTATGTAAAGCATTGGCTTCTACACCACCTGACAATACCTTTCCTGACGACGGAGCAACGGTATTATATGCCCTGGCAAGCCGGGTGATAGAATCTAATAAAATAACCACATCATGTCCGCATTCGACCAATCGTTTGGCTTTTTGCAATACGATATTAGAAACTTTTACATGCCTTTCCGCAGGTTCGTCAAAAGTAGAGGCAACAACTTCAGCATTTACGCTACGTTGCATATCCGTCACCTCTTCAGGCCGCTCATCTATCAGTAATATAATAAGGTAAGCTTCCGGATGATTAGCAGAAATAGAGTTAGCTACTTCTTTTAATAAATTGGTTTTACCTGTTTTAGGCTGTGCAACAATTAAGCCTCTTTGGCCTTTTCCAATCGGTGTAAAGAGGTCAATAATACGAGGAGAATAATTATTTGCTTCAGTAACTAAGTTAAATTTTTCGCTTGGGAATAAAGGTGTTAAATAATCAAAAGGAATTCTATCCCTTATAGCTTCAGGAGTTTTGCCATTGATCTGTTCAACTTTTAATAATGCAAAATATTTCTCTCCTTCTTTAGGTGGCCTTATTGTGCCAACTACGGTATCACCTGTTTTAAGTCCAAATAATTTAATCTGAGATGGCGAAACATATACATCATCCGGAGAGGATAAGTAATTATAATCAGAAGAACGCAAAAACCCATATCCGTCAGGCATCATTTCTAATACGCCTTCACTCTCAATAGCACCATCAAGGTCAAGGTCTATCTTAGGTTTAGCAGGTGCTTTTTCTTTCTTAGGAGCAGCTTCTTTGATGTCTGTCTCTTTTTCGTTTTTTTCAGATTTTACTTTAGGCTTAGCAGGCGCTTTCCTTTCTTTTGTATCTCTTTCTTTAGTACCATTTTTAGCATCTACGTCGCCTACCACAGCTTGTTTGTCTAATATCTTGTATATAAGGTCTTGTTTTGAGAGTTTAAAATGGTCTTTGATCTCTAGCTTTCCTGCAACTTCTTGCAGCTTAGGTTCAGCCATATCGTTCAACTGAATAATGTCGTACATATTTTGAAAGTAAAATTATTTTGTAAATGGTTTTTATAAAAATATATCTATCCCCGCACTTCTTCGCTCTAAATATTGAATGTTAAATTATATGAAAAATATATTAAATGAGAAATACCAATGATTAGAACACAATTTTAAATAAATCCTTTTGATTTATCAAATTATTTAAACAAAAAATACTTTTTATTAAGTAATGTTGACTCTAAAACTTAATTTTGAGCCTCCATATAAGTATGCTACAACTAATACAAATACGAGATAATAAAGAAGAGGTGATCCAGCGATTAGCTGTAAAAAATTTCGAGGCTAAGCATGCAATTGAGAAAGTCATACAACTTGATGAAGATAGGAGAAAGACTCAGCAAATATTAGATGAAAAGCTTAATAGGGCAAATATCATTGCTAAAGAGATAGGGCAATTATTTAAAGAAAAAAAAGTTGAAGCAGCCAATAAGCTAAAGGATGAATCTAATGAGCTTAAAGAAAATACAAAGCAACTGAGTGCTGAACTAAACAGTCTTGAAAAAGAAATTGAGCAAATTCTAGTTACTATTCCTAATATTCCATCTGTGGAGGTCTGCGGTGGTAAATCAGCAGAAGATAATATTATTGTAGCGGAATATGAAGGATTATCATCAGAAATGAAAACCCCGGTTCCTCATTGGGAGATTGCTGATAAATATGATATTATTAATTTTGAATTAGGCAATAAAATTACCGGCTCAGGATTTCCCGTTTATAAAGGTAAAGGAGCTAAATTACAACGCGCATTGATTTCATTTTTTTTAGACTGCGCCGAAGAGGTAGGCTATCAAGAAGTGATGCCTCCTCTTTTAGTCAATGAAGCCTCTGGTTTTGGTACCGGACAATTGCCGGATAAAGAAGGACAAATGTATTATGTAGGAGCAGATAATTTGTATCTTATTCCTACAGCAGAAGTACCGATTACTAATATTTTTAGAGATACTATTTTAAATGAAAATGACCTGCCGTTAAAATATACCGGTTATACACCTTGTTTTAGACGAGAAGCAGGCTCTTATGGGAAAGATGTAAGAGGCCTTAATAGATTGCATCAATTTGATAAAGTAGAAATTGTACAAGTAGTTCATCCGAAAAAGTCATATGCGGTTTTAGAAGACATGGTAAATTATGTGAAAACAATTTTAGAAAAGTTAGGTTTAAAATATAGGGTTGTTAAACTTTGTGGTGGGGACATGAGTTTTGCTTCTGCGCTTACCTACGATTTTGAAGTTTATTCTGTAGCACAAAAGATGTGGTTGGAAGTTAGTTCAGTTTCTAATTTTGAAACGTATCAAAGTAACAGGTTAAAATTACGATTTAAAGATTCGGATAATAAAAAGCATTTAGCACATACTTTAAATGGAAGTGCATTAGCTTTGCCAAGAATAGTAGCTGCTATATTAGAGAATAATCAAGTAGAAAAAGGTGTTAAGATACCGGAAGCATTAAGAAAATATACCGGATTTGACATTATTAATTGAATCATAAATTTTATCCATCTGTCTGTCAAGGCAAATAATAAATTAATTGCTATGCTTAACATAATTTTGTTCGGGCCTCCGGGAAGTGGTAAGGGGACCCAATCAGAAAAATTAATTGAAAAATATCAACTGTTTCATATATCAACCGGAGATATATTAAGGTCAGAGATAAAAGCAAATACTACACTGGGAAATAAAGCGAAAGAATATATTGATAAAGGTAAATTGGTGCCTGATGAAGTAGTAATAGATATGCTTAGTTCTAAAATTGATAAGGGAATTAAAAATAATGTTAAAGGATTTACATTTGACGGTTTCCCCCGAACTATTCCACAAGCTAAAGCATTAGATAAAATGATGGTTTCGAAAAATATATCCATTACTAAGCTATTAGCACTTGTTGTAAGCGAAAAAGAATTGACTCAACGAATTTTGAAAAGAGGCAAAACCTCAGGAAGGACAGATGATAATGATCTATCAATCATAAAACAAAGAATTGAGGAATATGAGAATAAAACAGCTCCGATTGCCGAGTATTATAAAAAGCAAGATAAATATACTGCAATAGAAGGAGAAGGGAATGTAGATGAAATATTTCAATCACTTTGTAAAGCTATTGATAAAGAATTACAATTAAATAGTTGATAGTTTAGAGTTACTAATTAATAATCCATTTTCTACATCTTAAATTTAAAAATTGCCTTCATCCAACTTTATAGATCACGTAAGACTTTTTTGCCGTTCCGGAAACGGAGGAGCAGGCTCTGTACATTTTCATCGTGATAAGATAACTGCAAAAGGTGGGCCTGATGGTGGTAATGGCGGTCAAGGTGGAAGTATTATTCTTAAAGGAAACAGGCACTTATGGACGTTACTTCATCTTCGGTATCAAAAACATGTCTTTGCTAAAAATGGTGGATCCGGGCAGGGAGCTAATAAAACCGGTAAAGATGCAGAAGACATCATTGTAGAAGTACCTTTAGGAACGATAGCGAAAGACGAAGAAACAGGTGAGATTAATGCGGAAATTATTGAGCATGATCAAACTATAGTATTATTAGAAGGTGGCCGAGGTGGTATGGGAAATGCTAACTTTGCTACCGCAACGCGTCAAGCTCCTAAATTTGCTCAACCCGGTGAACCCGGAAAAGAAGCATTGAAAATTTTAGAATTAAAAGTCTTAGCAGATGTTGGTTTAGTCGGATTTCCAAATGCAGGAAAATCCACTTTGTTGTCTGTTGTATCAGCGGCAAAGCCAGAAATTGCTGATTATCCTTTTACAACACTTACACCCAACCTGGGGATAGTTAGCTATAGAAATAATAAATCATTTGTGATGGCCGACATTCCCGGTATAATAGAAGGAGCGAGTGAAGGTAAAGGGCTGGGATATCGTTTTTTAAGACATATTGAACGGAATGCGTTATTATTATTTATCGTAGCCGCTGATAGTGCGGATATCTTAAAAGAATATCAAACTTTAGTGAATGAGTTGGCAGCATATGATGATGCTTTATTAGATAAAAAAAGAGTTTTGGCTATAAGTAAATCCGATTTAATGGACGAAGAACTTCAGAAATTGACTGAAGAAGAGTTAACAAAGAAATTAAAAGTGACTGATTTGCCGATTGTATTTTTTTCCTCTATTACCCAAGTAGGTATTGTTCTTTTGAAAGATACTATATGGAGTACAATGAACGATGATGCATAAATGGATATTAATCGTTTTTTTATCACTTATATGGGGCAGTTCTTTTATTTTAATGAAAAGGGGATTAGTAGCCTTCAATGCTCAACAAGTAGCAGGCTTACGATTATTTATAGCCGGGTTAGCTTTCTTGCCTTATTTGATTTGGAACGTTAAAAAAATCCCTTGGAAAAAACTAAAATATATTTTAGTAGTAGCATTAGCAGGAAATGGTATTCCTGCTTTTTTGTTCACCTTTGCACAAACAAAAGTGGAGAGCGGTGTTGCAGGGATATTAAATTCTTTAACAGCTATTTTTACCTTATTAGTAGGCGCTTCTTTTTTTGGAGTGAAGCTAACGCTCAGAAAAAGTATAGGAATTTTAGCCGGGTTCTTAGGGGCTGTGTTCTTAACAATTCAGGATGTAGAAATATTTAATTTATCATCATTTAACGTGCTTAGCCTGTTGATCGTTATGGCAACTATTTTATATGCACTTAGTATTAATGTTATGAAAACATATCTTCAAGACATTTCTCCAATGATGATCACAACTACTGCCTTTTCGATGATGACCTTACCGGTCGGTATATATTTATTAACAATGAACGTAGAAGCCAATTTTGCCGTAAATACACATGCAAGCTTAAAATCCTTGGGGTATATATGTATTTTAGCACTTGTAGGTACTAGTTTCGCAGTGGTGTTATTTAACAAATTAGTACAAATGACTAATGCTGTTTTTGCTTCCACAATAACATATCTTATTCCTATAGTTGCATTGTTTTGGGGATTATTAGATGGAGAGCCTTTTCACTGGATAAACTTGGCAGGTATGGGATTAATATTAACCGGTGTAGGGATTATTCGAGCGGATAAGTGAATTACATATACATATTACAGATTGGAAAGTTATTACAGTTTTTTATAGAATTCAAATTTGCATTAAGGTAATGGTGCCAAAAATAGTGGTGATTTTGTAAATATAAATTCAAAGTCTTTTTAATTTTTCAATTTTCTAATCTTAAAATTTGCAACTGTAATCTGCAATCTTTTAATCCACTTACCAACTTCCTCCGGCTCCGCCACCGCCAAAAGAACCGCCTCCAAATCCACCAAAAGATCCACCTCCTGAAGAGAAATTGCCAAACCCTCCACCTCTATGGCCTCTGCCACGAGAACGATTTTGAGACATAAGCATTAAAAACATCCAAAATGACATATCGCCTGTTATACTATTGCTTTTATAGTTTCTGAATCGCGCATAATTAATCAGAAAAAGTATACCAAAAAATAGTAGCGGAAAAACCAAAACTCCTAAACCCGGAGTATTCTCTTTAGCAATATCCTCTGCTGTAAACTGTCCGGCAGCTAGGCCCATAATTATAGTGGTAGCTTGATTTAATCCATTGTAGAAATCATTTTTCTTAAATGATGGCAACATGTAATTTTCAATAATTCTTTTAGCTGTCGCATCAGTTACAAATTCTTCCATGCCGTAGCCGGTAGCAATAAAGGTTTTTCGGTCATCTACTGCAACAGTGATCAGCACACCATTATCTTTATCTTTTTGTCCGATGCCCCATTTCTCGGCCAACTGAAAGCTGTAATCAGATATATCATATCCCTCTGTAGATGCTATGATCACAATAGCAATTTGTGTAGAGGTAGAGTCATTGTAAGCTCGTAATTTATTTTCTAAAGCAGTTACATGGCCGGGTGATAGTTTATTCACATAATCATTTACCAGCTTTGGTGGATTGGGCTTATCCGGAAAATCATCAGCAATTACTTTAGATACTGTAGCAGCAATAAGCAGTAGAAGAAATAGAAAAAACTTAGTTGTTCTCAAAAGATATTTCATCTGATAATTCATTGATGTCATCTTTGAGATAGGGAAAATGCTTTTTTAATTGCTCACCCGCCATCAGAACGCCTTTAGAAAGCCCTTCCGTATATTTAGCTTCTTTAAAGTCTTTTAGAATTGTATCTTTTATAGAATCCCAGAAATTTTCAGGTACTTTATCATTAATTCCCACATCGCCAATAATAGCAAACTGTCGGTCTTCTATTGCAAGATAAAACAGTACGCCATTTCTCAATTCCGTTTCATGCATTTTTAATTTCTCAAAGATATCAGCTGTCCGATCTAACACATCGTATTTGCATTTATTCTCAATATGAATGCGAACTTCACCGGAAGTGTTTAACTCTGCCTCTTTGACAGCCTGAATAATTGCCTGCTTTTGATCTTCAGTAAAAAATTGCTTTGCCATATCTAGAAATTAACTTCCGGAACTTTCTCTGCACCTTCAATAGCTTCAAAATAAGCTTTCTTTTCAAAGCCGAACATTCCTGCAAATAGGTTGTTAGGGAATTTTCGGATATAAGTATTATATTGTTGAGCTTCTTCATTAAACTTTCTTCTTTCAACAGCAATTCGGTTTTCTGTACCTTCTAATTGTGATTGAAGCTCCAAAAAGTTTTGGTTAGCTTTTAAATCAGGATAGCGTTCTACTACCAAAAGTAATCTTGATAAAGCTGAGCTTAAACCCGCTTGAGCTTGCTGAAATTGCTCCAATTTTGCAGGGTCTAAATCATTCGCATCTACATTTACACCGGTAGCTTTTGCACGCGCATTGACAACAGCAGTTAACGTTTCTTTTTCAAAATCAGCATATCCTTTTACGGTATTCACTAGGTTAGGAATTAAATCAGCCCTTCGTTGATAAGCATTTTCTACTTGAGACCATGCTGCAGTCACATTTTCCTCATATTCAACCATGGTATTGTTTTTGCCTTTAATAGAGGAATATAATATTATTACCACTAGAGCAACAACTCCTAAAATAATCCAAGTTTTTTTCATTAGTATTTGTTTTGTACAAGCACAAAGGTAGTTAATACTATTTATTTTATTCGACTCTTTTAATAATTAGAGGCCTCAGTTAATAAAATTAGAGATAGTTTTCTGTTATATATTTTGGCTTTAATTATTCTATATTTACAGGAGAAATGTTAGAAGTAATTGGTATTGCTCTTGCTGTAATTATTGGTATAGTCATGGGAATGATAGGCAGTGGTGGTTCAGTATTAACCATTCCTATATTAGTATACTTAATAGGTATTAGCCCCACTTTAGCAACTGCTTATTCATTATTTATAGTCGGCACTACCAGCTTAGTAGGCTCTGTAAAATACTTTAAAAGTGGACTAATAAGTATTAAAACAGTACTAGTATTTGCTATTCCTTCCCTAATTGCAGTTTATTTTACCCGAAAATATTTAATAGTATTAATACCGGAAGTATTAGCCGAGGTAAATAATTTTATCATTACTAAAGATATTTTTATCATGTTATTGTTTGCAATATTAATGATAGGAAGCTCCTTATCAATGATATTTGCTAAATATAATTCAAATGGCGAGCAGCACTCAGAAGTAGGATTTAATTATATATTAGTGATGTTTGAAGGTATTGTAGTGGGTGTGTTAACAGGATTAGTAGGAGTAGGAGGAGGCTTTTTAATCATTCCTACATTGGTATTATTAATCAGGCTCCCAATGAGATTAGCCGTAGGAACTTCTCTCTCCATCATTGCTTTGAAATCATTGCTGGGTATGATAGGAGATTTCCAAAATAATGTCCCATTTGATTGGGAATTATTATTAGGTTTTACCGGTTTATCAATATTAGGAATGCTTTTAGGGATTTATCTATCCAAGTTTGTAAAAGAAGAAAAATTAAAACCTGCATTTGGTTGGTTTGTATTAGGGATGGGAATTTTTATTATAATTAAAGAATACATAAACGGTATAAGCTAACAAAATAATTACTATGATTATTAAGCAACTATATACAAATTGTCTGGCAGAAGCAGCATATTACGTTGAATCAGGTGGAGAAGCAGCTGTGATTGACCCTTTACGAGAGATAACCGAATATTTGGAATTAGCTGAAAAGAATAAAGCGAAAATTAAATATGTTTTCGAAACTCATTTCCATGCTGACTTTGTATCTGGCCATATAGATTTAGCTAAAAAGGCAAATGCCAAAATTGTATTTGGGCCTGAAGCTCATACAGATTACGAAAAATATACTGCGACAGATGGAGAGGTTTTTCAATTAGGAAAATTAAAAATACAAGTCCTTCATACGCCCGGCCATACTCCTGAATCTACTTGTTATTTATTATTTGACGAATCAGGTAAAGAGCATGCACTTTTTAGTGGAGACACATTATTTGTAGGTGCAGTGGGAAGGCCGGATCTATTAGATGGTAAAATGAGTAAAGAAGAGTTGGCAGGTATGATGTACGAATCGCTGCATGGAAAGATTGCTGTGCTTCCCGATGATGTGCTAGTTTATCCTGCCCATGGGCCGGGCTCGCAATGCGGAAAAGGCCTAGGGGCTGAAACATGGTCTACTATTGGAGAGCAAAAGAAGAAAAATTATGCTCTGCAAAATATGAGCAAAGAAGAATTTATTAAAGTGCTAACTGACGATATGCCACCACCACCCGCATATTTTTTTCAAGATGCTAGAATTAATAAGTCGGGCTACACTAGTATTGATAAAGTATTAGAAAATAACTCTATAGCTTTAAGTATTAATAAATTTGAGGAGAAAGTAAATGCCGGTGCTATGATTTTAGACACTCGACATCCTAATGATTTTGCTGAAGGCTTTATTCCTAATTCTATAAATATTGGCTTAAACGGTACATTTGCCGTTTGGGTAGGAACTTTGTTAGATATTGATCAACCTATTGTATTAGTCACAGAACAAGGTAAAGAAGAAGAATCTATTTTACGGTTGGCTAGGGTAGGTTATGAAAAAGTAGAAGGATATTTGAAAGATGGCATGGATGCTTGGAAGGCTGCCGATAAGCAAACAGATTACATTCCACAAGTTTCTGTTAAACAGTTGCAAGAAATTCATCAAGAGGGACAACAAGTTATATTAGATGTAAGGACTCAAGCAGAAACGGAGGATGGATACGTTGAAGGTGCAAAGAAAATACCTTTGAATATGTTAAATGATCATTACAAAGAGCTTTCACAGGAAGAAAAGTATGTGATTAACTGCAGAAGTGGTTATCGTTCAATGATCGCAGCTTCTATGCTTAAAGCTAAAGGTATAACTAAGGTAGCTAATGTGCTTGGTGGATTTAATGATATAAAAACAACAAGTATTCCTCAGGTAAAAGTGCAGTAGTGTAGTAATAAATAATTAATTATCTAAGACGTCTATTGCAATAGACGCAAAATTAACCTCATCATCCACAGATTTTAAGGTTACTGAGCCGGAAGCATCTGTGAAACTGCAATTTTCTTTATTTAATTTAGCACCCACTTTCATATTAATTTTTTGATCCTCGTTTTTAATAGCTAATAAAGCTCCGGAACTAGCGGTATTATTGTTAATAAGTTCTTGCAAACACTTAACCACTACATTAGTAGAAATTTCTTCTTTTGAAGAGAATTTCAAATTAGCAGAAAGATCTTGTAAAATTTTGAACCACGGATGGGTTTTATTACTAGAAACCGTGCTAATATCATTAACATATAGCACTGAAACAGGATCTTCATTAGTAAGTGACAGTATGTCTCGAAATAAGTCTAAATAATTTTTTGATTTACTCACTATCATATTTAATTCGCATTATATAAAGATAAATAAATATTATTTAATATGCTATACGTAAAAAAAGTAATCTTATTGTAAAATTTGATCTATCTATAAATATATTAGTATAATAATCACATGAGTTTAAGGTTTATTACTTGGTCTATTATTTTTTAATATTTATTACATTTGATTTATATGATTTGTTTAATAACGTATCTATCCATACATTTGAAATCAATTTTTCGTATTTAGCTCATAAATCCTTGTTAAGTGACATAATCTTGTTATTTTTGCAGCCATCCTTTAAAAATCCGGATTTAAAAATATACATACATGAAGTTATCTCAATTTAAGTTTAATTTACCGCCTCAACTAGTTGCAGCTCATCCTTCTTCTGAAAGAGACGAATCCAGATTAATGGTTGTACATCGCGATACAGGAAAAATAGAGCATAAAATATTTAAAGATGTTTTGAATTATTTTGATGATAAAGATGTGATGATTGTAAATAATACGAAAGTATTCCCTGCTCGATTATATGGGAAAAAAGAAAAAACCGGTGCTAAGATTGAAGTTTTTTTACTTAGAGAGTTAAATCACGAAATAAGGCTTTGGGATGTATTGGTAGACCCTGCCAGAAAGATAAGAGTAGGAAATAAATTATATTTCGGCGAAGATGACCTTTTGGTAGCAGAGGTGGTTGATAACACAACTTCTCGAGGTAGAACGATCAGGTTTTTGCACGATGGTACAGACGAAGAGTTTAATAATATTTTAAACATTTTAGGTGAGCCTCCAATTCCAAAATATTTAAACAGGCAGCCGGAAGAATCTGATAAAGAGCGTTATCAAACCGTCTATGCGAAGCATAAAGGAGCTGTTGCAGCACCTACTGCAGGCCTGCATTTTAGTAGAGAATTATTAAAGCGTTTAGAGATCAAAGGTATAGGAATAGCCGAAACAACTTTACATGTAGGTTTAGGCACATTTCGCCCTATTGAAGTAGAAGATCTTTCTAAGCACAAAATGGATGCAGAATATTTTCAAGTAGATCAAAAGGCAGCTGATACTGTCAATAAAGCAATTGATAAGAAAAAAAGAATATGTGCAGTAGGAACTACTTCTATGAGATCTATAGAGTCAGCTGTTTCAGCAAACGGGTACCTTAAATCTGATGAAGGATGGACTAATTTATTTATACATCCACCGTATGATTTTACTATAGCTAACTCTATGATCACAAATTTCCATGTACCTTCATCTAGTTTATTAATAATGATAGCTGCATTTGGGGGATATGATCTGATTATGGAAGCATATAAACAAGCGGTTAAAGAAAAATATAGATTTTTCTCTTATGGAGATGCTATGTTGATACTTTAATCAGTAGTATAGGCGAACTGAATTATATTAGCTCCCATCTTTAAGGCTTTTTCTCTGATTGGTTCCGGGTCGTTATGTACATCTTCATCTTCCCAACCATCACCTAAATCGCTTTCATACGAATAAAAACAAACGAGTCGGCCTTCGTATATTAATCCATAACCTTGTGCAGGTTTATTATCATGTTCGTGTATTTTCGGCAATCCAGTAGTAAAACTATATTTCTGATGATAGATAGGGTGAGAAAAAGGTAATTCCATAAAATTCAACTCAGGAAAAACTTTTTTCATCGCAATACGAACATAAGGATCCATGCCATAATTATCATCAATATGTAAAAATCCACCGGCTTGTAAATATAACTTGATATTTTCTGCCTCTTGATCAGAAAAAACCACATTTCCATGTCCGGTCATATGTATAAATGGGTAATTAAATAAATCGGGACTGCCAACTTCTACCGTAGCAGCTTCTTCATTGATATTAGTATTTAGATTTTTATTGCAAAACTTTATCAAATTCGGGAGGGAAGTGGGATTTGCATACCAGTCACCTCCACCATTATATTTTAAGACAGCTATCTGTAATTGCGATGTCTGGCCCCAACCCACTACAGATGAAGTAAAAAAAAGAAATAAAATAGATGATAAAAATTTATTCACGAATATTTTTTGAATTAATAATTTGACAAGCAACAATTCCGGCAGTTTCTGTTCTTAAACGGTAATTACCTAATTTAGTGGGAATAAACCCTGCATTAAGTGCGTAATTAATTTCTTTCTCAGTAAAATCACCCTCCGGGCCTATCAAAATAGTAACGCCATAATTATTAGCGTATTGCTCTTCTAAATAGGAGAGATTTTCGTAATTGCAATAGGCAATATATTTTTGTTTTTTATGCTTAGTATCGTTTACTACTTCTTCAAAAGTTGTGAGTGGATTTAAGACAGGTAAAAACGGCCTTAATGATTGTTTCATCGCACTTATTAATATTTTTTGTAGACGTTCCTCTTTAACAACTTTTCGTTCGGAATTTTTACATAAAATTGGTGTGACTTCTTTTATGCCAATTTCACACGCTTTTTCTAGAAACCATTCATAACGAGCAATGTTTTTAGTTGGAGCGATGGCTATATGAAGCCTATGGTTGTTTTCATAAATTGATGAAGCAACTATTTTTACTTCACATGTATTATTAGAAATATTGATGATTTCAGCATCGTGCATTCCTCCTACGCCATCTAATATTTGCACATGATCGCCAACTTTTTTCCTCAGTACTTTGACACAATGTTTTGCATCAAAATGATCTAAAGTTAAAATGTCAGCATACTTAGCATCGGGAGCATAAAATGCTTGCAAAATCCACGAACTTTATGCGTTAGTACTAACTCTTACTTTTGGAGAAGCCTTCATTATATCAGAATTTGCTTGTTCTGCAAATTGCTCAAAGTTTTTAATAAATGCATTAGCCAGGTCTCGTGCTTTGTTATCATATGCATTCTTATCCTTCCAAGTTTTTTTAGGATTTAAAATACTTGTAGGTACTCCCGGACAACTTTTAGGTATAGCTAAACCAAAAACAGGATGCTCTTCATATTCAACTTTATCCAGATTACCTTTTAATGCAGCTTTAATTAATGCTCTGGTATAGGAAAGTTTTAGCCTTTCGCCAATGCCATAAGGGCCACCGGATAATCCGGTATTGACCAGCCAAACATTTACATTATTTTCTTTCATTCTCTTGCCCAACATTTCAGCGTATTTAGTTGGGTGTAAAGGCATGAAAGGAGCTCCGAAACAAGCGGAAAAGGTAGGGTTAGGCTCAGTAATACCGGCTTCTGTACCTGCTACTTTAGAGGTATATCCTGAGATAAAATGGTACATTGCCTGTCCGGAATTCAGTTTTGAAATAGGAGGAAGTATTCCGAATGCATCATAAGTGAGGAAAAAAATGTTTTTAGGATGATGGCCTAATGAAGGCTGAGCGATATTATTAATATGATGAATAGGATAAGCTACTCTTGTGTTTTCTGTTATAGAAACATCTGAATAGTCTACTACATCTGAGCCATTTAAAAATTTTACATTTTCTAAAAGAGCTCCAAGTTTAATAGCATTGTATATTTGAGGTTCATTTTTTTGGCTTAGGTTAATACATTTGGCATAACACCCTCCTTCGAAGTTAAAGATAGTATTGTCTGACCAGCCGTGTTCATCATCACCAATTAACTTTCTGTCAGGGTCGGCAGAAAGGGTAGTTTTTCCTGTTCCTGATAAGCCAAAAAAGATTGCTGTATCCCCATCTTTTCCAATGTTAGCAGAACAATGCATGGATAATACATTCTTTTCTTGGGGAAGAATATAATTCAATACAGAAAAGATACCTTTCTTAATTTCACCGGTATATCCTGTGCCACCGATCAAAATAACTTTTTCAGTAAAATTTATAATAGCAAAATTATGTTGGCGAGTATGGTCAACTTTAGGATCAGCTTTAAATTCAGGCGCATTAATAATTACCCAATCGGGCTCAATGGTTTTTATTTCTTCATCAGAAGGGCGCATAAACAAATTATTTGCAAATAAATTTTGCCAAGGGTATTGAGTGATAACCCGAATATTTAATCTATACGCTGAATCTGCACAAGCATATGAATCTCTAACATATACTTCTTTATCGTTTAAAAAATTTACAACTTTATTATATAATGCATCAAAATGAGAAGGATCGAAGGGTATATTTATATTTCCCCAATTAACAGTGTAAAGGGTCTTATTATCTTTAACGATAAATCTATCTTTTGGGGATCTTCCGGTAAATTCTCCTGTATGTATAACTAATGCACCGGAATTTGCAATTTTTCCTTGCCCTAGGTCAACTGATTTCTTCGTTAATTCTTCTGCTGATAAATTCCAATAAGCTTTTTTTAACCCTTCGAGTCCAAGTGTTGCCAAATCAGCATTTGGATTTTTTTCCCCAACCTCTTCCATAAATAACTGTATTAAATGAACCTTCTCCTCAAAATCTTAGAAATTTAAAGGTATTGCTTTTTTCACTAAGTAAAATCAACAATAATTTCAAACTTATCCACAAATATGGTAGGTTTTTCACATTTAGTAATATGTATGCTTATTTATATAGTATAGGACTATAGAAAATTTATATATTTATTGCAAAGTTTATACAATGGCAGAAAATACACCTCAAAAAGGAAGTTTTTTAATTTCGGAACCTTTCTTACCTGATCCGAATTTTAAAAGAACTGTAATTATATTAACCGAGCATAATAATGATGGTACCGTAGGATTTGTTTTAAATAAACGCATGGAAATATCTTTACACGATGCTATGGAAGATTTCCCTTCCGTAGATATACCTATATATTTTGGAGGGCCCGTTCAGCCAGATACATTGCATTTTATTCACACTATAGATATTTTAGAAGGCCGCCATGAAATTTTTGATGGATTATATTGGGGAGGAAATTTTGAAGCATTAAAAGCTATGGCAGCGAAGAAATTTATCAAAAAGGAAAACATCATTTTTTTTATTGGTTATTCAGGTTGGTCGCCGGATCAATTAGATTCAGAAATAAAAGAAAAATCTTGGATTGTTACGCCAGCAAAACCGGAATTATTATTTACTGATAATCAAGATGACCTTTGGAAAACAGTTTTACAAAGCATGGATCAAAAATATTCAATAATAGCTAACTTTCCTGAAGATCCTTCTTTGAATTAATACCTTTTCATATATTCCTTCCTACAAATTGAGGAATTTTATTCCCTAAAAATAAATAATGTAAAAAATTATTATATATAATTTATTGATTTTCAATAGTCGGATATTTTTGGAATGATTTTAATAAACCTTCTTTGTACAAACTAAACAAGAACATTTTTGTTAAATAAATATTAAATAATGAGAAGAATATTCTATTCCCTATTAGCATCAGTCTTATTTACAATTACTGCATTTGCTAACTGTTATATAGTAGGACAAGTAACTCCAACAAGTTGTGGACAAAGCAATAATGGAGCGATTGATATTACTGTCACCGGGGGAACGCCACCATATGTTTACTTATGGTCTAACGGCGCTACAACCCAAGATATATCCGGACTTACAGCTGGTAGTTACACCGTAACAGTTACTGATGCTAAAAATTATCAGACCCAAGCAACCTTTATAGTAGGAACTTCAAAGGGGCTAGATATAAAAGTTCTTGAAGTGAATAAAGTGACATGTGCAGGGGCATGTAATGGTAGTGTAAAATATAAAATTGTAGGTGGGACTCCCCCATATATGTACATAATTAATTATAATAATAGTATAGATACCATTTACTGTAGCAGTAATCAAGTTTATAAAACAGGCCTTTGTGCAGGCACTTATAAAGGTAAATTAATAGATGCTTTGGGATGTACTTATATGAATACGTTAGTCATTACAGAAGCCAATCCATTAGTAGTAACTGGAAATATTACGCATGATAATTGCAATGCTTCAGCAGGAGCAATTGATGTGAGTGTATCAGGAGGAACAGCTCCTTATACTTATGTTTGGTCAAATGGAGCAACTACGCAAGACATTAAAAATCTAGCTGCAGGTATTTATCGTTTAATTGTTACCGATGCTAACGGTTGTACAGATGAAAAGAGATTTGTATTATGCAATTTTGGAAATGTTAGGTTAAAAATAAGGTCTTTTAAGGGAGTAAGTTGTAATGGGGCTTGTGATGCTAGTATAAGTTATGAGATATTAGGAGGCGTTGCTCCATATACTTATGTGGTTAAAAATGGCAAACAAACAGATACTATAATTAGCAATAATGATAATGTAAACAGAAATAACTTATGTGCAGGTACTTATCATGTGAGTTTGACAGACGCAAATAATTGCCAATATGATACTTTATTTGTTATCACAGAACCTGATAAAATCACAGTAACATCAGAAATCATCTCAGCAGATTGTGGCAAGTCTGATGGATCAATAGATATTACTGTATCAGGTGGAATTGTACCATATACATATAAATGGAGTAATGGGTCAAAAGAAGAAGATTTAACCTCTGTGCCATCAGGCGAATATACAGTAATAATAACTGATGCGAAGGGGTGTATTTATACAGAAACCTATATAATAAAAGATAAAAATGTACTTCGTTTAGAGGTCAGTAACATTCAAGGCCCAAATTGTAGCGGAGATTGTAATGGCCAAGCAGATTATAAAGTAATTAATGGTGACCCGCGTTTTATTTATTACCTAACCTTCAATGGTGAAACAGATACATTAAGCAGTAGTAAGCTGTATGGTACAAAACGTAAATTGTGTGCAGGCGAATATAATATAGTATTAACAGATTCAAAAGGCTGTAGCTATGATACCACAGTATTAATCACAGAACCTGATAAAATCACAGTGACATCAGAAATTATTTCAGCAGATTGCGATCAAGCAAACGCTTCGATAAAACTAACTGTAGTTGGTGGAACTAAACCTTATTCTTATTTATGGTCAAATGGCGCTACAACAAAAAATATTTCCGGTTTGTCTAGTGGAGAATATACAGTTGTAGTTACTGATGCAAATGGTTGTAAAGTAGAAAAAAGCTTTGAAATACAGTTAGTAAATAGCTTTACTATTAAAGTTGATACTATTGTTGGAACAAGTTGCTATGGCACTTGTGATGGAGCAGCATCTGTAACAGTAACCGGGGGCACTCCGCCGTATCATTATACATGGGCGAATGGATCAAGTACTAGTAACATAAATGGTTTATGCGGCGGGTTGTATGGCTTAGTAGTAGAGGATGCCAACGGTTGTCAAAAAACTAAAGTAATAACTATTCCTACTCCTGGGCCTATTAAAATTACAGGTAACCCTACTCATGTTAGTTGTCCGGGAGATAGCAATGGAATAGCATCAGTTTTAGTCGCAGGCGGAACCCAGCCGTATACTTACTTATGGAGCAATGGTGATACTACAGATTCTATTACAAATTTAAGTGTAGGTATTTATCATGTCAAAATAACCGACGCTAATGGCTGTATGGCTACCGGCACTGTAAATATTTATGATATTACCACCATTTGCGATGTAGATTCAGGATATACTACTTTTATAATGGATGACTTTTCTACAAATACAGGGTTTTGGACATTTGATGAAGGATGGAGCATAGGGGCTGGTTGCACGCCTAATACATGTAGTGGCGTGCCAAATGCTTTTTATGATTTTAATAATCACACAACTTCATACTCCCGCTCTATGACCGGTAAAGAAGTAAATGGATGTGGGTATGATAGCATATTTATAGATTACTGTTATAGAATAGATGTATCGCCATTTAATAATCCTATTCAACAATTATTACTAGAAGTAACTACAGATGGAGGTGCAACTTGGAATATTGTAAAAGTACAATCTTCAAATGTGCCTAACAGAGATGTGATAGTTAATAGAGCATCCATATCTTCTGCAGCAGGCAACGACTTTCAAATTCGCTTTAGAGCTACCGGGCCTGGTGGCAATTTTAGATTAGGAGGCTGGGGAGTTGATGATATTCATTTATATGGATATTCAAAAGGATCTAAATCAGTTGATCCTTTAGCTTTAAGTTATAATGTAGAGAATATTAATTGTGATAGTTCTACATTAGGTTCTATAGATATCACTGTTAGTGGTGGTGTAAAACCTTATAACTTTATATGGAGTAACGGAAGTAAAGCAGAAGATATTGAAAATTTAACAGCTGGTGTATATTCTATAATAGTTGCTGATGGAAATGGATGTACAATAGAGGCTTCATTTACTATTAGTCAAATATCTTCATTTGTATTAAATACAACTGTTACTAATATAACATGTAATGGGGATGATTCAGGGGCTATCATGTTAGAAGTTATCGGTGGGCAAGCTCCATATACTTTTACATGGAGTAACGGAGACAATAGTCAAAATTTAGAAAATATATCAGCCGGTGTATATGAAGTTGTTGTAGTAGATGCAAATGGTTGTATGGATTCTATAATGGATACTATTTTAGAAAATGATCCGATTAGTATTGTTCCGGAGGTAGGAAATGTTACTTGCAACGGTGAAAATGATGGATATATCAATTTACTTGTAGAAGGTGGAATTGCTCCTTATAACTTATTATGGAATACAGGAGATACTACACCTAAAATTGATAGTTTAACAGCCGGTATATACGAAGTTGAAATAACTGATAGCGCAGGCTGTAAATCATCATTTGCCATTACAGTTAAAGAGGCATCTACTCTAACTGCCGAAATAAGTAGCCCTGAATATTCAAACGGGGCAAATGTGAGTGCTTATGGAGCTGAAGATGGTAAGATTATTTTAGAAGTAAATGGGGGTACACCGCCTTATTCATATGAATGGAGCACAGAAGATACTACCATGAATTTATATAATTTGCCGGCTGGTGAGTATTCTGTAGTTATTACCGATGCAAATGGTTGTAAAATTACCAAAACTATTACTTTACGTGAACCGGCAATTATTGAAATGCCTAATGCATTTTCACCTAACAATGATGGTAGCAATGATAACTATGTGATCAGAGGTATTGAATTTTATCCTAATAATAACTTTCAAGTATTTAACAGATGGGGTGAGCAAGTTTATCAAAAAGATAACTATGCTAATGATTGGTTTGGTAAAAATAGAGATGGTAAAGACCTCCCTGATGGTACCTACTTTGGAATATTAACAGTTTATTCTGAGAATGTTCAATATACTGACAGGCAAGGACGTGGGGGAATTGAGGTGAAAACCAAGGATAATAAAATTTTGATCGAAACATACATTGATCTTAGAAGAAAATAAATTACAATTAATTAAATACTCAAATAAAATGAAACATTGTTATATATTATTTATTTGCCTAGTAACATTTACTTCTATAAATGCTCAGCAAGATAAAATGGTCAGTCAATATATGTTTAATGGATTATTTTTAAATCCAGCATATACCGGGAGTCATCAAAACTTTAACATGACTCTACTTAGTAGAAAAGATTTTGTAAGCGTTGATGGAGCCCCAACTACTTTTATACTAAGTGGTGATGTAAAAATTCCTGAGAGAAATTATGGATTGGGCGGTCAAATCGTTTATGATAGAATAGGAGTGACAGAAAAATTAGATTTTTTTGGCAATTACGCCTATCATGTTGAGCTGGCAGAATATCATACTATAGCTTTAGGGCTAAGAGCTGGCCTTTCTTATTATCATGCAGATTTAGATGAGTTGACGTTTTTTGATGAAGGAGATAAGGTCTTTATGCAAAATCAAAATGTTTTAGTACCTAACTTTGGTACAGGAATATATTACTATACTAAAAACTTTTATGCAGGTGTTTCTATACCCACTATTATAGATTATGATCCTTCAAAAGCTATAAGTTTAGAATTACAAAATGCTCCCAGAATTGTAAGGCATTATTTTTTTACTAGTGGATACGCTTATGAGGTTACTGCTAATTTAATGTTGAAGCCCTCTTTCTTAATTAGATATGTCGATAACGCACCAGTGCAGGGAGACATTAACTTAAATGCACTTATTGCCCAAAAATTATGGTTGGGCGTTTCTTATCGTACTAGTGCAAGTGTGCTGGGAATTATAGAATTTCAGGTTAAGAATAATTTTAAAATTGGCTATGCGTATGATTATCAATATACCGAGCTTAATACCTATTCTGCGGGTTCACATGAAATAATCTTATCATATGATTTTGTTAAAGATATTAGCCAAGTTCTGAATCCCAGATACTTTTAATTTTAACCATAAAGTAAAAGTATAAAATATTACAATCCCAATGAAAACTAAAATAATTTCGGCAATATTATCTTTTATGATATTTGCTTTTGCGTGTACTCCTCAATATTACAAAGGTAATAAAGATTATAACAGGCTTTCTTATGCTAAAGCTATTAAGCATTATAATAGAATTTCTGAAAAGGATATGAGTCCGGAGGTAAAAATGAAATTAGCTGATAGCTATCGATTAAACAGCAAATTTGACGAAGCAGAAACATGGTATGCTAAAGTTGTAGATTTGCCTGAAGCTCAACCTATACATTATTTAAGATATGCTGAAATGCTTATGTCAAATAAAAAGTATGAAGAGTCACGACGATGGTTTTCTATTTACCTAATTATTGATCCATATAGTACTATCGCAGCCAGTCATTTAAATGCATTAGATTCATTAGATAAATTTTCTAAAGATGCACATCTTTATTTGGTTACTGAAGAAATTATTGATTCTACAGAATCAAATTTCAGTCCTACTTTTTATAAAGACGGTTTAGTTTTTTGTACTGATAGAAATAGTGATGAGAATTTAGAGGATGGATGGACAGGCGATCCTTTTTATGATTTATTCATTCGTGAAAGTATGTCTAAAGATGATAATGATAAAGTTTATATGATGGCCGATAATAAGATTAATAGTAAATATCATGAAGGGCCTGCCAGCTTCACAAATAATGATAACATGATCTATTTTACTAGAAATAATTATTATAAAAAAGGTTTTCTTAGAGCTGAAGAAGATGTAGCGCACCTTAAAATTTTTTCCAGTAAAAATCAAGATGATGACTGGCTTAAAGCATTACCTGTTGAATTTGATCTAGAAGATAATTTTCATCCTAAAGATGTGGAGGTTGATTTAACAAAAGGAGGATATAAAGTATTAACTTCTAAAAGTTATTCTACTAACTATTTGGAAACAAGTGAAGAAGGATTTATGGAAGAAAAGATTGCTGAAGCAGTGCCTTTTGATCCATTAACTCATTCTTCAGGCCATCCAACACTTACTAAAAGCGGCAAATTAATATTTTATATTTCTGATATGCCGGGAGGGTATGGAGGTACAGATATTTATTTAAGTACTATTCGAAAAGATGGCCGACTATCACGGCCGATAAACGTAGGGCCTTCTATTAATACGGAAGGCAATGAGATGTTTCCTTATATCTTTGAAGATTCATTAGGAAACTATAGATTATATTTTGCTTCTAACGGTCATTTTGGTTTAGGGGGATTGGATATATTTTCATCTAATTTTAATGCTGAAACTGCGTTTTGGGAAGATCCAATACCTATGTCTTATCCGGTTAATTCACCTTATGATGATTTTGGCCTTATCGTAAATCCTGATGAACAAACAGGATATTTTTCATCCAATAGAACTAACTCCAATGGAGTAGACGGAATATATAAATACACTACTATTTATCCTGATTTTTATTTAGAAGCTACTGTTATAAATAGTGAAACTAAAGAACCTATTGAATTTGCTGTAATAAATATGACGAGTAATAAAGAAACAAGTAGTACCGATATATTTACTACCGATTCTATAGGTCAAATATTTACTAAGTTGGATTATAACTCAAGCTATAGCCTATACGCTCATAAAATAGGTTTTCATGGCAATTATGCCACCGTATCTACTTATGGATTAACTGAAAGTGACACGTTAAGAGTAGTAATCCCTATAGATCCACTTGAAGTGGGTAAAACTATTGTATTAAAAAACATTTACTACGATTTTGATAAGGCAAACATTCGTCCTGATGCAGCTCTTGAATTAGATAAATTAGTCAAAACTATGAGAGAAAACCCGGGTTTATCTATTGAGTTAAGTTCACATACAGATGCGCGTGGAAGCGATGAGTATAATGAGCGTTTGTCACAAAGGCGGGCGGAATCTGCAGTTCAGTATATAGTCTCCAAAGACATCAATAACGACAGGTTAATAGCTAAAGGTTATGGAGAATATAAGCCGGTAAATGAATGCGTGAATGGCGTAGAATGTAGTGAAGAAAAACATCAAGATAATAGAAGAACAGAATTTACTGTTTTAGAAAATAAAAATGTGGATTTGAAAGTAAAAGACTTTGAAGATAAATCTATGATGGAAGAAATGGAAGCTAATCAATAAGACACATTTCAATATAAGAAATATGGCCTGCCTTACACTTCCTGCCTAACTACACATAATTCTTTTAGTTTAGCTACCACAGTATCTATTTCATCTTTAGTATTAAACTTAGAAAACGAAAACCTAATATTGGCTCTGGAAGGATCCGTATTCAAAATTTTCATTACATGAGAGCCTACATCGCTCCCCGAAGAACAAGCACTGCCACTGGATGCACATATTCCTACAATATCTAAGTTAAAAAGCAGCATAGAAGACCGTTCATTTGGAGGGAAAGAAACATTTAAGACTGTGTATAAACTACTGCCATCGTAATCACCATTAAATTTTACTTCCGGGACTTCCTGAATAAGCTTTTCAGCCATATAAGTTTTTAATCCTTGAATATTGTTTTTCTCTTGTTCCAGAGTTTCATAAGCAATTTCAGTTGCTTTCCCTAATCCCACTATACCGGTTACATTTTCAGTACCTGCCCTCATATTTCTTTCTTGAGCACCGCCATGTATGAAAGGTTTTAATTTAATTTCACTATTTACATATAAAAATCCAATTCCTTTAGGACCATGAAATTTATGAGCTGCACCGGATATAAAGTGCACATAAATATTTTGTAAATCAATAGGGTAATGCGCAAATGTTTGTACGGTATCTGAATGAAAATAAGCTTGATAATTCTTACATAACTCTCCAATAGTTTTAATGTCAGTGATATTTCCTATTTCATTATTGGCATGCATTAAAGTGACTAAAATCTTTTCTCCTTTAAGGTTAGAAAGGATTTCTTTTAAATTATCTAAGTCGATATGTCCTTTTTCTTTTGTGCTGACATAATGTACGGTAATATTCTGAGCTTGCATTTCTTCTACACAATGCAATACACAATGATGTTCTAACCGAGAAGATATAATATGTTTGACACCTAAATCTTTCACTGCACATTTGATGGCAGTATTATTAGCTTCAGTGCCCCCGGAAGTAAAAAAAATTTCAGAAGGAGAGGTATGGAGGTTTTTAGCAATGGTTTTTCTAGCTTCTTCTACAGCCGTTCTAGTTTCTCTGCCTGCTGCATGAATAGATGAGGGATTTCCATACTTCTCTTTCATATAAGGAAGCATAGCATCAAATACTGCATCATCTAATTTACTAGTCGCAGCATTATCAAAGTATATTCTCATAAAGGAATTGTTAGTGGTTGTAGCCAAAAATACTTAAAAATGAGGACTTATGCAGGAGTGCTTATAAAAAACTTAATATCTTCTTTTATTTTCCTGGTAAGATTTCCCACGGTAGTTTCACTGGTACTTTCTGCGTAAATTCTAATGATCGGCTCTGTATTAGATCGCCTAAGATGAATCCAATTAGTATCAAATTCGATCTTTAAGCCATCTATAGTATTTATTTTTTGATTCTTATATTTATCCTGAATATCTTCAAAAAGTTTATCAATATCTATTTCAGGGGTAAGCTCTATCTTACTTTTAGACATATAATAATTGGGATATTGACTTCTCAAATGAGAACAGGATTTGCCAAATTTGGCTAAATAAGATAAAAACAAAGCAATTCCTACCAAGGCGTCACGTCCGTAATGCAATTCAGGATAAATGATGCCACCATTACCCTCGCCACCAATTATAGCATTAGTACGCTTCATTTCCTCTACCACATTAACTTCTCCAACTGCTGAAGCAGAGTATGTCGCTCCAGATTTTTCAGTTATATCTTTTAATGCTCTGGTAGAAGATAAGTTGGAAACGGTGTGGCCTTTTTTATTTTTTAAAATATAATCTGCTATGGCTACCAGAGTATATTCTTCTCCAAACATATCTCCTTCCTCTGTTACTAATGCCAATCTATCTACATCGGGGTCTACTACAATTCCTAAGTCTGCATCTTGATTTTTTACTTCATTAGCTATAGTGTTTAGATTTTCCGGTAGGGGTTCTGGATTATGCGGAAATCTGCCGTTAGGGGCGCAAAATAATTCTATAATATTTGTTACGCCAAGCTTATTTAATAATAACGGAACAGCAATGCCTCCTGTGGAATTTACACAATCAATGACTACTTTAAAGTTTTTTTTCTTTATAGCCTGCACATCTACAAGAGGTAAGGCTATAATTTTATTTATATGATTATGTAGTTGAGTTTTATCTTTAGCATAGCCTCCAAGATGATCAACATCAACAAAATTGAAATCTTTGGCATTAACCATATCCAAGACTTCTTTTCCATTTTTACCGGAAATAAATTCTCCTTTATTATTAAAAAGTTTTAATGCATTCCACTGCTTAGGATTATGGCTGGCGGTGATAATGATTCCTCCACATGCATTTAGTTCAGGTATAGCCATCTCAACCGTTGGAGTGGTTGAAAGTCCTAAATCAATTACGGTTAATCCTACACTCTGAAGCGTTCCACTTACTAAATTTCGGACCATACTGCCTGATATTCGAGCATCTCGTCCAAGTATAATTGTTTTATTATCAGGATTATCTTTTAATAACCATGTGCCAAAAGCTGCCGTACATTCTACGATATCCACAGGTGTTAAGCCTTCTCCCGGATTTCCTCCGATAGTGCCTCTTATTCCCGAAATAGATTTAATTAGTGCCATTACATGTGCTATTTATTATGTAAAGATACTATGAACTTTATAATAAACCTCCAGAAGTTCCTCACATTTTTACCGTTATTACATTCTATCAGGGACTTGTATGCCTAATAGATTCAATGCTGTTTGTATCACATTGCTTGAAAAGCGAGAAAGCTGTACACGAAAATCTGTAGGCATACCTTCTTGAAAAATAGGAGATTCTGTATAGAATTTATTGTAAATTTTAGCTAATTCGTATACATAATTAGCAACTAATGCAGGTGTATATTCGCTTGCTGCTTGTTGAATGATGTCCGGATATTTGTATATTATTTTTATTAAATCTTTTTCATAAGGAGTCAAGCTAGTATGATCTGTATTTTGATCATACATCTCAGCTCTTTTTAAAATTGCTTGAATTCTAGCATAAGTATATTGTATGAATGGGCCGGTATGGCCTTGAAAGTCTATCGACTCTTGAGGATTAAAAAGCAATCTTTTTTTTGGGTCCACTTTTAATAAGTAAAACTTAAGTGCCCCATCTCCAAGGATTTTATATAATTTTTCAGCTTCTTCAACAGAAAAGTCATCTACCTTGCCTAATTCTTTAGTATGGTTTTCAGCAGTTTTATACATTTCTACAAATAGATCATCTGCATCTACCACAGTGCCTTCTCTTGATTTCATTTTTCCTGAAGGAAGATCTACCATGCCATAAGAAAGATGATAACATTCTTTTGCCCATTTATAACCTAACTTTTCTAAGATGAGAAAAAGTACCTTAAAATGGTATTCTTGTTCACTTCCTACAACATATATTTGCTTACTTAACTTAGGAAATTCTTCAAATCGAAGAATAGCGGTTCCTATATCTTGCGTCATGTAAACAGAAGTACCATCTGAGCGAAGTAAAAGTTTTTCATCTAATCCTTCATCTATCAAATCTACCCAGATAGAATTGTCTTCTTTTTGATAAAACACACCCTTCTCCAGCCCTTTTAGTATTGTATCTTTTCCTAAAAGATATGTATTAGATTCGTAATAAAGCTTATCGAAACTTACGCCCATAGTCTCGTAAGTTTTCTCAAATCCTTCATAGACCCAATTATTCATTTTTTGCCACAAATCATACACAGCTTCATCTTTTTGTTCCCATTTGAGAAGCATTTCTTTAGCCTCATGCATAATTGGAGCCTCTTGTTCTGCTTGTTCTTTACTTTTTCCGGATGAGATTAAAGAGTTAACTTCTTTTTTATATTCTTGATCAAATTTTACATAATATTTACCAACTAATTTATCACCTTTTATTCCTGCTGATTTAGGTGTTTCCCCATGCCCATATTTTTGCCAGGCTACCATCGACTTGCAAATATGTATACCTCGGTCGTTAATGATCTGTACATTTTTTACATCATTTCCCGCTGCTTTCAGAATATTAGATATGGAAAATCCTAAAAGATTATTTCTTATATGTCCTAAATGTAATGGCTTGTTGGTGTTTGGAGAAGAATATTCTACCATAATTGTTTTGCCATTTGGAAGTGCAAAACCAAATTGTATATTATTATTATTATTCTCTTTGAAAAAATTTATCCAATAATTATCATCGATTAAAAGATTTAAAAATCCTTTAACGACATTAAAATCTGTAATAATCTGTACATGTTGGCTCAATTCTTTGCCAATAAGTTCAGCAGTTTGTTCCGGGCTTTTTTTAGAATATTTTGTAAATTGAAAACATGTTAAAGTTACATCGCCTTTAAACTCTTTTCGAGTGTCTTGAATTATTATTTCATTAGGTTGAGGAGAATAGCCAAAATGGGTTTTAATAACTTTTACACTAGCAGTAGAAAGGATAGCATTTAGATTATTCATTATTGACATTATAGGTATTCTTTTCAATGATATTTTTTGCAGCGTTTATTATTCTATAAGCAATTTTCCCAGTCTGATTGCAATGATCAAGTAGTGGATTTACTTCAGTAATTTCAAAAGAAGATATTTTAGAAGAGTGGAGTAGTTGTAGAATAAATCCTGTTGCTTCTTTTTCTGTAAAGCCATTATCTACAGGCGTTCCTGTGCCCGGTACGAACGATTTATCTAAACTGTCTATATCAAAAGATATATGGATAAGGTCACAATCACTTAATAAATTAAGCGCTTCATCAGCAGCCTTGGCTACTCCTTTTTCTTGCACATCATATACTGTAAGCACTGAAATGTTTTTTGTTTTAATTAAATGCTCTTCTGGTTTTTCATAATCTCTTAATCCTACAATTATAACATCCTCAGATTGAATTTTAGGTTGTTGATTATTTAATCTTTTTAAATTATTCCAATGCCTGATCACTTCTTCATGCGGCTCATTAGCTTTACATTCCATATTATCTTCAGCTATACATATGGCTAAAGGCATACCGTGAATATTTCCTGAAGGGCTCGTATAGGGAGAATGTATATCTGCATGTGCGTCGATCCAAATTACCCCCAACTTTTTATTTGGAAAAGCCTTTTTTACTCCGGCAATAGTACCTGCTGCATTACTATGATCCCCTGTTATGAGAATAGGGAATGCCTTTTTTATATAAGCTTCTTCAATTCTTTTAGACAAATTTTCATGCACTACTTCTATGCCTTTTATATGGATAGCATTTTTAAATTTTATAGGCTTGGCAAGTAAGTTTTTATCATAAGGTATATGATTTATATTATTAAATAAATAATTATTTTCTTCTATACTGGCCATCTCTATGGCACGAAAGCCAAGGCTGCTCCCTCTTGTACCTGCTCCAAGTTCAGACTCGCTGACAATAAATTGTATATTTGCCATGGATAAATTAGGGTTAAAGGTATTATACTTATTCAAAGTTATTATTTTTGCGTAGGATTTTAGACTTAGCAGCCAGATAAATGGAGAATAGATACATCGATCTTATAAAACAGACTTTTGATTTCCCTCAAAAGGATTTTAGAGTAGACAATAATAAATTATTTTTTAATGATATTGATTTACTGAAAATTATTGAAAAACATGGCGCTCCTTTAAGGGTAACCTATCTACCTAAGATAAGTGAGCAGATTAATAAAGCCAAAAGCTTTTTTAAAAAAGCTATGGAAAAGTTACAATATAATGCAGATTACAGATATTGTTACTGTACTAAAAGCTCTCATTTTTCGTACGTTTTAGATGAGGTCTTAAAAAATGATGTACATATTGAAACATCATCTTCTTACGATATAGATATTATTAATAAATTATACAGTAAAGATAAAATCTCTAAAGATCTGTTTATCATAGCAAATGGGTACAAAACCACTGATTATTTGCTTAAGTTATCAAAGTTGATCAATGACGGTTTCCAAAATGTTATTCCGATTTTAGATAATAAAGAAGAAATTGATTCATATAATAAAAATGTTCAAAAAAGCTTTAATATAGGTATTAGAATAGCTACAGACGAGGAGCCTAATCATGAGTTTTATACTTCAAGATTAGGTATAAGATATGTAGATGTTAAAAGCTTTTACAGATCAAAAATAGAAGATAATGACAAGTTTAAGCTCACCATGTTGCATTTCTTTATGAATACGGGAATTAAAGACAGCGCGTATTATTGGAGTGAATTAAACAAATGTATCAAGCTGTACTGCGAATTAAAAAAAATATGCCCTACCTTGACTTCGTTGAATATAGGCGGAGGGCTTCCCATATCCTACTCTTTAGGCTTTGAATATGATTATGAATATATGATTGAAGAGATCCTTACTAAAGTAAAAGATGCATGCGAAGAAGAAAATGTAGCCCTTCCCAATATATTTACCGAGTTTGGCAATTTTACAGTAGGAGAGAGCAGTGCCATGATATATTCTGTCATAGGAGAAAAACAACAAAATGATAATGAGTTTTGGTACATGATAGATAACTCATTTATTACAACATTACCTGATACATGGGGTATTGATCAACGATTTATCATGTTTCCAATAAATAACTGGAATAATGAATATCATAAAGTAAACTTAGGAGGATTGAGTTGTGATAGTTTAGACTACTATAACGCAGAAGCACATGTAAATCAGCTTTTTTTGCCTAAGTTGATAGAGGGAGAGAAATTATATATTGGTTTTTTTCATACCGGCGCTTATCAAGAAGCGGTAAGTGGGTATGGTGGTATCAAGCATTGCCTCATACCTTCCCCTAAACATATTGTTATTGATAAGGATAAAAATGGTAAAATAGTCTCCAAAGAATTTGCTCCACAGCAATCAGCAGAAAGTATGTTGGGTGTTTTAGGTTATTAATTAAAATATCGAATTTGAAAAACCTGTTTAATTCAGCAAAACCTCATTTATTAGCGATTCTAGGATTTATTGTGATTGCCTTGATATATTGCTACCCGGTTTTAGAAGGTAAGAAATTAAAGCAAAGCGATATTATCCAATTTCAGGGCATGTCCAAAGAGATAGTAGATTATAGAGCTGAAACAGGTGAAGAGCCACTATGGACAAACTCAATGTTTGGTGGTATGCCGGCATTTCAGATATCAACACTGTACCCACAGAACTTACTAAACTACATTCATAAGTTACTGTATGTTTTACCTCATCCTGTACCAATATTTTTTTTACTAATGTTAGGAATGTATGTTTTTTTGATTACTGCCGAAGTCTCACCATTGATTTCCAGTATAGGGGCTTTAGCGTACGCGCTAAGTACATTTTTTATTGTATCAATTGAAGCAGGACATAATTCTAAAATAACCGCGGTAGCATATTTACCTATGGTGTTGGCGGGTATATTAATGATTTTTAATAAGAAGTATTTGTTGGGCTTATTTTTTACTGCATTTGTAGCTGCTTTACATATTAATGCAAATCATTTCCAAATCACTTATTATCTATCATTTATAATTTTATTATATGTTTTAGCTCAGATATACAGGTTTTATAAAGAAAAACGTTTAAAAGAAATTATCAGACCTTTGTCTATCGCTACTCTTGCGGGTATTTTAGCTATATCAGCTAATTTTGCTCGTTTATGGACTACCTATGATTTTACAAAGGAAACGATGAGAGGTGGCAAATCTGAACTTACTACAGATACAGACAATAAATCTACAGGATTAAATAAAGATTATGCCATGAGGTGGAGTCAAGGAAAAATAGAAACATTATCTTTTTTATTTCCAAGTGTTCGTGGAGGGTCGTCTAATGAAAATTTAGGAAAAGAGTCATATTTATATAAAGAAATGATAAATAAAGGTGTGCCTGCAAATCAAGCTAAAGGATTTGTTGAGGGTGCGCCATTATATTGGGGAGATAAACCCTTTACATCGGGTCCTCATTATTTAGGAATTATAACATGTTTCTTGGTAATATTGGGATTTATCACTATAAAAGGTTACGTAAGGTGGTGGTTACTTAGTGCATCAGTCTTAGGTATCATGTTGGCATGGGGTAGGCATTGGGAGTGGTTTACAGATTTATTCTTTTATTATGTTCCGATGTATAATAAGTTTAGAGCTCCTGAAATTACATTAGTTATACCAACTGTCTGTATGATTATCCTTGCATTTCTAGGCTTCCATAAATTTTTAGCATTTAATGACCAGATGACAGAAAGAATTAAAATTCTAAAACAGACTTTGTATATAACAGCGGGTTTTATAATATTGATTATAATAGTTATGATCACTTCTGATTATACTGCGAATGTGGATAATCAGTTGGGGCAAAATCAATGGCTAGTAGAGTTATTAAGAAATCAGCGGGAAAAAATTCTCTTGAAAGATATCTTTAAATCAATAGTTTTAGTAGCTATGACGTTTGGTATTTTGTTAATGTATGTAAAAAGAAAGTTAAAACGTACATATTCTATAATAGCAATAGGCCTATTGATATTTGTTGACTTGCTAATAGTGGATAAGCGATATTTAAATAAGGAAAATTTTGTTAAGCCAAGAAATTATGAGAATCTGTTTCAGCCCACTGAAACAGATTTAGCTATTATGCAAGATAAAAACCCTAATTATAGAGTTTTCAATCTGACTACAAATACTTTTAATGATGCAATGACTTCCTATCATCATAAGTCAATAGGCGGTTATCATGGAGCAAAGTTAATAAAATATCAAGATATGATAGATTACCATTTAAGCAAAAATAATATCAATGTAATAAATATGATGAATGCTAAATACTTTATAATACCTGTAAAAGAAAGTGGAAAATCTATCGTACAAAAAAATCCTAATGCTTTAGGAAATGCATGGTTAGTAAAAAATATTAAATGGGTAAATAATGCGGATGATGAAATTGAATCATTAAATGAGTTTACTCCTGAGCAAACCGCTGTTATTGATAAGCGCTATACGGATGTTGATATATCATCCCGTTATACTGGACAAGGCACATTGCAACTAGTGGAATACAAACCCAATAAGCTAACATATGAATATGATATTGAAGCACCTCAGTTTGCAGTTTTTTCAGAAATATTTTATAAAGGTAATGAAGATTGGAAAGCTTATGTAGATGGAAAATACATTAATCATTATAGAGTTAATTATATCTTGAGAGGTATGGAGCTCCCTGCTGGACGTCATACAATAATGTTTAAGTTTGAGCCCAGATCATATTATTTAGGGGGATATGTTTCATTAGCAGGATCAGCGATCATATTATTAGGCTTTATAGGGAGCTTAATACATGCAAGAAGAACATTAATTTGAAAAAAGTATTAATAATTACTTATTATTGGCCGCCAACCGGAGGAGGAGGAGTACAGCGTTGGGTTAAATTTGTTAAATATTTTTCTTTATATAATTGGGAACCAATTATTTTGACTCCTGAGAACCCAACAGGCCAAATTGCTGATAATTCACTTTTGAAAGATGTTCCCAATGATCTGGAAGTTTTAAAAGTACCTATTTGGGAACCTTATTTATGGTATAAAAAGCTAACAAGACAAAAGCACGTTTATTCCGGTTTTATTCAAGAGAATGCCACTGTAGGTTTTTTGAAAAAATTTTCTTTATGGGTGAGAAGCAATTTTTTTATTCCAGATGCGAGAAAATTTTGGATAAAGCCCGCTACTCAATTTTTAATTGAATATTTAAAAAATAATAAAGTGGATGTGCTTTTATCTACGGGGCCACCTCATAGCATGCATCTAATTGCATTAAATGTAAAAAATAAATACCCAAATATTCCATGGATAGCAGATTTTAGAGATCCTTGGACTGATATTGATTTTTATAATCATCTCCTATTAACTAAATGGGCAAATAACCTGCACCATGTATTAGAAAAAAAAGTACTTGATACAGCAGATGAGATAGTTACAGTTAGTAATCATTGCGCATTGGGATTAGAAAGAATACGTAATAAAAACATTTCCGTAATAACAAATGGTTACGATCATGAAGACTTTGAATTAAAACCTAGTAGGCCACTTGATCAGAAATTTACAATTACACATATAGGTTCTATGAACTCTGATAGAAATCCAGAAACTTTATGGTGCGTCTTAGCTGATTTAAAAGAAAAAGTTAGCTCTTTCGGATCTGATCTTTGTATACAACTAATTGGTCCTGTAGATCATACTATCATTAGTAGTATTAAAAGGCATTCATTAGAAAAAAATTTAAAGCATATATCTTTTTTAGAACATTTAGAAGCTATAAAGCACATGGCTCAATCTCAAATTTTATTACTATGTATTAATGATTCTCCAAATGCAAAAGGCGTAGTCCCGGGTAAATTTTTTGAGTATTTAGGGTCAAAACGACCAATTATTTCTATTGATCCAGTAAAAGGTGATGCTGCGCAAATTATTGAAGAAACGAAGAGTGGGGTGTCGATAGGGAATGATGAAAAACAAAAGCTATCTGAGTTACTTTATGAATGGTATAATCTATATAAAACAGAAGGTTTATACGTTAAAGCTGAAGGTATAGAGCAATACAAACGAAAGAATTTAGCTAAGAGATATGTGAAAATTCTAGAAAATATATATTAAACATATCATTTCGAATATGTAAGTTTTATAGGAGGTAGTATTATATTTCTCTTAAAAATTAAATATAAGATATGACACTTAAAAAATAGCAAAAATAATATAATAATTTGGGTATAATAGCAAGGCAATCAGCTAAATATATATTAGTATCTTATATAGGTATTGCAATTGGAGCAATAAATACTTTATGGATATTCCCATACTTCTTATCATCAGAAATAATAGGCCTATACAGAATTGTATTGGATATAGCTATTGTAATAGGCACTGCCGCACAATTTGGAGTTACACAGACGGTTGTGAAATATTATCCGCATATTAAGGGATATAAAAAAACTATATATAGTACTTATTTAATAATTATGCCTTTATTCAGCTTTTTAGTTATTGCAATAATTGGCTATATTTTTAAAGATCCGATTTTAAGTAATTATAATAATGACCTATATGATATATCTCAATATTTTATACTAATTATAGTACTAGCCTTTTTTATTATGTGTAATACAATAATCAACTCTTATTGCCTTTCTCGTTTACGCATAGTGGTACCTAACTTCTTAAATAACATATTTTTTAAAATGTCTATATCCGTAATTGTAATTGGATTTGGATATAGCTTGATTACTTTATACGGTTTTTTTGTTGCTCTTATATTGGTTTATTTTATAATTACATTACTTCTTATTGTATATGTAGTCATTGTATTACGTGCTAATATAAAAAATATTAATCTACAGATTGGTTCGATAAAATCGAAGTTGTATTTTGATATGTTTAAGTATAGTGCCTTTTCTTTTTTAGGGATTAGCGGAGGGATTATAATATCTAAAGTAGATATTTTAATGGTCGGAGGGATGATTAACTTATCTGAAACTGGTATTTATTCTATTGCATTTTTTATTGGTTCAGTAATAGAAATTCCACAAAAACCTATTTCTGGAATGGTATTCTCATTATCTTCAAAATTATGGATAAATAATGATACTGAGGGCATTAGAGAGTTATATAAAAAGTCAGCGATAACTCAGTTGATATTAGGAGGATTAATTTTTATAGTTATTTGGGTGAATATAGATTTTATGTTTGAATTAATGCCTAAAGGGTATATTTTTTCTAAAGGAAAAATTGTAGTATTTTGGATAGCTATTGGAAAATTAATAGATCTTGCACTTGGTTCTAATACCGCAATTTTAACCAGTTCAAAAAGTTATAAATGGAACATATATTTACTTTTCTTTCTTAGTATAATATCGATTTTAGCAAATTATTTTTTGATTCCAAAATATGGAATTGCAGGAGCAGCATTTGCAACATTATCCTCAATTGCATTATATAACATATGTAGATTTTTTGTGCTCTATGCAAAATTTAATCTCCAACCATTTAATAAGGCCAATTTGTTAGTCATCTTAGTAATAGTGTTTTTTGTATTAGTATTACAATATGTGCCAATATTCAATAATGTAATAGTAAACATATTTATAAGATCAACTCTTTCACTAGGATATATTGTTATAATATTAATATTGAAAGTTTCTCCAGATATAAATGATTATTTTATACTTACTGTAGATAAAATTAAAAGTATGCTTCAAAATATAATACAAAAATCATAAGAAGCTTATAAGGTTTTTCTTACTATTTGATACATTGCCAAATATAGTTCTCAGAAAATCTAGTACCTAATATTAAAATTAATCAAATCATTACCTATTACTGGGCACATTAAATCATTTGATTAATAAGAGATCAATATCAGATATAAAAACAGCAGAATTTTTTAGTACATGAAGCTTTTACAACCCAAACTCAATCCCTTGAGCCAAAGGTAAGTCATTTCCCCAATTTATCGTATTCGTTTGTCGCCTCATGTAAGCTTTCCAAGCATCAGAACCGGATTCTCGGCCACCACCGGTTTCTTTCTCCCCACCAAACGCCCCGCCAATTTCTGCGCCTGATGTACCAATATTTACGTTGGCTATGCCACAGTCAGAACCTTGAGCAGATAAAAATAATTCAGATTCACGTAGGTTATTTGTCATGATCGCAGAAGATAACCCTTGTGGGACGTTATTTTGAATGGCAATTGCCTCTTCTAGTTTTTTATATTTCATGATGTATAAAATAGGAGCAAATGTTTCAGTACAAACAATTTTATAATCTGGTTTTACTTCAGCAATGCACGGCTTTACATAACATTTAGACTCAGAATCTAATTTACCACCTTCGACAATAAAAGAACCGCCTTCATCTTTTATTGCTTGCAAAGCAGATTGATACATATCCACTGCTGATTCGTCAATTAAAGGACCCATATGGTTTTTGCTATTTAGTGGATCGCCAATTTTAATTTGTTGATAAGCGTTAACTAATTTCTCTATTACCTCTTTATATATAGATTCGTGAATTAAAACTCTCCTGGTTGAAGTGCATCGCTGTCCCGCTGTGCCTACTGCACCAAAGACTATTCCCGGGATCGCTATATTTAGGTCAGCATGCTCTGTAATGATCATTGCGTTGTTTCCACCTAGCTCTAAGATTGTTTTTCCAAACCTTTCCGCAACAGCTACACCTACTTTACGGCCCATCTTAGTAGAGCCGGTAGCAGATATTAAAGGGATTCTAGCATCGCTAGTCATTAATTTTCCAAGTTTATAGTCACCAATTATTAATCCTGATAATCCTTCGGGAAGATTATTTGCTTTAAATACTTCAGCTGCAATTTTTTGACAGGCGATAGCACACAGCGGGGTTTTTTCTGAAGGTTTCCAAATACAAACATTTCCGCATACCCATGCGATAGCAGCATTCCATGCCCAAACAGCCACCGGAAAGTTAAAAGCACTGATAATACCTACTATACCCAATGGATGCCATTGTTCATACATTCTATGATTGGGGCGCTCAGAGTGCATGGTTAATCCGTGGAGTTGTCGAGATAGCCCAACTGCGAAATCACAGATGTCGATCATTTCTTGTACTTCTCCTAATCCTTCTTGTAAGCTTTTACCCATTTCATAAGAAACTAGTTGGCCAAGAGCCTCTTTATGTTCTCGCAACTTATTGCCAAACTGTCTTACAATTTCACCCCGTCGCGGTGCAGGAAGTTTACTCCAATATTTATACGCTTCAAGAGAAGCACATACGGTCTCTTCATATGTCGTGTCAGTAGATTCTTGTACCGTCGCGATAAGTTTGCCATTTACCGGAGAAAAAGATTTCAAATCTTTGCCTGTACTTTCAATCCAGGTGTTACCCGTAGAAGTACCAATGTTATATTCTTTGATTTTTAAACTAGATAAAGTGTTTTCAATCATTTTGATTGTGTTAAACTTGTTAAAATATTATATTATGATATTCTTAATATAGTGTTCCTAAAGTTAATCAAAAGAAATTTTATTCCCCAGTTCATGTTTGAACAAGTTACTTACTGATTTATTGAAGATGGATATTGTTTTACACAAGTCTTAATTTTTGTAATTGTTTATTTAATGGATAAGATTGATATTTAAATCGTGATTAAACTATCTCACATGATGAAAAAACCTTATCAATATCTCATTAATATTTTTTGTCTGTATATTTCAATTCATACCTATGCTAGTCATGAGATATATTATGAGTTAATTGATTCAACTAACTACACGTATCGGATTACTATAGAAAAGGGTGGTAGTGCCTCTACACGAGTGGCTATCTACAGCCATCAAACTAAAGCACTTATTAATAGCTATTCAGCAAGTTATGATAGCACGGTTGTCTTAAACTTTCCTTTGGAGTATCGTGATCCACGGTGTTTTAAAGCAGGCGACATGATACAGTATAAATCTTTTTTTAGCGACACGATCACACTGCCTCCTATTATTGGAGGATACGATATTGCGTATCAATTTAATTCGGGAGGGTACAATATTGAATCTGGGCAAGGAATGACCTTCTATTCTCATATACCTGATACCGCTATAGCCAAGTATAATTCAGCTCCTATGTTTATAGATACCTTAACATTGCTTATTCAAAATAGAGATACTATCGACTTTTTTTTAAATGCCGTTGATAAAGATGGAGATTCACTGGTTTATTCTTTATGTACCCCATATGTTGGCTCAGACTCTTTTTTACCACAGCCTTTGCCTCGTGAACTAGCGGAGTGGAGAATCAATGGTAGGGAAATATTTTCTGAAGAAGATATGTTGGGTATTTTAAATGCAACTATAACAGGAGAAATGTTGACATATGATTTGCAGACAGGTGAGCTGGGAGGCATACCGGGACTCAATAGAGATTTTTTTATAAGTGCATGCGTTAAAGAATACCGGAATGATATTTTATTAAGTGAGCATATGAAAATAGTAAAATTAATATCGGTAGCACGGTTTGATTTAAAATCAGATATCGTAGCACAAATTGATTTAGAAGATACACTTTATTTATGTGAGGAATATGAAATTGAACTGAATAACATAACCGGAGGAGCTACTGAAATATTGTGGAATTTTGGGGATCCAACTACTGATGAGGATGAGTTCTTTTATAAAGCTGATAGTAATTATTTTCCACCAGATACTCCCCCTTCTTTTTATCCAACCTATACCTATCCGGATACCGGTTCATATTTGGTAACGTTAATTGCTGATAATTCTTTAAATAATTGTGCAGACACAGCTTATCAAGTAGTTAATATATCACTCAAATCTTTAATAGCAGATTTCGAAATTCCCGACCAGTCTTGTGCAGAGTTGGAGATACCATTTGTAGATCAATCGATAGACTCTATTTATGATATTATTGCTTGGGATTGGAGTTTTGGAGATGGTGATACGGGTATCGAGCAAAGCCCCATTCATGAGTATGAACGCACCGGTACATACAAAATTTCATTAACCGTTACTCCTTCTAGTCGCTGCAGTATGACGGTGAGTAAAGATATCATCATTTGGCCGGAGTATAATATGAAAGTTAGCGATGACCACACCATTATGTACGGACAATCTGCAGAATTGAGTGTAGAAAATGTAGCATCCGCAATTTGGTATACAGATTTACCACTAGCCGATTCTACAGCATTAACCCAAACAGTTTCTCCTTCAGAAACCACAACTTATTATGTGGAGGGCACTTCTAAAAGAGGGTGTACAGATTTTGATTCTGTTCTTGTTACAGTGTTTAGCTTATTTGTGCCTAATGCAATTACACCTAATGGTGATGGAAATAATGATGAACTAAGGCTACAGACTCGTGAAATAGAACAATATGATCTGAAAATATATAATAGGCAAGGAAAATTGATCTTTCAAACAAATGAGCACTCCTTGAGTTGGAATGGAACGTTTAACGGTACAGCCTTACCCTCCGGAGTATATCACTATGTCATAGAAACTCTCTATGCATCCGGTAAAAGGGGAAGCTTTATTGGAGAAGTGACCTTATTACGATAATTTTAAAATGCCCTTTGCACCGACAATACCCATCTAAATTGCACAAAATTAGGATCGGCAAATGGAGGCCTGTTTAAAAATAAAGGCACATCAAATCGAATCGTTAACGGATTAGGTGTTTCTAAAATACCGAACTTCTTAATAGTTAAAGCTGAACCTATTCCTGCATCTGCTCGTATAGCGGAAAATTCCAGCTCATTATTATTTTTTCTATAAAGCATGGTGCCAATATCACCAAAGAAGTAAAGATCTAGTTTTAAGTATTTTCTTAATGCTTTAGGCTTAAAGTTGAAATAGTCATCAAATTCTAGTTCACCATTCAAAGCTAATCCGGAGTTGCCTCTATATACTTCGTATATTACTCCATCTGTTTCATTGCTATCAACAGCGGTATAGCCGGCATATCCTCTTACATTTAGTCCGCCTCCATATTGAAACTGTTTAATGAACACATCATATCTGCTTTCCCGATTAGGGACAAAACCCTTTGAGCGCACATATTTATTATCCATCATTTCTTCAGGATTTGCTCCTGCTAAAAACAATGCAGATTCCAAAGGGGAATTTCCGGTGCCATATCGCCCATAGAAACGAGTTCGTAAATCTAATTTATGGATATTAGTATTGTTCTTTAACTCTAAATCTAAATAAGCATAGTTATAATCACTAAATAATGAGCTGGATCGCAGTCCCCAATTCATAGATCCTCCCCCATGCGCATATTGATAAGTTCGAAGCCATTCTATATTTAGTGAGTTATTAATACGCTCGGGGAGCCATTGACGATCATATATAAGATAGTTTAAACTATTACTGTCCGGCCGATACATTGATTTGAAATATAGCCAAACAGTATTGTTATGACTTATGTCTTTTTTTGCTCCTACAGTGCCGCCCCATAATCCGTCTAGCCATTTTAGGTTTAAATAAACCGATGATTGCTTGCTGATTTTCTCAATACCTGTTTCATAAGAAAAGTTAAAGGAAAAGAGGTCATATCCACTTTCGTCGCCTGTTAATTCATAATGAGTAGGATTTCCTTGTAGTATGCTGGTATTGTACCAGGCAGATAAGCTGAACTTATGCTTATAGCCCATATAATCGCCATGTGCATGTAAGCCTGCTTTTATACCGTCATAGGCATTATACCATACATCCGGCCGCCACTGTATTTCGTAAAAACGTCTGTTTGGCGTACTGGATAATCCCCAATCAAATGAAACATCAGGATTGCATTTTAAACTATTGTTCGGCACGTAAACATCAGCTAATTGATTGTCAGGACTAATAACTACATCTTTTAATTTTCCCGGGATACATACGCTAGCTTCATAAGTAGGATTTAGTTTCTCTCCCCAACCAATCCATCTAGGTAAAGTCGTAGCAGTAGTATGTTTTTCAAACCAAGTGTTAGGGATGTAATATTTAAAAGTATCTTCTTCTTCATTGATAACAATAAAATCAATAGGCATTTGCATATCGCCTTTACGCTCAAATTTTATAGAATAAAAATTTTTACCTTCATCTGTCTCACCGGTTTTCTCTGCCGATGATACTGCGTAATCAATATTTTTAGTAGTTTCAAACCATTGATCAAAATACCAGTTTAAATCTGTGTTGGTGTATTCAATAATGGCTTGTTTAAAATCTTCAATGTAAGGGTGGCATATTTTCCATTTATCGAAGTAGTGCTGCATTGCTTCTAAAAACAAAGTATCTCCCAATACATATCTCAAATTATAAAGCATTGTTGCTGTTTTATAATAAACATGCCGATAGCCTCCTCCATGCCTAAGTGCTCCTCCAAAATCGTCAGAATGTGTATTTAAGAACGCATCTTGTTCGCGAATAGCATCTCGTAAATAACTGTAGTAAACCCGCGAGTCTAATACATTTTGATGTTTTTTGTGTTTTTCGTAGTAAGATGAGCTTGAAGAATCTCGAACAAATTCTTCCCCATCAATTTTTATAAGCGACCAAGCCGTCAGAAATTGAGTAAAACCCTCATCCAAAGCAGCACGATAGGTTTCATTATTGCCAACCATTCCAAAAAACCAATTATGGCCAATTTCATGTGCTAACAATCCTCTGTAGCCGGGATCTTTACCACCATCTAATGTTATCATCGGATATTCCATGCCATCTTGAGCATCAGCTACAATAATTTTATTATAGGCATACATGCCAATATCTTCTGAATACACTCTTACGACTTTCGCAGCATATTCAGCAGCATTTTGCCATTTGGCAGCATGAGGTTCTTGGACGAGTGCAATGGCTCGGCTGCTATCTAGTAAGGAAGATTGCGTGAACGGTAAAATTTTGTACTCTCCAATCCTATATGTAGGATCAGCCGTAAAAGCAAAGTCATGTACATTCTCGGCATGGTAGATCCATGTTTTTCTTTTAGTACTGTCATAGGGTATGATGATACTTGGTTTTTCTTCCCAAGGCTTATTAACAAAATTTTTAATATCCAGCTTTTTCCTTAAAGAATCAGGCAGTACTGCTGACCTGTTTTGCAAAAATCCGGTTGCTTCTACTACATAATTATTAGCAAAAGTTAATTCCACATCAAAACATCCAAAATCTCCATAAAACTCTTTGCCTAAGTGCTGGTCTGTTGTCCAGCCAAACTTTCTATCATATACCGAAATTCGAGGATACCAGTGAACGCCATTATAATGCTGTTCGCCATATGCATCGAAAGGTTTCATCCTCCTTCTCATACTCCCATTATCAAAATATGTTTTAAAATTTATTTCAAATCTTATTGATTGATCAGGGAGGAGTGGGGTAGGGAGGTATACTTTTAAGATTGTATTATCCAACTCTGTTTTAACAGCTTGATTATTGACTAATATTTCATCAATCGTTGTTCCTAATCCTTGTGCTTCGTATTCGCCATACTCGGCTTGTACTTTATTATTGTTGGTTAGGTCTGCATAATAAGAACCCGGCTGAAAAGCATTTTGGTATAAATGAAAAAATACAAACTGAAGCGTGTCAGGAGAGTTATTCCAATAAGTCAATATTTCTTCTCCGGTGATGATGTCAGTTTTTTCGTCGATATTTGCTTGAATAGCGTAATGCACATCTTGTTGCCAATAATCAGCAGAAGGTTTCCTATTTTTCCAATAGTAAGGGTTATCTAAATTGCGAAAAGTGTTAGGTGTAGTGAGCGGATCATATTGAATAAGTCCAATTTTAGGGATCAGATCATTAGAACTTGAATCTTGTGCGAAAGATGTTAAAAAACTAAGTAGAGTGATTAAAAATATAAATTTCTGCATAAATAATTACTATGTTGTTACATTATGATTGGGTTTAGCCTTACTTTAGCCGTCAAAATGTAAAAGTAATAAAACATATTGTATTGACTGACTTAACCTATAAACTAGCTTTAACTTTTATACCCGGCATTGGGCCTGCTTTGGCTAAAAATTTGATCAGTTATTGTGGAGGTATTGATAAGGTTTTTACTACCCCAAAAGGGAAGTTATTAAAAGTGCCGGGTGTAGGAGAAAAAGTTGCTGCTTCTATTATCAAACAAGATGTCTTCAAAAAAGTAGAGGAAGAAATTGCTTTTATTGAAAAAGAAAATATAAAAGTTTTATTTTACACTGATAGGGAGTATCCGCAAAAACTAAAACATTGTGCAGATAGCCCGATGGTATTATATCATAAAGGAAATCTTGATTTCAATACCGGTAAGATGATCAGTATTGTAGGTACTCGCATGGCCACACAATACGGTAAATTGTTTTGTGAAAAATTAATTGCCGATTTAGCGATTCATAATCCTATTATAGTTAGTGGTTTAGCTTATGGCATTGATATTGTCGCTCACAAAGCAGCACTAAAAAATGGTTTGCAAACCGTGGGTGTCCTAGCTCATGGGCTAGATGTTTTATATCCTTCTGCCCATCAAGGAGTGGCAGATAAGATGTGCGAAAACGGTGGACTATTGTCTGAATTTAGTAGCAATACAAAGATCAATAAAAACAATTTTCCAAAAAGAAACAGAATTGTTGCCGGTTTATCGGATGCGACTATTGTGATTGAATCGAGTGAAAAAGGTGGGGCGATGATAACGGCAGAATTGGCCAATTCTTATAATCGAGATGTGTTTGCTGTGCCGGGAAACGTTGGACATGCATACTCGGCAGGATGTAATAAATTGATCAAAATACATAAAGCATCATTGGTAGAGTCGGCAAAAGATATTGAATATATATTAGGTTGGGAAGTAGAAACTAAGGCAAAAAAGACGGCACAAACTACTTTAGCAATTGATATGAATGAAGATGAAAAATTGATTTATGAATTTCTAAATAATGATCAAGAAAAACATATTGATGAGATATGTTTAAATTGCAATCTTAATTCGAGCATTATTGCGTCAGC
>CBDBZN010000008.1:0-52303 GCA_965213575.1 Chitinophagales bacterium | reverse complement strand
TGCGGAAATAGCAGCCGGTAAAATCAAAGACGAGGCAAATAAAAATGCAGATAAAACAGAACGGGAAGCTAATCAACGAGCAAGCCAAGTGGTCTCTCAAGCAAAAATAAAAGCTTCTAGCCTTACAGAATGATCTGGTATAAAGAATATACAGTTCAAGAGCTTCAAAAATTCGCGAAAAATACTATTCTTGAATATTTAGATATCGAACTCACAGAAATAGGAAAGGATTATCTAAAAGGAAAAATGCCCGTTCAAGCAAAAACTCACCGGCCGGGAGGTATATTACACGGAGGAGCATCAGTAGTTTTAACAGAATCATTGGGTAGCTTAGCAGCTTGGATGTGCATTGATCCGGAGAAATATGATGCAATGGGCTTAGAGGTGAGTGCGAATCACATTCGTTCTGTTAAAAACGGTTTCGTGCATGGTATTGCGCAACCATTGCACATTGGCCGTAAAACCCATATTTGGGAAATGAAATTAACCAACGATGATAACAAGTTGGTGTGTGTAAGCAAAATTACAATGTTTATTAGGCCTCGATGAAAATCTAATTTATTTATTACTTTTGGTTCTCATATGACAGTTCTTCTTCTTCCATTTCCCAATCATATTTTTTCTTTTGCGGCCCTTGGTGCCTAAAGATAAAAGCACAGCTAATGCCTGTAATCAGGCCTGCAAGATGAGATTCCCATGATATGCCAATTTCATAAGGTAAAATACCCCAAATCATGCTGCCGTATAAAAATGTTACTAATAAACCGATAGCTTGCAGTGCTCTAACTTTTCTCAATATACCGCTTACAAATATAAATCCGGCTAGGCCATAAATCAGGCCGCTGGCACCAATATGAAATGATGTCCTGCCGAAGATCCAAACCAATATGCCTGTAAGTAAGTAAATTAAAACAAACACTTTTATACTTAATTTTTTATAAAAGTAGATCAAACAAAAACCTAATAACAGCAAAGGCATGGTATTAGATAATAAATGTTCCCAATTAGCATGTATGAAAGGAGAAAACATGATGCCTCTTAAGCCGGTAATTGTTCTAGGCATGACGCCATAATTTGTCCAATGCTCATGCAAAAGGTATTGGGTAAAAGCAATGAGCCATATAAATATTATAAAACCGCAAGGAAATAACAAACTATAAAAGGTAAGTGACTTTTTGTTATTTACTTCTTGCATTTAATTTTGTATCATACAACATCAAATATGTTACAATGAGTTCCTATTTACATTTGATCGACTTAAACCCTGTTCTTTAGAATAATGAGATTAGAATGAATTATCTTAAAACTAATAATGTTATCTTACAATATATTTTTGAAACAAAAGGAAAGTGATGCAGATTATAAAATTTATTTGGACTTTTTTATTGGCTGTAATTCTAGTATTTACTAGTTATGGACAAATATATAACGAAAACTTTGTTGACGGAAAAATTTATATCAAATTAGTTGAGCAAGAAAATTTTAAACAGAATACTAATCAGCCTAAATATCAAATTGAGAATTTCCCATTCTTAAATATACTTTCTCAAGAGTATGAGATCACAACAATAAAAGCTCCTTTTTATAGGTTAGATGCTCCTAAATTAAAATATACATACGAATTGCAATTTTATGCTTATGATAAAGTGGATGAGCTTATAAGGGAATTGGAAAAATCTCCTCAAATAGAATACGCTGAAAAATTACCTTTATACAGAATAAGCGTTACACCAAACGATCCATTATTTAATGATAATTTACTGTATCATTTGCAAAAAATAGAAGCAGAAGGTGCCTGGGATATAACTACAGGAGATAGTAATATAGTAGTAGCTGTAATTGACAATGCAATGGACATCGACCATCCGGATTTACAAGCTAACATTTATAAAAATCCAAAAGAAATACCTAATGATAATGCAGATAACGATTTTAACGGTTTAATTGACGATTATCAAGGATATGATTTTGGAGATAATGACAACGATCCAAGGCCAGATTTTACTTCTTCCGGCAATTTGGATCTTAAGTCTCATGGCACTCATGTATCCGGATTAGCATCAGCAACTACTAATAACGGGTTAGGCCTTGCCTCTATAGGGTTTAATCTAAAAATTATGCCTTTAAAAGCAACTTCTTCATTTGTGCCATCAGGTGCTGAATTATCAATTGAAAATCCTTTTGAATGTATTGCATATGCAGTTGAACAGCAAGCAGATGTTATTAATATGTCTTATGGATCATATTCGTCAAGTATTACTGAAAGAAATCTTCTGAATTTTGCTTATGATCAAGGAACTATACTAGTAGGAGCAGCAGGAAATGATGGAGTAGCTATACCATTTTACCCGTGTGCATATGACCCTGTAATTTGCGTGGCAGCTACCAATCAATCAGACCGAAAAACCGGGTTTTCAAATTTTTACCCTCAAGTAGACATTTCCGCTCCCGGAGCATCTATTCTCAGTGCTGTGATCTATGGAAATGGTTATGATCAATTTGATGGTACTTCTATGTCTTCGCCAATAGTAGCAGGCGCTTGTGGATTATTAAGATCTATTTATCCTAATTTAACTCCCGACCAAGTGAAAAATTGTTTGACAGAATCTGCTGATGATATCGATGATTTAAATCCTGCTTATATTGGTAGGATTGGTTCCGGCAGGCTTAATGTAAAAAAAGCTTTGGAATGTGTACTTGATGTTATTGATATTGATCTTGGCATTGTAAAATTGGTAACTTTTCCGGAATCTTATTGCAGTGGAAATATTAACCCTACGGTAAAAGTTCAAAATTACCGATCTACGGTTATTACTTCTATTGAATTCAATTACTCTTTTGATGATGGTTTGGATAATACGTATCTATGGACCGGAGAGTTGCAACCGAATGAAATAGTTGATATCGAAATAGAATTAAATGGTATGATACCGGCCTCGAAAAATATTACTATTACCATTCATAAAGTTAATAATATTCAAGATGAAGTGCAAAGTAATGATAGGATAAGTGCTCCTTTCTGTGATCAATCGGAGGATTTTGAAGAAGAAGTGAAAATATTGCCGAGTCTTAGTACGGAGATGGTTCAGATACAATTTGATCTGCAAAATCCTGCTGATATAGAGATTGTTATGGTGAATAGCAATGGAAGCATGATGGGTAATTATCAAGAAGGTGCTTCTCATGGTGGAACTTACGATTTTAATATAGCCGGATGGCCAAGTGGTATTTATATGATTAGAGTTAAGGCAGGAGAGGAATTAACCGGTAAAAAATTTATTATACAGAGATAATGTATTGATATGAATCTTAGGCTGGTTGTGGGGTTATTTCTGTTTTTTTGCTTTCAATATACCCAAGCCCAAGAAAAATTCAGTATCAGTGGTTACTTAAAAGATGCAGCTACCGGTGAAGCATTAGTTGGAGCTACTGTCTACGTTCAAGAATTACAAACTGGAACCAGTGCAAATGTCTATGGTTTTTACTCATTAACTATTCCCAAAGGTACTTATAACGTATTATATTCATATGTGGGGTATGATGATTCTGTTACAAATATCAAACTCACCGATGATGTTAAATTTAATTTAGAGTTAAAAGAATCAGAAGAGTTGCTTAAAGAAGTAGTCGTTACCTCTGAAGGGGTTAATGCGAATGTCAAAAGTGTAGCAATGAGCACCAATGAATTAGATATAAAGGCTATTGAAAAAGTTCCGGCTTTGTTGGGAGAAGTAGATGTGATAAGAAGCATACAGCTGTTGCCGGGTGTATCTACAGTGGGAGAGGGGGCTTCCGGTTTTAATGTACGAGGCGGGGCGATTGATCAAAACCTTGTTTTATTAGATGAAGCACCTGTCTATAACTCTTCTCATCTATTCGGATTTTTTTCTGTTTTTAATCCTGATGCAGTACAAAATGTTAAGTTAATAAAAGGCGGTGTGCCGGCAGAATATGGCGGACGGCTTTCTTCTATTTTAGATGTTAGGATGAAAGAAGGAAATTCTAAGAAATTTGGCGTAGAAGGCGGAGTTGGATTCATTTTCAGCCGACTAGCGTTAGAAGGCCCGATTGTGAAAGATAAAGTTTCTTTCATTGTAGCTGCCAGAAGATCTTATATTGATATGTTGGCAAAACCTTTTCTTAATGATGACCTTAAAGAAAGTCAATTTTATTTTTATGATTTAACAGCTAAGATAAATTGGCGTATGAATGATAATAATCGATTATTTTTATCAGGATATTTTGGCAGAGATGTTTTTGACGCAGGATTTGGGTTTAATTGGGGTAATAGCACCTTAACTGCCAGATGGAATCATGTATTTTCGGATCAGCTGTTTTTTAATTTAACTACCTACTATAGTAACTATGATTATCAACTTGGAGTAGGTGATGAGATTGATGGATTCCGGTGGAAATCTAAAATTATCAGCTATAGTGTTAAACCGGAATTTATATATTATGCTAATCCTAAAAATACCATCACTTTTGGAGGACAAGCAATCTATTATAATTTTGTTCCCGGTACCGCATCTTTTTCCAGCGCCGGACAATCTAACGATATTGGACTAGATGATAAATATGCCAGTGAAAGTGCCTTGTATATTGGCAACGAGCAGCGAGTAGGAGCTTTAATTTCAGTGCAATATGGCTTACGATATTCTAACTATCAATATTTGGGTAAAGGAAAAGCATACGAATTTGGTGATGCAGAACCGGGGGATAGAAAACCATTAGAGTCAGTTACGGAGTATCAGCAAAACGAATCAATTGCTTTTTATCAGAATTTGGAGCCAAGATTATCAATTAAATATGAGCTAAATGAAAAAAGCTCTATTAAAACCAGCTATAATAGAATGGCTCAATATATTCATCTCATCTCAAATACCACTGCTTCAACGCCGTTAGATGTATGGACACCAAGTTCCAATAATATAAAACCTCAACTGGCTGATCAAGTTGCTATAGGTTATTTTAGGAATTTCGGTAATGAAGATTACGAAGCCTCTGTGGAAACTTATTATAAATGGCTGCAAAATCAGATTGACTATATCGACGGAGCCAACTTATTACTAAACGAATTCTTAGAAGCAGACTTACTAAATGCTAAAGGTAGAGCATATGGAGTAGAGTTTTATTTAAAGAAAAATACCGGAAAAATAAATGGTTGGATCAGCTATACATTAGCAAGGACCGAAAGAAAAGTACAAGGAATTAATCAAGGTAATTGGTATCCGAATAGATTTGATAAGCTTCATAATTTTAGTATTGTCGGTAATTATGACCTGAATAGAGTTTTTACTTTTTCAGCTAATTTTGTATTTTCTACCGGCACTCCTGCAACTTTTCCGACCAACAGAATTGAATGGCAAGACTGGGTCATTCCTCATAATGCTGATAACAAACGAAATAATTATCGCATCCCTCCATACCATCGTTTAGATCTATCTATGACAATAAATCGCATCAAAGAAGATGCAAAAAATGAAAGCAATTGGGTGTTCTCACTTTATAATACCTATGGCCGGAGAAATCCATTTTCTATCTATTTCCAACAAAAAGAAGGAGACCCTCAAGTTACAGAAGCAGTTAGATATTCAATACTAGGAACGGTAGTATTTGCAGTAACCTATAATTTCAAGTTTTAATGCCTAAATTATTTAATTATATAATATACCTTTCTGTCATCTTCTTACTCAGCATTTTGCTAAATAGCTGTGAAGATGTTATAGATATTAACTTAGATGAAGGAACGCCTCAATTGGCAGTGGATGCTTTAGTAACGACTCGGCCAATCACTCAGCAAATATCTCTTACCATGACTTCTCCTTATTTTGAAAACAGCCCTTCTCCGGTAGTAACAGGCGCAACGGTAAAATTAATTGATCAAACTAATGGATTTGTAAGATTCTTCTTAGACGATGATGATGATGGGACCTATGAGTGGACCCCATCTAGTGAAGATCAGTTATTAATTGGCCATCCATACATATTGACTATCGATGCAAATGGAGAAAGCTATACTGCTTTTTCCATACTTAATCCTGCTCCGCTTATTGATTCCGTTACTTATGAATTTAGAGAAGCTGAACCTCCGGTTGGTGAAGAAGGGTATTATGCGACTTTTTATGCTACTGATATTCCCGGAAGGACAGATTACTATTGGATCCGAACTTCTGTAAATGGCGAGTTAAATGATGATCCCGGTGATATTTTAATTGCTCAAGACGCAGCATTTGAAGGCGATGGGGCAGACGGATTGGTATTTATTATTCCTATCAGAGAAGGGATTACGCCGTTTGGAACTACTTATAATTTAGGAGACACGATTGGTGTAAATTTACATGCGATCAATTTAGAGACGTATATTTTTCTAGCTTTAGCGCAATCTCAATTAACTAATTCCGGTTTATTTGCCGAACCTCCGGCCAATGTCCCTACAAATATCCAAAATATCGATACAGAATCCGATAAAAAAGCGGTTGGCTTTTTTTGTGTGTCTGATGTTTCTTCTAAAGGGGTTACCATAAGATAGGATATAATGTGAGGCCTTCTTTTTATATCAACACAATAGATCCAATACTTATCAGTAATAATATTTTAAGAATTGTATTGATCAATTCAAATTCATTAGCCCGGGCTCGATAAATTAATATTGCCAGAAAAGCGCTAACGGCCATACTTACCATAAAAAAATATTGAATTGTTGATTCATTTATTAAATAATAGAAAGCAATTGGAAGCATAAAACTCATTCCAATTAAACCTAATAATATAAATTTAGTTACCCTGACTCCCAAGTATACAACAGTAGTAGTATAGCCATATAATACATCACCTTTAATCGCTGTAAAATTTTTTGAAACCTCTCGGATCAAATTGATCAGAAAAATATAAGAGCCATACACTAAAATCAACAAGTCAATATATTGATAATAAAGGCAAATACTAAAAAATGCACTTACTGTTAACAACGATGCACTCAACTCAGCTATAAATGGTAATTTATGCAGCTTATGAGAATAAAGCCAGAGTCCGAAGATAAAAATGGTATGGAAGATGAGGATTTTGTATGATATAAAAACACAAAGGCATAACCCAATTATATTGAAAATCACATAACAATTTAAACTGAATTGTTTACTTATAAGGCGATCAAACACTGTTTTTTCAGGCCGGTTGATCGTATCTCTTTCTACATCATAAAAGCTGTTAATAATATACCCTGCTGCAATAATGAATGCAGTAGAAAAAATGACTAAATGAAGCTTATAATCTAAAAGAACTTCCAACTTAGTATCAGCAGGCGTTAATAAAAAAAGAGAGGCAAGGTATTGAGCAACCATTATGAGCGCAATATTATACCACCGGATCATGGCTATCAATCCTATAAACTTAAATACAAGTAATCGTTGATTTTTACTGAGGTATTGCTTAGGCATGATTTGCCTATTAGAAGTTGTAGATTACTTCCAGATTATAATCCTTAAGCTTTTTACGAGCTTTATCCATATCTTCTGTAAAACCTAAGATATAGCCTCCACCTCCGGATCCACACAGCTTTAAATAATAACTTTTACTATCAATCCCGTCTTTCCAGAGTTTAAGAAAAGGAGAGGGGATCATAGGTGTGAAATTGTCCAATAAAATTTGAGATAATTTTTTAACATTCCTAAACAGCGGCTTGAAATCGCTGTTTAAAAAAGCTTTAATACACGCATCATTGTGTTTGATAAATTCTTTAAAAACCGTCCTAAAGCCATCTTGTTTCAATTTTTCTAAAAAGATATTAACCATTGACTGTGTTTCGCCAGGTTTCCCGGAATCTAACAGAAAGATTGCTCCCTTGCCTTTAGTTATAGCTTGAGGAATGCCTACAGTATTAAGGTCTGTTTTAGATTTAATTAATACTGGCAAATTAAGGTAACAAATTAAAGGGTCTAAACCTGAGCTCTTTCCATGGAAATAAGATTCCATTTGGCCTAGAATTTCTTTTAATTTAACAAGCTTAGCTTGATCGATGTTTTGGTCCGCATCAATTTTATTTTCTGCATATTTATCATAAATAGCCGCACATAATGCTCCGGAACTTCCTACGCCAAATCCTTGAGGAATACTCGAATCAAAGTGCATTCCGCCATCAATGTCTTTTTTAAGCTGTTCCAGACATAAATTCGGAATTAATTTTCCGTTTTTTTTAAGGCTAAATAAATAAATATAAAATGCTTTAAGGTGATCGTTAGATTTTTTAGATTGGACACTTTCTGTCGGCGTGTGTATAAGTTTTCCCTTATAGAAATTGTAAGGAATCGAAAGCCCCATAGAATCTTCAATAATACCGTATTCTCCGAAGAGAAGAATTTTAGCGTAAAAAAGCGATTCTTTTAACATGTTTCAAAGTTTAACCGGCCCATGGCCCACTTCATCACAAATGTATGCATTGTTTTCACAATATACAATCAACTCGTTGTTGATAAGTGACATAGCCGCCTCTTTTTCTGCTTTTGGATATAAAAAATGGACATTCGCACCTGCATCTAACGTAACTACGAAATTAGTACGGTTTTGGTTTCTATATTGCCATATTTTTTCAATGATGTGTAAAGTATTGGGTTTAAAAAGCAGGAAATATGGACTTGAAGTCATCATCATTGCATGAAGCATTAAAGCTTCTTCTTCGACAATCTTTCTAAACTCAATTAGATCTCCCGAGACTAAAACATCTTTAATACGATGCATATTAGTATCAGCTTCAATGAATCGTTGATTTGCAAAAGGGTGATTATTCATGAGTGAATGCCCTAACGAACTTGACACTTCTTTTTGTCCTTTATCTACTAATAGGATAGTATCTTGAAAAGATTGAAAAACCGGATGAATATCCGTGTATGGAATTGCATATTCATTAGTACTTTTTTCAAAAACATCATGTTCACCCCATATGGCCATGGTACTGTAAATAGAGCGGCAAGCGCTACCGGAACCAAGGCGAGCCAGGAGAGAAGCTTTTTTAAAAAAATCATGTTCATTAAGTTGAGCCAATCCCAATTCTTTTTCCATGCTGCACAAACATAAAGCCAACGCACTCATGCCCGATGCAGAAGAAGCAATACCGCTGGAATGCGGAAAAGAATTGGAGGTTTCTACTTTGAAATGATGAGTTTTAACAAAAGGCAAAATGTGCTCAATATTATCAAAAAACTTTTCAATTTTTGGAGTAAAATCATTTTTTAACTCTCCATCTAAATAAAGTTGAATATTATATTTTCTATTGGTTTTTTCGGCTTTTTCCCATGAAAGGGTAGTGGTAGTATGGCAATTTTTAAGCGTAAAGCTGATGGATGCATTTGTAGGAAGTTGCACGGGCTTTTTCCCCCAATATTTTACTAGTGCAATATTTGATGGGCTTTGCCATGTTACTGAATTAGTCATTTTTGCAAAGGTACAAATTAGCTCGAACTACACATAAATGTGGTTTACTGATTGTGGAACATGATGCTGAATGTTAAATTTATAGTTATAAGCTGTAAGCTAATAGCTGAACTTTAAAATCTAAACTACCAACTCATTTACTTAACGCCAAATCCAACACCTCATTCACGTCAGATACAAAATGGAAAGTGATGCCTTTAATATAATCAGCCTTTATTTCCTTCACATCCTTTTCATTTTGCTCGCACATAATTATTTCTTTTATACCGGAACGCTTTGCAGCTAAGACTTTTTCTTTTATTCCACCTACAGGCAATACCTTACCTCGCAAAGTAAGCTCACCGGTCATAGCCAAATAAGATTTTATTCTTCTGCCGGTATAAGCAGAAGCAATAGCAGTCAACATAGTAATACCGGCAGATGGGCCGTCTTTTGGAGTAGCTCCTTCCGGTACATGCACGTGGATATCTTTTTTACTGAAAGTTTCAATATCAATACCTAAATCCAATGCTTTTGATTTTACCAAACTATAGGCAGTAGTAGCTGATTCTTTCATTACATCACCTAAACTTCCGGTAAGCGTCAATTTACCTTTGCCTTCGCTTAATAAAGCTTCTATGTACAAAATATCTCCTCCTACTGCTGTCCAAGCTAATCCTACTGCTACGCCTGGGATATCATGTTTTTTGAAAATATCTCTTTCATACTTTGTAGGCCCTAAATAGTTATATAAGTCATTTTCAGAAACCGTTTTATTATATTTTTCTTCCATGGCCACATGCTTAGCAACAGAACGCATAACCGAAGCTAATTGACGGTCCAATTCTCTTACACCAGACTCCCTGGTGTAATCATCTATGATTTTCTTGATGATGTTTTTAGGAAGATTCAAATTAGATACTTTTAATCCATGTATTGACCGTTGCTTAGGCAACAAATGGGTTTTAGCAATTTCTATTTTTTCCTCTAAGGAGTAACCACTTACGTGAATGATTTCCATACGGTCTCTCAAAGCAGGCTGGATACTTGAAAGGGAATTAGCAGTGGCAATAAACATTACTCTTGATAAATCATATTCTAACTCTAAGTAGTTATCATAAAAAGTTTCGTTTTGCTCCGGGTCTAACACCTCTAAAAGCGCAGATGAAGGATCGCCTCTATAATCAGAGCCTACCTTATCTATTTCATCCAAGATAAATACCGGATTGGAGGATTTTGCTTTTTTAATAGATTGGACGATCCTTCCAGGCATAGCGCCTATATACGTTTTTCGATGCCCCCTTACTTCTGACTCATCGTGTAGGCCACCGAGCGACATTCGTACATATTTTCTTTTTAATGCTTTGGCAATAGACCTTCCTAAAGAGGTTTTTCCGACTCCCGGAGGCCCGACAAGGCATAAAATAGGAGATTTCATGTCTCCTTTTAATTTTAATACAGCAAGATATTCCAGAATTCTTTCTTTGATCTTTTCCAAGCCAAAATGATCCTTATTTAAAACTTTTAAAGCATTTTTCAGATCAAATTTATCTTTGGTATATTCTCCCCAAGGCAAGTCTAATAAAAGCTCAAGATAGTTGTAAACTACAGAATATTCAGCTGCAGCCGGATTGATGCGTTGTAGTTTAGCTACCTCACGTTCAAACATCTCCTTCGTTTGCTTACCCCATTTTTTATCGGTAGCTTTTTTTTCCAGATTTTTAATCTCTTTACTAACCGTATCACCACCTAACTCCTCTTGAATAGTTTTTAATTGCTGATGTAGAAAATATTCTTTTTGCTGCTCTTCTATATCTGAGTGGACCTTATCTTGAATTTTGTTTTTCAACTTAAGCATTTCCATCTCTTTATTCATGAGCTTCAATACTAATTTAGAACGCTTTTTTAAGTCTTCTATCTCAAGAATTTCTTGCTTTTCATGCAAGTCAATATTTAAATTTGAAGCAATAAAGCTGATCAGAAAGCTCGGACTTTCTACATTTTTGAGTACAATACCCGCCTCGGATGGGATAGTAGGGGAAAGCTCAATGATCTTCGCAGCAATATCTTTAATTGAAGATATTAATGCATTAAATTCTTTGTCTTTATTCGTTGGAAGAGTATCATCTAGCACTTTTATAGATGCTTTAATAAAAGGTGTTTCAGCTACAAACTTATCTACTACAAAACGTTTTTTTCCTTGGATAATAACAGTGGTATTGCCATTAGGCATTTTTAATTGTTTAATAATCCTAGCTACTGTCCCGACTTTACTTAAATCTTGTGATTTAGGATCTTCAATACTCATATCTTGTTGCGCAATAACGCCTAACATTTTATCCCCTCTATAAGCATCTTGTACTGCTTTAATAGATCTCTTTCTTCCGACAGTGATTGGTATAACAACGCCGGGAAATAATACCGTATTTTTTAATGGTAAAATGTTTATAGACTCAGTATTGATTGTTTTTTTATTATGGTTCTGCTCCTCTTCTTCCACTGAGATAAGTGGAAGAAATTCAATGTCATCATCTGACATAGTAGAAAAAAAATCTTTTTTGTTCATTGTGTTTTGCTTAATCTTTTGCCAAATATAGTCATTCCAGTCGTTTTCAGTGAAGAGTTGTCTATTTTACAGACAACTCTTTTTGATTTTCATTCTTAAAAATAAATTCACCTTTGGCATCTAAGTCTACTTGGATGGTCGAAGAATTATCAATCTTTCCTGATAAGATCAACTTAGACAATTGGTTAACGACTTCTTTTTGGATAACTCGTTTAATAGGCCTTGCCCCAAAAGCAGGATCATAACCCAATTCAGCTAATTCTTTAATTGCTTTGTTAGTGAATTTTATCTTGAGGTTTTCATGCAACAGCATTTTTTCTAAACCTTTTAATTGAAGTTTTACAATCGCTTCTGTTTGCGCTTTCATCAAAGGCTTAAACATAATCACTTCATCAATTCTATTTAAAAATTCAGGCCTAATCGATTTTTTTAACAATTCATACACTTCAATTTTAGTCGTTTCCATTATTGTATTAACATTTGATTCACTGATGCCTTCGAAACTTTCTTGAATGATATGAGAGCCGATGTTAGACGTCATAATGATGATCGTATTTTTAAAGTTAACCACTCGGCCTTTATTGTCTGTTAACCTTCCATCATCTAGTACCTGCAATAAAATATTAAATACATCAGGATGTGCTTTTTCAATTTCATCCAATAATACCACAGAATATGGTTTCCTTCTTACTGCTTCTGTAAGTTGTCCTCCCTCATCATATCCTACATATCCCGGAGGTGCACCTATTAATCTTGATACTGCATGTCGTTCTTGATATTCAGACATATCAATCCTTGTCATAGCTTGGTCATTGTTAAACAAGTAATCAGCCAAAGCTTTTGCTAGCTCAGTTTTACCAACGCCTGTCGTACCAAGAAAAATAAAAGACCCGATGGGTTTGTTGGGATCTTGAAGGCCAGCCCTGCTTCTTCTAATGGCATCAGAAACCGCTTCAATCGCCTCTTCTTGTCCGACTACTCTTTTATGTAGTTCTTGCTCAAGATGCAGTAATTTCTCTCGCTCACTTTGTAACATTTTGCTGATAGGGATATTCGTCCATTTCGCTACAATAGCAGCTATATCTTCCGCATCTACCTCTTCTTTCATCATTCTACTGTTAGATTTAATGGTTTCGAGTTCTTTTTCCGCAGCTTTTAAAATATCTTCCGCTTCTTTGATTTTTCCATATCTTAACTCTGCGACTTTACCATAATCACCTGATCGTTCTGCTTGTTCAGCTTCCAACTTATAATTTTCGATTGTTTCTTTTTGTTGCTGAATTTTATCTACCACATCTTTTTCTGCTTGCCATTTAGCTTTAAGCTCGTTTTTTTCTTCCGTAAGGTTAGCAATTTGTTCTCCTAAAACCTTCACTTTTTCTTTATCTTTTTCTCTCTTAATTGCTTCTCTTTCAATTTCTAATTGCCGGATCTTTCTTTCTAACTCATCTAACTCTTCCGGTAATGAGTCCATCTCTAATCTCAACTTAGCAGCAGCCTCATCAATTAAGTCGATGGCTTTGTCCGGTAAAAATCTATCAGTTATATATCGCTGAGACAGTTCTACAGAAGCAATGATCGCTTCATCTTTGATTCGTACTTTATGATGCGTTTCATATCGCTCTTTTAGGCCACGTAATATAGAAATGGCATCTTCAGCTGAAGGCTCGTTAATGATCACTTTCTGAAATCTACGCTCCAAAGCTTTATCTGTTTCGAAGTATTTTTGAAACTCATTTAAAGTAGTAGCGCCTACAGTATGCAGTTCGCCCCTTGCCAACGCAGGTTTAAGAATATTAGCTGCATCCATGGCTCCTTCACCTTTACCTGCTCCAACTAATGTATGAATCTCATCAATAAAAAGAATGATCTGTCCTTCTGACTTCGTTACTTCATTAATAACTGCCTTTAATCTTTCTTCAAACTCCCCTTTATACTTAGCTCCGGCTACTAATGAGCCCATATCTAAAGCATAAATAGTTTTAGACTTTAAATTTTCAGGAATATCTCCATTAACAATTCGGTGAGCAATGCCTTCCGCTATAGCAGTTTTACCGACTCCGGGCTCTCCAACTAAGACAGGATTATTTTTTGTCCTTCTGGATAAAATATGCAATACTCTCCTGATCTCTTCATCTCTTCCAATAACAGGGTCTAACTTTCCCGACTCTGCCATTTCATTGAGATTGTTGGCGTATTTATCTAGTGCATTATAATTAGCTTCAGCGTTTTGATCTTTCACCGTATTTCCTTTTCTAAGTTCTTTGATTGCTAATTTTAAATCTTTTTCATTAATACCTATTTCCTTTAATAAGGAGGAAACTTTTGCTCCTTCATTCAAAAAGGCTAATAACAAATGCTCAATAGAAACAAACTCATCATTGAACTCTTTAAGGTAACTTTGAGCTTTATTCAAAACATTTCCTGCTGAACGAGATAAATATTGCTCTTGTCCGGTGACTTTTGGGAGGTTATTCAGCAATTTATCAAGCTTTTCAAGTAATAGATTTTTGTTTGCGCCTAATTTATTTAATAAATAGCTGATAACATTTTCATCAACCATAGTGATGCCTTTGAGAACATGCTCGGGTTCAATGCTTTGATGTTGTAGACTCATAGCTATCTCTTGGGCCTTTTGAATAGCTTCTTGAGATTTTATAGTAAATTTATTTAAGTTCATACCTATGATTTTTTAGATATGATATATCAAAAAGTTTGCCAAGGAAATGCAAATGTCAAATTGTCGGATCATCTAGATAATGTAGTAATTTTGGCAGCTTATTAGTTTAAAGTTTAAAGTTAGAAGATGATCAAACTACTATTATTAATTACTATTTCTAAACACTCTCTACTAGGTTGGTTTTGTAAACTATTTATGATAATTTTAATAATCAATAAATATATGCATATGATTAATCTCAAAAATCTTCTAATAATAACTATTTGTATGATTTCAACGGCTATGTTTAGTCAAACAAATATATTGGTAACAAATAGTGCAGCAGATAACGTATTAAAGGGTAATTATAATCCATCAATTTACGATGCTAGCAATGTTATTAATGATCCTCAAGATATTATTGCAACGCTTAATACTCAACTAAATACAGATTCCTTAAGAAGTTTCCTCGAAAAACTGACTTCATTTCATAATAGAAATACCGGCTCTGATACTGTTTCTCCTGATAGTGGAATAGGTGCTGCAAGAAGGTGGGCATATGAAAAATTTGAAAGTTTTAGTGCTGAGAATGAAAACAGGCTATTAGTATCTTATCTACAATTTGATCAAGATATATGTGATATGGGCCGCCATAAAAATGTGTTAGCCGTCTTACCCGGTTCGGATACTGCTGATCATCAATTGATTATCATTGAAGCGCACATGGATAGCCGCTGCGAATCAGGTTGTGATATTGATTGTAAAGCTGAAGGGGCGGATGATAATGGTAGCGGATCAGTAATGGTATTAGAATTGGCAAGGCTCATGAGCCAGTTTACTTTTAAGCATACTATTATGTTTATGTTAACTACAGGTGAAGAGCAAGGATTAGCGGGAGCTGCTGCATTTGCAAGATATGCAGCTGATAATGACTTAAAAATTAAAGCAGTGCAAAATAATGATGTAGTTGGAGGTATTCTTTGCGGTGAAAGAGCATCTCCACCAACTACTTGTGAAGCGGAAGGGCAAGTTGACAGTACTTCTGTACGATTATTTTCATTTTATGCTCCTGCACTTAACCAACATCGTAATTTTGCTAAATTCATTAAATTACAATATCAGGAGGAGCTGGATAATATTATAGATGTACCAATGACGATTAACATCATGAATCAAGAAGATAGAACGGGTAGAGGAGGAGATCACATTCCTTTCCGCCAAAGAGGATATACTGCTTTGCGATTTACTTCTGCTCATGAGCATGGCGACGGGCATCCTGAAGTAGCTGGTTATGATGATCATCAACATACAGTTAACGATGTAATAGGCTTAGATACCGATAACGATATGGAAATAGATAGTTTTTTTGTAGACTTTAACTACTTGAAAAGAAATTCATTAATCAATGCTACTTCATTGGTTGCTTTAGCTTCAGGCCCGGCCACGCCAACTTTTGAATTAAATAATACTAACGAGGGCATTGAAGTGGAAATAGACAATGCAGCAGGCAATACTACTTTCAAAGTAATTGTCAGCACTACGTTAACAGATTATCATGCAACTTATGAATTTTCAGGTGTTACGGAATATTTAATTCCAAATACAAAAGAAGATAGCACTTATTACATAACCATTGCAGGCATGGATGAAAATGGTATAGAAAGCCTTTTTGCTGATGAAGAAAAAATTACGGCCGATGCCGATGGCCCTGTAGTAGTGGGCATAGAAAAATTAATAAGCCATAAACATAAAGGTATGATAACCGGCATAACGCCTAATCCTACTTCCGGCACAATTAATATTCAGTTGTCTTATAATAATTTAACTGCAGGTGATAATGCTTACATAATTATTACTGATATTAAAAATCAAGTAATTAGCAAAGTAAAACTGCATCAAAATAAACATGCGGAAAACATTGTAAGTGATCTTTCAAAGAATGGAAAAGGGCTTTACTTCTGTAGTTTATATATAAATGGAGTGGCTTTACAGTCAGAGAAGGTAGTGTTGTATTAGTAGCTTTGCTTGAAAAAAGGCCACTTCTCTACCCATAAAATTCAGAATTTCAAAAAACTCTCTGTACTTGCGAATGTTCCTAAATATCTTAGAAAATATGTTATCGTATTAGCGTACAATTTAATAAAAATTGAGTATTTGCTCCCAGCACACTATTGTATGAACCTTTTACGATATACACTCCATTTGCAGCCGGTTTTCCTTGAAAGGTGCCGTCCCATTCTCCGCTGATTGAAGTAGCTCGGTATAATAACTTTCCATGGTTATCGTATATTGCCCATTCCATATTAGTGATTGCACTTGGATTATCAATAATAGGTCTAAGCATATTATTTTCTGCTCCACTGTTGGGAGAGAAAGCATTTGGAAAATATACTAGTACGTCACAATCTTTAATCAATAAACTAAACGTGCCGGAATCACTGCATGCACCGTTGATATATTTATAATTATAAACTACTGAATCTGATCCATCTACAATAATTGAAAAAGCACTATTTACCAAGGCATTATCCCAATAATATTGCGTGCCATTTGTAAAGTTAATTGTCAATTCCTCACCATTGCATATGGAATCTTCAACAGAAGTGGTCAATGTAGGAAAATTATCAACGGACACATTGAAAGAATCTTTTAAAGTGCAAAAAGTATTAATAGCTGTAAGTATGATAGTTGTATCTTCCGAAGCAAAGTAAAGCAGTTGATTATTATCAAAAGTTGGTTGATCAACCACACTATCTGTAAATTCAAAGAGAAAGATAATTGAATCTCCTATGCAAACAGCAGAATCTATGATATGTATGAGTGGAGTAGGAGGTGAATTGAATTTCATGATCATTCCATCGCTATTTCCTTGTGCTGGTTGCATGTAGCTATCACCTCCTGCATCTTTATATCCGTTACTTGCGGGCCCTCCCCAATCGCCAGTTAGATATAAATCATTTTCTAGGTTACTTGTCAGAGCGGCTCCATAATCAAATACGTTTGTTCCTACAAATGAGGTCCATAAATGCAGGTGATTTTCATTAAATTGTACGATATACATATCGGCGTTACCACTATTAGTATTAACAGCATACCCATCTGGATCTAAATTAGCCATAGGTAATGTAGTAGATAAAGTAAAACCGGTTGCAGTTATATTTCCACAGTCATTAATACTTAATGCAGCGCCAAACTCCAAATCTTCTCCACCAAAGAAAGTCGCCCATATTTGTTCGCCTTTGTTATCAAATTTTAATAGGAAGGCATCAGAATTACCATCTAGTATATTATCGAAATATCCATATCCCGGATATTTCACAGGCAGGTCAAATGAAGAGGTTTGTCCGGTTATGAAAATATTTCCATCTTCATCGGCCTCGGCCGCTGTCCCAATATCAGATCCTATTCCACCATAATAAGTCGACCAAAGCATCTCTCCAGCATTAGAAAATTTACAAATAAATACATCATCAAAAGTGTTAAGTGTATCTACAAACCAAGCAGAATTTCCCGGATCTTCAGTAGGGAAATCAGAGGAAGAAGTGTTCCCGGTAGCAAAAACATTATTGTTGTCATCGACTGTAATACTTGCTCCCCATTCACTAACGTTTCCTCCCAGAAAGGTGCTCCATGTTAACTTGCCGGTATTATCGAATTTACATGCAAAAGCATCGTTCAATCCTGCTATTAAGGTATCATTAAAACCAAAGCCTCCGGGAAATGCCATCGGAAAATTAGACGACCATGTTTGTCCGGTTATAAATACATTATCATTTTTATCTACTACAACACTATTGCCTCGATCTGCTCCGAACCCACCTAAATAAGTACTCCATAGCAATTCACCATCAGCAGAAAATTTTAACATACATACGTCCCCACCTCCTTCGGCAGTGTTTTGGAACCAAGCACCACCGCCTAAATCTTTTAATGGTAAGTCAGTAGATTGGGTAAAGCCGGTAATATATAAATTTCCCTTAGAATCTAAATCAATTGAATTAGCGTTGTCAGCACCCGTTCCACCAAAATAAGTGCTCCAAATTAATTCATTGTCATGTGAAAATTTTAAGATCACGATGTCAGGCTCTATCCCATTCAATGTATCTACATGCCAAGGATTAATTCCCGTAGAACGCTTAGCAGGAAAGTCAGGAGAATTAGTATATCCAACTACATAAACCGACCCATCTTTATGGTCAGTTACTATATCTAAAAAATTATCATTTTCTATGCCTCCAACATAAGTTCCCCATTTGAGGCCTACTCCAAAAACAATATAACTGAATAGCTGCAAAATGATAAATAGTGCAAATCGATTCATGTTGAACATATTAATTATTCAAAGTATCCAATGCTTCTTTAACTGATTGAATAGTAGATTTTGCGCTACCAATGTATATAGTGTCATTAATAACAATGACAGGCCTTTTAAGAAAAGTGTATTCTTGTAGAATAAGCTTTCGATAGTCTTGATTTGTTAATTTCTTTTTATCTAAGCCACTTGTACGAAATTTAATGGCCTTTCTATTGAAAAGTGTTTCGTAATTGCCAATCATATCCGCCATGTTATCTAACTGTTCTGTCGTTACGGGTGTTTTTTTTATGTCGTGCAAAGTGAAAGAGTTATCTATATTGAGTTCTTTCAAGATTTTTTTGCAAGTACTGCAAGTAGATAAATAAAAAAATTCTTTTTGCATGGCTAAAATATTTAAATTGTATTGTATAAATATAAGCATATCAAATCACAAGTAGAAATATTAATTGGAACACTAAAAGATGCCCCGGAAATTCTACGTATATCAAATAGTCTCTTTGGAAAGATGTATTTAACTTCTAAGCAATTAGGCCCTTATTTAAGAGAATCTATTTCACATAAGAGATGCTATGTGGTAAAATCCCAAAATAAAGTGGTCGGATTTTCTTTATTAGTAATAATTAACAAACAGGATTTGCCTGATCATTTATTTTTAAATCTCGAAGTGTTAAATGCCCTATTTATTGATTCGCATAAAATCGGTTGGCGTAAAATGACGGGTATTTTACCATCATGCCAAAATAAAGGTTATGCTACAAAGCTAGCTCATGTTAGTTATCAATTTTGGATTAGGAAAAATATTGATACGCTCATTTCAGTTTGCTGGCAAAAAGATAAAGTAACACCTGCAGAGAAGATGTTAATAAAAGATGGGTTTTGCAAAATAATAACTGTAAAAGAATATTGGCAATTCAACAGCCTGAAAGAAAGATATAGTTGTCAAATTTGTGGTCAGCCCCCTTGTATCTGTTACGCCGGCATATATAAAAAGATGCTTAATTAACTTTGAAAATTGAATATATCCTCTTACTGCTTAAACTTATTTTAATTTCAATATAAATTAATAATTGATTAATATTTTTTAAAGCTGTAAATTTGCAAACTTAAATAAACACACAATATTTTGAGTAAATCAGAAAATAGCATCAGCGCGCTATGCAAGCGACTTAAACAATTAAGAGAAAGTAGTGGATTTTCTCAGCAAGCCATTGCAAAAAAGCTAGACGTTTCACAAAGTGCTTATTCTCAAATAGAGAGTTGCCAGACTTCTATTTCTTTAAATCATCTTAAAATCCTTGCTAATCTATATAATGTATCTTACGACTGGTTGATACGGGAGAAAGGGCCTAAAGAACTTAAAAATAACTACATTTCTCTTGTAAATATGAATGCAAAAGCCGGCTATATACAGCACTCAGGTAATATATCAAAAATAGAAGATGTAGAAGTTTTTCTTATTCCCGGATTTAAGAATGGCTCTTGTCGCATTTTTGAAGTAGAAGGAGACAGCATGGAGCCTACTCTGCAAAATTATGATCATATAGTCTGTGAAGAATGTATTGATCTTGAAAATTTGTTTGAAGGCGAAATTTATGTAATTCTTTCGAAAGACGACATAACAGTAAAGAGAATATATTTACAGGACGCCCAATTTGATACTTTTTGTTTGAAAAGTGATAATGCAAAATATAAATCTTATACTTTACGTAAAGAAGAAATAAAACAACTTTGGCAGGTAAAGGCTAAAATAACTAAATCATTACTTGCTGCTGCTGAAGTATACGACACACGTATTGATGAATTAGAAAAAGCATACGATTCATTACGTAAAGAATTTAATGAGCTGAAAAAATCAATATAAGTATAAGCATAGTATTTAATTTTATTAATTTAGCTTATAGTATATTTGAAATATATAGAAGTTTGGTTATTCTTCATATCTTTAATTATTAAAAAAATAAAGTTATAGATGTCAAAACCTATCATTTTAATTTGTGATGACGACAATGATATATTAGAAGTCACTAGTTTAATCTTATCCAAAGAATACAATGTTAAAACAAAAAATAAGCTACATGATCCGGTAGAAATTGTACTAGAAGAAAACCCATGCTTGGTATTAATGGACATATGGATTCCTGAAGTAGGGGGGGAGGAAGCCGTTCGATTATTAAAAGCAAATCATGCAACTAAAGATATTCCCGTTATCTTTTTTTCAGCAAATACCGAAATCAAAAAAATGACTGCTGATTGTGGAGCGGATGGTTATATATCTAAGCCATTTACCATACGCGAATTAAAAGATTATATCAATCGTTATTTATCTAGACGTTTAGTTGAGTAAGTTTAAGTTTTTAGTTTTAAATTATTTTGAGGTATTACATTAACAATAGTGTTTATCTACTTTTTTTCTTGATTCATTCTCATTAAGAAGGTGTCTTATCTCGATTAAAATCATTTAACTTAATAGGAATAGGTTGTCCTTCTTGGTAAATTTTCAATTCGACAATATCTGCCGGCATACTGAAGCCTTTATCAGCTAGTACTTTAACTACTTGCTGCATAACTTTACTTTTTAATACAAGGGTAGACCCTGTAAAGTTAAATGAGTTGGTCCAAAAATAAATTTTTAAATTAATCGTGCTGGTGCTAAATTCATTAATTGTCACAAATGCTGCGAGGTCTTTTTCATGAACAATATTTTCAATATTCTCCATAGTGGATAGGATAGTCCTAATAGCTTCCGGTATATTATCGCTGTAATCTAAACCTATTACAAAGTCATGACGAATTAATCCATCCTTAGTAAAATTGATTAAAGGCGATTTTATCAGCATTGAATTAGGTATATAAATATCTCTTCCATCAAATGTCCGGATATGGGTATTACGGAAACTTAACGCTTTAACGGTCCCTTTTAAATCCTCCACCTCAATTATGTCTCCAATGCTAAATGGCCTACTGAATGCTAAGAAGAAACCTGCTAAAAAGTTTTCTCCAATATCTTTAAAGGCAAAACCTATAACTATAGCGGAGACGCCTGCTCCAGCTAATAATCCGCCGGCTGCATTACCCAACCCCCATATGTTTAAACAAATTAATATGCCGATAATAATAAATATTAAAGCGGTAATTCGGGCTATAAAGTTAACGAGCAGCAAATCATTAACTCTGTTAATTAGCCTGTTCTTAACCGTTTTGTTTAAAATATATCCTATAAAAATAAAAAAAAGTAACACTGCGATACCAACCAATATTTCAGGAGCTCTATCTATTAGAATTTCAGTATAATGATTATATGCCTTTACAAATTGGTTCTTAAGATTCATAAGTATGAGTTTTGATTACGCAATATACGATGTACGATGCCTAAAATTTAAATTTTAATAAAATAAGATGTAATCTAAGGCTCGTATGCTAGGTTGTTATATATAAAATGATAATTACCCTTTCACTCCAGCTTTAAAATAGTTCTAAACTTCTTAATTAAAAAATTAAAAATTTAGCATTCAAAAATTTTTCAAATAACTTTGACCTATGAAATTTGAACAATATCATATTGCTCAGGGCATAAAAAGAAGTATCGAGAAATTGGGTTATAAAAAGCCTACAGATATTCAATACAAATCGATCCCGCCAATTTTAAAAGGTGAAGATGTATTGGCAATAGCTCAAACCGGTACAGGTAAGACGGCTGCATTTGCTATACCTATTTTGCATATTCTTCAAGATCGTAAGATCGCCGGCCGGCCGGATGGGGTAAAATGTTTGGTAATGGCTCCTACTCATGAACTGGCTTTGCAAATAGAAAATGTTTTTAAAATCTTGGGGAAACATACTAATGTTACTACATATTGCATCCATGGTGGCGTAGATCAAGATCCTCAAAAAGCACAATTGGAGAAAGGTGTAGATATTCTTATTGCTACGCCGGGCAGAATGTTTGATTTAGTGAGTCAAGGGGATTTGAATTTAAAGAGAGTAGAAATATTGGTGCTGGACGAAGCAGATCATATGTTAGATTTAGGATTTATTAAAGATATTAAAGATCTCATGCGCCATCTTCCTAAGAAAAGACAAACCTTGTTTTTTTCTGCTACTATCAATGAAAAAATTAAAAAATTGGCTTATTCATTAGTTACTAATCCTATCCGGATCCAGATCTCTCCTAAAGATCCCGTAGCGAAAAATATAGAACACGCAGTAGCTTTTATTGAAATGGATGACAAACGATTCTTTTTAGAAGAATTGATCAAGAATAATCCTGAAAAGAAAATATTGGTTTTTGTAAGAACCAAAGTACGTGCAGAGCGAGTAAAAAAAGCAATGGCGCGGGTAGATATTATAGCAGACACTATTCACAGTGACAAATTACAAGAAGAACGAGAAGAAACTATGCGCCAGTTTAGAAGTGGTTTGTTAAAAGTATTAGTTGCAACCGATATAAGTGCTAGAGGAATTGATATTCAGGAAGTTGAATATGTGGTAAATTATGACCTTCCGGAATCATCGGAGCATTATGTACATAGGAGTAGGGCGGACAGGTAGGGGAAACCAAAAAGGACAAGCCCTTTCTTTTTGTAGTAAAGAAGAAAAAGAATTGTTATCTGAGATTGAAGATAATTTAGGTAAACCCATTCAACGCCTGGAAATCTCTAAAAAAGAATATACCTATACATTAGAAAGGCAAGAGAAATCCACAGACGAAGCTACGGACTGGCAAACTTTATTAACAGAAGCAGATGCGGAAGAGCTTGTATGGAAAAAGAAAAAGCGGAAGAAAAAATGATTTTATTAAGGCTATGTGTAAGAGCCGATGTTTGTTAAATGGCATTTCAAATAAAGTTAAAAGAGGGGAAAATCACTTTTCGAACTCAACAACCGAACCTGCGGACGGTAGCTTTTCCCAGAGCATCAATTCATAGTTTTTATGCACATAGAGTGAAACACACGAATATCGCTTCACTTTCTCATTAAATTCTATGAATAATTGGTGCACCTTTTTTCCGGTTAATGGATATTCTCTTACAAATGACGTCCAATGTACCATCAAAAAGTGTCCTTTTTCAGCCAAATTCTCTGTTATCTTATTAAATAACATTTTCAGCGTTTTATCAGTAAAATAATATCCTATTTCACACATGCTTACAAAATTAAATGGGCCGGCAGGAAATTTCTTTAACACATCCAGATGCTGAAAATCAACATTTAAGAGATTATCATTGAGCTGTTTAGCGGTGTCAATTGCGCTCTCACTTATATCGATTGCCAAAAGATATTTGCAGTGAGGAGCAAAGTACCTGGTTTGAATACCAATAGAGCACCCTAACTCCAACGCATTTTCAAAATATCGATCACCTATATGTACATCGATAGCTTTATATTTTGACTGTTCATACTCGCTGTTTCTAAAATTCCATGGATCCGGATTATGGCTATAAAGTGTATCAAAATATTCCTTCTCAAGTGAAGAAGCTTTTCTATCCTTATCAATGAAATATAATTCAAAAGAAGTGAGGGAAGTAGACGATAGATCTTCAGTTAAAGTAAATCCTTGAGGATCGTCTTTAATAATTTTAGAGGTCTGGTGCGCATGAGCAAAAATTGCTTTTCGTTTTTTTGCAACCATTTCATCAATGTTTAATCGGAATGCCTCAACTTCCTTTTCAAAGGGCCAATCTTCTTTTTTTGAATTTTTCCATAGCCAAATAGGATATTCAATAAGTTCGATATCTTGCGCATACCTATCCTTAACCATTCTTCCCAGTTCATAAGCCACTTTATGGCCTTCATGAGGTTCTCTCCGCCAGGGAAGGAATACCGAAAAAATATTATGATCCTTCACTATATTAAAAATCTGCAGTGCAACATCGGTTTTTTCATCAGAATTAAAATTGACAAGGCTGGCATCAGGATGTTCTAAAAATACAATATGTGTAGACTCAACATCTAAAATTTTGCATGATTTTACTGCTTCCTTTTTCCTGAGTGACGCCAATTTTTTTGTAGGATATTCTACAGAATTAGGATGCGATGCGGTTCCATTAGTAATAAATATCACCCAGACAGGAATATTCTGTCTTCTTAAATGTGCAATTATTCCTCCACATCTTAATGCCGCATCATAAGGATGTGGAGCCAACACTAATGTGGATCCCAGTTGCTTTCCCAGTTGCTCTATCGCGAGGAGCGGAACAAGGGACAGTTGTTCAGCATTCAAACGCTTATTGATAGACATAATGGAATATTAAGTAAGTGCTAAGTTCTTAAATGTACCACAAATATTAAGCCGTTACCGCTTTAATTTTTATCTCAGGATAAAAGCACTTTTTTCAAGAAATAATTCGATTTAATGTTAGCTTTGAATTAGCATATTTGAAAATAAGATGAAAAATAACGAAAAAGCAAAGAAAAGTCAGTCAAAAAAAATAGATCAACTACAACCTGACACTAAAAAAGTAGAAGGTTCTACAATGACCACCAACCAGGGTTTGTTGATTAATGACACTAATAATTCACTAAAAGCGGGTGAGAGAGGAGCAACACTTTTGGAGGATTTTTTACTTAGGGAAAAAATAACCCATTTTGACCATGAGCGTATTCCTGAAAGAATAGTGCATGCGAGGGGAAGTGGGGCTCATGGATATTTTGAATTGTACGAATCCATTCCTCAATATACTAAAGCCGCCATTTTTAATGATACTGGCCGAAAAACTCCGGTATTTGCTCGTTTTTCCACTGTTGCAGGCTCTAAGGGATCTGCAGATTTAGCCAGAGATGTAAGAGGTTTTGCCACTAAGTTTTATACAAATGAGGGTACCTGGGATCTGGTTGGAAATAATATGCCTATATTTTTTATACAAGATGCCATGAAATTTCCTGATTTGATTCATGCGGTGAAACCTGAACCAAATAATGAAATTCCACAAGCAGCGTCTGCGCATGACACATTTTATGACTTTATTTCCCATACGACCGAAACATTGCACAACCAAATATGGCTGATGAGCGATAGAGCAATTCCACGGAGTTACAGGATGATGGAGGGATTTGGAATTCATAGTTTTCGCTTCATAAATGAAGAGGGCAAAGCTCATTTTGTAAAATTTCATTGGAAACCTTTGTTAGGGATTCACTCCGTAACATGGGATGAAGCTGTAAAAATAAATGGTGCGGATGCTGACTTTCATCGTCGTGACCTTTGGGAGGCAATTGAAGGCGGACAGTTCCCGGAGTTTGAACTCGGCTTACAGCTCATTCCTCAAGAGGATGAACATAAATTTGATTTTGATTTATTAGATCCTACCAAATTAATACCCGAAGAAATAGTTCCGGTAAAAATTGTGGGGAAAATGACCTTAAATAAAAATCCCGATAACTTTTTTGCGGAGACTGAACAAATTGCTTTTTTACCCGGCCATATAGTTCCGGGTATCGATTTTACGAATGACCCATTACTACAAGGGCGGTTGTTTTCGTATCGCGATACGCAGCTTTCCAGGCTGGGAAGCCCTAATTTTCATCAAATACCAATAAATAGGCCCATTATTGAAACGAGCAATAATCAGCGAGATGGCCATATGCAAATGGAAATTCCAAAGGGACAAACTGCCTATTTTCCAAACTCAATTAGTGGAGGATGTCCTCATTTGTCTAAAATTGCTGAAGGAGCATTCCATAGCTATGAGGAACGGATAGATGCAAAAAAAATTCGCAATAGAAGTGAGAGTTTTAATGATCATTTTTCACAGCCGGCATTGTTTTATAGAAGTCTTTCGAAGTGGGAACAGAAACATGTGGCTGAAGCTTACGCATTTGAACTGGGAAAATGTAAAATAGAGAAAATCAAGCAGCGAATGCTTTTTGTTATAAATCAAATTGACAATAATCTAGCAATAGAAGTGGCAAAAGAGTTGGGATTAAAAATTCCGAATAAAGTTGATGAACCTCTTAATCAAGCAATAGGAGCCGACGCAAATGGTAATGAACAGCAACCGGAGCCAAAAAAACATTATTTGGATAAATCTCCTGCTTTAAGCCAGGCAAAAACAAAATTCAAAAGTATCGCTACGCGTAAAATTGCAGTACTGGCCGCAGACGGTTTTCGAATGGCAGATTATAAAAATATAAAAGACACGTTAGAAGCTGCCGGCGCCAGCCTCAAAATAATTGCTCCAATGGGAGGAACTATAACTTGCGACGAAAATATGAAGCATAAAGTTGATGCTTCAATTTCGACCACAGAAAGTGTACTTTATGATGCCATATATATTCCCGGCGGAACTGAATCCATAAAAGCCCTTCTAAAAAACGTAAAATACATTAAATTTTTAAATGAGGCTTTTAAGCATTGCAAGGCTATTGCGGTTAATAATGAGGGTGAAACATTACTGAATAAAACATACGCCGGTAAGTATTCTGACGACAAAGCAATATTCATCAACAAAAGTGCAAAAAATTTTAAGGAGGCCATACAGCAGCATAGAAATTGGGATCGAATGACTGTAGCAGAAAGTGTGCCCGCTTAAGTCACTGCATGAAAAAAAGGTTAAAGAAGATTGATTTTAAAGATTAATACAAGGATTGTATCAATTGTCCTATAATGTAATTGTGTTAAGTTAAATAGCTTAGAAGTAATGCCTTCAACGCTTTCATGTTGTCCCCTTGAATAATCAGGTTATCGTGCAAGGAAACTTTATCAGTCAGGCTAAATTCTTTTTTCGGCACCAATTGGTGATACTTCACCGCTAAATGGTGGTTCTGCACAAAAGTTTTTCCTTTGAAATGGAGTATTGGCATATTTTTATCCTTGTATTAGTTTATTAAATGTTATACCTGCAATGCTGATAAGCTTTTTTGAAACAGTTTCACTAACTACACCGCTCGCAACCATTTCCAATGATTTACCTGCAAGATTTTGATACCAATTTTTCTTACCGATAAAATACAGGTTTTTCAATTCTTCTATTTCTTTTATCAAGTCATCATAAATGATTTCTTGACCCATTCTTAGCTTTTCAATTTCTTGCAGTAAATCATCTAATTTTCTGTCGTTTTCATACTTTTCTTCGGTTGTAAATACTTCTTCATTATTGATGCCTATTCCATATTCTTCAAGCATTTGATTGATGAAAAAAGTAGCTTCTCTGTGCGTTTTCGAGGTGCCACAAGTAGCTGGATTTTTACATTCCTTAGCGTGTTTTTCCGATTCCTCTTGAACATACTGTGAAACAACGGTCAAGTATTTAAGCTTGTCTTTTTCACGATTGAACTTATAAAGTTGACTTTCTAAATCGCTTATCAACTCTTCTGTTGAATTTGAAGAATCCAAGTTATACTCAATAAACTCGTATGCTTTACTTTCAACAATGTCTTGAGTATTGATTTCCATTATTTTTTCTTGTTTTTTGAATTCAATCTTTTCTTCTGTTCATTCTCAATTTTCTTCACACTTTCTTCAGTTGGTAAATCCTCAGGCATTGTTCCTCCTAATTCTTTAATGGTTTGCCTCACCTTTTTACCAACTTCAAAATGCGTTTGATTGGCTTTTTGTTTTTCTTTTATTTTTTCTCTTTTGAGTTTTTCTTCTGTTTGTGTAGCACGGAATAAGTTGGCTGCCAACTCTGTGCTTCCCATATGGTCAAGAATGTTTTGGCTTCTCTTCAAACCTTTTTTGATGTGAATCTCTTTTGCTCCTAATCCGTTATAAAGCCCCATATAGCCGTGATTTTGGAAAACGGCATATTCCCAAGGTTGAATAACTCCTGCTTTTTTGGCTGCATCCGCTAAATGCTTATTGTGTTCAGCCATTTCTCTTCGAAGAAATAATCGCTTTTCTTCTTCTGATTGAAGTTTTCCAAACTGTTCTTCTAAAACCTCTTGTTTTCGGGTTTGAATGGCAAAATAGGTTTGCCCTAATGCAACAACTTCTTTTGATGGGTCGGCATTTTGAACAATTAAGTAACAAGCATATCTTGAAAGGTGAATATCTCCAATGTCTCTTTTTGCTCCTGAGCCAATTTTAACCAATTTCTCCACTCGGGGAAATTGGTCATTTGGCTCTTGTCCTGAGTTTTTACAAGCTTGTTTGGCTTTGTCAATAACATTGAGAAATTTATCCCATTTGATATATTCCAACACCTCAAACAATTCCCTTGCACTCCAATACTCCTGTCCAATTTCATTAGTGTGCTTTATTTCTTCAAATTTCGAATGAGTTGCCATATTACTTTCTTTTTGTCTTATTGTATTTGATTTTTTCCTCTGCCACTTGCAAGGCTTTCAAAGCCACATCTTCGTCCGCTACCTCATACACCAACTTGTCGGAAAGCCAAGACACAAGCAATTCATTTTCTTTAATCTTGAAAAACTCGGCAAGTTTTACCACCTGTTCACGGCTTGCATTGCGTTGCCCCCTTTCAATTTTGCTTAAAATTGCCTGGTCAATGTCAAGGAATGCCGCAACTGTCCGCAGTGGCAATTTCTTTTCTTCCCTTAATTTTCTTATTGTTTCACCTAAGCTGTCCATTTTGAACAATTCTATTTTGAATTATTTTGTCAAAAATACGAAGTTTCTTTTGGAAACCATCTGAAAAAGTTTCCAAAGTTTTCAACAGGTTATCATTGTCAGATGGGTGGGAGAATTACTCACGAGTTGTCTGTTTTTATTGAATGCTTGAGAATCGCTTCGCTTATTTGGCTATTTTGCAAAACTTGGGTTGTGGGTCGGCTAGTGCGGTTTTGCAAATATGCCAATGTGCGGCTGGCATAATATTATTTTTAAAATTGTGGAGGGGAATTAAATGGAAAGGAACATAGAAGATATTGCAAAACGGTATTATTTAATACATCAAGAATCCGCCAATTCTTTAGTTATTAATGATACTAATGAACCAGAGGCAATAGATGACCGAAATTTAGTTGAGAATTTTCTGAATGATTTAACGAATAGGTTAAAAATCAAATTGATTGCTGGTGGGAAAGTTTCAAATGTATTAATGAAATATTATTTGTCCTATGCTGGTGGGAAAGTTTCAAATGTATTAATGAAATATTATTTGTCCTATAATTTATGTTATGTTAAATAGAATATTTAAAAAGAAAGGAGATATTATATAATGCCTCCTCTACTTAAGAATTATTCATTAGTTTTCACCTCTGACATTTTTTCTTTGATCTTTTTAGCATTTTCATAATCGCCAACTTTTACGTATACCTCACGCAGGTTAGTTAAAGTTTGCATAGCATTAGGATCTTCATAAGGAAGTTCTATAGCACGCTGCCAATACTCAGCTGTTTTTCTAAATAACTCATCTCTTTCGCGTTTGAGCTTATCATACTCTTTTTGCTGATTCATATTTAAAGCATTCATTTTTTCGATCTTTGCATTCGCTTGTGCTCCATAAATCGCTCCTAAGTTAATAAGCGCATCATAATAATCAGGACGAAGCTCTATAGCTTTAATTAAATCAGCTTCTGCTTGTGTAGTTTGGTTTCCATTTAAATAGATTGTTCCGCGATTATAATAATATATCTCATTTTGATCATCTTTAGTGATTGCTTCGGAAAGTTTTGTAACAAGCTCGTCTGTCCTGCCTAGTTTATCGTATAGGTAAATCTCTTGTTGTAACAAAAATGCATTATCATCATAGATATTCCTTCCATTACTTAATACTTCTAATGCTTTAGCGGTATCTCCCTCTGCAAGCAACATGTTGCTCATATAAAAATAAATAGCCGGGTCATTATAATTCTGATCCATTAATATTTGCAAATGTTTTTTTGCTTCCGGATAATTTTTTTGAGCATCTGCTATTGTATATAATCTTAAATGCACAATTTCAGGAGTGATGTTATTCCTAGCTATAACTTTTTTATCATCATATTCCATAAGATTCGACAATAATTCGTAATGTTCTTTAGCTTGAGCATATTTTTCTGCTTTCTCTGCTTCAATACCCAGATTATATAAGCCTACTGCTGCTCCCATCACTTGTGACATATCTTTCTTATACTTATCCTTTTCATCAGTTTCGTATACTTTAATAATGCTGTTAGCAGATTTAGCGGCAGCATCAGGATCTAAAGACGACCACTTAGGATCTGTAAATATCTGATAATAAATTTTTGATCGATATGCCCACATTTTCGGGTCATTAGCTGTTGTCTCATGTTCTGCAGCTTTGTCAATAGCATCTTTTGCTTTATCAATCTCGTTATATCGCATATAATTATATGCACTTTGTACATTAAAATTCTGAGCGGTAACATTTATAGTTATAAATGCAACCCCACAAATAAAAGCTATTATTTTCTTGTTCATAATTTTATTTTAATCAATCAATATCTAGTTCCATTACTTTACCATATCCTAACCCTTCTAGCTTATCTTGAAGCCTATATTTATTTCCTACTACTAAGATAAACATTTCGTCAGGCCTGATGTTCTTTTTAGCTAATGTATTAAATTCTTCTTTCGTCATACTTTGAACAATATCATTTTGCTGTCTTCTATAATCTTTAGGCAGGTTATATTCTTGTATTAATGCCAAAAATCGTGCCTTTTGTGAAAGTGTTTCGTAAGATAATGCGTCTCTTTGCAGAATAGAGCTTTTAGTAAATTCAACTTCATCATCGTTAACTCCACTAGTATTGTAATTTCGTAACTCTTTCATGATTTCAACAATTGCACTATCTGTAGCTTCACTTTTTACGCTAGATTGCACAGCATAATTTCCAATATATTTATCGCCGGCAAAACCCGAACGAATACCGTAAGTATATCCTTTATCTTCTCTCAGGTTTAAATTAATCCTACTGTTAAAAGCACCACCTAAAGGATAATTCATTACAGTGTTTCTGTAGTATTCTCCTAAAGGATTTTGAGGTTGAGCTCTATATCCTATAGTGATTACTGATTGAGGGGCATCTTGTTTATGTACTACATAAACTTTATTTTCTTTTGTTGAAACAGGAAAATCAGTATCTGTATAAGTTGGAAGTGTTACCTTTTTGCCTTCCCAATTAGCTAGAAATTGTAGCTTAGATAAAACCTTATCTTTTTCAATAGCTCCGACAACTACAATATCTGTTAATGTAGGAGTATATGTGTTTTTATAAAATTCCTTAACATCTTCGAGACTTATCTTTTTAACAGTTTTTATACTGGGCAATTGTCCAAAAATTGATTCACCATACAGCAATTTATTTCGGGCTACATATGAAAGATAATCAGCTGATTTTTTTGCTTGGGTTAAACCCTGAACAGTCTGCTTTTTAATTCTGTCAAAATCTTTTTCATCAAACCTGGGATTGAATAACATTTCTTGAAAAAGCTCTAAAGTCTTATCTATGTTTTCAACTTTTGAATAAATAGTTGCAGTAGCACTTTGTGAGCCTGATGAAAAATATACTTCACTTCCTATATTATCTAACGCTGCACTGATCTGCTCACTGGTATATTTTTTAGTACCTTCATTCATCAATTCTGCAGTTAGATCAGCTAAGCCTAATTTTTTCATATCTGACTGCATGATCTCTCCTCCTCCTAATTCCATGTAAATAATGACTTTAGGCGTTTCATTAGTCTGCGTGCCAATGATTTCAATACCATTCGGCAATTTCGCTGTATAAAATTCAGGGACAGTTACGAGCTTAGCTTTGCCCGGTGTAGGCTGCCTGCTTCTATCAAATGTATTTGCAGGCTTTTGAAATTTCCACTCACCACTCCCCTCACTCAATAACTTAGGTTCAGCATTTAGCTTAATGTTAGCATATGGATTCTCACTTTTCAGTGAATCTTTATCTCCTTGCGGACGAGGACTAATATTTAATATAACTGCCTTATTACCTTTCAAATATTTATTATATACCTTACGAATGTCTTCAATAGAGACTTTTTCGTATCTCGCTAGTTCATCAGACATATTAAAAGGCCTGTTTAGCATTCGTTCCCATCCATGCAACATTTCTGCTTTATATTGAACGCTCGATACATAATCAATCAATTGTGAAGTTGTTTTTGATTTTACTCTGTTTAACGCCTCTTGAGTAATCTCATTTTTTTCAAACTCGTCTAAAGTTTTACGTATTAATGCTTCAGTTTCGTTAAAGGTTATATCCGGATAAGATAATACAGAAATGGTCAACTCGCCGGATAGTTCTCTTATATAATGATAAGCTTCAGCTTGAGCAGCTTTTTCTGATTTTACAAAATTTTTATATAATATAGAATTATTGCCTCCCCCCAGCATTTCAGTCAGTAGGTCTAATGCTGGTTCATCTCTATGATATAATGGTACGGTAGGGAAAGTCATCATAGTAAGCGGGAGGTAAATATTGTCTAATGCAGTAACATATTGGTCAATAGGCAGCATAGGAACATCGGGCGTCATTTTTTGCACTTCAGGGCCTTTATTGATAGGGCCAAAATATTTTTCAGCCAACGCAACGACCTCAGAAGATTCAACATCACCCGCTACAGTTAAAATAGCATTATTTGGGCCATACCATCTTAAAAAGAAATTCTTTAGATGAGTATGGTCAACTCTATCTAAATCATCCACATATCCTATCACCGGCCAGCTGTAAGGGTGTCCTGGAGGATATAATGCTTTAGGCATCAATTCTGCAATAGGCAATTGATATGGTTGATTCTCTATATTTTGAGATTTTTCATTTTTTACTGCATCTCTTTGGGTTTCAAATTTTTCTTTAGTAATGGCATCCAAAAAGAAACCCATTCTATCGGATTCTAACCAAAATGCTGTTTCTAATTGATTACTGGGAACTGTTTGATAATAAGTAGTCCTGTCGCTTGTGGTATTGCCGTTCATCACGCCTCCGGCCGCAGTAATTATTTTAAAGTGCTCTTCATCTTCTACATGTTCAGAGCCTTGAAACATCATATGCTCAAAAAAGTGTGCAAATCCCGTCATACCCGGTTCTTCTCTATTAGATCCCACTTTATAAGTTATTTCAACATGGGCTAATGGATCAGAATGATCTTCATGAATATAAATAACTAATCCATTTGGCAGTTGCCATTTTTCATATGAAATATCTAAAGATCCCGGAGCAGCTTCGAATTTTTTAATCAGTTCTGCTTTTTGTGCGAAAGCGACACTGCTACCTAATAATCCGATTAATAATAATCCTAAAATTTTATTTTTTATTTGCATCATCAAATATTTAGTTTAAAATAGATTTTCGGTAAATGTATATTATTTCAGCCGATATATGTCTTATTTAACAGACGTTAACACTTAATTTAACATATTTTAAGACAACTAAAGCCATACTTCAAGATGCCTTAGCTGACTCAATGATTTTTGCCTGAGTCCAAAACATATCATATTAATTTTTTAATTAAGCTTGAGGCTCTTCATCATCAGAGGCCGATTCAATATCCGCCTCATTTTCATCAGGTGTAGATGCTTGACCCTCCTCGGCATTTTCAAGTAATTTTTCAGTGTCTTCATCCACTTCTACTTCTTCAATTTTAGTAACGGCTGCTATTTCATCATGGTCTCCGAGCTTAATCAAGCGTACTCCTTGAGTAGCACGCCCCATTACTCGCAAATTGTCGATTGACATACGGATGGTAATACCTGATTTATTAATGATCATCAAGTCGTTGCCATCTGTTACCATTTTTAAAGCGATGAGTTTACCTGTTTTATCCGTGACATTAATCGTTTTGACTCCTTTTCCTCCTCTATTAGTAATTCGATAATCTTCTAAGTCTGTTCGCTTACCATACCCTTTTTCAGAAACTACTAAAATAGTACTGGCCTCATCAGTAGGATCTACGCATACCATCCCGATCACTTCATCACCTTTTGTTTTCATTCTGATACCGGTAACGCCGGCAGCCGTACGGCCCATTGATCTCACTTTGGATTCAGGAAAACGTATGGCATAGCCTGATTTTACTCCTAACAGTACATCAGATTGTCCATTTGTCAATTTAACTTCTAATAATTGATCCCCTTCCCGAATAGTAATGGCATTGATACCATTTTGTCTTGGCCTTGAAAAAGCTTCTACAGTAGTTTTCTTAATTACGCCACCTTTGGTGCAGAAAACGATATAATGGTTATTAATAAATTCTTCATCATTTAAAGCTTTGATATTAATAAAAGCTTTGATATTATCATCAGGCGGTAAGCTTATTAAATTTTGTACTGCCCTACCCTTGCTTGTTTTAACTCCTTCAGGTATCTGATGTACTTTTAACCAAAAACATCGGCCTTGTTCAGTAAAGATGAGCAGATAATTATGTGTAGTAGCTATCATAATGTGCTCAATAAAATCTTCTTCTCTAGTACTACCTCCACGAGAACCGCGGCCACCCCTACCTTGCGTTTTATATTCGTTGAGCAAAGTTCTTTTCATATAACCCAGATGAGAAATCGTGATTACTACCGCTTCATCAGGGATCAAGTCTTCAATATTTATATCATCAGCAGCATGAATAACATCAGTCCTTCGTTCATCGCCATATTTTTCTTTAATCAAAGCCGTTTCTTCTTTGATGATATTCATCCTCATGCTTTCACTACCCAAAATTTCTTTTAAATGGGCAATTAATTTCTGAAGTTCTTCATATTCCAGTTTGATCTTATCTCTCTCTAAGCCAGTAAGCTTTTGCAATCTCATATCAAGTATTGCTTTAGCTTGCTCTTCGCTTAAATCATAAGTGCTCATTAAGCCGTTTTTCGCTTCTTCCGGCGTTTTAGAAGCCCTAATTAATGCAATTACTTCATCTAAATGATCTAATGCAATCAACAACCCTTCTAAGATATGAGCTCTTTTTTCAGCTTGAGCTAATTCATATTGCGTTCTGCGTGTAACCACTTCATGCCTAAACTCAACGAAGTGCTTAATGAAATCCCTAAGATTAAGCTGTTTCGGTCTTCCATTTACCAGTGCTATATTGTTAACCCCATAAGAAGTTTGCAGTTGAGTATATTTGAAAAGTTGGTTGAGGACAACATTGGCATTTGCATCTCTTTTAAGCTCGTACACAATACGTAATCCTCTTTTATCTGATTCATCCCTTAAATCGGAAATTCCTTCTATTTTTTTACTGTTGACTAAATCAGCAGTTTTAATAAGTAATAAAGATTTATTGACTTGGTAAGGTATTTCTGAAACAATAATGCGCTCTCTGCCTGAGCTGGTTGTTTCTATCTCCGCTTTACCCCTTACTACAATTTTTCCTCTACCTGTTTCAAATGATTCTTTGATGCCTGAATAACCATATATAGTACCACCTGTAGGAAAATCAGGAGCAGTAACATGTTGCATCAACTCTTCAACGGTAATATCTTTATTATCAATATAAGCGTTAATTCCATCACACACCTCAGTTAAATTATGAGGCAAAATATTTGTCGCCATACCCACTGCAATACCCGAAGCGCCATTAATTAATAAGTTGGGCAACCGTGACGGTAAAACAGTCGGCTCTTTTAAAGTATCATCAAAATTTAAAGAAAAATCAACAGTATCTTTGTCAATGTCTGTCAGCATTTCTTCTGCTGTCTTTTGTAACCTAGCTTCCGTATATCTCATTGCCGCAGGGCTATCTCCGTCAATAGAGCCAAAGTTCCCTTGGCCATCCACTAAAGGATACCTTAACGACCATTCCTGAGCCATCCTAACCATCGTATCATATACAGAAGTATCTCCGTGAGGGTGATATTTACCCAACACCTCTCCAACGATTCTTGCAGACTTTTTAAACGGTTTATTATTGGCCAAACCCAGATCTTCCATTCCAAATAAAACCCTTCTATGTACAGGCTTGAGGCCATCTCTCACATCGGGAATTGCACGAGCTACTATTACCGACATTGAATAGTCGATATAGGCTGTTTTCATTTCTTCCTCTATATTAATAGGAATGATTTTTTCGCCGTCTGCCATGTGTTGTGTTTAATTATAAAATTACATTCAAAGATAACAAATTGAACTTGAATCTACTGTCGGGTGCTAAGCTTGTGGATAAAATTTAGAGGTATTGTGGATAACCGAAAGAGTATTTTGATTTTAGATTTACGAGGTACGATTTTCAAGACAACGGACGGATGACTGAGGTAGAAATATAAATGTAATTTTAATATACGATTTTGATTTACGAGGCACGATTTTGAATCACTTTTGAAAGACAAATGATGAATAAATTGTTTTCAAATTAAATTATAAAAACTAAAGATTCTAAAATCGTACCTCGTATGTCGTAAATCTCAACTCCAACTCTATTGTCTACAATACCATACGTGCGTTATACACGGTTGTGCATTAGTTTTTTGTAACTCTAAATTGTTTCCGCTTATATTTGAGCAAAATAATAATAGAACTTTAAAGTCGTTATAAAAACCATGCAAACATTAATATTACAAGTAATAGATACCGTATCCACAGGTCCAAATGGAGTGGTGATGGAAGAAAAAACGAACTTGATAGATTTGCTGAGCAAAGGAGGACTGCTTATCATCCCGATACTGATCCTATCCATAGTAGCCATATATATATTCGTTGAGCGGTATCTAACCATTCGTAAAGCTGCTAATATAGACCCTCATTTTATGGATAACATAAAAGATTATGTGGCTACAGGAAATATAGAAGCTGCAAAATCTTTGTGTAAAAATACTGATTCTCCCGTTGCTCGTATGATTGAAAAAGGTGTGAAACGAATCGGAAAACCTTTAAGAGATATTGATGTGTCTATCGAAAATGTAGGAAAATTAGAAATTTATAAGATGGAGAAGAACCTAGCTACTCTGGCAACTATTTCAGGAGCAGCTCCAATGATCGGATTTTTGGGAACTGTAACAGGAATGATTAGAGCATTTTTTAATATGTCTAAAGCAGGTAATAACATCGACCCATCTTTGCTTGCGGGAGGTATTTACGAGGCGATGATCACTACAGCTGTAGGGCTGGCAGTAGGCATTATTGCCTATATTTGTTATAATTACTTAGTAGCCATGGTAGAGAAAGTGATCAATAAAATGGAAGCTATTACTGTAGAGTTTATTGACTTATTACAAGAACCCGCCAAATGAGTTTAAAAAGTAGAAATAAAATTAGCGCTGATTTTAGCATGTCTTCTTTGACAGATATTATTTTTCTGTTATTGATATTTTTTATGCTCACCTCTACTTTAGTAAGCCCTAACGCATTAAAATTACTCTTGCCTAAGTCAAATAGTCAGACTTTAGCCAAACAATCTATCTCAGTCTCTATTACCAAAGAATTGGATTATTATATTGATAAACAAAAAGTATCGATTTTAGAAATTAAAGGCATTCTAAATAAACGAGTGCAAGGTGAATCGGATCCAACAGTAATATTAAATGCTGAGAAATCAGTTCCGGTAGAGAATGTAGTAGATGTAATGAACATAGCCAACGAACTAAAAATTAAGATGGTGTTGGCAACAAGCCCAAAAGATTAACTTAAAACCTATAATTTGAAATTTGAAATTTCAAAAAATAAACGAAATGGAATTATAGCAACCCTAATCATTCATGGGTTACTATTGCTTTTGTTTATCATTTTAGGATTAACCGTTCCATATCCTCCCCCCTTAGAAGAAGGTATACTTATCAGTTTTGGCAATACAGAAGTAGGGGCCGGTGAAGAACAGCCTGAAAGTACTGAAAATATACCTATAGAAACGGAAATAGAACAAGAGCAGTCAGAAGAGCCGGTTGCAGAAGAAGTGCCTATCGAAGAAGAAGTAGTTGAGCAAGATATAGAGGAAGCTCCAGCCATTCAGCCCAAAAAAGAAGTGGTGAAAAAGAAAGAGGAAGTGATTAAAAAGGAAAAACCTGTAGAAAAAGTAGAAGAACCAGTAAAAGAAAAAAAGCCGGAAGTAGACCAAAGTTTATTATTTAATAAAGATAAAGTCAATCAAAGTAAAAGTGAAGGAAAGGATGATAAGGAAGGTGATAAAGGTAGTTTAGATGGCGAATTAAGTAAAGACGGCATGGTTGGATTGGGAAATGAAGGCATAGGATATGATTTAACCGGTAGGTCAATGATCCTAAAGCCAAATATTACCGACAAATCTCAAGCAACCGGTAAAGTAGTCGTTCGAATCAAAGTTGATCAATATGGGAAAGTTGTATATGCTAAATATCAATTAAAAGGTTCTACTACCAATGACCCTTATTTAGTTCGGATTTCAGAAGAAGCGGCACAAAAAGCTAAGTTCAATTCAGACCAATATGCCCAAGAAGAGCAATTCGGCTCTATAACTTTTACATTTAAAGTGAAGTAATGCGATGCTTCAACAGTCTTATCAAGATACCATAGATTATCTATACACTCAGCTGCCTATGTATCAGCGAGATGGCAGCAGTGCTTTTAAGAAAGACTTAACGAATACCAAAAAATTATGTCAGTTATTAAGTAATCCTCAGGATGAGCTTAAGACGATTCATATCGCAGGAACGAATGGTAAGGGTTCTGTAGCTCATATTATAGCAGCTATTCTACAAAGTTCAGGTTATAAAACAGGCCTGTATACCTCTCCTCATTATAAAGTTTACCGAGAGCGTATCAAAATCAATGGTGACTATATCAATAAAGCATATGTCATAGATTTTGTAAAAAAATATAAAGAAGCTTTTAATGAAATAAAGCCTTCTTTTTTTGAAATTACAGTGGCAATGGCCTTCAAATACTTTGCCGACCAAAAAGTAGATGTAGCCGTTATTGAAACAGGCTTAGGAGGCCGATTGGACTCAACTAATGTCATTACTCCTCTTCTATCTGTTATAACTAATATCAGTTTAGATCATCAACAATTTTTAGGCAATACGTTGCCTGAAATAGCCGGAGAAAAAGCGGGTATTATTAAACAAAACGTTCCGGTGATTATTGGAGAATCACAACCGGAAACGGATCAAGTCTTTATTGATAAAGCAAAAGAAAATCAATCTGAGATCATTTTTGCCGATCAAAAATATAAAGCTCAAATGATTGATCAAGGTGGAGAGCATCAGATCATAACAATCAATGGAGAGAAATATGTGACAGATTTAATAGGGCAATATCAATTAAAAAATTTACAAACTGCTGTTGCTGCAATTGATAAACTTAATAATCATTTTTCCATCACCAAACTCACTATTAAAAAAGGCTTTAAAAATGTAAAAAAGTCAACTAGTTTTAAAGGACGTTGGCAAATATTATCACACAAACCCTTAGTTATAGCAGATGTAGCCCACAATGAAGCAGGTATTAAAGAAGTGTTAAAACAACTCACACAAATCTCTTACAAAAAACTTCATTTTGTTTTAGGCATGGTCAGTGATAAAGATCAAAATGCTGTTCTTTCCATATTGCCCAAAGAGGCTATTTATTACTTTTGTAAGCCCAACATTCCTCGTGGGTTAGATGCTGAAAAACTAGCAAAATATAGCTTGAGTTATAATTTAAATGGAAAGGTTTATAATTCTGTTAATCAATCATATATGTCTGCTATTGACAATGCTAATGAAGATGACCTGGTTCTTGTAAGTGGCAGTAGTTTTGTAGTAGCGGAGGTGATATAAAAATTTAAATGATGGATTTTTTGTATATTGTATCTATGAAATACATACTGATAGCCTGTTGTTATTTGGCCACATTTCCAATTATTGCTCAAAATTTAATTATTGATCCTAGTATTGATAGTATCTCATGTGGTACAGAAACGAATACATATACCGGTGAACCTTGGTATTCAGCAAGAGGATCAGCTGAAATAAGATGTGATTTTCCACGGACTTCTTCTCAACATGGGGGTATTATAATATCAGCTTTAAAATATGAGTATATGTCTACTAAGTTAAAAGACACATTAGATGCAGGCCGTGAATACTGTGTTAGCTTTTACGCTCGCTTAGCTGATTTCAGAACATTAAAAATAGACTCTATAGGTATGAATTTCTCAGTTGGAGAATACACTTTTAGCAGTGATCCGATTCTCGTAAATCCTCAAATCAGTAGCCCGGCAAATGTTTTGATAGGGAATACCTATACCGAAATCAGTGGTAAATTTAGAGCTATAGGAGGAGAAAGTGATGCTCATATCGGCAATTTTAATGAGTATGCTAATATTTCAAATGTTAATGATGAGATTGAGACATTTTATTTTATTGATGATGTAGAAGTTAAGCCGGCTCCTCTTATTAAAATATCTATAGATATAGATACTAGCGATGAAATCTGTGTGGGTGATTTGGTGAGTGTATCTATAAATCAAGATTATGGAGGGATCAATTACTTTTTTAATAGTGAACCCGTTTCAAGTAATTTTGAATTTCAAGTTGATGCGGCTAACAACTATATAATTACTGCTTTTAATCAATGTGGTAGCGATACATTGGTTATTGACTTACCTATTAATTGTGAAGAAGATACAATAAAAGATTCCACAAGCACTCCTTTACCTGAAACTAATTTTTTTATTCCTAATGTATTTTCGCCAAATAATGATAATGTAAATGATAAGCTAAACATAATATGTGAAGGTTGCGAGGACTTAACTTTAGAAATATATAATGTATTTGGCGGCAGGGTGTTTATTAATACAGTAAATAATACATGGGATGGAAGAAGTATTAACAATAAATTTTATCCGCAAGGGAATTATATTTACAAAGTAACTTATACTTCTACTACCGGGGAACCCATCACACAGACCGGAAACATTTTATTAATTAGATAATTTTTCCAAAATTCATTAAATTAAATAATGAATCAGGATTATTTAAAAGGGCGTGGTGCACAAATAAACAGCAAGAATCCGTTTTTGCAAAACGAGTATGTAACGGAGCATATTGAAGGCCTTGATGAAGAAGCATTAGAGAATTCTCAAACCCAATATTATTACGAATCGCCGAAAAAGATCATTAATAAAGTAACCAGTCCGGATATAGGGATGGCCTATTCCATGAATCCCTATCAAGGATGTGAACACGGCTGTATTTATTGTTTTGCAAGAAATACACATCAGTATTGGGGATACAGCGCAGGACTGGATTTTGAAAGAAAGATCATTATCAAAGAGAATGCTCCCGAAGTACTAGAAAAACAACTAAGCAATCCTAAATGGGTTCCCTATCCGATCATGTTATCCGGTAATACTGATTGTTATCAGCCTATTGAGAAAAAACTAAATATTACCGGAAGGATACTACAAATTTTATTAAAATATCAACATCCTGTCAGTATAATTACTAAAAATAGTTTAATCCTAAGAGATATAGATATTCTTACTGAGCTAAGCAAATTAAATTTAGTTAACGTAAGCTTAAGTATTACCACGTTAAATGAGCCGTTGAGGAGGCAGCTGGAGCCAAGAACAGCATCAGGCGCTAAAAGACTGGAAGTAATTAAAATGCTCTCAGAAAAAAAATATTCCTGTAAACGTGATGGTTGCCCCTATCATTCCTGCTTTAAATAGCGAAGAAATTCCTGCCATCATTAAAGCTGCAGCTGAAAATGGCGCATGCTCTGCCGGATATACTATTGTGCGCCTCAATGGCTCTATTGCAGAAATATTCAAAGATTGGATCTACCAAAACTTTCCGGACAGGGCAGAAAAAGTATTGCATCAAATCCAAGATTGCCATGGAGGAAATTTAAACGACAGCCGCTGGGGCAAAAGAATAAAAGGCGAAGGGCAAATTGCTGATGCTATTCAGTCACTTTTTTATATTAGCAAAGCGAAATATATGAAAGATAGGAGATTGCCTGCTCTCAATACTACTTTATATAATCCAAAAGCCGGTTGTAATCAGCTCAGTATTTTTTAATACTCCCTACCCTTTTAAGCTGCTAATTCATATAGCATATTCTAAAATTTAGACATTATATGAAGAAGTCTTTAAGTAATTAATAAAGCCTATTTTAAGTCTCCCACTCCTTGGTGTTGAGTTCTTTACCTAATTGCAGGTAGTCGAACGCTTCACATAAGAAGCCCGCAGAACCCACTGCACCGTCATAAATTTTTGCCGTCTGTCAATTTAGGAACTGCCCAAATGATATTCTTGGTTAATTACAGGTGTATAGCTTTTTCCTGAGTTCGGCAGAAGTGGCGCGGTCGCGTTTTAAGTCGTCCAAGTATTTCAGGAACAATACCCAAGAGGACTGTTAGACATAATCCAATTCATTTCCGTAATCTGCGTCTTTGTGGAATATGTCGTCTATATTTTTAAAAGTCTGTTCAAACATTCCTTTTCCTTATTTTCCGTTTTTTTCGTGTCTCATTCATTTCTGTCGAGCGTTGGCAAAAATTCAAGCTCTTTTGGTTTTTCAGCGTTGGCAAAACCAAATGGGCTGTTTGTGCGTGAGCTTTCTTTGTATGCCGCACAACGGTTACGCTAAAAATGTTGCCGTCCCGCAGGGCGGCTATGTTTTTTAGCGAGTGTTGTAGCAAGTTCCTTTTCTATTTTTTCAATTGTTGGCAAGTTCGATTTCAGGTTTTTTGGAATTGCTTTACTTAATTCATATTCGGCAATTCCGATTGGCTGTGTCATTCCTCTCAAAGCGTATTCTGCAATCACTTCCGATTTTGATTGGCATAACAAAAGTCCGATAGTTGGATTGTCTGATTCGGTTTTCATTGAGTCATCTACAGCTGATAAATACAGATTCATTTTGCCAGCAAATTCAGCTTTAAATTCTATAGCTTTTAGTTCAATTACAACATAACATTTAAGTTTGATGTGATAAAAGAGCAAATCAATGTAAAAGTCCTGCTTATCAATCTTAATGGGCACTTGCTGTCCCACGAATGAAAATCCTGCTCCAAGTTCGAGTAAAAATGAGGTAATGTGTTTTACAAGTTGTGCTTCTATGTCCTTTTCAAGGATTTTTTCTTGAAGGTCAAGGAAGTCAAGTTTATATGGGTCTTTTAGGGTTTCAGTCGCAAGTCCAGAATGAGGTTCGGGCAATGTATTGTTAAAATTCGTGATTGCTTTCCCCTTGGCGATTGTAAAAGTCTGATGAAATTTGGTTAATTAAGACAGCACGTGACCAATTATTCTCAATTGTTTTTGTTACAATAAAACAAAGCTTCGTCTGTTGATTTCGATTTAGTTATGATTACCAAATTATGCCCCCAAGGAATTTGTCCAACAAGCTGTTGGATTTTTTCAACGTCTTTGTTTAAAGTAGAATAAAATTCAAACCATTGTTTCATTGAAAACAAATTTGACCTTGAAAAACCTTTTTGATTAGGAAATTTCAGTTTTCAAGTCCTTTGATATTTGTTCAACAACAGATGCTCCCCAATTTGCTTCTGTTATCTTTAATGAGATAGATCTTCCAATTTCCCAATAAAGGGATAAAAGTTCTTTATTAACTGATATAGCAGCTTTTAATTGAGTTGATTGAATTTTCGATTTTAATTCGGTAATCCAACTAAGATATTCACTGTTATCTCAGCCCTGTTTTTAATTTTCATTGTATAAAAGTACTTATTCCATATTATAAATTGAATCGCTTGATCTTTCCTTTTTTAATTTCAATGCTAATAACTTTTCGGTGTGGAACTCTTCTTTCTCTGTGAACAGCAGGAGACCAGTTGTTCTCTGTAGCTAATTTGGTCATAAAGTCAGAAATAATCTTACTATCCGTGGTGTTCCCTGAATGTACAATTTCAATTTCTTTTGTCATTCCGTCACATTTAACAACAAATTTCACAAAATAAACTGCCAGATATTGACTTATAGTCATCAATTGAATAAATTAAGTTCTGGTATTCCATTTGTTTGTCCAGTAATGTTCCCTGAGAATGTAGCTCCGGAAAGCAATATATCATAGGTCAAAGAAATGTCGCAGGGGTATTTCGAATAGACGTCCTTGTCCAAATGAATTCAGTGAGGATACAATTATTGAAAAAAAGTCCTAAATATTTCATTTTCTTAATTTGCTGCTACCGGTCTTGTATATGAAACGTAGTGCAGAAAATAAGCGATTACGTTTCGGATTAACACAAGCCGAATTTTTAAATTTTTCTAATTATCTTTTCTTTTCTCAATTAGCCAAATTTAAAAATTTGGCGACTTCGCAAAAAATGCCCGAACCTTCGTGTTAGCAAAGGCTCGCACTATTTTTTTATATACATTGTTGCCATTAGTACTATTCCGCTGATAGCTCAATTGATAATCCTAATGCATTCGCAATCAAAGCGAAGTTAGATAATTGAATATCCTCTCCGTTTTCTATTCGGGAAATATATGGTCTTTTCTTTCCAACCATTTCGGCAAGATTTTCTTGAGTCATTTGTAATTCCTTTCTGCGGTTTTTAATGATTTCTCCAAAATAATAGGAAAAAGCATCTTCTCTAAATTCTTCACGTTCTTTTGAACCTTCTTTTCCGTATCGTTTGGCAATCAGTTCCTTTGCGTTTATTGACTTTCCCATAATTATTTTTCTTTTAAATAATCCTCTAATATTTTTTCGGCTTGTTTAATTGCCTTTTTGTAATCTTTAGTTCCTTTTTTCTGAAATCCGCACAAACAAACAGCTTTTGTGCATTTGGCAAAATTCAGATGGTCAATAGCAAAGATTACAACTCGATATTCGTTTCCTGCTTTAATCCTCAATTCGTAAAATTGAGTTGATTGCAGTTTTTTCAGAAAGTTTGAGTTAACAACTTTGATTTCGCCAATAACTTCTACGAGTTGGAAGAATTTCAGCGAAACTCTGTCGTTTTGTTTGTCGATAAACTCCAAACATTCTTCTGTAATATCGATTTCTCTCATATTACAAATGTAACGAATTAGTTACAATTATATTTCATTTAGAACGAAATATTTTTTCGAAGACGGATTTTTTTTGCATTACGCACAACGGTTTGTGTATGAGTAGTAGCATCCCGCAGGGTGCTATTACTTATACACCTTGTTGGGCATAGTATTTTTTCTTTTTTCTATCCAATTGGCCTTTAATCCAAGTGAATCAATTTTCTTAATCTCAGTTTTATTTGTTGGGTTATGAATTTCTGGGACGATTAAATTATGTGAGTAAATCATTATTTCCGTTCCTTTAGACGGATTAGTAGCGTGATAATTTAGCTCATAAGTCCTTTGAAGAAATGGTTGATAAAGATTACGGATATTCAAATCATTGTCATATGATACTAACCAATATCTGTCTTTTAATTTTGCGATAAGTTGGGAAATCTGCTGGTGGTCAGCGTGTTCGTAAAAGTTAATGTAAAGATCCTTTCCTTTATTGTAGTAAGGTGGGTCGAAATAGAATAATGTTTTCTGTGGTAGTTCCTTATCCAATTTCTCAGTTAAATCAACAGCATCTAAATTGTAAATTGAAATTCTGTTTTTGTAGCGACTTATCTTTCGAATACGTTGAATTAAATCTTCCTTGTTAAAACGGGCATCAATTTTCCAATTTCCTTTTTGATTTTTACCACCAATAACACCTGCTTTTAATATACCTGACCTATTTGTTCGGTTTAAGAAGAAAGTTGAAAACCCGATTTCAAGGCTGGTGTAGTTTTCAGGGTTTTGTTGAATTTCTTTCTGTTTCTCCCAATTCTTAATTGTAATGTCCGTTTCTGCTATTTTTTCACAGAGTTGGTCAGTTTGATTTAATACGCTATCCCAAAAGGCATAAATCCTGAAGTCATAATCATTGATATGAATCTTTTGAACGTATTCATTAAACAACAAAGATAGGGCAACTGAAGCACCACCCGCATAAGGTTCAACATAGTGTCCGTCTGCTATCAGATTGTATTCAATCAGTAATTGAACGTAATGTGATAATTTACCTTTACCCCCTGGATAGCGTAAAGGGGAATAAAAATTTGTTCTTAAATTAATTCCCATAGTTTCACGAAAAATATTTCTAAATTATCCCAATTCTTTTTCAGTTGTTCGGCATCAGGATTAAAGTCCTTATTGTGAACGAAAGCATTGAAAGTGTCAATTGAGAATATACTATCTTTCATTGTTGCAGCCGTGTATGCACCTTTTAATTTGTTTTTGTCAAGTATTCCTTTTGTTTCTAAATCAGAAGCAACAGACTTTAATTTATGACTTAACTTGCTGTTATTAGTAACTCCTGAAATTGGATTTTTTTCTATGTAGTTATCCATTGATAATTCTATGAACACCCGAAATGCTATTGCACCTGAATTTTCAAAGTCTCTTAAATCAAGGTCTTTTAGCTCGTGATATATTTTATTAACTCTTGGCTGGCTAATAGGGATAATTGTGCTTTTGGGAATTATTGTATGGCGCTTAGAAATCAGTGTCTTGCTTTTTTTACCCTTTGGTTTAGCTTTTTTAGGGTCTGCTTTTTTCGGTCTTGTTGTGCTAATTAATTCCCAATTGCCTGAGAGTTCTTGAGTTTTATCTGGTAAGTCTGTTTTCTTGAATGTTTCAAGGTAATTAAGTCGGTCATCTTTATAGTAAATGTCTTTAACCGTAAAATCTTTTCTTAATAGGTCATTAGCTGCTTTGCTCAATGACTTTGCTACTTCAGCTGGCTCGTAGCGAGTTATTACTTTCCCGTCTTTAATGTCTATTCCTGAAACTCTCCTAAAGTCAGGGTCTGTAGCTAAACGTTGAAGAGAAGAGGACTTGACCTTGCTTAAATTCTTTTTAAGTTCGGAATCCACAGAATCTTCTTTTTGCAAGAAGTCTATAATTTGAAGTGCATAGCTTGAAGTTCCTTTCACTCGTTCATCGTATCGAGCTTTCTGCTGTGCATCCCAAACAACTGTCCCAACTCCGTCATTTTGTCCTGTATGCTTTAATTCAATCCAATGTTCCGCTTCCTTTTCTTCGTCAAATAGTACACAAGGCACTTTTTCAATTGGGAACTTTGAATATTGTTCAGATAATTTCTTGAACTTATTCAAAAGAGATTTATTTGTTTCTGGAATTAAATCAGGGTTTTCAAGTAATTTGAGTGCAGTAACTCTGCGATTACCTTCTAAAACATTATACTGATTTGTTTGCTTTTCGTGTTTGGTAATAAAAATTGGGTCGCCCGGATTTAATCCTTCGTTTGTTATATCGTCAGCCAATTTTGATAATTTGTCTCCTTGGTCCTCAATCATTGTTTTAATTGCTTCCCTTTGGTTTCCGACCATTTCAAATCGTGGATTCTCGATATTTATGTTCAAGTCCGCTATGTCTATTAATATTCGTTTATGACTCATATGTGTCGTTTTATATTATGCCCAACGGTCAAGTATAAGAGCAGTGCGGGATTAACGCATTTGTTTTTCGGTTTATAATAGACCTTAAATTTATAAAATTACTTTTCGGTTATGCACTTACCCGCTATTGCGTTTATGCCTTGTTGGGCACAGTATCTACGTTCTTTTCTTGGAGTTAAATTCGACCAATTTTATCCAATCAATTTCTCCATTTGGTTTGCAGAAATCCGTTATAAAATCTCTTGTGAATTTATTTATCATATTAGAGTAGGATTCCATAAATTCGTCATTTCTCTCTTTTTTGATTTATGTCCGAGAGGTTCAATGATTTCGGTATATAAATCCTTGTCTCCTGAAATAAATTCCCAAAACTCTTGCCCGCAATACTTAAAATAATCTCCCTTATCGGGTCTGTTATCTATCCCATAACAGCAACCATTAATTGAAACAACCATTAAGTTCGAATTACTTGTTCTTAAAGTTCGTTGTGCGGTTTTAAAATCGGATTTCATTTTGATGATTTGACTACTATTACCCCAGTTCGGCCCAGATTTTATATTTAGAATGTAACGAATATTATTTTTGTCAAATTCTAAGTCAATATTGGGGATTCCTGATTTCCATCCACCATATACTTTTTGATTTATAAAAATGGCAAGACCTTCGAGCCAATCTCCAAAAATTGTTTCTTCACCAGAAGATATGTAAGCATCTGCAATTCCTCGAACTATTTCGTCAGCTGTGAATAAATGTTTCGCTCTAAATAGATATGGGTTTTTCTTTTTTAAAACCGTTTTAAGTTTCAGGTTTTTAAGTCGTTCTATTCTTTTTTGGTGGAATGTTCCGATATTCTCTTCAACGTACTGCGTGACGTCTGTTAGGTTCAGTTGATTCATATTCGTCTTCTGGTTCTAATAGTAATAATTTGGTTGGTTCTAATTGGTCTTTAACTCTTTGATAATACTCGGGTAGAATTTCAATTCCAATGGAATTTCTATTCATTCTTTGAGCTACAAAATTTGTTGTTCCCGATCCCATAAATGGGTCAAGCACGATGTCCTCTTGTTTTGTAAAAAGTTTAATAAACCATTCGGGTAATGCTTCGGGAAAAGCCGCGCTATGGTTTTTATTATTGCATTCGGTGGCTAAATGTAAAACGTTAGTAGGATAAGCCATATCTCTATCCACCCAATTCGAGATGTTTTTTCCAAAACCACTTCCAACTTTAGATTCGTCCCGTTTTTTATCCGTTTCGCTCAAATTTTTAAGTCTGGTTTTAGCCCAATCTCCCATTGGCACCATAACTTCTTCTTGGTACATAGTAAATTTCTTACTTTTGTTAAATTGTAGGAGTCTCTCCCAAGAGTCTCTAAACCTGTTAGGCCATTTTCCAGGGAAAGCATTTTTTTTATGCCAAATAAATTCTTCCGTCCAATACCATCCTTGTTTTCTCATTGCAATAATTAATTCCATTACATACGTGCTTCTTTCTCCTTTGACTACTTTTTCTTTTATGTTAAGAACGAATGTTCCTGTTGGCTTTAATACTCTTAACAATTCTTCAGAAATAGGTAAGAACCAATCTACATATTTGTCTGGATGAATTCCTCCATATGTACTTTTTCTTTGGTCTGCATACGGAGGCGAAGTGAAAATTAAATCTACGAAGTTATCCGGCAATTTTTTCAAAATGTTCTTACTATCTCCAAGTTTTATGTCTGTTTTTATCTCCATTTTATCAATTCAAATTCAATTCAAAACAAATATCGTGATTTTCATCGAGTTTGTGAGTTCATTTTATATTGTGCCCAACGGTTTGGCTATGGTGCGTGTCCCGAAGGGCATGCACTATAGCCGTTGTTGTGCGGTCGGCTTTTTATCTTCTTTTACTTGCAGAGAGCTGTTTTTGTCCATCAATTATTATGATTTCAGGAACTCTTTCACCTTTCTGTTTCTTCTCATCTGCTAGTTTATGAAGTGTTTCAATATTCTTTTTACTCCTTTTGGTTTGGATTACTAAGTATATGCTAGTATTAGTTTTTTCAGCTTTATTGTAAGCAGGCAGCTGCTTTTCAAAACCTTTTGTCAAATTAGGATTAGTCGAATACTTCAATTCAACATTTACTTTAGCTTGAAACCCTTTAGAAACTTTAAAGTCTAAAGAACCAATTCCCGCATTAGTTTCTCTGTTTAAGTCGAGGTTGTTTGCAATACAATATACTTCTGCTATTCCAAAGAAAAGTAGTTGTGGGGCTCTTTCAGGTTTCAGCTTGCCCGTGTTATCGTACAAATATTCAAACCATCCATTATTCTCAATTAGTGAAGTGAATTGCTCACATATTTCACGGACGACTTTTAAAATGTTTTCTGCAGTTACAGGTTTATAAGACTTCAGGTCTAATGGATAGGTTTCAGGTGCCTTTTCTGATAATTCAGCCCAAATAAACTCACCAAGTGGATCATTCTGAAAGTCATAATTTGACCTTGGTTTCGATTTATACTGAGATATTAAATCCTTAAGTAATTCAGGCTCTTCTAGTAGTAATCGTTTTAGTTCTCTTTTACTAACCCGTGTTGCAGACTTCCAACTTTTTCCAATCAGTTTATTTACTTTACTTCTAAGACTATCATTATATCTACAGACTCTGTCAATATCATCCCAACTTGTGGCTATTGGTAGATTGTTTAATAAAGTTTTAGGTACAAGAATTATTTCATTTCCTGTGACTGGGTCAAAAGGGAGCTCATATTCGGTCTCCTTAATGTTGAACTTCTTCAGTGGAGCTTTCAGTTCTTTAGCGACTCTGTTTGAATATACAGCAAAATTGTCGAAGAGAATATTGACAGTCATATCGCTAATTCTATCAGCACTAACTCCTTCTTCAAACATTCCTACGAGTTCAAAAATGACGGGATCTTTAATTCCTGCATCTACAATTTGAGTCACGGTGACAAGTATCTTATTTGCTAATACTGATCCGATAGCGTTGCCAACGGTACCACTCTTTGAATACCCTAACGCTGTGTTTCCGATTTCTTTGAATTCAAGTCTCTTTTTGGCTTCTCTCCATAATTTATCACCTTCTTTTTTACTTCCATTTATAAGTGCCAACACTTCAGAGAAGTATTTATCAAACGTTTTTTTTGACTCCTTAAACTCCTTAATTTTAGAGAATTCTAGTAGGCTTGGGTCAACATGTAGGCGACTGTCTATGTCAATAAAACCGTCAAATGCACCCTTTTTATTTAGGTCTTTGCTCGAAGCGTTTAATATGGTGCTTATTCTATTGGGCATTTCACTTTCTGTTTTGTAGTTTCTTCAGCTGCCGCACAACTTATTGTTAATGCAAATATAGCTAAAGAACTTTTTTGTCAAAATTTTAGAGTTAAAACGTTATAGTAAACAAACTATTAATAGTTACAAAGGGCACTTGTTATTGGCAAGAACCCATTTCAATCATAAACCATTTAAATATCTATCAGACAAAGAGTTGTTCGATTTTATTTATCATTTGGTAAATACTAAAGAAATTTCAGCTTCCTATCAACGACAAATTGTCGGGGCTTTAAAGTTATTCTATAAAGAGATTCACAGAAGGGATATTCCTTTTGAATATTTAAAAGTTACTCAAAGGGAAAATAAATTACCCGTTGTATTGAGTAAAAAGGAATGTATACAACTAATTGAAAACACAAATAACCTAAAACATAAAGCAATACTCTCGCTCATCTATAGTGCAGGACTGAGAATTGGAGAGTTGCTAGAGTTAAAGAAGGAGGATATTGATTCAGAAAGGATGTTGATACACATTAAGGGCGCAAAAGGAAAGAAGGATAGATATACTATTTTATCAAAAAAAGTACTAGTGCTTTTAAGAGATTATTATAAAGAATACAAACCTAAAATGTACTTATTTGAAGGACGGAAAGGTGGTAAATATTCATCCGAAAGTGCCAGTCAATTATTTAAAAGAGCATTAAAAAAAGCAAAAATAAACAAACACGCTACTCTGCACACGCTTAGGCACAGTTTTGCTACCCACTTACTTGAAGATGGTATAAGCATTGCACATATTCAAAAACTACTTGGACACAACAATATTAGCACAACTTTGATTTACACGCATATTGCAAAAGACTCCCTTCAAAATA
>CBDBZN010000007.1:0-131398 GCA_965213575.1 Chitinophagales bacterium | reverse complement strand
AAAGTGTTGTAGCGATTGACAATAATCCATGGGCTTATAATAGTACTATCGAAAATATAGAAAAAAATAATACGCCCAATATAATAGCTTTATTAGAAGATGAAAAGTATCTGAAAAACAAGTCTTTTGATATTATATTAGCAAACCTATGTACCAATGTGATTAAGGATACTGCCCACGAAATAGCCGATGCTATGAAAGAAAATAGTATTTTGATCGTCGCAGGGATCATGATCAAAGATGAAGAAATAATTTTAGCGGTAGCGAAAGAAGCAGGCCTTAAATGTACACAACAAACTTACAAAAACGAATGGGTAAGTTTTGTTTTTAAAAAGTAATATCTTGAAGAAGTTAGTTTATATATTATTGTTATTAAGCTTTAAAGCTTTCTCCGGAATAAACGAATTTCCTACCGGTCATGAGGAATATTTGAAAGAACTAGAAATATTTATGAAAGCTTCTAACAGAGAAGAAGCAGAGACACAAGCGAATAAATTCATCCGCTCTTACAAAGTGATGCAATCCATTAGCGAGGGCCAGTTAGATACTATTATAGTGTTAACTAACTTAATGAAAGTCCAGCGAATGTCAGCATATCCTCACTTTACGCAATTGTTTGAAGTCATCAATAAATTTAAAGGCAAACAAGAAGCAACGCTCTCCATGGATACTTGGTTAGATGTTACTGTCAAAATGTTAAGTAGTAGTAAAAGATCGCATTTAAAGGAGTTTAGTATGCTTATTGATCTAGCCAACAGTTTATTAGATGATGATCTATTATACAGTAGCACCTTGCGAAATTTTAAAACTACTTCTAAAAGTTATGACATGAGGTTAAATAATAGTGTCTTACAGGTAATTATCCCTAAGTTGGATTTATTGATGTATAACAATACGGGTGATACTATTATTATTCATGATACAAAAGGAATCTATTATCCTGAAGATCAAAACTGGGAAGGTGAGTATGGAAAAATTACTTGGCGTAGAGCAGGATTAGACCCGAATGAAACATATTGTGAATTTAAAAAATATAAAATTAATTGTAATGAGTCTGATTTTAAAATTGATACCGTCGATTTTCATTATGATGCCTTTTTAAAAGGTAGAGTCTTACAAGGTGCTTTTGAAGATAAACTGATCTCTAATAATTCTCCCGAAAATTCTTCTTACCCTAGATTTGAATCATTTGATAATGATATTACACTTAATAAGATAATTGAGAGCTTACATTACAAAGGAGGTTTTACTTTACATGGATCTAAAACGATTGGTAGTGGTGGCTTGGGAAAAGATGCTATCATTGAAGTGTATACTAAGTCAGGTAAATTAGCAGTAAAATCGGTATCCAAAATTTTTATAATTGACGAGCAAAAAGGTATTTTTTCTACTACCGCAGCCACTACTATATATATTGAACAGGATTCTATTACCCATCCGGGTGTTACGTTCAAATTTGATATAGAAAACAGATTGTTGACCTTAAGAAGGGGGAATACCAGTATAGGTAAGTCATCATTTTATAATTCTTATCATGAAATGGAAATGTATCCTGAGGTTATATTGTGGTACATCGATCAACCTATTATGGAGTTTGAGATGACTACCGGTGCAGGCATGACGGATGCAGTCTTTCAATCGTCTGATTATTTTGACCCGATTGAATTTGATAAATATCAAAACATTGCAGACTACAATCCTATTTCTGTGATTAGAAAATATAGCGTGGATAATAATGCTAAAATTATTTTTGCGGATGAGCTGGCAAAAAAGATGAATCCTCGCTTTTCTGTAGAAAATATCAGAGGCCTGTTATATAAACTGGTAGAAGACGGTTTTATTGATTATGATCAAGAGAAAGAATTAGTAATTGTAAAAGATAAAGTAGAAAAATACGTATTGGCTAATAGAGGGTTGATCGATTTTGATGCCATAAAGATTGTCTCCAATTCTCAGGAAGGAAACGGTACATTAAATCTTGAAACTTTTGATCTGGATATAAAAGGTGTGCCCAGTGTAAGGCTTAGCGATTCTAAAAATATATTGATAAAACCGGATAGTAATAAAATTACTATGAAAAAAGACATGGACCTCAGTTTTTCCGGTTCTGTTGGTGACCCTTCTACGGGAAGGCTTGAGTTTTTTGGTGAGGGATTTAATCTCAACTATGATTCATTTTATATGGACATGACTAAGATTGATTATATCAAAATAAATATTCCGGATACTGCCGGAGCATTAAATGCCTATGGCAAACCTTTAACCAGGCCATTAAATTCATTTATTGAGAATACTCGAGGCACATTAGTAATAGATGACCCTAACAATAAATCCAGTAATAAGAAAAATCCACAATATCCTTCTTTTAAAAGCGGACAAGAATCATATGTGTATTATGATGATTCTACTATACATAATGGAGTGTACAATAGGGAGCAGTTTTATTTTAAACTGAAACCATTTAAGTTTGATAGCCTTGAAACTTTTGAAACGGAAAGTGTAAAATTTCAAGGCACATTTGTTTCTCAAAAAATTTTCCCGGATATCAAAGAAAGTTTGGGCATCATTAGAGAAGATATGTCTTTGGGATTTGTTACCAAACTTCCCGAGCTAGGATATGGCATATATGAAGGGAGAGGCCGTTTTAGAGGAGATGAACTTAAATTGAGTAACAAAGGCCTTATTGGTAAAGGTACATTCACCTATCTATCTTCAAGCAGTAAATCAGAGAATATCCTTTTTTTACCTGATTCACTCGTAGCACATCTTGAAGTATTTGATCTTAAAAAAGCTAAATATCAAGATGGAGAAGTACCTCACGTTTCTACAGTTGATGTAGATGTGGTATGGAAACCCTATGAAGATAAATTAGATGTAGAAAAGACTGACGGGCATTTTTTATTTTATGATCAGAAAGCAAAGTTCACTGGAATCATCACCCTCTCTCCTAATGGGCTCACAGGAAAAGGTAGTATGGACTGGGGCGATGGAACAATTATTGTATCTAATGAATTTGAATTTGAAGCAAATTCTTTTGGAGCAGACTCTTCTGACATTGAGATAAAGGTTAAAGACTCTGAAGATGATATTGCTTTTAGAACAAATAACGTAAAATATTCTACAGATTTAGTTACAAATATAAGTACCATTACTAAACAAAACAGTGATGCAGTATCTGAGTTTCCATACGTCGCATTTAATACTACAATCTCTGATATTTTATGGGATACTGAAAATGATATGATTACGCTCAAAGAAAAGGTAACCGATTATGCAGTTTTTACTTCCATGCATCCTGATCAGGATTCTTTGCAAATTAGGGGTAAAAATGCTACATATGATTTAGATGAGAATGTTTTAACAATTACTGAAGTACCCGATATTATTGTAGCAGATGCGCAAATTATTTTAGATACTAACAAAACCATCAATATTTTTCCGGCAGCGCGTTTTGAAACATTGAGAAATACAGAAGTTGTTATGAGTAATGACAACCACTACAACAAGCTTTATAATGCAAGTGTTAACATCATCAGTAAAAATAAATTTAATGGAAATGCATATTATGATTATGTGGATTATACCGGCTATACACAACAAATACATTTTGATGAGTTAGGCACTACGGCTTCTAATGAAGAAGATTCATTAGATACACGTAAACACAGAAGACAGGGTGAAGATAGTGTTGTATATCATAGTTATGCTAAGGCTGATGTTAATTTTACCATAGCTCCAACTGTACTTTTTGAAGGAAAAGTTAAAATTTATAGTCAAAGTAAAGATTTAATCTTTACCGGATTTTCTAAAATAGTTGATACTACTTATTCTTTATTGAATAGCGACTGGTTTAACCTGCAAAATGATTCTATTGACCCTAAATCAATTTATTTAGATATCAAAAATGCAGTAAATAAAAATGGCAGGGATCTGAATCCCGGAATATATTATAGTGATTATGAAGATACTACCGGTTTTTATTTTGATGAATTTGGGAATAGTCCTTACATATCAGAGCTTTATTTTAATTTTTTAAATACCGAAAAAAATGTTTTAGATAAGCCGATCATAACAGCTGAAGACATATTATATATAGATTATGAAAAAAATAAATATATAATTAGTAACCGGCAAAAATTATTTCCTTCCAAAGAAAATTCTTTACCTGTAAAAGGCAATACTATTACTATTAATATGAACGATGGAAAAGTACTTTGTGAAGGAGCAATCAATTTTCCTATTACTTTAAAACCTATTAGTACCGGTTATGCCGGAAGTATTAGGACTACACTTAACGAGCCATATCCTCAGTATGATTTTCATATGATAGCCGGATATGACATCCCATTATTGTCTGATATTAAAGGTTTATTTATAAAAGATATACAGGAACTAACCTATGATGCGCAGAACGCTGATTACAAAAATGAATTTTTCAGAAATAATATTGTAGAGCTTTCATCAGATGATAAAAACACTAAAAAACTTTTTGAGTCAATAGAGAAGAGTGGGTTTTTCGATCTTAATGATGATTTAGATTATACCTTTTTATTTACCAATTTAAATTTAAAACACGATTCTACATATACTGCATTTTATGATGATTCATATGTAGATGTGGCATATATCGATGGAGAACCGGTACATAAAAAAATAAAAATGTATATTGAGTATCTTAAAGATGAGATAGAAGGCAATTCACTCACCTTATATTTCCAGATAACTAATCAAGACTGGTATTTTTTCAATTATAAAACAAATCAGGTAAATACTTTATCTTCCAATGCAACATATAATAATACATTAACTTCTTTAAAACCTAAAAAAAGAAAAGTATCCCACAAAGGGAGCAAAGCAGACATCATTTATAATCCAGCTACTGAATTTGATAAGCAGGTATTTTTAGACAGAATTGCAAATTATAAAGCAAATCAATAATGGAGGTATATACATATTATTATTTATTAGGAATTATAGGCGCCTACTTATTAGGATCTATTCCTTCATCAGTATGGGTTGGAAAAACTTTTTATAAAATTGATGTTCGGGAATATGGAAGCGGTAACGCTGGAGCTACAAACACTTTTCGCGTGTTAGGTAAACAAGCAGGCGTTATTGTTTTATTGTTAGATGTATTAAAAGGATGGTTAGCTACTAATATTATTTATTTATATCCTGATTCTTTATCTATAGGGCTAAATTACCAACTTATTTTAGGAATTTCCGCAATATTGGGACATGTTTTCCCCATTTATCTAAAGTTTAGAGGGGGTAAAGGGATTGCTACTACACTGGGAATGTTAATTGCAATTGCACCAATCGCTGCCGGAGTATGTTGTCTGGTTTTCAGTATAATATTACTCATCACTAGATATGTGTCATTAAGTTCTATCATCACAAGTGTGGTATTTCCTTTATTAGTAATCTTTGTTTTTAGGATTGATGCAGTATCTTTTAAAATCTTTGCAATTGGCATGACTTTTTTAGTGATGTATACGCATATGGATAATATCCAACGACTCATAAAAGGTGAAGAAAATAAAGCAAACCTATTTAAAAAAGATAAACTTAGATAAATGAAAAATCAAATAGTACTAGTATTAAGTATAATAATCCTGACTTTTAGCTGCTCTAAAGTACCTATTACCGGTAGAAGGCAATTAAAATTGCTTCCTGAATCTGAGCTACAAGCAATGAGTTTTGATCAGTATAATGCTTTTTTGAAGGAACATCAAGTTGTCCAGTCCAGTACTCAAGCAGCTATGGTAAAGAGAGTAGGAGAAAAAATCGCAGCGGCTACAGAGCAGTATCTGCAACAAAATAAAATGATGGATAGAGTAGATGATTTTAAATGGGAATTTAATTTAGTGGAAGAAAATACTGTAAACGCATGGTGTATGCCAGGCGGCAAAGTTGTTTTTTATACGGGAATACTGCCTATCTGTCAGGATGAAACTGGAGTGGCAGTAGTAATGGGGCATGAAATAGCACACGCTATAGCAAGGCATGGAAACGAAAGAATGAGTCAAGGGTTAGCTCTGCAAACAGGAGCTACCGCTTTAAGTGTTGCTGTAGCAAATAAGCCTGAAGTAACTCAAAACCTGTTTTTACAAGCTTATGGGCTTGGGGCGCAAGTAGGCGTAGCATTGCCATTTTCAAGAGCTAATGAGTCAGAAGCAGATCATATGGGATTAGTTTTTATGGCTCTTGCCGGTTATGATCCTGCAGCAGCAGTTGATTTTTGGCAAAGAATGGCAGCTAATAGTAAAGGAGCGCCTCCTGAGTTCTTAAGTACACACCCGAGTAGTACATCTCGAGTAGAAGATATTAAACAATTGCTTCCAAAAATTAAGAGTAAATACTATAAGCCTAGTTGATTTGGTTCAACCCTCTTTTTTAAAAAAATATATTAGTTACTTTACCGAGCTGCCTGTTAAACAGGTTAATAGTGTATACGGTTTAGTTGACGTAACGCTTGAAAAAGGGCGGTACAAATTATCTACCGAAAATGCTATCCATTCTTATCAAGATCTTTATTCCGTATTTGCCAATGGATTTAAAAATTTACATATCCAAAACCATTCGATAAATAATCTGCTGGTCTTAGGCTATGGATTAGGTAGTATATCCTATTTATTAGATAAACAATATAATTTAACTCCCGACACTATAGGAATTGAAATAAATGATGATGTCATTACCCTCTGCTATCAATATGGTTATACAAGTTCAAACATTAACTTACTTCATTACGATGCTCATGAATTTGTTTTTGAAACAGAGAGCAAGTTTGATCTGATTTGTATTGATGTCTTTCAAGATGATTTCATTCCGACTAAGTTTGAAGAGAAAGAATTCCTTTATCAAGTTCAAAATATATTGGCAGAAAATGGCACAGTGCTAATCAATCGATTATACCATAAGCATTGGAAAATAGAGACTGATAAATATTTTAATGAAGTTTTTAAGGAGGTGTTTCCCGATGGGAAACTGATGGTTTTAAATAAAAATTGTTTAATCATAAATCACTAACTCAGGCTGATACCTGCTATTTATTTTCCGGTATGTCCAAACCCTCCTTCCCCACGCGTTGTTTTATTTAACTGCGTAGTTGTTTCCCACTTGATTTTGCTCATATCTGGCAATTACCATTTGAGCTATGCGATCACCATCATTGATGGTTTGAGTTTCGTTTGATAAGTTTATTAAAATAACTTTTATTTCCCCTCTATAGTCAGCATCAATTGTTCCGGGAGAATTTGGTAAAGAAAGTCCTTTTTTTAATGCTAATCCGCTTCTTGGCCTTATTTGCGCCTCATATCCTTCCGGCAAAGCGATATGTAAACCTGTAGGGATCAGTTTTCTGTCTAATGGTTTTAAGATAATGGTTCCTTCAGGTAAAAAAGCAATAATATCCATTCCGGCAGAACCTTCTGTTTGATATCTAGGAAGTGGGTGATGAGAATTATTGATTATTTGAATATCCACAAATGCAAACTTACTTTTTTTCTAATAAGAAAAGTAAAAAATGATCCATGATTAATTTGCTTTAGAGTTCTTAATTTTTTGCGGTCACTTAGGGTGAAGAATCTTTAATGTTAAATTATTAGAACTTTCACATTAGTTACTTTTCAGCTGAAGGGCCTCTTCGTTACAATAAATATATTCAAAGTTGTAAGTCACCGAGCCGCTGCTTTTGCTCTACAAATTCCTGCCAAATTTCTTCTACGATATCCTTTGCAGGTTTAATAGCATGTACAGTTCCCGAAATTTCTCCTATCTCTAGTTCACCCTCTTCCATGTCCCCTTCAAACATGCCTTTTTTAGCTCTTGCTTTACCTAAAATGGATAATAATTCTTCCGAAGAAGCGCAATTGTGCTCTGCATTTTCAATATCTCTATAAAATTTATTTTTGATCAATCTTACCGGAGTAAGCTGTTTCATAGAAAGCATTGTATCTCCTTCTCCTATTTCTACTACTTTGTTTTTGAAGTTTATATGAGCTGAAGCCTCATCACTGGCTACGAATCTGGTACCTATTTGCACGCCTTCTGCTCCAAGTGCGAATGCAGCTAACATACTTTTCCCGGAAGCTATTCCTCCGGCAGCTATTACCGGAATTGTAACCACTTCTTTGATCATTGGAATAAGGCACATTGTAGTCGTCTCTTCTCGTCCGTTATGTCCACCCGCTTCAAACCCTTCTCCTACAATAGCGTCTACTCCTGCATCTTCTGATTTTTTAGCAAATTTTGCACTCGATACTACGTGTATAACCGTGATTCCTTGTTTTTGTAAGATGGAAGTCCAGGTTTTAGGATTACCTGCAGAAGTAAACACAATTTTTACCCCTTCTTCCATGATAATTTTCATATGTTTATCAATATCAGGATAAAGCAGCGGTACATTAACACCAAAAGGTTGCCGGGTAGCTTTTTTGCATTTTTGAATGTGTTCTTTTAGGACTTCAGGATACATCGAACCGGAACCGATCAATCCTAAGGCGCCGGAATTACTTACCGCAGACGCTAATTCCCAACCCGAACACCAAACCATGCCCGCTTGGATGATGGGGTGTTTTATTTGAAAAAGTTGAATAATCCTATTATTCAATAATTTATAATTTAGAGTTTATAATTTAGAGTTTAATTAAAAAACTATGAACTCTAAATTATAAACTAATTACTATTTATGTAACTCTATCTCTTCTCCGTCTTTATTAAAAAAGTGATATTCTGTTAATTGGTAATCTTCATTTATGTAAACTGGAATCCACTTTTTATACTTAAGGTACCATTTGCGTTGAATGGACATAAAGCCTCTCTTCAAATAAGCTTCCACAACGGGGTGTACCATTAACTTTACAGTTTTTAAGTTCTGTTCATTCAACAGATACCTGATTTCTTTTTCTAGCTGTTCGGCAAATAATATAGTGGCTTGAATTCGCCCTGTACCGTTACAAGCCGGGCATTCTTCTGATGTTGTAATAGTCACTTCCGGACGGCGGCGCTGCCTGGTAATTTGCATTAATCCGAATTTACTGATCGGCAAAATTGTATGTTTTGCAGAATCATTCTTCATTGCCTTTTTCATCCGCTCATAGATCTCAGTTCTATGTTTTGGATTTTTCATATCGATCAAATCAATGATGATAATTCCGCCGATATCTCTCAGCCTTAATTGGCGAGCCATTTCATCTACTGCCTCCTGATTAACAGTATAGGCAGTATCTTCTTGCGATCCTTCAGAGCTAACATTATGCCCACTATTTACATCCACAACGTGTAAAGCTTCCGTATGTTCCAATACTAAATAACCGCCTCCTTTTAAAGAAACATTTTTTCCAAAAGAAGATTTTATTTGTCTGGTGATATTGTAATGATCAAAAATAGGTGCTCGAGAAGTATGTTTTGCAACAATATTTTCCTTGCCAGGAAAAATATTAGCAACAAAATCTTTAGTTTCTTCCAACATTCTATCGCTGGATACAATTATCTTATTGAAAGAATCATTCATTACATCTCGTAAAATACTCGATGTTTTATCTAATTCTCCCAAAATTTTTGCAGGCGGTTTTTTACCTTTTAAATTAGTAAATATCTGTTCCCATTTATCTACTAACCCATTTAAATCTTCATGTAGTTGGGCTACACTTTTTTCTTGTGCAGCAGTTCTTACAACAACACCAAAATTTTTAGGCCTGATGCTTTCAATAAGATTTTTTAATCTTTTTCGTTCCTCGGCAGACATAATTTTACGAGAAATCCCTACCGTATTACTAAAAGGCACCAATACCATATACCGGCCGGGAATAGTGATTTCACTAGTCAATCTGGGGCCTTTTGTAGAAATGGGTTCTTTAAGTACTTGAACCAAAATTTTCTGCTTCTTTTCTAAAGCATCTACTATTTTGCCACCTTTAATTATTTCTTTATCAAAACGAAAATAATTAAGCACATGAGTTTTTTGCTTATCTTCTAAACATTTTTCTACATATCTCAGAGCTGTTTTAATATTGGCTCCCAGATCAGAATAATGTAAAAAGGCATCTTTTTGATAGCCAACATTAACAAAAGCCGCATTTAAGCCCGGCATTACTTTCCTTACTTCACCTAAGAATATATCGCCTACTGTAAAGGCATTATTTTTATTTTCTTGGTGTAGTTCAACGAGTTGTTTATCTTCCAACAGGGCGACTTCCACGCCATTATCTCCGGAATTAATGATTAATTCTCTTTCCAAAACACTAAATTTTTAAATATTATCTAATAGTCATCGAGCATGCAACATTATGCAGCATGCTCGGCTAGCTGAAGATTAGAAGAAATAGATGCTATTTTAACCAGAGTATTATAAGACTATTTGTCTTTTTTCTTATGTCTGTTCTTTCTTAGCCTCTTCTTACGCTTGTGAGTTGCGATTTTATGTCTTTTTCTTTTTTTACCAGACGGCATATTTTAACTGTTTAAATTTTTTAATTGATCTATGTGTTGATCTATATCTTCTTTAAAATCTTCACTTTTAATAATTTTCTTACATTCTTCCAGTGCATTAATTGCATTATCCACATCACCTAATCTTTCATAAGCTTCTGCTATATATACGTATACTTGAGGCGTAGCATGATCATTGTTTATTAATCGCTGAAAACGGCCTATAGCTTTTTCATATTGGCCTGATAATATCGCCAGCTTTCCTAATGTGAAATTAGCTTGCGGATGATTAATATCTGCTTCTATAACCTTCAAAAGTATTTGAACTCCATCCATTGTGTTAGGAGTATAATCTACGTATGCATTTGCCAAAGCAACTTTATAGTCTAAGTTCGATTCATCGCTTTCGACTTGTTGCTTGCGGATGGAAATGATTTTTTGAGTAACAAAGTTACTATAAGCTGAATCGGCATGCGTATGTTCTATGGCCTGCATATATAATCCGGCCACTTCCTCCCTGTCCGCTTTCATAGAAAAAAGATCAGCACTTTGTTCTGCATATATAGCAGTCATTAAAGCACTCTTTCCTACCCACGCCTTTTTTAATTGTCCTAATATCTCAAATTTTACAGAATCTTCTGATTGAGCATTTAGTTTTTCTTCTAATGCACTTATTAATATAATAAAGCTCTCATCTTGATTTTCTCTCTCATATTGCATCAATTCATTATCAATGGATGTATGTATAACCGATTGCTTAGCAGGAGTGGCTTTACCGATTGGAGGTTTGGTATTCCCTCCAAAATATAAAGTTATCAATGCTATAATAGCAATAAAAATCGTAAGGAGCTGTCGCTTATTCACTAATAAGTTTGGTAAATTAAACCTTGTTGGTGTCTTTAACTAATTTAGTAAAAGATTTAGAAGGCTTAAATGCAGGTATAAAATGTTCAGGTATTTCGATGGCAACATTTTTCTTAATATTACGTCCGATCTTTTTAGCCCTTTTCTTTAAAATAAAAGAACCGAATCCTCTAACATAAATGTTTTCACCATCAGCTAAAGAATCTTTCACTTCCTTAAAAAAAGATTCCAGCGTAACCAGTACATCTACTTTAGCAATTCCTGTTTTTTCTGAAATTTTGTTTATTAAATCTACTTTTCTCATTCTATACTGTTTTTGATTAACTTTAAATTAAATATGCGTACACACGCATTTAATTTTAGAGAAGTGCAAATTTCTACAATTTCTTTAAAACAAAGAAGCAAAAGTCTATAATTTTTAATGGTTTATGCAAATTTCTTTCGAAGCAAATTACTAGAATGGCATAATCATAATGTTAGGCCAATGCCATGGAAAGATACAAAAGACCCGTATACTATATGGTTGTCTGAAATTATTCTCCAACAAACTCGAGTAGAACAAGGTACTCCTTATTATCTGGCTTTTATTAAAAAATATCCTACTATCCATGATTTGGCAAGAGCTGATGAAGATGAAGTAATGAAATTATGGCAAGGACTAGGATATTATACCAGGGCTCGCAATCTTCATTATACTGCTAAATATATTAATAATGAGCTCGGTGGGCATTTTCCTAAAAATTACGAAGACATACTTAAATTAAAAGGAGTAGGGGCATATACTGCAGCAGCAATAGCTTCTTTTGCTTTTGATTTGCCTCATGCAGTATTAGATGGGAATGTATATCGCGGTTTATCGAGATTTTTTGGAATTAAAACTCCCATTGATAGTAATGCAGGTAAAAAACAATTTTTCTTATTAGCCAACAAACTTATTTTAAAGGATAAAGCTGCATTATATAATCAAGCGATCATGAATTTTGGTGCATTGTGCTGTACGCCGGCTAATCCTGACTGTAGTAATTGTCCTTTGCAAAGTAAATGCTATGCGCATAATAATGATCAAGTAAATACATTACCTGTTAAAACTAAGAAGATTGTACGTAAGCACAGATTTTTTAACTATCTCATAATCAAATATAAAGGCAAAATTTATCTTGAAAAAAGATCGAGAAATGATATTTGGAAAAATTTATATCAGTTTCCTTTAATAGAAACTTCAAAACTGATGACAAAAAAACAAATAGAAGAATATTTTCATAATAATAATCTTCTAAAACGCAGTGAGTATAATGTTTTGAGCGTTTCTAAGCCGTATTCACAAATATTAACTCATCAAAAAATTGCCGCAATATTTTGCAATATTGAAATAAATAATGATATTTATGTCAATGATGGCATATGGCAAGATATTGATGAACAAAATATCCACAAATATGCCTTTCCTAAGATAATAGATTGCTATTTATCTGATAAACATTTAACTTTAAATTTATAAAATTTAACAACTATGAGCTATAATAAAGTTACATTAATCGGCAGACTCGGAAAAGATCCGGAAATAAGACATTTAGAAAATGGAGTTTCTGTCGGACATTTTACCTTGGCAACTAACGAGTATTTCAAAGATAGAAACGGGGAGAAGCAAGAAAGGACGGAGTGGCATAACATTGAAGTTTGGAGAGGATTGGCCCAAGTAACAGAAAAATTCTTAACGAAAGGTAAACAAGTTTGTATTGAAGGAAAAATAAGGACTGAAAGTTGGGAAGATAAAGAATCGGGAACTACTAAATATCGTACTAAAATAATAGCAGACAATCTAATTATGCTTGATAAAAAAGATGATGGGGGCAACTCTAGCAGCGATAACAATTATCAAAATGCTTCTGCTAACAGTTCCATGCCGGAAGTAGCAGATGACTTACCGTTCTAGTTATAGTTTATTTTGTAGCGTTTCTATATTGTATAAAACTTATAATTACTTCATTTTTTAACCCTTCAAGGGCTTCAAACCCTTGAAGGGTTAAAAAATAGTTTCATACAATATATAACTTACTACTACGCCATTTGATGAATTAGTCTTATATTAGCAGTTTAAATATGCTACTACGCATGGCACAAGGCAGTTTTCTTGATCGTTTAACGAAAATCAGCGGAATTGGATAATTCTTCCGAAGGGGAGCATTTGTACTGCTTATTCATCTCTTTCCTCAATATAATAAATCCTGTAACTACTGAAATTGTATTTGCAAGTTTTGTATCAATAGTGTTGTTAGTATTATCCGGTTATGCTTCCGGAGCTGAAGTCGCTTTTTTTTCTCTGACTAAAAAAGACCTGATTAAATTAAAAAAAGAAAAAAACTCTTCGTCTAAAAGGATTATTAGCTTATTAGAAAAACCCCGATACCTTTTAGCAACAATTCTCATTGCTAATAATTTGATCAACATTTCTATTATCGTCACCTCTTATTTTGTTATTTCTAATCTTTTCAATTTTATTGGGCACCCTGTGTTAAGTTTTGTTTTTGAAGTGCTTATTGTAACGTTCTTAATTGTTTTATTTGGAGAAATTATTCCAAAAGTATTTGCTACCAGACATAATGTAAAGCTAGCTCGCACTACTTCTTATGGATTAACCTATTTAGAAAAATTTTTTAGGCCTTTTAGTTTTATGCTAGTCAAATCTACCAACTTCATAGAAAAAAGGCTTCATGGTAAGGCGGTACAGCAAATAAGTATTGATGAAATTGACGATGCTATAGATATGACAGTGGCTTCTAAGTCAAGCAAAAGAGAGGTGAATATCTTAAAAGGGATCATTCGCTTTGGTAATATAACGGTTAAACAGGCTATGCTTTCGAGAGTAGATATGGTAGCTGTTGATACGATTGCTGAATTTAAAACAGTATTGGATATCATTAGCCAGTCAGGTTTTTCAAGAATCCCTATTTATGAAAATGACTTGGATCATATAACAGGAATTATTTATGCTAAAGACTTACTAGAGCACCTAGAACAGCCAGGTTTTGAATGGCAAAAATTAGCGCGTCAACCACTTTTTGTTCCGGAAAATAAAAAATTAAATGACCTTTTGGAAGATTTTCAATCTAAAAGAGTGCATCTTGCTATTGTGGTGGATGAATATGGGGGTACTTCCGGAATTATTACTTTAGAAGACATTTTGGAAGAAATTATTGGAGAAATTAAGGATGAATATGATGACTTAATAGAAATTGATTATATAAAGGAAGATGATAAAAATTATGTATTTGAAGCTAAAACATTAATTAATGATGTATGTAAGGTAATGGGAATACCTAGTGAGACATTTGATAAAGTTCGTGGAGACGCTGATTCACTAGGAGGCATTATTTTAGAGATCGCAAAGAAAATCCCACACATAAAAGAAGAGGTCAGATATGAAAATTTCCTTTTCACCGTTTTATCAGTAGATAAAAAGCGCATCAAAAAAGTTAAAATAACTTTACTTTCTCTGGCAGAACTTAAAGAAGTTAAAATTGATCAAGATACTTCAGATATTCATTAGTTTATTAATTGTTAGCTTGATATGCGGATGTGAGCGTGAAGCTCCAATCCCTAAGCCAAAAGGCTATCCCAGAATGAAGTTTCCGGAAAGATCCTACGAAACCTATCAGAATGATTATTGCCCTTTAACCTTTGAAAAACCTGTATATGCGCAAATAATAAGGGACACGTTACAATTTAATAAAAAAGTAGAAAGCCCTTGTTGGTTTGATATAAAAATGGAAGAATTAGGTGCTACCATCCACATTTCTTACAAAGATTTAGAAAAAAACAAACTAAGTTCGCTGTTAGAAGATATGCATAAGCTTACCTATAAGCATGCTATTAAAGCTGAGTATATTGATGAACAAATCATTCATACATCTAACAACGTACATGGCTTAATTTTCTCCGTGGGAGGGAATGCAGCCTCTTCGAGTCAATTTTTTTTAACTGACAGTACGCATCATTTTATTAGAGGCGCCTTATATTTTAATACTGCTCCTAATGAGGATTCTTTAACCCCTGTTATACAATTTGTTCAAGCAGATATTGAACATATGATCAATACATTGCACTGGAAATAAAACTGATGCAAAATCGATATTTGCTATCTGATCCAATCGAATATTTAAAAGGAGTTGGGCCGCAGCGAGCCGATCTTCTAAAAAAAGAATTAGGCCTTTATACTTACCAGGATTTATTATTTTATTATCCGTATCGATACATTGATAAAACCAAAGTGTATCATATCAACGAAATCACTCCAAATAACCAATATATTCAGCTGCAATGCAAAACCGGAACTTTTAAGAACATAGGGCAGGGAAGAGGTAAACGCTTATTATTGCAAGCATACGATGCCACTGGTAGCATTGAATTAATTTGGTTTAAAGGCATACAATGGATCCCCAAAACAGTCAAGCAAGAAACAGAATATTTAATATTCGGTAAGCCAAATTTTTTTAATGGCAAAATAAGCATGCCTCATCCTGAAATGGAATTAGTAGATCATAGCACGATAGAAAAAAAAGTTAATATTTATCCAATTTACTACACTTCAGAGCTTCTCAAAAAGAAGGGTGTAGACGCTAAAGCAATTGCGAAATTTACCAGGTCTTTGGTAGAGCAAATAAAGCCAACTGATATTATTGAAAATCTACCTGATTATATTCTTCATAAATATCATTTGATAAGTCGTTATAAAGCATTAAAATATATTCATTACGCAGAAACTGACGATCAAATTGAAGCAGCTAAACGACGCTTAAAATTTGAAGAATTATTTTTCATACAAATGAAGCTCCTTCGACTCAAAGTAAAAAGAACTATAGCATTCAAAGGTTTTGTATTTCAGAATTTAGGAGATAAGTTTAATAATTTCTATCATAACCAATTGCCTTTTGAACTCACCGAAGCTCAAAAGCGCGTTTTGAAAGAGATACGAACAGACTTGTTGTCCGGCAAGCAAATGAATAGGCTGCTTCAAGGCGATGTAGGCAGTGGAAAAACGATTGTAGCATTGCTAACTATGCTTATGGCATTAGATAACGATTTTCAAGCATGCTTGATGGCACCAACAGAAATTTTAGCTCAGCAACACTTTCAAGCCATATCAGAGCTAGTTCAGCCACTTGGAATTTCGGTAGCTTTACTCACCGGGTCGGTTAAAGGAAAAGAACGGAAATATTTATTAGAGCAATTACAAAATAATGAAATAGGTATCTTAATTGGTACCCATGCATTAATAGAAAATCCTGTAATTTTTAAGAACTTAGGTATTGCAGTTATCGACGAACAGCATCGTTTTGGCGTAGCACAAAGAGCTAAGTTATGGAAGAAAAATGTTTCTCCTCCACATGTATTGGTAATGACTGCCACGCCTATTCCCCGAACATTGGCCATGACTTTATATGCTGACTTGGACGTGTCTATCATAGATGAGTTGCCACCAGGTCGAAAACCTATTCAAACTATTCATAAATATGATTCGAGCCGGCTACGAGTGTTTGGTTTTATGAAAGAGCAGATTGCAAAAGGAAGGCAAGTTTACGTGGTATATCCACTGATCCAAGAATCGGAAAAATTGGATTATAAAGATTTAATAGACGGTCACGAAAGCATTACAAGAGAATTTCCGTTGCCAAAATATAAAGTCAGTATCGTCCACGGACAGATGAAATCAGATGCTAAAGAATATGAAATGAACCGGTTTATAAAAGGTGAAACACAGATCATGGTAGCCACTACAGTTATTGAGGTTGGGGTAAATGTGCCGAATGCTTCTGTGATGATCATTGAAAGTTCAGAACGATTTGGACTTTCTCAACTGCATCAGTTGCGAGGAAGGGTGGGCCGGGGAGCAGAGCAATCTTATTGTATATTAATGACCGGTAACAAGCTGTCTAAAGAAGCAAGAGAGCGCATCAAAACAATGGTACGTACTAACGATGGATTTGAGATTGCTGAAGTAGATATGAAACTCCGAGGGCCGGGTGACATGGAAGGCATTCAACAAAGTGGTGTTGTTGATCTTAAAATTGCTGACCTTGTGAGAGATGTCACTATTTTACAAGAAGCAAGAAACAATGTATTACAAATATTAGAAGAAGATCCGGAACTAAAGTTTCCTAAAAACAAACCCATTCTCGACTATTTAGGTCAAAAGAGCAAACATAAAGTAGGGTGGAGTAAGATTAGCTGATTACCTAAGAAGGGTAAAAGTACCAGTTTGATTAATCACATCTCCACTTTGACTAATTATCGCCGATAATTTATAGACATATACTTCTGCCGGCATATCTTTGCCATTTCGAGTACCATCCCACCGTTTGTTAATATTATTAGCAGAAAATATCAGGCTTCCTCTAAAATCATAAATACTCAAGTTGTAATTTTCTAACCCGGTACCAGTTGCTCCATATGTTTCATTATCACCATCTGAGTTAGGAGAAAATGCATTTGGCATATACAGAAATGATTCACAATCCTCTACTGTGATATTAAAGTTAATTGTATCGTTTCCGCAATCACTTATTTTATAAGCAGTAAAGATACTTGTTATACCCGGGCTTACAATCGGATTGATTATTGACGTGTCAACCAAATTCTCATTAGGTAACCAAACTATATCCTCCGAGGTTTCAACCATCAGTTGCACACTATCACCTTCACAGATTGTTATAGTTGTATCCGGAGGAAGCAAACCAGCAGCATCTAATACTGTTATGGTAATGGTATCACTAGCTTTACATCCGATACTATCAAATGCATCGACATAATAAGTAGTAGTGGTATCCGGTGAAATATTAAAAATGGAATCATTTCCTTCTCCCTCATTCCATATATACATCAATGAATCAATTTCTCCTGTAGGAATACCTTCTGCAAATCTAGCTTTTAAAGTAGTATCTGTATTAGGGCATATACTAAAATCTTCTCCGGCAGAAATTGTAAAATTAGTGTCTGCACCTTCTATAAATAGGGTGTCTCTAGCAGTATCAGAAGCTGCATCAACAGCTATAACAATATGCTGCCCGGCTTTTAAATATATCGAATCTCCAGTTTTACCTGTTGGACTCCATAGAAAACTATAAGGAGGAGTTCCTTCATTGGGAATAGCCCTCACTAAAAGGCTATCATTACCACATACTATGGGGTTAGTATTTACTTCTAGCTCAGCAATAACTGTAAAAGGGCAAATATTTTCAATTGTAATTGTAGGCTCAGTACTGGTAGCAGTAGCCAAGCTTTGGGTAGTAACAAGATTATCATCTATTCCATTAGAAAATTCAGTAAAAGCAATATTTTCGACTGTAATTAATACAGGTTGTTGAATACAATTGCTTTCTCCCATAGAATCTGTTTTAATGAGCATTGCTCCTTTAGCTGGATTTATTCTATCTCTTCTATCAACTGCAGAAATCAAAAAGCCTTTATCTTTTGTTTCAATGACCATATCCCCCCAAGGCTCAGTAACATCTGAATATCCATAACCCCACTCAACCCTACCAGTATCATCTGTTTTAAAAACCGTGCAACCTTGAGAATAATTGAAATGCTTAGAAGTAATAATTAAACCTCCATCACTATAATTATTCAAATACATCCCTACATCATCATTTGGACTTGTTTCATAACCTTTTAACCACTCTACATTGCCAGATGCATCTGTTTTGACCACATAAGCATATTGAGGGAAAATTCCAGCTCCGGAAAAAGCATACCCTCCATCAGGAGTTAATACAATATTTCCTGTAGGATCATTACCTGATTTAATAGTATTGATATTATAATGCTTTGTCCACATAGGCATACCATCGCTATCTAATCTCCAAAGAGATACTCCACTCTCTCCTGTCTGAAAATAATTGCTTAACATAGTAAAGTTGCCATCCGAAGTAGGCACGAGGGCAACACAATAATCATCTGATGTATTGGCACGTTTATACACCCTTGACCACTGTAAAATTCCTGCTCCATTTAACTTAAGTAGATAAGCAGCCTGACGAGTTCCATACCCTGAAGTAACTGATGTTATAATAAAGCCATTATCAGTTGTAGGATAAATTTTCATATCCCGGCTTGGTGGATTAGAATTGTCTACCTCAATTAATCCATCTTGAGCAGCAGTACCGTAGGTGCTACTTTGTAAAACATTACCGTCTTTATCCACTTTAATAACAGCAATATCCTCATTATTAGGACCAGTTTCTATATCACCCACTAAAAGATATCCGGTATCAGCAGTTTGCACAAATGCATGACTACGAAACATTAAATTATTAACTCTATAAGATTTATTCCATATCACCTCTCCATCGACATCTGTTCTAATAAAATAATTTTCAGTATTAAGATATGTTGATAGCATTAAATATCCTCCTCTTATGTCTTCTGAGATATATTTCGGCTCCTGAAAGTCAGGAGCCCCAGGATAAGTTTTTTGAAAGGTAATTTGGGCGTAAACACTCACTTCAAAACTAGCTATCAGACTAATAATAATGAACGTGAAATTTTGCATAACTTACTCAAAATAAGTATTTAAATTCAATAATCAAAATGTTACGAAGTTACGTTTATATTCATATATGGAAGAAGTTTATCCCTTCCTCTCTGGCCTCATTTGTGGAAAGAACAACACATCTTGAATAGATTTAGAATTTGTCATGATCATAGCTAAACGGTCAATACCAATTCCTAGTCCACAGGTAGGAGGCATGCCATATTCTAACGCCCTTAAAAAATCTTCATCCAACATCATTGCTTCTTCATCTCCTCTTTTACCCAGTTCCAACTGCTCTTCAAATCGCTTACGCTGATCAATAGGATCATTTAGTTCAGAAAAAGCATTGCAAAGTTCTTTTCCATTACAGATCAACTCAAACCTTTCCACCAACCCTTCTTTTGATCGATGTTTTTTTGCCAAGGGCGACATCTCAACCGGATAGTCAGTGATGAAGGTAGGTTGAATGAGATTTGGCTCTGCTTTCTCTCCAAATATCTCATCAATGATCTTTCCTTTACCCATAGATGGAGCAATGTTAACATGTAATTTTTTTGCAGTTGCTTGTAATTGATCTTCATCCATATTAGAAATATCCACACCGGTATATTCTTCAATAGCTTCAAACATAGTGTATCGCTTCCAAGGCCGTTCAAAACTGATCTCATTTTCACCTGCTTTAACTTTAGCCGTTCCGTTCACATCTTTAGCTATCTGCTCGACCATTTCTTCCACCAAGTCCATCATCCAATAATAATCTTTGTAAGCTACATATAACTCCATTTGTGTAAACTCAGGATTGTGAAACCTGCTCATACCTTCATTTCTAAAATCTTTTGCAAACTCAAAAACCCCATCAAAACCGCCAACAATTAATCTTTTCAGATATAATTCATTAGCTATTCGAAGATATAAAGGCATATCTAAGGTATTATGATGCGTTTTAAACGGGCGAGCTGCTGCGCCACCATAGATGGGTTGTAGAATAGGCGTTTCCACTTCCAAATATCCTTTATCCGTTAAAAACTTTCTCATCGAATTAGTAAGTTTTGTACGCTTGATAAAAGCTTCCTTCACATATGGATTGACTATCAAATCCACATATCGTTGACGGTATCGTTGTTCAGGATGGCTAAAAGCATCGTGAACTTTTCCTTCATCATCTACTTTTACAATCGGAAGTGGCCTTAAAGCTTTACTTAGTAAAACCAACTCACTTACGTGAATAGATATTTCTCCTACTTTAGTTGTAAACACGTATCCTTTTACACCAACGATATCGCCAATGTCTAATAATTTCTTGAAAATAGTATTATATAATGTTTTGTCTTCCCCCGGACAGATTTCATCTCTATTAATATATAACTGTATTCTACCTTTAGCATCTTGTAACTCAGCAAAAGAAGCTTTTCCCATAATCCTTCTACTCATTATTCTGCCTGCTATAGAGATATTTTTATATTCAAGTTTATTCTTCTCGTAGTTCTTTAGAATATCGGTAGTGCTGGTATTCACTTCAAAAAGTGGAGCCGGATAAGCATTTATTCCAAATTCGTTTAACTCTGTTAATGAAGCCCTTCTTACTTTTTCTTGTTCACTTAACTGCATAAAAATTCATATTAGATTATGGATCAAAAATACAGCAATTTTTTGAGTATCAATATTGAGTCTTTTGGAAAACTTAAATGGCAATAATATTCGAAGCGTAAAATGTTTTAAAATAAGAGTACCCAATTAGGTATAGTGATTTAAAATTTTGGATGACGAAGAAAATTAAAGCCATTTGAGAAAAGCACTTTCAGAAATTTATCTATAAGGCTTTTGTTCAAGTTGTGTACTATTTAATATACATTCTTGAAATAAAAAATTTGTTTGTTAACTTTATAATGGCTCTTTGTTATGCATCTAGAAATTTGAAATATATATTTACCTATTCTAATTAATTCAATAAATCAGTAATGAAAGGATTTCCTGTCTTTAAAACTATAATACTATGCTTTATCGTTTTGGCTGTATGCTCATTTAGCCAACTTAAATTACAAGCTAAAACTTCAAAAACTGAGAAACAATTAAGATCACATGCGGAAGATTATTTTTTAGCCGGATATTATGGCAGTGCACAAGAAATGTATGAAAGGCTAGATAGCCTGAATCCTAATAACCTTGAGTACCAGTATAATCTAGCAGTATGTTACACTAAAACCTTTACCCATCAAGATAGAGCCGTTGAAATACTGGAAAGTTTAAATGAAAGCGGTGTAAATAAGGTAGGCAAGTATAAACTAAATGAAGGAGAGTTGGATTATTATTTAGGCAAGAGCTACCATCTTAGTCATAGTTTTGATAAAGCTATTGCTGCATATCAATCTTGTATTGATTATGATAAAGTAGATTATGATATTTTAGATGATGCGGCTTTAAGTATCAAAATGTGTAAAAATGCCAAAGAAATTGTCCGGGATCCTATTGATGTAGAAGTGCAAAATTTAGGCCAACCGATCAATTCAAAATATGATGAACATAGTGCGTTAGTAAGTGCCGATGAAGAATACTTAGTATTTACCACCAAGCGGCCGGGAAATGTGGGTGGAAAAATGGATATACAAGGATATGAAGATGAATATGGAATGTATTTTGAAGATATATATGTTGCCAGAAGAAATGGTGATATCTGGAGAAAGCCTTATAATATAATTGATACGATCAATACAGAGGCACAAGAAGCTACTACCGGGCTTTCTGCTGATGGGCAAACATTGTTGTTATATATCAGCTCTTTTGGCAGATTTGGAGATGTTTATAAAAGCAAAAAAATAGGAGATAGATGGACAATACCTCAAGCACTTCCTAAGCCAATAAATACTAATATGTATATGGAAGCCCATGCATCTTTATCAGGTACAGAGAATGAAATATATTTCACCAGTGACCGGCCGGGTGGATTTGGTGGGAGAGATATTTATGTTTCTAAAAAACAACCGGATGGTACATGGGGAGAAGCCATTAATCTCGGCCCGGATATCAATACTGAACAAGATGAAACAGGCCCATATATACACGTTGATGGAGAAACTCTGTTTTTCAGCTCTAAAGGGCACAAAAGTATGGGAGGATTTGATATTTTCAAATCTAAATTTAATGGCGAGGGTTGGGATCAACCACAAAATATAGGCTATCCGCTTAACACAGCAGGCGATGATGTGTATTTTGTTTTATCGGCGAGTGGGAAAAAAGGATACTTTACTTCTCGCAGAGAAGGCGGGCTGGGTGGTTCAGACATATACACCGTAGAAGTGAATTATGAATTTGGAGAACCGGTCGTGGTAGTCTTAAAAGGAATTGTTAATGAGCTGGGCCAAGCCGTAGATGCCATTATTATTGTTACAGATATTGATAAAAACTTAGTTGTAGGCGAGTATCAATCCAATGCATCATCCGGAGACTATTTACTTGCATTGCCTCCCGGAGCTAATTACGACGTGCATTTTTTATCTGAAGACGGCACCATGGATAAACATGTCGATGTGTTTTTAAAAGATGTAGAAAAATACATACAGATAGAGCATGACATAGATATGAAAGGAGATATAGGTAAAACCGCAAAGATGGAAAAAATCATTGCTGATCCTAAAACAGGAGAAATTAATGTAAAAAAATCTCAATCTGACCTGCTTAAGATTGAAGATGTTTTAAGGAATAATCCTGATTTAAAGTTAGAAGTAGCTGTTTTTACCGACACAACTAATTCCAATAAACTCAATTTAGCGAGTGCACTTGGCAGATCTCTAAAAAAGCAATTAGCTGCTGATGGAACAGATACCAGTAGAGTTGTACCCAGAATAGTAAGTAAAGCAAATCCGTTTGTAGATCAAGAAATTGAGGTAAGGGTTTTACAAGGTGGCATTGCCGATCAAATTGTAGTAAAAGATAATCAAGTGTATGTTAATAAAAATACTCTTGAAAAAACAATGGATAAAGATCCTACACAAGAAGATGTTGTAGCTAAGTTTATTAAGGAGATCAATGATGCTCCGACTACCAAACCAAAAGCTGTAGAGCAGAAAAAACCTTTAGTTAAAGAAAACTTAAATGAAACAACTGATAAAATTGATGATATGGAATTAGGGGCAAAACCACCTAAAGAACCTGCTAAAAAGCCTATTGCTACTAATACTGACTGGACACCGGGCTATAAAGTGCAGATCGCTGCTTTCAGGACTGCCCTTCCTCCTACTAATGGGTTTTTTAAAAATACACCAAATATTAAAGTCCGTAAATGGGATGATGGCCTTACCCGGTATACAGTTGGTTTGTTTGATTCTTTTGAGGAAGCAAATGAATTTCGAAAAGAATTATTGCCTAAGTTCTACGATGCCTTTATAGTAAAGCATTGATCATATTAAGGCATAGTTATTGCATACTAAATCATGCATTTTACCGTTAACTAGTTTTAAGCTTTTTAAGCATAACCATCATATTTTGAGTAAAATTTACATACATTTTTTTTTAGTTCTTATTTTTGTCTCTTTCTCTTCTTTTTATCCCCCTAAAGAAAGCAATCCCCCTTTTCAAAATAATAACGGTAATGCTTGGGTGGATTCTATTTTTGCCGGCCTTTCCCAAGAAGAGAAGATCGGGCAGCTGTTTATGGTAGCAGCTTATTCAAATAAAACAGACGCTCATATCCAAGAAATTGAGGCTTTAATTAAAGAACAACACATCGGTGGATTAATTTTTTTTCAAGGGAATCCAAGGGCGCAAGCAACACTTACCAATCGTTACCAAGGCATAGCTGAAGTTCCCTTACTTATAGGCATGGATGCCGAGTGGGGGTTGGGCATGCGCTTAGACAGTACAATGAATTTTCCTCGGCAACTTACCTTAGGAGCCATTCAAGATAATCAACTCCTCTATCAGATGGGCCGAGAAATTGCTAGGCAATGTAAAATTTTAGGAGTTCATGTAAATTTTGCTCCGGTAGTAGATGTTAATAATAATCCTGCCAACCCGGTTATCAATGACCGGTCGTTTGGAGAAAACAAATATAACGTTGCGCAAAAAGGATTAGCTTATATGAAAGGATTACAAGATGGCGGAGTGTTGGCTTGCGCTAAGCATTTTCCGGGGCATGGAGATACTGACATGGACTCTCATAAATCCTTACCTACTATACCCCATAACGCTTCTCGGCTTGATTCTTTAGAGCTTTATCCTTTTAAGCAACTCATCAACAATGGCGTTGGTAGCATCATGGCAGCACATCTCTATATTCCCAGCCTAGACAGCTCCAGTAATACAGCTGTTTCTTTATCAAAAAATGTAGTAACTGATCTGTTGAAAACCAAATTGAAATTTAAAGGCCTTGTTTTTACCGATGCTTTAAACATGAAAGGTGTGAGCAGTTATTTTACTCCTGGAGAAGTAGATTTAAAAGCTTTGCTTGCAGGTAATGATGTACTTTTATTTCCTGAGGATGTGCCTACTGCTATTAACAAAATAAAGCAAGCTATCAAAGACAGCTTAATTCAACAAAGCGATTTAGATAAAAAAGTTAAAAACATTCTAAAAACTAAATACTGGACAGGATTAAATGACAACAATCCTATCGCTGCGGATAGCGTTAATTTGCAACTTAATACGATGTATGCTGAGCTTCTCAATCGAAAATTATATGAGTCTGCTTTAACTATTGCTAAAAATGAAAAAGCCACTATTCCGCTTAAAAATTTAGATAAACTAAATATTGCTTCCATAGTCATTGCGAATAGGAAAAATGAAGAAAGTGTTTTTCAAAAGACATTAAATTTGTATGCTCCGATGCGGACGTTCAGAGTAGATAAATCGCTTTCGCAAGATGCCATGAGTGCTTTAGAAGAGCAAGCGGCCGCTTATAATACGGTGATTATTGGAGTGCAAGATATGAGTAAATATCTTTCAAAAGAATATGGAATTACAGAAACTACAAGGACTTTAATTAATAATCTAAGTAAGAAGACAAATGTAATTTTAACTATTTTCGGAAGTCCTTATAGTTTAAAATATTTTGAAAATGTTCCTAATATATTGGTTGCTTATGAAGACAACGATATTACTCAAAGTTTAGCCGCACAACTAATATTTGGCGGAGTAAAGGCTTCCGGAAAACTTCCCGTTTCGGCAGGTGAAAACTTTAAATACAATACCGGAGAAACTTCTATGAATACCGGCAGGCTTAAATACACCATTCCTGAAGAAGTAGGTATTTCAACAGCTTCTCTTTCTCTCATCGACTCAATTATAAAAGAAGCAATACTCAACCACGCCACACCGGGCTGTCAAATATTGATTGCAAAAGATAATAAGGTGATCTTTAATAGAGGTTATGGCTACCATACATATGATAATAAAACTATTGTAAGGCCAACTGATATATATGATTTGGCTTCTATTACTAAAGTTGCTGCCACTACGCTTGCAATAATGAAATTGGTGGATGAAAAAGAGATAAAAGTAAAAAAGAATCTTTCTAACTATATTCCCGAGTTAAAAAAAACGGATAAAAGTAAAATATCCATTCAAGATGTGTTATTACATCAAGCAGGACTGAAAGCTTGGATACCTTTTTATGAATATACTTTAAATGCAGAAGGCTTTTGTGATGAAAATTACTGCTACTCACCTAATGATTATTACTCTGTTAAAGTTGCGAATGAATTGTACATTCAACATGATTACACAGATTCTATTTGGAATACTATTCTTAATTCTGAAGTCAACCGAAGTAAGCGATATGTTTACAGCGATTTAGGTTTTTATTTATGCAGGACTATCGTTGAGAATATAACCAAACAACCTATAGATAAATATGTAAATAATATTTTTTATAAGCCATTAGGCCTAGCCACTATGACTTATAATCCGATTTATAAATTTCCATTATCTAGAATTCCGCCTACAGAAATGGATACGGTGTTCAGAAAACAATTAATCCACGGATATGTTCATGATCAGGGCGCTGCTATGTTGGGTGGTGTAGCAGGACATGCAGGATTATTTTCAGATGCAAATGATTTAGCCATCATCTTACAAATGTTGTTAAATGGTGGTTCTTATGGTTATCAAGATTATATCGACCCAAATACTATTGAAGAATTCACTTCTCGACAAATTAACAATAATAGAAGAGGATTAGGCTTTGACAAGCCTGAGACTGATCCTTCTTACGGAGGCCCCACTTCTAAATACGCTTCTGCTAAAACCTTTGGACACAGTGGCTTTACCGGTACTTGTATGTGGGCTGACCCGGCGCATAACTTAACATATGTTTTTTTATCTAATAGAGTTTACCCAGATGCATCTAACAGAACGTTAATACAGACAGATGTGCGGACACGCATCCATGATGTGATTTATAAAGCTATGTTGGAGGCTATTTGATTTCTCTTACTGTATTGCATTTGTCATCATTTAATATTAAATTTATATATATTAATATTCTTTTATCTTAAAATGATACCATGAAGAAAAATTACTGTGTTTACAAAGTTCCACGATTAACATTTTTTATAATTTGTCTAAGTCTCATTTCTATAAATTCTTTTTCTCAATGGACGATTTTAAACTCTAATACCACAGAAAATCTAAATGCAATAGAATTTAGTGATGCTAACAGAGGATTTGCTGTCGGCGCAAATGCTGAAAGTATTGTTACCAACAATCAAGGTTTAAGCTGGCAACATATAGCTTTACCAATAGGAGTATATGAAAAAACTTATCATGATATAGAACTGGAGGGAGATACCGGATATATTTTTTTTCAAGACATTTTAAATCCTGAACGACAAGAGATGCAATACTTACGGACCATTGATGAAGGGCAAACATGGAGTGAAATAACTATTCCTAATTTAATAGCCTATGGGCTAAGTAGAGATGCATATTTTTTTAATGGAAATACCGGATACGTTTTATTGTCCCCTGCAGAAGCTTCAGCTCCTCCCGGGGGAGATAGATTTAATGATAATATTCATGTAATAAAAACAGAAAATGCAGGTGGGGATTGGACTGAGTTTTTAATAGAAAATCCCTTCGCTACCGAAAGAATATATATGAATGCTATTACATTTCTTACTCAGGAAATTGGAATTATTGCAGGAGAACGCAATCTAGTGAGAGCTACTACTGATGGAGGGGAGGTTTGGTCAGTAGTAACTGTTGACAAGGCTCCGGATGATATGATTTATTTAACAGCAGTTTTTCCGAGTGCTGAAAGCCTGATACTTGCTGGAAAAATGAATGATAAAGGATTAATTGTACGAAGTAATGATGCGGGGAGCACATGGGACAGCATGCATGTGGCAGAAGTAGTGCAAAGTATTGAATTTCTTAATGCTGCTGAAGGCTATGCAGTAGGCAATAACGGAATGATTTTATATACTAATGATGGGGGATTAAATTGGATAACACAAAATAGTGGCGTATCTGAGAATTTGCTGGCTATTGATGTTTACAATGATAGTGCTATTTATGTTTCAGGTGCTAATGGAGTGATCATCACCAATCATGTTATAGATACTTTCATTGTTGCAGCTTTTACCGGCCCTGCAACGGGGTGTACTGGAGACACTATATTATTTACAAATAATTCCATTAATGCCAATGGCTATATATGGTATGTAAATGGCGATTCAGTCTCTTCGGATGAAAATTTAAATTATTTATTTGATACAGCAGGAGATTATGTTGTTAAATTAGTGGTAGACTCTTCTGATGTTTTATTCGATTCTACATCTAATAACATTACTATCTCAACCAGCCCGGAAGCATTATTTACTTTACTTGAAAATACCATACCTGTTTCATCAGATACTATTACGATTGGAACAACTTTAGAAAGTAATAATCAAACAACAGGTGCTATGCAGTATCAGTGGTTTTTCAATAATGGTTTAGAATTTACTACTCAAAATTTTTCCAAAATAATAACTGAATCTGGTGAATTAGAGGTAAAGTTAATAGCAAGTAACGGTATATGCAAGGATACAGCAATTCATATTTTATATGTAAAAGATAGTACAACAGCTATTGAGAAAAATCCTTTTTCTTCGGTAAATTATAAAGTATATCCAAATCCGTTTGAAAAGACTATTAATCTATCTATAGAGTTAGGTTTTGACCAGTCGGATTGTTTAGTTAAAGTAATGAACGTTTACGGACAAATTGTATTCGAACAGCAATTTGTCAATTCAACAAATAGTTTAATTGACCTTTCAGTATTGCCTTCGGGTTTATATGAAGTAGTATTAGTTACCTCTGATAATTTTTATATATATCCTTTGGTAAAAAAATAGTATATGAAAGCATATCTAGTACTTATAGGAAGTTTAGTGTTTTATTTGCATACATACACGTACGCTCAAAAGGAAGCTAATATTTGGTACTTTGGTGATAAAGCGGGGTTAGATTTCAGTTCCGGCACTGCAGTGCCGATTGAAGATGTAGTGCACAATATACCTTGGGGTGTAGCAACTATATGTGATACATTAGGAAATTTATTATTTTATACAGACGGGATCACCGTATGGAATAAAAATAATGAGCCAATGCCTAACGGGCAAGGGCTGTTAGGGCACGATCTTGCTATTCAAACAATAATAGTGCCATCCGTTTGCGAAGAGAACCAGTATTATATTTTTAGTTTAGATGGTATTAGTGGTGCATCTCATTTTCCAAATGGGGGAGGGTTCTTCTATTCTATAGTTGACGTAGGTTTGAATGGAGGATTAGGGGATGTTATTGTTAAAAATGAGCGATTATTTTCTGTAGTCAATCAGGCCGTTGCAGCCGTAAAACATTCAAACGGTAGAGATACTTGGGTAGTCACCCACGAGTATGATACCGATCGATTTGTGGCCTATTTAGTTTCTCCTGCCGGTATTACAGGCCCTGTTTTTTCGTCTGTAGGCTCCTCATATGCGAGGGTCCCTAATAATTTAAAAATATCACCTCAGGGAGATAAAATTGCTTTTACTCCTTTGGAGTTTAATTTCTCAACTAGAATTACCGAAGTTTTTGATTTTGATGCGTCTACAGGAGTAGTTTCTAATATGGTCTCATTAGATAATAGATTTTCCGGAATGTATGAATTTTCCCCAAATGGCCAATATTTATATTTAAGAGATGATAATTATGATTCTTTTGATACTTATTTACTTCAATATGACCTACTAGCCGGATCTCCATCTGCCATAAGAAATTCAGTAGATACTATTGAAAAATTTGATTTTTTTTCTCTTGGAGGAGATTTTCAATTAGGCCTGGATGGAAAAATTTATATAGGATCCGGTAGTTCATTAAGTGTCATCAATGATCCGAATATAGCAGGAGTAGGGTGTGATTTTGAATTTCAGAGTATTGACTTACCTGCGGGCGTAACAGGATCTATTTTGCCGGATTTTATATCTAGTTATTTTGATGCTAACTATGTTTCCCCACTACCATTAGTTCCGATCACTGCAGATTTCATTGCTGAAACCGTATGTGTAGATTCTTTAGCAACTTTTATTGACAGCGCTGACGGCCTTATTGATCTATGGGAATGGTCAGTTGATAATAATATAATAGATAGTTTTTACATGCCAAATAATACTTTTAATTACCTTTTTTCAGATTCAGATCCTCATACTATTAAGCTAAAAGTAAGTAATGTTTGTGTAGCTGATTCTCTTAGCTTGGAAATTATGGCAGATACACCTTTAAATATTACCACCTCTCCTATTGATACATCTATTTGCGGTGCTACTGAAATTACACTCGATTACCCTGTTGGTGTTGAATATGAATGGATTTCACATGGCGTTAATATTCCCTTGACTGTAGATGAAAACGGAATATATTTACTAAACGTATTTAATAGTTGTTCTAAAGATACTATAGAATATACTATCACAACGGAATGCTCTTTTTTTATACCGAATGCCTTTACACCTAATAATGATGGAGTTAATGATTTGTTTTCTCCATCAGTATTATCGCTAGATTACCAACTTTTTATATATAGCAGATTAGGAGAAGAAATATTTGTTACCTCTGAATCTCAGCCTTGGGATGGAAAGCATTTGGGAATTGATTGTCCTGATGGGGTATATACTTATTCAGCCATTATTAATGGCAGTAGTTTTTCGGGTAATGTCTTGCTAACTAGGTAATATAAAGCCAACCTATAAAAACCTGGCACTTAAAAAAGTAACATCGTCATTAAAGGCTCTTTTGCCTTTATACTTGGTTAATTCGTTTAACATCTTATGATTAAATTCTTTCATAGATAATGATTTATTTTTGATCATAAAATTAGTCAAGCGTTCTAATTCATATTGTTCATTCGTTTCATTTTCCAGTTCAGTAACCCCATCTGTATATTTAAACAAAAAAGAATTAGGGCTAATAGTAATTTCCGTTGTAGTGATCGAGGGCAACTGATCAAAGATGCCTAATAAAGTAGAACCTTTATCTAGTAATATAACTTGTTTTTCCTTTTCTTGGTACAATAATGGGGGATTGTGGCCTGCATTAATGTAAATCAATTTCTTCGATTTTGGATCATATTTGCCTAAGAACAAGGTGATAAATTTATCTCCTCGTGCTACATCGCTCACTCGGTTGTTTAATAGCGTCACCGCTTCTTTCAAAGAATAATCTTGCTGCACCAGCAGGCGAAGATTAGCTTGGAAATTAGACATTAAAAGAGCTGCGGGAATACCTTTCCCGGATATGTCGGCAATACATACTACATATGATCCATCTTCTAAAGAGATAAGGTCATAATAGTCACCACCAATACTGTGGTGAGGAATATAAACAGCATCTATTTCAAGGTCTTTGCTGGGAGGGAAAATACTCGGGATAAGCATTTTCTGCATCTGGGCAGCCACTTCTAATTCTTTTTTGATAGCTTCTTGCTCTAGTTGTCTCTCAAAAAGCTTTTTATTTTGAATGGCTACAATTATAATGTTAGAAAGTGTTTGAAGAAATTTGACTTTATCTTCTGCGCTACCGGCGTAAGAGGTATCTCTAAATTTACCGACTAAAACAAAAGCGATGGCTTTTTGTTGATGTTGAATAGGAATAACATACTCATATTGATTAAGTATTTCATCCTTATGCCCTGTAAGTGAAGTAATAGCAGTATAACGGGTTAATTCTTTAAAAACCCGTTTATCAAAAATATAAGCAATAGTTCCATATTGACTTACACAGCTCCATCGTTTATTTTCATAATAAATGATAGCCATTTGCTCCACACCAATCTGCCCTCTGCTAATAAATTCAAAGATCTTAAACAGATGATCAGCTGAAAGGTTACTATTAATAGCTTGAGTAACTTCTAAAAGAGAATTTACTTCAAGTTGTTTCGCTTTTAATAATTTACTGTTGGACTCAGTTACCTGTTCTGATGTTTCATTACTCATAACTACTTACAAAGCTAAAATATTTTAAGTAATTTAGCTATATATACGTAATTGAAAAGGCATAAGTTGACCGGCACAATATATTTAATTCCCACAGTATTAGGAGAAAACTCCACTTACAGTATCCCCGCATATGTACTTGACATACTGAATCAGTTAAATGAGTTTATTGTAGAAAATCCTAAAACCACCAGGCGACAACTTAGAAGCTTAGGTTATACTAAGCACTTTGATGAAGTTAATATGCAAGTGCTTAATAAAAAAAGCATGGAGTTAATGCCAGTCGATTATCTAACTCCACTTCAGCAAGGGAAAGATATGGGTATTATTTCAGAAGCCGGATGTCCCGGTGTAGCTGATCCGGGAGCAAATATAGTTAAACTAGCTCATGAGCTGAAGATTAAAGTAGTTCCTTTGGTAGGCCCCTCTTCTATTTTATTAGCATTGATGGCATCCGGATTAAATGGGCAGAGTTTTACCTTCAATGGATATTTACCTATTAAACAACCGGAACGAAATACCACTATTAAAAATTTAGAAAGTAAAGCAGTCCAAGGCACCACACAAATATTTATGGAAACGCCTTACCGCAATAACAATTTATTAAAAGATGTAATCCATACTTGCCATGATCAGACATTACTTTGTGTTGCGACTAACTTAACGTTAGAAAATGAAAGCATCCAAACGAAAACAATTGTCGGTTGGAAAAAACAAATTCCGGATATTAACAGACAACCTAGTATTTTTTTACTAGGTTAATAATTAAAACATTTCCGGCTTTGATGCGTATAATCGAATTAATTTGATTTATATTTAAAAATCTTTATTTTTGAGCTTCATGCAATTTAATTGTAACCAAATATTCTTACTTTTTATTCTAGGATTGGTAATGTATGGTTGCAAGCCAAATTTTGTAACCCCGATAGATGCTAGGCTAATAGGTAGGTGGCAAGCAGCTCCTATAACGGATGATTACGAAGAAATCTGGAACTTTGAAAAAAACAATCATTTAACTATTACTATAAATGGTGATACTAACCTTTTTGTAGCGAATGCATCTGCTGGCGGCCAACAGGCTCTTAATTATATAGAATATGGCATTAATAAAGGTATTACTAAGACAAAATTGATCATGGATACGTATTTTTACGATCCTTCTCGAGAACGAGGAAAGCGTACTCCTTATTTTATTTTCTTAAAGCTTACTAAAAATAAAATGTATCTATATAGTATTGATCATGATATCAAAGGAGGTATCCAAAAAGACTTTACTAAAATAGATTAGCTTATTCCTGGTAAAATACTCTTTTCACTCTTCTGGAAATATTAGTCAATACTTCATAAGGAATAGTGCCGATCAAATTGGCCATCTTTTGAATAGGCAATAAACTGCCAAACACCATCACCTCATCTCCTTCTTTTGCCTGTTTGATAGTTGTGATATCAAGAATTGTCATGTCCATGCAGACTGCTCCAAGAATTGGTGCAACTTGGCCATGAACTAACATATAACCTTTTCCGTAGCTTAGCCTGCGATCAAGGCCATCAGCATAACCAATATTTACAACAGCTATTGTGCTGTCTTTGTTGATCATCGTTCTATTATACCCAATATGATCTCCTTGGTTGATGTTTCTTATTTGAGTAATGACGGTTTTTAGTGTACCTACACTTTGCAATCTATGTTGAAGCGTATGGGTAGTATCTACTCCATACAGTCCGATTCCTAATCTTACCATATCTAACTGAAATTCTGGAAACCGAATAATACCGGCTGAGTTAATTAAATGCTTAAGAAAAGGATATTTAATTACTGGACTGATATTATCACAAACCCGGCTCAACAAATTGTATTGTTGGCGCGTATAAACGTCATGTGTTTCATTATCACTTGACGTGAGATGAGAAAAAATAGAAGCTACTTTAAAGGAATCATTATTTTCCAATCTACGAAGCATTTCATCTATATCATTTTCATCAAATCCCAATCTATGCATGCCCGTATCGATTTTAAGATGGATCGGGTAATGTTTTACATTTTTACTTACTAATTCCTCTGTTAGCTTATCCCATATTCGAAAGCTATATATTTCGGGCTCTAACGAATACTGTACTAACTGATGTAAGCTATTAATTTCATTGTTCATTACCATAATCGGTAATGTAATCCCTGCTTCACGTAATTCTATACCTTCATCGATGTAAGCAACAGCTAAATAATCTACTTTATTGAATTCTAAAACAGAAGCTATTTCATAGCTGCCACTTCCATAAGAAAAAGCTTTAACCATAGCCATCGTTTTAGTTTGAGGCTTTAGTAGGCTCTTATAAACTTTTAAATTATTAGTTAGTGCGCCAAGATCAATTTCTAGAACCGTATCATGAACTTTCTTTTCTAACCGCTTCATAATCTTTTCAAAGTGGAATTTTCTGGCTCCTTTGAGCAAAATAGTTTGATCTTTAAAATCGCTGATATTGTAATTATTTAAAAATTCATCGGTAGAAAGATAAAAGCTACAGGTAATGTTTATTAACTCCTGAAATACAGCTTTATTAACTTCTAATGCCTCGCCAATTCCAATTACTTCATCTATTTGACTATGTTTTAACAGCTCTACTACTTCTTGATAAAGATCTATTTCACTTAATCCGCTTTGTAGTATATCTGAAATAATAATTGATTTATAAATATGTTTTTTGTTTTGATTTAAAAAATCAATTGCAATTTTGAGGGATTCAATGTCAGTATTATATGCATCATTGATTATAATGCAATTATTTATTCCATCTTTTAATTCTAATCGCATTTTTACGCTTGAGAGCCGTTGCATTTTTTCAGCGATATTTGTTTCCTTTAGATATAGTAAAACTAATAAGCAATGAATAGCATTTTCGATAGAGCCATCATCTGTAAATGGAATGTTGATGGAAGAAGCTGTATTTTTATATTTATAATGAATAACTGTTTGCACACTTTGCTTAGCAATTGATGTAATAGACAGATCTGCTTCTTGTCTGGCAGACCAGGCAATCGTTTTTAAATCTCTTAATTTTATAATTTCTTTATGGACCTCCTGATGATCTTTACAGTAAATTAGCACTTGTACATGCTTAAAGAGTTTAAGTTTTTCTTTTATTTTCTCTATTCTATTATTAAATCCTTCATCATGTGCATGCCCGATATTTGTAAATATGCCTATAGTTGGTTGTAAAATATCCTGCAATCTTTCCATCTCATCAGGTTTGGAAATTCCCGCTTCAAAAATACCAAGCGTGTGTTCGCTATTAATTTGCCACACTGACAAAGGCACGCCAATCTGCGAATTATAGCTTTTAGGATTTTTAACTATTTTATAATTCTCTCTTAGTAATTGAGCCAGCCATTCTTTTATAATAGTTTTGCCATTACTGCCGGTAATACTTATGAGCGGCAGGTTAAATTTGCTCCGGTGATGTGTGGCTAAATTTTGCAAAGCAGATAAAGTATCGGCTACTTGTATGATGGCTGCACCAGGTAAGGGGTTTTCAATTTCTTTATTTACTATAAAAGCTCGAACGCCCTTTGTATAGCAATCTTTGATATATTTATGTCCATCTTGCTGAGTTGTTTTAATAGCAAAAAAAAGTGAATGAGGGGCATACTGTAATTTTCTGCTATCAACGGCCAAATAGTTTATAGCGACTTCTTCCTCTTGAAGGAAAATTCCATTTACTGCCTCACAAATTTCTTGAATAGAGTAACTTGTCAATGATGCCAATTATTATCTCTAAATTACGGATTAGGAAGGAGAAAAGGTATTAAACTTAAGATGTAGTAGAAGAAATTTCAGAAGTTACTTAACTTTAGCGCTATGAACAAAATAATAATACTTATAGGTTTAGTTTTAACCTTAATAGCATGCAATAACGGTGCTGTATATGATAAGTACGAACCTATTCCGGATTATCAATGGGAATATAGTAATCTTTTGACTTTTGAGGTGAATTTGGATGACAAGTCATCAGCTTATGATCTGTTTATTAACCTTAGGCATGCAGATTTCTACCCTTATAATAATCTATGGATCATCTTACACATTAAATCGCCTGATAGCGAATCATTTACTCAAGAGCGAATTCAAATAAGCTTGGCAGCTCAAGATGGCACTTGGTTCGGGGACTGTATGGGAGATATTTGTGATGTGCAGATTCCTATCAAAAAAAATATTTCTTTTCCTGAGAAAGGAGTTTATACATTTAAGTTGGAGCAAAATATGCGTCAAGATCCGCTAATTGGTATTATGGAAACAGGGATTAAAATTAAGAAAGCGGAAATGCCTAATTAGGAAATTTATTTTTTAAGCGGCTTCATCATAATATGGCCTTACTATACTGTTCGATTATTGTAATGCTACAGAGTTTTAACATTGCATAAGAATTTAATAATTTCTTTTTTTCTACTATGGTGCTGCTTAGCTCATAGCCAATCAACAATTGAATTTATTAATAAAGCTGACGATTTTTTTAAAACTTATGTAGGCGAGGGTAAAGTTAATTATAAAGCGATAATACAAAATCAAACTGCATTAAATAATCTCGTAAATCAAATTAGCAACATATCGCTGACTGAAACCAATTCCCTTGCTAAAAAGTCTTTTTTAATTAATGCGTATAATATTCTTGCCATAAAATCAGTGGTTGATGCAAATCAGATCAAATCTCCAAAAGATGTTTCGGGATTTTTCGAAAACAATAATCATCAAATTGAAGGGGCGCGTAGAAGTTTGAATTATATCGAAAATGAAATGTTGCGAAAGATATATGATGATCCGCGTATACATTTTGTTTTAGTTTGTGCAGCAAAAGGCTGTCCGCCGATCACCAATTTTGCTTACGAACCTAATCAGTTAGAGAAGCAATTAAATAATCAGACAATATTAGCTTTAAATAACGATTCATTTATTCGCGTCAACGCAGAAGAAGGAACAGTATTTGTTTCAGAAATTTTCAGGTGGTACTATTCAGATTTTACAGCAGGAGGATTTTCAATAATTGATTATATCAATCAATACAGAAAAGAGCTTATTCCAAACAGTTATAAAGTGAAATACTATGAGTATGATTGGTCGTTAAATGACATTCAAACAACTACTAGTTCTCAGCCTAGGCAATCTAACATACAAATTTATACACCTTCCATTTTGTTAAGGCATAAGCAATTTGAAACACAGTTATTTAATAATTTATATACTCAAAAAGCTTATAGAGATAAAGAAGGAAAGAAAGTAGTGCTCAATCAAAGAGAAACCTATTATACCGGCTTATTCTATTTTTTATACGGCATTTGTAAAAATTCAAGATTAAGTATAGGAGTTGATATTAATGTAAAATCTGTAAAAATTGATCCTAAAATCAATTCTGCTTTTACAATATTTAACTTTGAAAATAATGCTATGTCAAGAACAGCATTGGCTACGATCGGGCCTAAAATTAAATTTAACCCTGTGCAAAAATGGAAGCGATTTTCCATTCAAAGTGCATTTTGGATTCCGGTAGCTAAAGATTTAGAAGCAGACAGCTTGGATGAGCCTTGGTTAGATTATAACCGGTATACATTCTGGAATCAGTTTTTTTATGATAAACCTATAGGTGCAAAATTTCAGATTTTTACGGAAGTAGATCTGTTATTTCGAATACCTAAACGTCGATCTCATTATGTGAATAATATTCCTAAACCAATATCACTCTCGATTCCTATGAGCGTCTTTTTAAGCTACTTCCCTTCTCGAAAATCAACGGTCTATGCTATGGTGCAAAGTACTCCACAAGCATCAAGCGCTATTCAATTCAGCAATGAAAATCAGTATGGGTTTAACTACTATGCTCAAGCCGGAATTGGTTCAAAATATCAATTAACCGGTCATTTAAACATAGAAATACTCGCTACTAAGTTTTTTTACGCGATCAATAACGGAGCCGGTTTTACCTATAATTTAGGGGTACGATACATTCGATAATAGATTTAAATTTAATGCAACTACATTTGTGATTACTTTGACATCTCTCCTATATTCATAACCTCGAAAGAGTTTATATGCCTTACTAAAATATTACTCTTAGCTATCAATTCCGCATAGATTTAAACATTATTTAGAATTGTTAAAATTTATTTTTAGATTTGTCTAAATATTTATGATTCGACTAATAAGTTTATGTATTATTACTTTTATAGTGCAAGTAAATGCCCAAGATAGAGGTATTTTAGTAGGTAAGATAACTAGTGGGGAGAAACAAGTTGAATTTGTCAACATTGGTTTAGAAGGAACCACTTTAGGTGCTGCATCTGATATTGATGGAAAGTATGAATTAAAGAATATTCCTTACGGCAGCTATTCGCTTAAGATCACGGCTATAGGATACAAACCAAAAAATCAGAAAATAACCATAGACAAACCTAACAATATTGTTGATATTGAATTAGAAAAAAGTGCAATTGCCTTAGATCAAGTGGTAGTAACCGGGAATATGAAAGAAGTGTTTATCTCAGAATCGCCGGTAAAAATTGAAATAATTACCGCAGCATTTCTAAAAACAAATCCTACAAATAATGTAATAGAAGCTTTGCAAACAGTTAACGGGGTGCAAGAACAAATCAACTGCGGGGTATGTGGCACAAATGATATTCATATTAATGGAATGGAAGGGCCATATACACTTGTTCTAATTGATGGTATGCCAATTATGAGTGCTTTAGCATCTGTATATGGGTTTAATGGGATTCCTACTTCTTTAATAGAACGTATTGAAATTATTAAAGGCCCCTCATCTACATTATATGGCACAGAAGCGGTGGGCGGAGTGATTAATATTATCACTAAAGACCCTGCAAATTTACCGCTAGCTACTTTCAACAGCTTTTATACTGCTCATCAAGAACTTAATTTAGACTTGGCCATTACTCCTGAAATTTCTGATAAGCTGACTACTACCATTAGCGGGAATTATTACAGAAATCAATATCGCTTAGATAAAAATGAAGATAATTTTACTGATATACCGCTGAATAATCGCTTATCACTTTTTAATAAATGGACATTAAAAAGAAATCAAAACCGCATTACCAACCTAGCGGTGCGGTATTATACAGAAGACCGTTTTGGGGGAGTATTACAATGGGAAAAGGAAGATAGAGGCAGTGATTCTATTTATGGAGAGTCAATTTATACCAATAGAATAGAAGTGATTGGATCTTATCAATTGCCTTTTTCAGAAATGATCAGAGTTGATTATTCTTTTAACAATCACCGACAAGACAGCTACTATGGGAATACTTATTATAAAGCTGATCAATCCGTCTATTTTGCCAATTTTTTGTGGAATAAACAACTTGAAAAACATGATTTTTTACTAGGCTTGACTACTCGTTATCAAACCTACACAGACAATTCTTTCGCAAATACTTCCGACAAAAGATTTATTCCCGGTGTATTTATACAAAATGAATACGCATTAACAGAAAGGACTAAATTATTAGGCGGAATGAGATTTGATTATCACAAAGATCATGGAGTAGTTTTTTCTCCAAGGTTAAATGTAAAAAGAGAATTATCAGACTTTACAACTTTCAGGGCTAATTTTGGTACCGGATTTAGGCTGGTAAATTTATTTACAGAAGATCATGCCGCCCTTACCGGAGCACGACAGGTATTAATCGCAGAAGAATTGCAACCGGAAGAATCTTATAATTTAACGCTAAGCTTAAATCATCTCTATATTTTAGGGAATAGTAACGGTAGCTTGAATGCAGACATGTTTTATACTTATTTTTCGAATAAGATCATTCCTGATTATGAAACGGATGAGAATCTTATCATTTATGATAACCTCAATGGATATGGTATTACTCGAGGTTTCTCTGTTTCTATAGAGCATCAATTTGATTTTCCGGTCGTTGCAAGGTTAGGTGCTACTATACAAGATGTATATGAAATCGATAAGGATAAGGAAGGCAATAAGATTAAAGAGCGACAAGTATTTGCGCCTATTTTTAGCGGTACTTTTAGTATCTCTTATAAAGTAAAAAAATGGAATACTTCCTTAGATTATACAGGCCGCATAGTTGGCCCTCAAAAGTTACCTGCCTACGAACCACCTTTCGATAGGCCTGAACAATCGCCGTGGTATAGTGTTCAGAATCTACAAATTACTAAAACTTTTAATGAGGCGATAGAAGTATATGGAGGTGTTAAAAATCTGCTCAACTATACGCAACCAAGCCCTTTAATTAATCCTCAAAATCCTTTTAGTGATAGTTTTGATACGGCATATGCTTATGGCCCTTTACAAACTAGAAGAATATATATTGGCTTACGCCTCAGCATATTTAAAAGAAATAATATCTAAAACTAGATTAAATAGTTTCCTCTAATGCTATTTTTTTACCTTTTAAAATATCCAATATTTTGATGCTTATGCCCATAAATAATATTTTAGAATGAGCATTTCTTTCTAAATGGTAGTGAGCTTGAGAAAAAAGTACGTTAATATATTCTATATATTTGACGGTCAACATACCTTGATGATTTTGCAAAAATGCAGTTGATCGATTATTTAAAATTAATGAAGTTTTGCCCATCATGAGCTGTTCTAAAATGATCCTGCAAAAATGCAATCCGAATAACAACATATTTTTCTGCTGCTCTTTACCCAATTTAGCAATAGCATCAATACAAGGCACTAATTTATTTGAATCATCAGCCAATACAATTTCAAACCACTGAATAAATAGTTCTTCATCATTGCTATCATGATGTAATATCTCTAAAGCATTAAGTAAATTGTATTCCGACATAGAAGCTAGGACTTTTGCCTGCTCCTCTGCAATTCCTTCATTGTTCATTAGATATTTTACTATATCATTTTGAGTAAAGGATGGAATTCTGACAATTTGTGTTCTGGAAATGATGGTATTTAGTATAGCATCTTGATCTTCACATACAAACAGAAAAAGCGTCTTTTCAGGCGGTTCTTCAATCAGTTTTAATAAGCTATTACCTTCTTTGCCCAAAAACTCAGGCAGCCACATGATCAAAATTTTATACGGCGATTCATAAGATTTTAAGTTCAACTTATGAATGATGTCGTGACACTCAATGATAGGGATGTTTCCTTGTTTGCCTTCTGCATTAAGTTGTTTTAACCATTGGGTGTAATCAAAAAACCCATTCGTAGCAGACATTATCGTCCTCCAATCTTCAATAAAATCAGTGCTTTTGGGTTTTTTGTTTTTATCACGCTTGATAACAGGATAGGAAAAATGCACATCAGGATGAATCAGTTTCTTTATCTTATTACAAGAAGGGCATATGCTACAAGAATCATTCTCATTTCTTTGCTCACACATAATATATTGTGCATAAGCAATGGCTAATGCTAATTTCCCATTTCCGGTAGGGCCGGTAAACATTTGAGCATGGCTGATCTTTCCACTTTCAACAGTGTAGATCAATTTATCTTTTATCGCCTGTTGCCCTATTATATCTTTAAATTGCATGATTGGAGCTCAAATTTACTAATTTTATAAGCTATGTGTGGCATTGTCGGATACATTCTTAAAGATCAAGAAAGCAAGGCGCTTCAAAGCAATTTAAATAATGCCATTCAATCTCTAGCAAAACGCGGGCCTGATGCTAGAGGAGCTTTTTATCATCATCATTGTGGGTTGGGCCATACTAGGCTTTCTATTATCGGATTATCTGAAAAAGGCAATCAGCCAATGAGTGATTGCTCTGGGCGCTATACCATCATCTACAACGGAGAAATTTATAATTATCAAGCGCTTAAAAAAAAGTTAGAGCATAAACATGCTTTCAAATCAAATACAGATACGGAAGTTCTTCTATACTTATTTATTGAATATGGAGTCGATTGCTTGGAGATGCTGGACGGATTTTTTGCTTTTGCTATTTACGATAAGGAAGAAGAAACTGTTTTTTTAGCCAGAGACAGAATGGGCATTAAGCATTTATGTTATTATCAAGATGAACAACAAATAATCTTTTCATCTGAGCTCAAAGGCATTTTCCCTTTTCCGATCAAAAAAGAGATTGATCTTAATGCACTGAGCCTTTATTTTAAATTTAATTATATCCCCGCTCCTCATGCTATTCTTAAAAGCACTCAAAAATTATTACCGGGGCATTTTGCTGTAATTAAACAACACAATATCACTACTCGATCTTATTTTTCACTTCCTTCAGAAGATGTTGCTGTTAATGATATTTCGTACAAGGAAGCTAAAAATATTTTAAGAGATAAGCTAGAAACCTCCGTGCAAAATAGGATGATTTCTGATGTGCCACTTGGTTCGTTTTTAAGTGGCGGTATTGATTCTTCTATTATTGCAGGAATTGCTTCAAAATATAATGATAAGCTTAAAACATTTTCGATAGGGTATGAAAATTCTTTTTACGATGAAAGTAAGTTTGCGGAACTCATGGCCAAACAGCTACAAACAGATCATACCACATTCAAGTTAAATAAATTAGAGATTGCTCAAAGCACGGCTGAAGTATTAAAATATATGGACGAGCCTTTTGCTGATTCTAGCATCATTCCCGGCCATATATTGAGCAAATACACACAAAATGAAGTAAAAGTAGCCCTTTCGGGAGATGGAGCAGATGAATTGTTGGCGGGGTACAACAAACATCGTGCTTTATACCGGTTTCAGAATAAAAAAATACATGAGCAATTAGCGCTAAGCTTAAAAAAGCTTTGGGCGTTGCTGCCTAAATCGAGAAATAATTATTTTGGCAATAAAATAAGGCAATTACATCGGTTTGCTCAAAGCAAAGGCCGTACCAACAGTGAGATATATTGGTTGTGGTGTGCTATTGGGAATGATGAATATGTGTTTAACTTATTAAAATCCACAGTTAATAATAGTATAAATTCAACCTATACTCTTACTCAAGACGCTACCATGAATGATTATTTGCTAATGGACCAGCAGTTTCTTTTGCCAAATGATATGCTTTATAAAGTTGACAGAATGTCGATGGCTAATGGCTTAGAAGTGAGGACGCCTTTTCTAGATCATAAGGTTGTAAATTTTGCCAACTCACTTCCATCACAATTTAAAATCACTGCTAAAAATCAGAAAATTATTCTTAAAGATGCTTTCTCAGATTTATTACCCGGTGAAATACTTAATAGGCCTAAAAAAGGATTTGAAGTACCCATTGAAAGTATTTTAAAAGAAGAATTATCTTCTTATATTAATGATTATATAGCGGATAAAGATTTTATCATTGAACAAGGCATTTTTGATTATGACTATCTACAAAAATTGCTGAAAGCATTTTATTCTAATGATCCGAATGATACACCGGCTCAACTATGGGCAATTGTAGTTTTTCAAAATTGGTGGGTAAATTATTTTAAAGCTTAATAAGTTGCCAAAGATACTACGTATAATCAACAGGTTAAACATCGGCGGCCCCACCTTTAATGTCGCCTATCTAACTAAATATATGGATTCAAATTTTGAAACCATGCTGTTGGCAGGCATGAAAGACGAATCGGAAGCAAGTTCTGAGCACATTCTACAGAAGTTTGATATCCATCCCGTTTATATTAAATCGATGCATAGAAACCTTCATCCTATACATGATCTTAAAGCTTATAAAGAAATACGGAAAATCATTCGAACATTTAAACCAGACATTGTACATACGCATGCTTCTAAGCCCGGTTTAGTAGGCCGATTGGCTGCATATCATGAAAAAGTCCCTATTATCATTCACACCTATCACGGGCATGCTTTCCATTCTTATTTTAGCCCTCTCAAAACTAAATTATACACTGCAATTGAAAAGTACTTAGCAAAAATTTCTACAAAAATAATCGCAATTAGCAATATCCAAAAAGAAGAAATAACTACTACTTATCAAGTATGTAAGCCGGATAAAGTTGCAGTAGTCTCTCTTGGCTTTGACTTAAACGGTTTTCAACAAGATACTTCTATCAAAAGAGCAGTTTTCAGAACAAAATATAAACTTGATGATGATACTATTGCTATTGGTATTATAGGTAGGCTGGTACTGGTTAAAAATCACCAATTATTCATTTATGCTATTAAAAAAATCCTTTCCAAAACGACTAAAAAAGTAAAATTTTTAATCATCGGCGATGGCGAACGGAGAGACGAATTAATACACTTGGTAGATTCATTAAGAATATCGTATAGCTTGTCTGATAATATTAAACAGGAAAGTAATTTGCAATTTACATCTTGGATAAAAAATATGGAAGAAGTTTATGCAGGATTAGATATTATAGCATTAACCTCTTTGAATGAAGGCACACCGGTTACGTTAATTGAAGCCCAAGCTGCCAATAAACCTATCATATCTACGGATGTAGGAGGCATTCGTGATATTGTGCTGCCTGGTAAAAATGCATTGCTCGTTAAATCAAATGATTTAGCAGCCTTTTCTGATAAATTACTGCAATTAATAGAAGATGATAACATGAGAATAGCCTTTTCTAAAAATGGTTCGGAGAATGTACTTGATCGTTTTAATTATACCTCATTGGTTCATAATATGGGCAAAGTATATCAAGAGCTTTTAAATATTTAATTTATTATCTTTGGAGCTCTAAAGGCTATAAATGAAAATACAGTACAATTTCCTCTTGCTCATTGTTATAATTTTAGGACTTTCTTCTTGTCGCTCATTATATCCAACATTAATGTTTAAAGATGCAGAACAAAATGTAAATCTGGGTGATTTTGTAAACAGTAACTACATTAAAGATTACAAAATCAATGTAGGAGATAGAATTACGATGCAGATATTTACCAATGATGGATATCAATTGATTAATGCTTTAACGGAAGAAAACCAGGCAACTAACCGACAACAACAACAACCTACTTATCTGGTAGACAACGATGGCTATGTTAAATTACCGGTCATTGATACTATTAAAGTCATAGGATTGACGATTAGAGGTACTGAGAAACTGTTAGAGCATAAATATGCAACCTATTATAAAGATCCTTATGTAACCATCACGGTCACTAATAGGCGAGTATATTATATTTTAGGACAGGGGGGTGCTCAAGTAATAGAAATAGATAGAGAAAATCCCAGTATAATTGAGGTTATTGCCAAAGCAGGAGGCTTAGGGACCAATAATAAAGCATATAAAATAAAAATTATTCGAGGAGATTTAAACGATCCTGAAATAAGAGTTATAGATCTTAGAGAAATAGAAAGTATGAAGCAATCAGAGTTATATGTATTAGCGAATGATATTATCTATGTAGAACCTGCTAATAAATTTAATACCGGTTTAGCTAGAGCTTTAGCACCTTATGCGACTGTGCTAGGAATTATAACCAGTTCATTAGGGCTGTACTTCATCCTTACACGTTAACCTATTTTATCAAACTGTGCAGAAGAAAACAGTTATTCTAAGTCCATTACAAAAGTTCTTTGGAGAAGATTTTAATCCTTCATTATTCATTTATATACTAAAAAGAAACTTTAAATGGATCATATTATTAACCATAATTTTCTTTGCAATTGCTTACCTGTTTTTTCGGTATTCTATTCCTGTTTATGAGTCTACTGCTATAATTATTGTCAAGCCGGAGTATACTAAAGAAGTATTGAATATACAAGGTATTAAAGCTCAAAATGAAGTATATGGAGAATTGGAAGTTATAAAATCAAAAGAAGTTTTACAAAGAGCTCTAAATAGAGATCAGTTTAAAATCAGTTATTTTCAGCAAAATAAGGTATTAGATAACGAGTTATATCTAAAATCTCCCTTTGAAGTAGCCGTAGAAATATATAATCCAATTATATATGGAAATAAAATAGATTTTATTTTCTTGTCCCCTAACGGTTACCAACTTATTATTGATGAGAGAAAATTAAATGAAGCTCCTATTGCTTTTGGACAATGGATCGAATTCCCTTATGGGAAAATTAAAGTCTCAATTATCAAACAAAACTATAATGAAGAGTGTTTAAATAAACAATATTACTTTTTTATTAATAATATAGAGACACTTGTAGCTAGGGTGTCTAAAGATATTAATGTCTTTGTCGAAAATCCAAATGCCAATACTATTGCTATCAGTTTAAAAGACCCTATACCTCTTAAAGCTTCTCAGACAGTAAATAGTATAACTCAGGAATATTTAAAATATGATTTAGAGAATCGTAAAGAGAGCGCTTCTTTAGTCATTAATTTCATAAATGAACAATTAATATCTGTTGGTGAAGATTTAGCGGTGTCTGAAAATCAATTAAAACAATTTAAAAAAGACAACAAGATCATTACTCCCCAAATAGAGGAGACTAAATTGTCCGGGAATCTATCTCAAATAGAATCAAAACAACTGGATATAGTTATGGAAGCAAGTGCGCTTCAATGGCTGAAATCATATTTGGTAAAAGGTGAAAATCTTACTGTAAATACCCCGCTTACGTTGAGTAAATCCTTCAGTTCTTTTTCAGAATACATTTCAAGGTTAAATGATTTACAAGAAGAAAAGGATCAGCTTTTACTAAGTGTAAATGAAAATGTTCCGTCCATTAAATTATTAGAAGGTCAAATCAGTACTGTTAAAAATATGCTTTTAGAAAGTATTGACGATGCTATCGAATCTAATACTGCAAAAAACAGATTATTGAAAGATCAACTCTTGGATTATGAAAAGGATTTGCTTACGCTTCCCGATAAAGAAGCAGAGTTTGTCAGATTAAGGCGATTAAATGACATTAAAGAAAAATTCTATTTGTTGCTGCTTGATAAGCGCTCAGAATTTGCTATAGTTAAAGAAGGTATTACCTCTAATAAAGTGATCTTAGAAAAAGCTCTTCCTTCTTATAAACCTTTAACACCCGGAAGAGGCCTTATATATACAGCGAGTATTTTAATGGGGTTGATGATTGGATTCATCTTAATTATTCTAAAATATTTTCTTCACGATAAAATAATTTCTATTGCTGAATTAGAACGGTATTGCTCTGCTCATATATTGGGAGTAATTCCTAATTATTGCAGCCAAGCTCTCGATACCTCTCGTTTGGTAGTTGACCGCAATACTAAATCAGCTATATCTGAAGCTTTCAGGTCAATAAGAACAAATCTTCAATTTGTTTCAAATGAGCCTGGGCCTAAAGTGATAGTGGTCACTTCCACCATTTCCGGAGAAGGTAAAACGTTTGTTGCTTTAAACATAGGTGGTATATTAAAAATGACAGGCAAAAAAGTTATCATATTAGATTTTGACATGAGAAAACCTAAAATACATAAAGCATTTGACCTGCCTAATGATGTTGGATTAAGTAACCTATTAATTAATGATAAATCACTGCATGATTGCATTCAGAAAACAACTTATGAAAATTTTGATATTATCACTTCAGGTGCTATTCCTCCTAATCCGGCTGAACTAATTAACTCAGATAATAAACAAAAGCTCATCCAAGAATTGCAAAATATTTATGAGATAATTATAATAGATACTCCACCAATTGGAATAGTTACAGATGCTATGGAGCTTTTAAAAATAGCAGATTACCCTGTGTATGTGCTAAGAGCTAATTATTCCAAGCATGATTTTATCAATAATATAAATAAAGTTAAAAACGAAAATAAAATCAAAAAGTTGTCAGTTGTTTTAAATTCGCTTGGAGATGGAATTTCCAATTACGGATATGGCCATGGTTACGGATATGGTTACGGCTATTATTCAGACGAAGGTACAAGCTCTATATCATTTTGGAATAAAATTTTCAAAAAATAATATTTAAGATTAGATATTGTGATTAAATGATAATATAATTTTAATGATCAACATATTAGCATTTCCGGTATCTTATTGTCTGAGTTATTGCTGTTATTTTATAGCAGCAATAGTTTTTTCTGTTATAATCAATGGGCTATTCTTAAAGTTCTCTTCAACAATGGGGGTTAGAGAATGGCAACAATCCAATATTATTAGATGGAGCGGACAAGCGAAGCCTTCGTTAGGAGGAATTTCATTTTATATAATCTTTCTCTTTTCTATTTCAGCCTTTTCACTTTTGCCTTTAAGTGATAATTTAACTTCAAACATTAATCTAATAGGATTAATTGTGGCCTCAACGGTAGGATTTTTTATCGGGTTAGCAGATGATGCATATAACACTAATCCATTTTTAAAATTTGTAGGCCAATTTTTATGTGCAAATATCTTAATTGCTACAGGCGTGGTAATTGAAATTTCTCCTTATTCTTATTTTAATATGGCATTTACCACTTTCTGGGTAATAGGCATTATGAATTCTATTAACATGCTTGATAATATGGACGGCATCACAGCTAATATTGCCATCAGCATTTTGATCTCTATTTTAATGTGTATTTTCATAGATCACGGCTTAAATAATGCTTATAGCCTCATAATAATTGGCGTTATGGGCGCATTGATCGGATTTTTGTATTTTAATTGGTATCCTTCAAAAATGTTTATGGGAGATACGGGCAGTCAATTTTTGGGTGTATTTCTCGCAGGGGCCAGTATTCTTTTTTTATGGAATTATCGCGATCCTAATGGTTGGGCGATCCAACCAAAACAATTTTTACTACCATGCATAGCATTTATAGTTCCGCTCATAGATACCTTAACAGTAACGATCGCGAGGATCAGAAGAGGACAAAGCCCTTTTGTAGGAGGTAAAGACCATACTACACATCATCTGGCTTATTTAGGCCTTAGAGATGATAAAGTAGTAATTATTTTAAGTAGCCTATCTTTTTTATCTGTAGGATTGATCTATAGTATTCTAAAAATATTTGATGTATGGAATATATGGTATAGCTTGATAATTATAATTTACTTATTAGCTGCCTTTATCATAATACAGATTTTATACCATAGAGGGAAGTATAAAATGATGGCAAATGACTAGTAGCAGTACTTATTTTCACTTATTAACTTAGCAGCTACTGATCTTCTGGCATCTTTCACATTGATAGATTTATATCGAGTCAACTTTTTTAATCCCCATAGCATTCTCTTAATGTTATCGCCTTTCGCATAAGATATGATAGCATTTTTTCCGGCAAGCCGAATTTTATCCATCATAGTTGACGTAAATACTTTAGTCATGGCTATTTGTTCCTTAACTGCATCTTCACCCTTTATATTAATGAGCTTTTGAGTTCTTAGTAAAGTAGATTCTGCGGCAAAAACATCAATGATCATATCTGCACAATGCATCATTATTTCTTGTTCAGTAGCCAATTTTTCTTTATAAGTTCCCGCTGCTGCTCCAAGCGTCATCAACACTGCTTTTTTAGCATTTTTAATTGCGTAGATTTCTTCTTTAAAAATACCTTCTTCCTTATTTCCTTTCATGTCAAGGAAGGATGAAATAGAAGTTAATTCTTTTTGAACGGCTTTAGCAGAACTAAATAACTCTAACTCTTTCTTTACTGCTCGTTTTAAAAGTGTATCAATAGTCAGCATTCTGTTGATCTCATTTGTTCCCTCAAAAATCCTGTTAATTCTTGAGTCCCTGTAAGCTCTGGCTACCGGATATTCTTCCGAGAAGCCATAGCCTCCATGTATTTGAACTCCTTCATCTGTTACATAATCTAACACTTCTGATCCAAAAACTTTCAGCATAGCACACTCCGCTGCGTATTCTTGTGCAGCTCCCATGAGGGCTTCATTAAAGTTCTTACCTGCTTTTGTGAGTTCCTCTTCTTTAGCTTTAATATATTCGCTTACCCGATACATTGCCGACTCACAAGCATAAATACGAATAGCTTGCTCTGCTAATTTGTATTGAATAGCTCCAAAATTGGAAATAGGTTGCTTAAATTGATTGCGTTCGTTGGCATATTTAACCGAAATAGTCGCTGTTTGTTTAGATGCGCCCAAGGTAGCAGCACATAATTTAAAGCGGCCAATATTGAGGATATTAAAAGCAATCAGATGGCCTTTACCTGCTTCTCCTAAAAGATTCTCTTTAGGAACTTTTACATTTTCGAAAAACACTTGCCTCGTAGACGATCCTTTAATCCCCATCTTATGTTCCTCTTCCCCTACAGAAAGGCCTTCCATTGTCCTTTCTAGGATAAAACCGGTAAATCCTGATTTTCCTTCAGAAAGGTTTTCTCCGCTCAATTGTGCAAACACAATGAATACATCTGCAAAACCTGCATTGGTGATCCACATTTTTTGCCCATTGATGATGTAATGGCTTCCATCTTGGCTCAATACTGCCTTTGTTTTAGCTGCTAAAGCATCTGATCCAGAGCCGGGTTCTGTCAAGCAATAACATGCTTTTAATTCTCCGGTAGCTAGCTTAGGGAGGTATTTTTGTTTTTGTGCTTCAGTGCCAAAATATAAAATCGGCAAAGTACCAATTCCGGTATGGGCCAGTAACGAAACAGGAAAAGCATGCCCTGCTCCTAATACTTCTGTTAACAATGTATTAGTGGTAAAATCTTTTCCAAATCCACCTAAATCTTCAGGGATAGAAGTGCTTAATAAGCCTAATTCACCGGCTTTATCGAGCAGGCTGACCATTAAACCTTCTTCTTGCATATCTATACGATCAAGGTTTGGAAGAACTTCATTTTGCAGAAACTCTTTCGTCATATCTGCAATCATTTTTTGCTCTTCATTGAACTCTTCCGGGATGAAAATATCTTGCGGTTGTTCATTCTTAATTAAAAATTCTCCTCCTTTCACTGTGATATATTTAAGTATTATTAGCTTTATAACTTGGATTAAAGTTAACCAACTTTAATGTTATAACAGCTTTAAAAATTTTTTATTTTAGATACGAAAGAATGCAATAAAGGTTACATGAACCCATTGATTCTCCCTTTATACGAAGATTTTACCCGGATTCATAATCCCTTTAGGATCAAATACTTTCTTGATGGCTCTCATGAGGTTCAGTTGCGTTTCATTAAAAATAATATCCATATATTGCTTCTGCACATAACCAATTCCATGCTCTCCTGATATGGTACCTCCCAGCTCTTTACACAAAGTAAAGATCTCTCTTATGCCTAATGGTAAAACATTTTTCCAATCATTATCCGTAAGGCTGCCTTTAATAATATTAATATGCAAATTTCCATCTCCTGCATGCCCATAGCATACCGATTTGAAGCCATATTTAGTTCCTATTCTTTTGACGCCTTTTAACAACTCAGCCAGTTCTGCTCTTGGCACTACGGTATCTTCCTCTTTATAGATTGAGTTCGCTTTTACCGCTTCTCCTACGGTTCGCCTTAATCTCCAAAGCTCATCTTTTTGCTTGCTGTCTTCTGCAAATAATACTTCCGAGCAATCAAATTGTTCTACGATATTCATTATTTCTTCGCACTCTCTCATTAATACCTCTTGATCGTTACCGTCTACTTCTATCAATAAATGAGCAGAGATATCTTCTTCCAAGTTGATGCTACTCTGATCATTGAATTGCATAGACCACTCAATAGCATCTCTTTCCATAAATTCCATGGCTGAAGGTGTGATACCTGCTTGAAAAATTTTACTGACTGCCTCACAAGCTTTTTCGGATGATCGGAATGGTACCAGCATTAACAGATCATGCGTAGGGTGTGGAATCAACCGAAGCACTATTTTAGTTACCACTCCTAAAGTACCCTCACTACCTACTACCAACTGTGTTAAATTATACCCCGTTGCATTTTTTAGAACATTGGCGCCTGTCCATATAACCTCTCCATTAGGTAAAACCATTTCTAAATTTAAGACGTAATCCTTTACCACTCCATATTTTACAGCCTTTGGCCCACCGGAATTTTCTGCTACATTTCCTCCGATAAAACAAGAGCCTCTGCTTGCAGGATCAGGTGGGTAGAAAAGTCCTTTTTCTTTAACAGCATCTTGTAATACTTGAGTGATCACACCCGGCTCTACAGTTACCTGTAAATTTCTTTCATCAATACTTAGAATTTGATTCATTCTTTCCAGTGATAATGAAACACCACCTAACACCGGCAATGCACCCCCACTTAATCCGGTTCCTGCTCCTCTGGGAGTTACAGGGATTCCATGCTGATTGCATAATGACAAAATTTGACTAACCTCTTTAGTGGTTTTGGGTTTTAAAACGATCTGTGGAGGAAAAGACAGGTCTTCTGTTTCATCTCGGCTATACTTTTCTAAGTCTTCCGGTGTAGTGCTAATATTAAGTGAGCCTAATATTTTAGTAAATTGAGTAATGAGAGAAGAAGGAAAAATTTTAGACACAAAGGTGTTTTATAAATTTTTAAACCACATTTTTAGATTTTCGCTGATTCCATAAATCTACAAATTTCAGCCATTCTTAGTTCTTATAATCTAAATTACAAACTATCTTTTAAAATCTAAAACACGGAATAATTACTTCAGATTTTATTTCTCGCCATGCACCTAAATAAATTACCGAAAGTTCCACGCCTCCTCTGCCATTTGTTGCAGGTGTGAGATCAGAAACATTAATATCATAGCTGATGCCAACTCTAACATCTTTTACTTCTATGCCGGTAACTAAAACTAACGCATCGGTATTACTGCCTCTAAATTGTAATCCACCAAAAAGTATCGCTTCTGATAGAAAGGACTTTTCATCGGTTAATATTCTAAAATTAGCTAACACACTTATATGAAATTCTTGAGCTTTTTGTTGCCTCATGTAAATCAAAGATGGAGTCAAGTCAATTTGATCTGTGATGCTGATAACACTTCCAATGCTATAAAGCGGCCGAATCGAAAGTGTATTATTTTCATTTCCCAAAAAACTCTCCTTAGGAGTTAGTAAGTGAAACAAGCTAACGCCGGAAGTAAAGGCTAGTTTTTGGTTTAGTCGGGTATATAAAAACACGCCCATATTTAAATCAATATAATTAATTTTATTTCCTGTAATAGGTTCTCCATTTGACTGGCCATTTAAGCCGTCATCGTCAAGCTGATTTCCAAAAATCAATTTATTAAAATCTAGAGACTTATTGGCATAAACTGCTTGCATACCTAGTGAGAGAACATGATCATCTTTTGGGTGTAATGATTTATGATAGGCTAAAGACCCATGAATCTTTGTCATAGAAAGATCGCCTGATCCTGCTTTATCTTTTAAAAAATATATCCCTCCACCTAGCCAATCGTTATTCTTAAATTCATTTTTATATAGTTGAAAATCAGCAGAACCGCTATACGTAACATATGGATTAGCTATACTTGCCCACTGGTTTCGGTAATTAGCGGCAATTCTGTAATCTCTTTGCTTACTGAAAAAACCGGTTAAGGCAGGATTAAGGCTTAAAGGAGATGCATAATATTGAGAAAAATGTATGTCTTGAGCTAGTAAGCTCGTACCCGATAGGCAGTAGCTTATAGCTGATAAGAATATCCATTTAATAGTAACAAAATTTTTAATCTTCAAATTGGCAGCTTTTAAATTTAGTGAACTAACGTGATATCGCCTTTTCCGGTTTCACTTTCTCCATCAATAAATGACACTTTGTAGTGGTATACATAAACTTCCATTTCTTGTAGTTCACCCTTATATTTTCCATCCCAACCTTTTAGAGGATCAAATAGCTCATCCGGATCAGTAGATTGGTACACTAGCTCACCCCATCGGTTAAAGATTTTAAATTCGATGTTAGTGACTCCTTTGCCTTTAAGAAAATAATGATCATTTTCCCCGTCTCCGTTAGGAGAGAAAGCAGTAGGTACATGTAACCTACCTTTTACAGCTTCAATATCTAAACAAAAAACAGAATCACAGCTTAGCACCGTTTTGGCTGTTAAACAAACTGTATAAATTCCTTCATTACTATAAGCATGAGACGGAGATTCTTCAGTTGAAGATGTACCATCGCCAAACGTCCAACTATAACTGTTGGCAAATGAACTTTGATTAATAAATGTTACTTTATCGCCTACTGCAACCACCGGCTTAATTGGTGATACATAGTCAAATAGTGCTATAGCAGTTGCCTTAACATTAACTGTTACCCTGGCTGAATCGATGCAGCCATTACTATCTACAGCTATTACTTGATAAGTAGTTGTGGAGTCAGGACTAGCAATAGGAGATGATATAGTAGAATCAGATAAGCTAATACTTGGCGACCAATAAAATGTGTTCCCTCCGAGTGCATTAATTATTACACTTTCTCCCAAACAAATAGTCGTATCAGGGAAAGCCTGTGCGTTATTATTTTCTTCAAATATAGTTATAATAGTGCTAGCAGTATCTTGTAAGGTACAAGTTGTGCTATCTGTAATAATTAATAATATTTCATATGTGCCTACTGCGTCGTAATTATGAAAGACAGTCTCAGTAGAGTTAAGTGTGGTGTCCGTACCATCACCAAAAATCCAATGATGCTTTATTCCTCCCAAACTTTTGTTAGCAAAGCTTGCTCTGCCTGACCCGCATGATTGATCTAGAGAAACTTCCAAATCAGCAGTTAGTTCCGAAAAATCAAATTTAATTACGCCTATATTACATCCTCCAGAGCTATTATCTGTATTAGATACAACGCCCGGTGTAGTAGGAAAGTTATTAGTACTCAGGCCACAACTGGCACAAACTGCTTGATACATAATGCCTTTTTTATCAAATCGGCTTGTCCCACCGTCTACATGTTCTGCAGAAATGCCCGATCCAAAAGTTTGAGTGCCGCCAAAAAATGTAGCATATAAGGCACTAGCAGCGTTTTGAGATAATAATAAAAAGTAAAAATCACTACCGTCAGTAGTTTCATCATACGCATTAGCAGTGACGAACATACCTAATGTATTACCTTGATTATTAGTGTTGCCGCCCCAGCCTGAAAGAAAAATATTTTCACAATCGTTTACTAGAAAAGCACTGGGAGATATATTAGGAACTGGAGTGTTTGTGCCGAATGTAGTGGCGAATATGGTATTATTTAAAGTAGGATTTAGCTTATGAATAAACTGTTTAGCATTTTCATCGTAATAAATTGATCCATTAACAGACATGGAGTCGTACTGCCCTTCTGTTTGCCCTAAAACATATACGTTATTATTTGTATCTGTTTGAACAAAATAAACTTGGTCATAAGCAGTCGTCCCCAAATACGTACTATTAATTGCAGTCGAACCATCAGCGGAGATATGGCCTATAAATCCATCTATATTCCCCTGCAATTGGTTATTTAAAGAGGTAGCAGATATTCCAGGTAATAATGTATCACTAGTTGTACCACCACAGATATACATATTACCCATTCGGTCAAACTGTATACCATATGCTGCATCATCGTTATTACCTCCGAAGTATGTTGACCATTCTATAACTGATAGATCACTATTCAATTTAAATACAAATCCATCTTGACTGCCTCTAATGGTATCTTGTAAAGGGTTTACTAAAGTCATTCCCACTGATCTCGTAGAAGAAGCAACAAAAATATTGCTATTATCATCTACAATTATTTCTCCTCTAAATTGATCTCCATAATTATATATGAAAGCTTGGTTAAGGCCATCATTTCCGCTCCCGCCCATGTATGTGGAGCCAAGTAGGGCAGTGCCATCAGCATTTAATTTACAAACAATGATATCCGTTCCTAACCTATACACTGCACCATTCTGAGTATAATTTGCAAAAGTTCCACCACCGAAGGTGTTATCCGCAGCATCACTACTAATTGGGAAATCAGTGGAGCTTGTAGTTCCTAAAATATATAATTCATTATTGCTGTTAGTTACCAAGCTGTGCGGTACTTCTGTTTCATTTCCTCCTAGATAAGTCGAATATATCAATGAGCTTCCGTCAGTACTAAATTTACTTATGCTGATGTCTACTAAATTAGTTCCTCCATTAAAAGTAGAATCATAGGCACCTGTAGAAGTAGGGTAGCCCATGCCAAATACGTTACCTCCTGCATATAGGTTGCCCTCATCGTCATATGAAGCAGTAAAGCCAAAGTTATTAGCTGTAGAACCTGAGTAAGAAGAAAAGATCAATCGAGGATCAATGACGAGGTCAACATTTCTATTATACCCTTCCGGAAAAGAAAAACTTAACTCATTATTTTTTAATTTATAATCACAGGGAACAGTTATTTTAATTCCATTAACTATTTGATAGGCATACGGTTGTTGTTCTATAAAATTATTGACAGAGGTGTGGACATGAAGATTGCCATCGGAGAGATAAATGTTATCGACTCCTTCATATAATAATTTTATTTTTTTTGTGTTTGTACCGGGATGTACAACAAAATCATATTTTAAATCGGCTCCATAACTGTACATTTGCCAATCAATGTTTGGCCATATATTTTCATATATAATTTTCTGATAACTTATAACTCCACTTTGCCATTTAGCCGGATCATTGCCAAGGTAATAATTATTGATTCCTTCATAAGGCTGTTCTCGCTTAATCGTAATATTATCATTTGCCTTTAAAAAGTTTACATGAAAAGCATGAGCTTTAAATTTATTTTCGGCTTTTGAATGTTCTTTTTGTCCGTGAAGATGTTCCGAGCCACCTTTATAAAAAACGTAGGTAAGCTTATTTTTTAATAGAAAGAGATTTCCGTCGGGTATGTCAGCTTTATATTGAATGAAATTTTCCCACTGCCCTTTATTTTCCACGAATTTAATATTGCCTTGGTAGGCTTCATGATTTTGATTTGCAACGGTAAAGGCGACAAAGAAAAACAATGTCCAAATTAAAATTGGGGATTTTTTATTTTTCATTATCTACAAGATACTGAAACTAAAAATTTTATGCAATCAATCTTGTATAAAATCAGGCACTATAAAAATGGACAAGAATATATAGTATATAACGGGGAATGAGATATATTAGAAAAATATTGGAAATGATTAGTTATTTCTCAATGCTTTTATGAGTTCATCTTTACTCATATCCGACCTGCCTTCGATTCCTACTTTTTTAGCTTCATCGTACAGCTCTTCTTTTGTACGGTCTTCGTAAGATTTGCTTTTACCACCTTTTTTGCCCGCATCTGGAGTATTAGCAATACGCGCAGCTTTTTGTTTGCTGTATCCTTGATCTTTTAAGGCTTCATATTGATCCTTATTCTTAATACGATTCATTTCTTTCTTAGCCATAAATTTTACCTTTACATCTAAAAAAAACCCATGGAGGGTTACTCCATGGGCACTTACAACACACAAATTCTAAATGTTATCTATGAATTTTTTTACTTCATCTTTAGATTTACCTGTCTTTTTTTGAATTCTACCTAAAAGCTCATCTTCTTTACCTTCAGAGTATTTCAAATCATCATCAGATAATTCACCATATTGTTGTTTTAATTTTCCTTTAACTACATTCCAATTTCCTTTTAACTTATCTGTCGTCGCACTCATAGTTTTTGTTTTAATTAAATAATAATATATTAGTTATAATAATAATGCCAGATATTAGAATTTGATTAAATATTGTGATTTTGAGCTTGTTATAATTATTTATAATAATAAAATAATAAAGATTTGTAAATTAATTTGTTGAATTTTATTCCATTATTGTGGTGGAAAATCCAAGTTTATAAGATTGTCTTATATTATTTAATTGACTTTGCTTTATACAAAATAGAATATAATTTTAATTTTTAGCTAACTTCTCAATGTCATTAACATGTTTAATTCATATAGTTTTAACTATTTTTGAATCTTACAACACTATTACAAATGGAAGAGCTGCAGCTGCAAAATTATGCTATTGTTTTTAATCATGCTGACCGCTTAAAGCAGGTTATAGCAAAAAATAAATATTCTAAAATATTTATCCTTACAGATGAAAATACTTACCAGCACTGTTTTCCTGATCTAATTAAAAAGTGTTCTGCTTTAGGAACAGCGCAGTTAATAAATATTCTTGCCGGGGAAGAATACAAAGCTTTGCCTACTTGCGAAAAGATATGGTCGGAATTACTTACTAAGGAAGCTGACAGAAAATCATTAGTGATAAATTTAGGAGGGGGAGTGGTTACAGATATGGGAGGTTTTATCGCAAGTACCTATAAGAGAGGCATTGACTTTATTCAAATCCCTACTTCACTGTTAGCCATGGTTGATGCAGCAATTGGAAGCAAAACGGGCATTGACTATAAGGGATATAAAAATGTTATCGGGCTTTTTTCTGATCCTCAATTGGTTTGGATCAACATTTCCTATCTAACTACTTTGCCTCAAACAGAAATATTAAATGGATATGCAGAGATCATTAAACATGCACTAATTGCTGATGAAGATTATTGGCAAAAAATATATCATGTATCTGTTAGTGAGCCTTTAAAAGATATTCAAGCAATCATTTACCGTTCTATTTTAATCAAAAAGGAGATAATTGAGCAAGATCCTTATGAAAAAGGGATAAGAAAAGCTTTAAATTTTGGACATACCATTGGGCATGCTGTAGAAACCTACTTTTTAAATAGTAGCACTCCCATCAGTCACGGACATGCCGTAGCTCTTGGAATGATATGCGCAATTTATATATCTAAAGTAATCCAAAATTTTAGTGAGTATGCGGCCGATCAAATCACTCAAAAGATAAAATCTTTATATGCTTATCATCAAATTAAATCAGACGATTATGTGCCTATTATGAGTTTAATGAAAAATGACAAAAAAAATGAAGGAGGAAAAATTTCTTTTACACTATTAAAGGAAATAGGCAATCCTGTTGTTAATCAGTATGTTGAAAATAAACTTATTGTAGAAGCTTTAGCTTACTATAATTCTATTTATGCAATATAAAGTCAGTAGGCCAGATAAAATATTCTCCGGAAATGTGGTACTACCAGCCTCTAAAAGCATCAGTAATCGCGTTTTAATTATTCAACACCTATGCGAAAAGCAATTTAAGATCAGCAATTTATCTAATGCAAAAGATACTCAAACACTCCAAAATATCCTTGCTGAGCATCCATCTATTGCTGATGTAGGGCATGCAGGCACGGCTATGCGTTTTTTATCGGCTTATTTTTTAATGAAAGATACAGAAACTGTTCTTACAGGTTCAGTGCGCATGCAGAATAGGCCTATCGGCATTTTAGTAGATGTTTTGAAGCAGCTTGGAGGAGATGTAGCGTATGTAGGAAAAGAAAATTTTCCTCCTTTAAAGATAAAAGGAGGAAATGTTACCGGAGGAACAGTAAAAATAGATGCCGGCATCAGTAGCCAATTTATAAGTGCATTATTGCTTGTTGCTCCTTGCTTGAGAGATGGGCTTACTGTACAATTAATCGGTATTCCGGTTTCTGCTCCATATATTCAAATGACTTTAGATATAATGGTGACTTTTGGCATAGCGTATACTTGGAAGGAAAACGTTATTGCTGTTGCTTCACAAAAATACAAACCGGTCAATTATACTGTAGAAGCAGACTGGTCGGCAGCCTCTTATTTTTATGAAATGGCAGCCTTAGCTGATCAAGCTGATATTTTTTTAGAAGGCCTAACTGAAAAATCTCTCCAAGGTGATATTGTGATAGCAAGTATAATGGAATCGCTGGGGGTGACATCTGAGTTTACCGATCAGGGAGTGCGAATTATTAAAAACAACCTTCCTCTACCTAAAAAAATTAAAATTGATTTTTCTTCTTGCCCAGACCTGGCTCAAACAGTGCTAACAACCTGTGCCGGTTTAGGAGTCGAAATAAATGCAGGAGGCTTGCAAACACTTCATATTAAGGAAACCGACCGCATTTTAGCACTTCAAAAAGAGTTGAAAAAACTGCAGGTAAGTTTTACTAAAATATCTGATAGAGAATATTGTCTTCAAGGAGAGGTTAAGCCTGCTTCGGTTACTATTGACACCTATGACGATCACCGCATGGCGATGGCTTTTGCTCCATTAGCTATAAAATGCAAAAACATCTCTATCGCCGATCCTCAAGTTGTGAAAAAGTCATTTCCGGATTATTGGAAAGCTTTGAAGAAATTAGATTTTAGTATTAATGAAGGCTAGTATAGCTAATACTGTGAGTTATTTTTAAGGCTTATGCAATGCCATTAACCAACGGTCAGGAAATTCATCGTTACAAGCAATTTGGTAATCAGAATATGAGCAAGCGATAAATTTATGCCGCTCTGATTTAGTAGGCATTTCCAGCCACCAACGTTCGTTAGATTTATGTTTCCAAAAGACTAATTCCGAATCTTTTATATTAACAATGTACTTAACAAAATTTTGAGGATCGATAGTAGGGCCTCCGGATTTACGATTATAATAACCTCGTACATAATACCAGATCATTTGTGCCATTAACTTGGCCGTTTGATTATTTTTATCAAAATCAGGATTATATTCAAAAAAACCTATGGTGTTTAGTTGATTGCTCATGCCGGCATAGCGCATAATTTGACAAGCTTCTTCCGCAAAAAAGCCGTTTGGCGATGCATTTTTATTTCCCGGTGCATCAGATTGCCGAACCGCAGAAATATCTATTCCTACTACGTCTGCATCACGAATAATGGGTTCGATCTCCGATAGGTTCTCTCTAACATTTCCCAATCTATATGCCTCAAAATAATTTTTTTCAATCAGTGAGAGTACCGTTGGGTCGGTTAAATAGCTTTGATAACCCACATGGCTGTAGTTATATAAATGGATACTCTTATCATTAAAAATATATCCGAGAAAGTTTTTAGCATTAATCTGCTCTATTTGATCTTTTTTCTTGCTTGTATACACATCAAACGTTTCATCAATATTAACTAAGTTAATTCCCTCTTTTAAGTGAGTAAGGCCTTTACAAACTGCATATAATAAGTCGTTACTCCCACCTAAAATTATGGTAAGAACTTTTTCTTTATTGAGCTCATGCAGCACCTTGCTTAAACGTTCATAAGTTTCTTCCTTCGATAAACCTAACCGTAGATTCCCTAGATCAGCTACTTTAAAGCTTGTTTCCCAATTAAATAGTTGATATAATTCTTGCCTGATTTTTTTAGGAGCCAACTTAGAGCCAATATTTCTAATACTACCTCTATCTTCTTCTATACCAATAACAGCAATATCTATTTTTTTAATATCGATAAAATTAAAGTCATATGCCTCAATACAATTACCCCATTGCCTTTCATCTAAGTCGAAATGGCCTATGACCTCAGAAATATTTATGGGATTAAAAAATTCTTTCATAGATAGAATGTTAAAGGTATTAAGTTAAGGCAGGAAAATAAAAGTAGTTTATTAACACTCTATTAGTGAAATTAACATCTTTTACTATTTTTGTAGTCACATATTAAAAGACTTCTTAAGCGATACATAATGAGAAAATTATTTTATTTATTAGCCATTGTTTCAACATTCACATTTGCACCTGATAAGATTTACGCAGATAATGAGGAAGAGATCACCACTGCAGCACATGCGAATACCTCAGCTGAAAAGGAAGAAGCGGCACACGGAAAGGAACCATCACCTATATCAGTGATACCATTTGCTATACTATTGATCATGATTGCAACAGGCCCACTTTTTTTTGAACATTTTTGGCATAAAAATTATCCTTTTATAGCTGGGTTATTAGGAGGTATTGTAGCCATTTATTATATATTTTTTCTTCACGACATACATCATCCTATTCATTCCCTTGCGGAATATTTCTCTTTTATAGCCTTGCTGACTGCACTATTTGTTGCTTCAGGAGGAATTTTAATTAAAGTAGATAAAGCGGGTACGCCTATAGCAAATGTGATTTTACTTTTAATAGGGGCAGTTATTGCTAACGTAATTGGTACAACCGGTGCTTCTATGTTATTGATTCGGCCGTTTATTCGGTTAAATAAAGACCGCATTAAGCCTTATCACATCGTGTTTTTTATTTTTATGGTAAGTAATGTGGGTGGGGCATTGACTCCTATTGGCGACCCTCCCTTGTTTTTAGGCTTTTTAAAAGGCGTGCCATTTTTCTGGACTTTAGAAAATATTGTTTTAGAATGGGCTTTTGGAGTAGGAGTTTTAGCTATTATCTTTTTCCTGATTGATAATAAAAAATATAGAGCAATGGAGGTGCATGCCGTCGATTATTCAGGTAAAATAGAAGTAAAAGGATTGAAAAATGTAATTTGGCTGGTAGTAACTATCGGGGCTGTTTTTTTAGATCCAAATGTACTAGATTGGGTGCCTGCCATAACTTTTCATGGTGATAAATTTTCTTTTGTAAGAGAATTGATCATGTTGGGAACAGCGGTTATAGCTTTTAAAACATCAGATCCTGAGTCATTAAAAGGAAACGAGTTTGACTTCGAGCCAATTAAAGAGGTAGCCTACTTATTCATTGGAATATTTGCTACCATGATGCCGGCTTTACAATTAATCAGTGAATTTGCTAAATCTCCGGATGGGCAGCAGTTGATCTCTATTAGTTCATTGTATTGGGCAACAGGTTCTTTATCAGGAGTGTTGGACAATGCACCTACCTATCTTAATTTTTTAGCTGCCGGAATGGGTAAGTTTAATCTGGATATTAATGTGAAATTGCAAGTATTGGAGTTTGCTCAACAGCATGGCAGGCAATTAATGGCAATATCTGTTTCTTCTGTATTTTTTGGAGCGATGACTTATATTGGGAACGCTCCGAATTTTATGGTAAAATCAATAGCTGAACAAGTAGGTATTTCGATGCCTTCTTTTGTAAGCTATATTGTTAGATATTCTTTGCCCATATTATTGCCTGTGCTCTTCCTCACTTGGTTGATATTCTTTTTCTAAATGAGTTATCTGGCGGTATTCATTGGCGGAGGATTGGGTAGCGTAGTCAGATTAATGTTAGGTAAAATATTATCCGGACAATCTCAAACATTTCCATTCGCTACTTTTATAGCCAATTTATCTGCAAGCTTTATATTAGGTTTAACAGTAGGCTTAATGTTAAGCAGAAGTAATGAAACCTATAAATATCTCATTGCTATCGGCTTTTGCGGTGGGTTTAGTACTTTTTCTACTTTTAGCCTCGAAACAGTTACCTTATTACAAAGAGGAGAGGTATGGGTTGCATTGAGTAATATTTTTATAAGCGTCATTGCCTGCATGGGAGCAGTATGGTTAGGAATATCAATCATAAAATAATAGCATATGTTGAGTCATCGTCCACGCAGAAATCGTAAAACTGAAGTTATTAGAAATTTAGTTAGTGAGACAGCCCTCAACCTCAATAAACTTATTTTTCCTCTATTTGTTATAGATGGAAACAATAGGACAGTGCCTATTAAGTCGATGCCGGGTATTAGTAGGCTTACTATTGACTTATTACTAAAAGAAATAGAAGAATGTGTAAAGCTAGGCATTCATGCTTTTGCCATCTTTCCTGCAGTAGAAGATAAACATAAAGATCCTAAAGCGAGCTATAGCTTTAATTCGTCCAATTTTTATTCAAAGGCTATTCGGGAAATCAAAAAAGCTTTTCCGGAAAGCTGTGTAATAACTGATGTAGCGATGGACCCTTATAGCTCAGACGGGCATGATGGATTGGTTAAAAATGGTAAAATATTAAACGATGAATCATTAGAGATCCTTGCAAAAATGGCGTTAGCACAAGCTGAAGCAGGTGCAGATATAATTGCCCCTTCAGACATGATGGACGGAAGGGTCGGATACATTAGAGATGCATTAGATGAAGAAGGATTTTCTGAAACATCTATCATGGCCTATACTGCAAAATATGCCAGCAGTTTTTACGGCCCGTTTAGAGATGCATTATCTTCTGCTCCAAAGGCAGGTGATAAAAAAACTTATCAAATGGATTATGCAAATAGTCGAGAGGCTTTAATAGAAGCACAACTAGATGTAGAAGAAGGGGCAGATTTTCTTATGGTAAAGCCTGCTTTAAATTACTTGGATGTGATCCAATTATTAAAGAATAATTTTGATTTGCCGATAGCTGCCTATAATGTAAGTGGAGAGTATGCTATGGTCAAAGCAGCTGCCGAGAAAGGTTGGATCGATGGCAATGCAGCGATGCAAGAGATACTAATCAGTATTCATCGGGCAGGAGCAGACATTATTTTGACTTATTTTGCAAAGGAGCTGGCGGAATTAAATCTCAAATCAGAGCGTTAGGTTACCTCTGTCCTCAAAAAAACTTTTTCTGCCAAATAATAATTGCAGCTACGCCACACGTGATAGCTGCGTCGGCAATATTAAAAATGTGACGAAAAATAATGGTGTATTCTCCACCCCAAATGGGAACCCAATCAGGAAGGTAACCTTCATAAAAAGGGAAATAAAACATATCTACTACCTTGCCATAAAGTACTTTGCTATATCCTCCGCCTTCGGGGAAAACGGTAGCAACTTGATAGGCGCTATCAGAAAATATCAAACCATAAAACACACTATCAATAATATTTCCTAGCGCACCGGTTAAGATTAATCCTATGCATATTAGCAAGCCTAAGTGCGCTCCTTTTTTAATTAAGCTGATTAAATAATAGCCAATAAAAAATACAGCCACAATCCTAAAAAGGCTTAAAATCAGTTTGCCATAATCTCCGCCGAATGTCATGCCGAAAGCCATGCCTTCATTTTCAGTAAAATGGATTTTAAACCAATCGCCAATTATCGAAAACTCTTGGCCTAAATACATATTGGTTTTTATCCAGAATTTGAAATACTGATCGGCGATTAGTACTATAACCATGATGGCTGTAACGATGAGAGATTTCTTTGCCGTACTACTCATTATGCTTTTTCTATTTTTACTTTTAATTTTAAGTCATTCACCTCAATTTCATCTTCTATATCTATAGTGTCATGTATATTGAATTCAGTTGCAAGCACTTCTTTGGCAATGTAATCTTTATAGTTACTAAGAGATTGGGCTAAATCACCTTTTTCAATATTGATTAAAATCCTGTCTGTTACATCAAATCCTTTATCTTTTCTAAGGTTTTGGATTTTATTGATCAACTCTCTTGCATCTCCTTCTTGTTTCAGCTCGTCAGAAATGGTGATGTCAAGCGCTACAGTCAATCCGTTATGATTGGTTACTAACCATCCCGGAATATCTTCAGAGATTATTTCTACGTCAGCTAATGTCAATTCAATACGCTCAGCATCAATTTCTAAAATGTAATTTTGTTGTTTTTCAAAGGTTGAAATATCTTGCTGTGTAAATTGATTGATCAATTGAGCTGCTTGTTTCATTCTTGCTCCCAATCGAGATCCCAATGCTTTAAAGTTGGGTTTGATTTTCTTTTTAATGATATTGGAATCTCCGGTAAGATATTCTATCTCTTTTATATTAACTTCTGATTTGATTAAGTCAGCTACTTTTTCTATATATTTTTGAGTGGCGTTATCTAGAATGGGAATTAAAATTTTCTGTAATGGTTGCCTTACTTTAATATTTTCTTTTTTACGAAGAGACAGTACCATGTAGCAAATATCTTGAGCCAATTGCATTCTTTTTTCTAAAGCAGCATCAATGTTAGTATCAATTGCTTTTGGAAAATCTGTTAAATGCACAGATACTGCCTTTTCTCTTTTAGTAACAACATTTAATTTTTGATATAAAAAATCACTAAACATGGGAGCTATAGGTGACATTAATTTACTTACCGTAATAAGACATTCATAAAGCGTTTGATAAGCACTTATTTTATCGTCAGAATAATCTCCTTTCCAATATCTTCGACGGCATAATCTGACATACCAATTACTTAAATATTCAGTAACAAAATGTTGAATTGCCCTGGTAGCTTTAGTAGGATCATAATCCTCCATACTAGCTTCCACACTTTTAATCAAAGAATGAAGCTGTGAAATAATCCATCGGTCTATTTCCGGACGGTCTTTTAAATCAATTTGTTTTTCTTGATAAGTAAACTCATCAATATTAGCATACAAAGCAAAAAAAGAATAAGTATTAAAGAGTGTACCTAAAAATTTGCGTTGAGTTTCTTTTATGCCCTCTATATCAAACTTCAAATTATCCCACGGAGGTGCATTATTGATCATATACCAACGCGTAGCATCAGCACCATACTTTTCCAAGGTTTTAAAAGGATCAACTGCGTTACCTAGCCTTTTAGACATTTTATTGCCATTTTTATCCAGTACTAATCCATTAGCAATTACATTTTTATAAGCAACAGAGTCAAATAAGCCTACAGCAATCGTATGAAGGGTAAAAAACCAACCACGAGTTTGGTCTACTCCTTCTGCAATGAAGTCTGCGGGAAAATTATTTTTAAACAGTTCTTTATTCTCAAAAGGAAAATGCCACTGGGCGTATGGCATAGATCCGGAATCAAACCACACATCAATTAAATCAGGCTCCCGGTACATTTTTTCTCCGGATGAGCTTACTAAAATAACATCATCCACATAAGGCCGGTGAAGATCAAAGTTTACCGGGAGTTGTGCCTTCATGAAGCCTTTTTCAATAGCTTTATCCACCGCTTCTCTTAATTCCGCTACCGAGCCGATGCATTTTATTTCACTGCGGTCTTCTGTAGCCCAAATAGGTAATGGGATGCCCCAATATCTTGACCTGGATAAATTCCAGTCAACTAAATTTTCTAACCAATTTCCAAACCTACCGGTTCCTGTAGATTCCGGTTTCCAGTTGATCTTTTTATTAAATTCAACCAACTTATCTTTAAAGGCAGTGGTTTTGATAAACCAAGAATCTAACGGATAATATAAAACCGGTTTATCCGTCCTCCAACAATGTGGATAGGAGTGCTCATACTTTTCAACCTTAAAAGCCCTATTCTGTTCTTTCAATTTGATGGCTATGCGAACATCGACAGATTTATAATCTTTATCTACGGTTTCTTCGTACGCTTCTTTTACATATTGCCCTGCAAACTCCTCTACTTCTTTTACAAATTTACCTTGCTTATCTACTAGAGGTATTAGATTTCCGGTTTCGTCTCTAACACCTATCGGAGGAATGTCAGCTTGTTTCGCCACGCGCTGATCATCTGCGCCAAACGTGGGGGCAATGTGGACGATTCCCGTGCCATCTTCTGTGCTGACAAAATCTCCCGGAATAACTCTGAAAGCTGGTTGATCCGGTTGTACATATGGAAGTAATTGTTCATAATGTACTCCCACTAATTCTTTTCCGGAAAAAGATTTTATTCTTTTCCATGGTAATGTTTTATTACCTTCTATATATCCTGATAAGTCATTTTGCTCAGCATCTGCTTTGAAATACTTGCCAACTAAATCCTTTGCAATAATTACGTTGATTGGTAAATAAGTATATGGATTGTATGTGGCAATTAGTTCATAACTAATTTTTTTTCCAACAGCGAGTGCAGCATTAGAAGGAAGGGTCCAAGGAGTGGTGGTCCAGGCTAAAAGAAATACTTCCCCCAGTTTGGCTAATTCTTTACCAATCGGATGATTGGTATCGGACACTTTAAATTGCGCGGTGATGGAGGTGTCTTTAACATTTTTATAACAGCCCGGTTGATTTAACTCATGTGAGCTCAAGCCCGTTCCTGCTGCAGGAGAGTAAGGTTGAATAGTGTATCCTTTATATAAAAGATCTTTATCAAAGAATTTTTTTAGAAGATGCCAAACCGATTCTATATAATCATTATCGAAAGTGATATAAGGTTTGTCTAAATCAACCCAATATCCCATTTTTATAGTGAGGTCGTCCCATATATTCTTATATTTCATTACCTCTGTCCGGCAAGTGTCGTTATACTTTGCAATAGAGATTTTTTTACCAATATCTTCTTTGGTAATGTTTAGTGACTTCTCTACACCCAATTCTACGGGTAATCCGTGCGTATCCCAGCCGCCTTTTCGCTCTACTTTGTAGCCCTGTAGTGTTTTATACCGGCAAAAAATATCTTTAATAGTTCTTGCCATTACGTGATGAATGCCCGGCATGCCATTAGCAGAAGGCGGGCCTTCATAAAAGACAAAAGGCTTATTCTCAGCCCTATTTTGAATACTCTTTTTGAAAATATGTTGATCTTCCCAAAAGGATAAAATTTCTTTGTCTACAGCAGGTAAGTTGAGGGATTTAACTTCTTGATATTTATTTTTCATCTGTTGAAGGTGCATCTTTTTTCTTAAAATCCAACTTGTCTAATTGTATATCTATTTCCTCGTCAAATACTCGAATAATTGTCTCTTGTTTTAACGCTTTTCTATCCAGAAAATTCTTAAAAGATAAAAGTAAAGAAGGGAGTAGAATTAAGTTTGTCATCATGGCAATGACTAGAGTTATGGAAGAGAGTAGCCCTAGGTTAACAGTCCCGTTGAAATCAGAAGCCGTAAACACTATAAAACCGAAAAAAAGTATAATGGATGTATATAGCATGCTGTGCCCGGTTTCAAATAAAGAAATGGATACTGTTTTTTTAATATCCCATTTATGCCTAAAAAGTTCTTGTTTGTATTTAGCTAAAAAGTGGATGGTGTCATCTACTGAAATACCAAATGCAATACTAAATATAAGTACAGTAGAAGGCTTTAAAGGAATATTGAAATATCCCATAATGCCGGCTGTGCACAATAAAGGAATAGTGTTAGGCAGCATAGATATTAATAACATTCTGAATGACTGAAAGAGGAAGCCCATTAAGATCGCTATAATAATAAATGCTAAAAATACACTATTGACCAATCCGTTGATCAAAAACTTATTTCCTTCCATCACTACTAAGCTAGTACCTGTATAGGTGACATCATATTTTGCTGTGTCTAATACATTATTTACGGTGGTTTGTACTTTCGCTAAGAAAGGCCTTAATTGGTGGGAGCCTATATCTTTCATTTGCAAGCTTATCCTGGCAGTTTGTTGATTTGTATCGATAAATGCGTTCATTAAATCACTTTCACTGTTAGTTTTAGCAAGATAGGAGTAGACAAAGTTTTTTTCCATGCTATTAGGTAGCCGATACTGAGAAGGAGAGCCGTTAAAAAAGGACTGATTGGCAAATTTAATACCTTCTACAATAGAAAAAGGCCGAGAAAAAGCATTTAATGCTTCTAGAGAATCTTGTACCTGATTGATCTTATTTAAAGTAGATAATTGAGTGGCTTTGCCTTTTTTCTTAGTGTCGATTAATATCTCAAATGGCGTTACTCCGTTTAGTGCGCCAGATATAAAACTTAAATCTCTATACTCTCTAGTGTCTTTAGGAAGATCATCAAACATATAACCGGTAGTTTTTAATTTGGTTATGCCAAAAAGTGAGATTACAGTTATAATGATAGTTATAATATATACATGCTTCCGCTTATGCCGTGCCCAATAGTTAAATATCTCCAATAACCGATTGAATAACGGAGAATCTAAATGGTCAATATGTTTTTCGCTCGGGCTGGGTAAATAGCTAAAAAGAAGAGGTATGGCAATAATTGAAATAAAAAATGTGCTTAAGACATTTAAACTTGCCACTAAGCCAAACTCACTCAAAATTTTACTATGGGTAAAATAAAATACTCCAAATCCTGTGGCAGTGGTAAGATTAGTAAATAAAGTTACATACCCGATTTTCTCAATTACTTTTTGAACAGCTGCATGTTTTTCTTTATGCTTTTTGTATTCAGCATGAAATTTATTTATGATATATACACAGTTCGGTATACCGATCACCACGATTAAGGAAGGAATCAAGCCCGTTAATAAGGTAATTTTATATCCTAGTAAAACAATGATCCCGATAGACCAAACAACACTGATCATTACAACGAGTAGAGGGAAAACTACCGCATATAAATTTCTGAAAAGAATAAATAATACAAGCGCTGTAAAACATAATGCAAGTATAACAAACAATTTAAGCTCTGAGGAGATGAGCTTAACATTAATAGTCCTCATAAATGGTAAGCCAGATTTTCGAACCTCTACGTCATACTTTTCTTCGAATTTATGTGCTATTTTATTGACATTGTCTACGATATCAATCCTATCTTTTGAATCAAGCATAGCTTTGTTAAAAGTGACAGCCATCAAAGAAACATTTTTATCTTCTATATATAATAGCCTTCGGTAGAATGGAAGATTTTTAAAAATCTGTTTAATAGAATCTAATTCAGCTTGTGAGTTTAATTTTCTAGTTACCAGTTGGTTAACTTGAAAATTTTTCTGCTCTTTGTCCTTATTTAAAGTAAAGGAATGTGGTATAGAAAGTACTTTTTCTATTCCGTCAACTTCTTTGATCTCATTGCCTAATTCATACCAGTCATTAAAAAAATTTAATTTAAATATATCCTTAGACTCAACAGCTAGTACCATCACATTGCCGTCTTCGCCAAACTTTTTTTGAAATTCTTTATAATTTACATAAATAGGATCGTCTTCAGGGATGACTTTTGCAAAGTCGTAAGACATTTGTATATCCTGGCCCTTGTAAGCCATAAAAGCGGTGGCTAATGCCAAAATTATTAAAAAAAATAGCCTGTATTTTAAAATAAATCTTGCTATACTCTGCCACATAAAAAGTAATTTGTACGTCCTCTGCTTTTAGCTTGATAAAGTGCGTAAATATACATAAATAATGTACAACATTAGTTGTATTTTGCCCGTTCTAGGAAAAAGTATCAACTTTGCATCAAACATAAAAAATGCGCATCGCAGTAATTTTTCTTTTCAATTTATTTTTTCTAATTAAATGCAGCGTTGCCCAGGAAGACATAAAAGACATAAATATCGGACAATGGCGATCTCATTTGCCTTATAAAAAAGGGTCTGAAGTTGCTTTAGCGACTGATATAGTATATTGTGCTACAGAAAATGCTGTTTTTTCTTTTAATAAAAAGGATAATTCTATCAGCAGATTAGACAAAACTAATTTACTAAATGATGTAGGCATAAGTACTATAAACTATTCCATCCAAAATGATCTTCTTGCAGTAGCTTATAACAACAGTAATCTAGACATTATAGCAGGAAATAAAGTAGTTAATATATCAGATATTAAACGATCATCTATCATCGGGAATAAAGCCATCAATCATATTTATTTCAATAAAAACTTGGCATATTTATCTTGTGGTTTTGGAATTGTGGTAGTCGATTTAGCTAAAATGGAAATCAAAGACACTTATTACATTGGAGCTGATGCTTCCAAAATAAATGTTTATATGACTACTATCGAAGGAGATTTCATTTATGCTGCTACAGAAGATGGCGTTAAAAAAGCCGCTTTAAATTCTGCTAACATAGCTAATTACAATAATTGGATATTACAAGATTCTGTTAATGGGCTTCCTGCCGGAGTAGCTTCTATAGTCATTAATCATCAATCAATTCCGTATGTTTTGATCAATGACAGTATATTCAGATATGATGAAGCATCATGGAGTTTCTTTTATGCCGATCCAAATTATTTTGTTCAAAATATTACTAGTGATGATAATACTTTGATAGTGGTAGAGATAGAAAAAGATTCGGTAGGAGAAATTTCAAATAGTAGAATTATTACGATCGATGATCAGGTTATAGCAGAAGTTGCCGATTCAGAAAAGTTAGGGCGGCCACAGCATGCCGTAAGAGATGAAAATGGTACAATTTGGGTAGCGGATTTGTTTGGCGGATTATTAAAAGTGACTTCTAATAGTGTTCAGAAAATTCAGCCGGGTGGGCCGGGAACATCTAATGTTACAGATATTTTTATTCTAAACAATGAATTATGGGTAGCGCCCGGGAGTAGGGATAATTCCTGGAATTATCAATTTAATTTTGATGGGTTATTTAGCTTTAATTATGGATATTGGGGTACTTATAATGTGTACAATCATCCTGCAATGGATACCGTTTTTGATTTTATTTCTGTTGCTGTAAATCCGGTAGATGATCATGTATTTGCTGCTTCTTACGGGGGCGGATTGTTAGAATTTTATAATGGGGAAGTAGTAAAAGTGTATAAACAAAATTCGGGATTACAAGATATGGTTGGCGACCCGGGCTCTTACCGTACGGCAGGACTGGCTTTTGATAATGAAAATAATCTATGGATCGCAAATTATGGTTCTCCTGAACCGCTGGTAGTGAAAACACCGGCTAATAATTGGTATGCTTATAAACCTCCATTTACTTGGGCTGAAAATAGTGTTAGCGATATTGTCATTGATGATTATAATCAAAAGTGGGTTGTATTGGCTAAGAGAGAGGGAATTATGGTATTTGATCACGGAGATGATCTGGAAGATAAGTCAGATGATCAATTTAAACGAATGAAAACAGGCTTAGGAGCGGGAGGATTGCCTACTATTAATGTAAATTGCATAAGAAAAGACTTGGATGGTGAAATATGGGTAGGTACAGACCTTGGAATAGCAGTGTATTATTGTCCCGGGCAAGTTTTCTCCAGCGAAGGGTGTGATGCACAACAAGTTTTAGTAGAACAAGATGGCGTTGCCGGCTATTTATTAGAAACAGAAATTGTCAATGATATTGCTGTTGATGGAGCTAATAGGAAATGGGTTGGAACTACTAATGGTGTATGGCTTTTATCTGAAGATGGTACTGAAACTATCAATTATTTCAATGTAGATAACAGTCCGCTTTTGTCGAATAGCATCAATGCTATTGCTGTAGATGGAGTATCGGGAGAAGTTTTTATAGGAACAGATAAAGGTATTATTTCATATAAAGGTACTGCTACTGAAGGAGAATTAACGCACGGAGAAGTTTATGTTTATCCCAATCCGGTCAGAGAAGATTATGACGGGGTAGTGGCTATTAAAGGCTTGGTTAGAAATGCCATTACAAAAGTAACTGATATCGGCGGTACGTTAATCTATGAAACTACTGCAGATGGTGGCCAAGCCACATGGGATGGATTTGATTACGACGGGAAAAAAGCAAAAACCGGCGTGTATTTAGTATTTACTACCGATGAGTTTGGAGAAGATCGCTTCGTGACTAAGTTTTTAATTGTAAATTAAGACCTTACCTTCCTTACTCTAATTCTCCCAAAAGCAACTTTCTAAACATATTTAAAGCAGTATTTGCAGAAAGTTCCATATTTCTAATTCGATTTCCGGTATTGAGGGAATATAATTTGGAAATAATGTTTTGTTGATCACCTACAGCTATCCAAACAGTTCCGACCGGTTTTTCTTCGGTGCCACCATCAGGGCCTGCGATGCCTGAGATCGTAATGGCATAAGCAGTATCTAATTTCGATAACACACCCTTTGCCATTTCTTCCACAACTTCTTTGCTGACTGCGCCATATTTATTAATAATATTCGTAGAAACATTTAGAAGGTTTTCTTTGATTGTGTTGGAATATGCTACAATTCCTCCTTTAAAGTAAGCCGAACTTCCCGGGATGGTAGTTAATTTATTAGCAATTAATCCGGCAGTGCAACTTTCTCCGGTACCAACGGTTTTTGTTTTGTTTATAAGTAATTCTCCAATTATTTTTTCGATAGAATCTTCATCATAGCCGTAAATATATTGAGGAATGAGTTGTTGTACTTTTTCTACCTCAGTATTTATTTCTTTTATTAACTGTTGTTTATTGGATCCCTTCCCGCTTAGTCTTAATTTTACTTTTCCGATACCTGGAAGATAGGCTAGCTTGATATGATTCGGTAATTGTTCTTCAAAATCAATTAGCTTATCCGCTAAAAATGATTCTCTGATACCAATTGTGAGAATATATGTATGAATAATTTCAGGTAAGGTAAAGTTGCTTTTTATTTTAGGGATGACTGATTCCTTAAGGATCTGCTGCATTTCATAAGGCACGCCCGGCATAGATATAAAAATGGTTTCACCTCGTTCAAACCACATGCCCGGAGCAGTGCCTGCAGCATTTGAAAGCGGAATAGCATTAGCGGGCAAATAAGCTTGCTGCTCATTTCGTTCAGTCAATTCTTTTCCTCTCTTTTCAAAAAAAGACTTAATAAGGCTGTGTGTTTGTTGATTAAATACAAGCTTAGACTTAAAATATTTGCAAAGGGTGTGTTTAGTTATATCATCTTTAGTAGGGCCCAACCCACCAGTAATCATTACTAAAGGAGCAGTATTCTGGACACGTTCGAGTGTTTGTAATATATGATCTTCATCATCTGAAATAGAAATAATTTCTTTTACAGAGATACCTATTGCTGAAAGCTCTTTTCCTATAAATGCTGAATTAGTATCAATCGTCTGTCCTATTAAAATCTCATCTCCAATGGTTATAATAATTGCATTCATACTTTTACAAGATAAAATACATGTAAACACCATAAGTGATTAGTAGGATTAAGCCCTCTACTACACCAATTTTTTTCCTGATCAGCATAAGAGGTAACAAAAGAACTGCAATACCTAACACCCAGAGCATATCAAAAGTGATGATTTGCGGGTTTATATCTATTGTCTTAATAATTGAAGTAATTCCTAAAATACTCAGGATATTGAATATATTAGATCCAATGAGATTACCTACCGAAATATCTGTTTGTTTTTTAAATGCCGCTATCAAAGATGTTGCTAATTCAGGTATGCTAGTTCCAAAAGCAACCAAGCTGAGGGCGATAACTCTTTCAGATATATCAAAAGACCTTGCAATATCTACCGCCCCTTCTACTAACCAATCGGCCCCGTATATTAACGCTACGCATCCACCAATAATATATAATATGTTTCTCCAAAGCGGCGCATTCCGCTCTGTTGATAAATCTTCATCTACTGCATTATTTTCATTATATTTTCTGTTTTTATATATCAATAAGCCGATATACCATATCAGGAGGCTTATAAATACTATGCCTTCCCATAACTCTAACGTTCTGTCAAGAATGAATAAGTTCAATAAACCCGTTGCTACGATCAATATCGGCCAATCAAATTTTATAGTTCCTTGTTTAATAACTAAAGGAAATGCAATGCCTGTTAACCCTAAAACTAAGCCTAAGTTGCAAATATTAGAACCTAATATGTTACCTATTGCAATATCGGGATGATTATTTAATGCAGCTTTAACACTAACTAATAATTCAGGAGCAGAAGTGCCTATAGATACAATTGTTAACCCTACCAGCATAGTGGAAAGGCGTAGTTTTAAAGATATTCCCACTGCTCCTCTCACTAATATTTCGCCTCCAAATACTAAGGCTACCAGCCCGAAGATTAAAAGGTAATATTCCATTTATTGCTTAATGAGTTTTATGTACCAAGGTAACGAGTTTAGCTTAATATTTTGGTAAATCACTTCTGTTGCTCCAAAACTTTTATAAAATCGGGCGATGCCTGATATCATAGAACCTTCAAAATCAAGTGTTAAGTTTTTTTCTTGATATGCTTGTATAAAAGAATTAAAAATAAATGCAATCGCTCCATGTTTTTGTGCAGTTGAGTTTGAAGCAATAATTAAGCTGATCACTTTATGATGGCTTTTTAAAAAAAATATGCCGGCACATAAATCGTTGTTTTGATCATAAGCGGCCCACGTTTCTCCCATGCCTTTATAGGTAGCTTCATATATAATTGGTGTTAATTTGAAATAATCCTTTCGTTTAAGGCCTTTTATTTTCCGGCCTTGATTGTTGACAAATAATTTAACCAACGCTTCAGGATTTCCATTTTTCAAAATTTGAATATTTGCCTGTTTAGCTTTTTTGATATTACGTTTTAAGTTAGTAGTATAGCCGACCTGTATTTGCTGATGATCTGCGATAAGATCTAGGTGATGAGTAACTTTTTTAGTAATAAAAAATTTAGAATCTGTGAGTGTATTTTGAGTATTTAAGTTGATATCTATGTATCTATATTTACTAGGTATTTTATTTAAAAGCAAACGGATAATTTTTTCATTGAGCAAATTTGGTGAAAATATACCAAGCTGTTGGGTAAAAAAGGGCTGAAACAAATAATGCAATCCATACTTTTTATTTTGAGTTAATGGAAATACTGCTTTATAATCATCTAAAATTAAAGCTTCCCATTCCGGAGCAACAATATTTAAATACCATGAATAAGCATACGCTATGCCATTTAAAGAATGGTGTATGCATTGATCCCATTTTTTAACATCAATTTCTTCATTTTTAAGATAGATAATCAAGGTTATTTGCTTGCTATGAATGAAATTTCAATATTTACATCTTTAGGAAGCCTGGAAACTTCAACCGTTTCTCTGGCAGGCGCATCTCCTTCCTCAAAATATTTACCATATACCTCATTAATTTCAATAAAATTATTCATGTCAGAAATAAAAATAGTAGTCTTGATGATATTGGTAAAATCCATGCCGGCTGCGTTTAAAACACCTTGTATGTTAGTCATTACTTGCTTTGTTTCTTTGGCAATATTTTCCAAAACTAACGATCCGGTAAAAGGGTCAATGGCTATTTGGCCGGATGCATATAACATATTATCAACTAATATTGCTTGGTTATAAGGCCCAATTGGTGCTGGAGCTTCTGAGGTATTGATAACTTTTTTCATAGGATAAAAATAAGGAGACCTTTGCAAAATAAGATAATAAATAGTGCTTTTCTGTTTTTATGTGTAAAAGCCTCTTTGGATACTTAGTTTATTATTTCAAATTTAAAATTTGAGCTTTAACTAGGCACTCTTCATATTCCCTTTCAGGAACAGAGCCATCTGTGATGGCCCCGCCAACTTGATAAGATATATATTTATTGATATGGTTATACAGTAAGCTTCTGATAACAACATTAAAATCAAAGTCATTATTAGGTAAAATATATCCTACCGCGCCGGAAAAAAGCCCTCTTTTAGTAGTCTCATACTGTTCGATAAGTTGCATAGCTGCAATTTTGGGCGCCCCGGTCATTGAACCCATTGGGAAGGCATTTTTTATAGCATTAATAAAATGGACATCAGGTCGTAAGGTGCTACTGATAGTAGAGATCATTTGATGGACTAGTTCAAATGTATAAATGCCAAAAAGCTCATCAACTGTAACGCTGCCGGGCACAGCACTTTTAGATAAATCGTTTCTCATTAAATCTACGATCATCACATTTTCTGCTTGTTCTTTTAAGCTTACTGATAATTCGTTCATTAGTTTTTGATCTTCTTTTTTGTCAGTTGACCGCTTACTGGTTCCTTTGATGGGTTGTGCGATAAGCTTATTATCTGTTTTTTTTAAGAATCTTTCGGGGCTGCAGCAAAGCAGATATTTTTTATCTAGTTTATAGTAAGTGGAAAAAGGAGCTTTTGAGTATTTATTTAATTGTAAGTAAGTCGAAATAGGTTGAATAGTAGCATTAGCATAAAACTCTTGGCAATAATTAAGTTCATAAACATCACCTTTAATAATATGATCTTTAATAGTTTTAATATTTGCTAAATATTCGGGTTTAGAAATTCTTTTGATGAAGGAAGGAAGTGGTTGAAAAGTTTCTTCAGGATTAACCTGTTCTATTTCGTTATACATTTTTTCGGCTGACACATTTATTTTATGGACAATGATTGTTTGCTGTTTTACTTCAATAATATTTTGAGGGATAAAAAAATGCATAGTTGGCATTTCTAAGCCATCGAAATTAGAAGATTGTAAATCTTCAATTCCATTTTTTAAATCATATCCTAAGAAGCCAAACAGCCATTGGCCTTCATTTGTAAGTTGAAAATTCTTTAATTTTTCAAATGCTTTTTTAGGCTCAGAAGTGAGTTGTTTCTCAACGCCAGCAGCTATGATAAAATCAAATGAAGTGTATTTATCAGCTTGATAATGGTTGCTGTTTAAGCAACAAACCGTATCGAATCGATCGGCCCAAGTGAGTAGTTTTTTTTTAATTCTTTATTAGAAAAGCCGCTATATGTTTTTTTAGAGATGATCATGAAAGAGACAATACTTCTTTTTTAATCAATTTTTCTCTTTCAGGCCCGGTCGAGATCATTGTAATCGGCACTTCTAATTCTTTTTCTAAATACGCTACATATTCAGCTAATTTAGCTGGGAGTTCATCAAATGAGGAGGCATCATTTACTTCTTCAAGCCATCCTTTAAAAGACTTTTGCACGGTTTTAACCGGTGCCGAAACAATATCATACGGTAGTTCTTGAGTAACGGTGCCGTCTTCAAGTTTATAGTCGGTAGACACTTCTATATGTTCAAATTGATTTAAAACATCAATTTTAGTGATCACTAATTGAGTCACTCCATTAATCATAATAGTGTACTTAAGTGCAGGGATATCTAACCATCCACAGCGTCTTGGCCTGCCTGTTGTAGCGCCAAATTCGTGTCCTTCTTTTCTTAATCTTTCACCCACTTCATTTTCCAGTTCCGAGGGGAAAGGCCCGCTCCCCACGCGCGTGCAATATGCTTTTGCAATACCGATCACTTCATTTATATATTGAGGAGGGATACCTAATCCAATACATGCAGATGCGGTAACTGTATTAGAGGAAGTGACATACGGATAAGTACCAAAATCTATATCCAACATTGAACCTTGCGCCCCTTCAGCTAAAACTTTTTTACCTTTTTTGATTTGTTCATTGATAAAGTAAGTCCCATCTACGAGATTAAGTGATTTAATGACATCAATTCCTTTAAACCATGCTTCTTCCAATTCTAAAAGGTCATAATCAAATTCATGTAAGCTAATCAGCTTCTCGTGCTTTTCTTTAAGTTGATTGTATTTTTGCTTGAAATCTGGAGATAAAATGTCGCCAATACGCAAACCATTCCTCCCGGTTTTATCCATATAAGTTGGCCCAATACCTTTTAATGTAGAACCAATTTTAGATGTTCCTTTGCTTTGTTCAGAAGCCGCATCTAAAATCCTATGAGTAGGAAGAATGAGGTGAGCCTTTTTTGAAATATATAGGTTTTTATTAACGTCGATATTTAGATCAGCAAGTTTTTCTAGTTCCTGATTAAAATCGATGGGATCGATCACTACACCATTGCCAATTAAGTTAATGATGTTATCATGAAATATGCCGGAGGGGATGGTATGTAACACATATTTATTCCCATTAAAATTGAGTGTGTGGCCTGCATTTGGCCCACCTTGAAAACGAGCAATAATATCATAATTTGGAGCAAGGCAGTCTACAATTTTCCCTTTACCTTCATCTCCCCATTGTAATCCAAGTATTAAGTCTACTGACATGTAAGTGTAGTTTGTTAAGAGACACTAAATTCGAAAGAAACTTCTTTATATATAAATTAAATTATCAACATTTAAGATTGTTCTTGCAGCCCCAGCTTGTTAAATTCTTCTATAGCCGCATCATAGTTTTTTGCTGTTGTGAATATCATATTAAGTTTAGTCATCACTAAAAGTTTTGATAATGCATTTGGAATATTAACAATAATTGTTTCTCCGCCGTGTTGTCGAGACTTGGTTAAGATTCCTAATAATAATCCTAATCCTGAACTGTTGATGGTGTCAACTTGTTCCAAGTCAATAATGAATTTGTTCTTGCCTTTAGTAATGATGTCTTTAACAACTGATAAAATAGGCTTGTTTTCATGATCGCTTATCATGTTGCCTATAAATTTTATTATTTCAAAATCATCTTTACTTTCTAATGCAAAATCCATATATAATTTATTTATTATTTGCTCTACAGTTTTCAATGTCCTTACACTGGCCATATAGGGTGAGCGAATGATGTGCGATCTCAAAATTCATCACTTCTCCTACAGTATCTTGTACTTGTTGTAAGCGAGGGTCACAAAATTCTAATACCTTTTTGCATTTTAAGCAAATTAAATGATCGTGTTGTTTATTGCCGTATGCTTTTTCGTATTGGGCTAAATTTGTTCCGAATTGGTGCTTAGTAACCAAGCCACATGTGACTAATAAATCAAGTGTGTTGTATACTGTAGCTCGGCTGACGCGGTAATTTTTTTGTTTCATGCAAATGTATAGATCTTCTGCGTCGAAATGTTTTTTTAAAGAATAAATTTCCTCTAGAATAGCAAACCGTTCAGGTGTTTTTCTTTGTCCATTCTGTTCCAAATGGATAGAAAAAAGTTCGTTAACCTGGTTTAAAGTTTCTTCCGTATAGCGAGTTGATTCAGTTAATTGCATAATTGTTTGAAGATATGACTTTTACCTATAGGCTGCAACGTAATCTGTATAAAAATTATTCCTCTAGCCTATGAACGGATAGAATTCCATCAATATTTTTAAGATGATTTATTAATTTCTCTAAATGATCGGTATCATTTACATACACCATTATTTTCCCTTCAAACATGCCATCTAAGCCATCTATAGTAATGGATTGCATATTCATTTTAAGTTTGCCGGAAATCACATGTGTTATCTTGCTCATTACTCCGACATCATCGAGCCCGGTCAGTATTAATCCGGTTAGAAACGCTATTTTTTTCTCTTTAGTCCATTTAGTCTTTACAATTTTATAATCATATTTAGATAAGATTTTGTTAGTCTTTATACATCCTGATTTATGAATTTCAACTTTATCATTTACATTAATAAAACCAAATACATCATCGCCCGGCAATGGCTTACAGCAAGGAGCCATTTGGTAATCAATATTTTCTGAGTTTTCACCAAATATTATAAGGTTTGTATTTCTCGTCAGCGTCTCTTTAATCTCTTTCTCGATAGATTTTGGAGTAATAGATGCTAATCGTTTTTTTTGAGGCTGAATTTTGTCATTTTCTCTTTTTACCTTTTTTATCTTTTTTAAATTAAGCCCACCTGTAGCTGCTTTTAAAAATAATTCGTTTTGAGAGCTTACTTTAAAATATTCAGCTAATTGTTCCAAGTTGTTATTATTGACTGTTAGTTTCTCTTCTCTGAGCACATCTTCAATAATGGCTTTTCCCATTTGTATATTATAGTTACGCACTTTTCGTAACGATTCTTTAATTTTAGACTTAGCTTTTGCTGTTACGGCAAATCCTAACCAAGCTTCTTGAGGGACTTGCTTGTTGGAAGTCAATATCTCCACTTGGTCGCCATTATTTAAAATATGGCTTGGAGGTAGTATTTTATGATTGACTTTTGCACCAATGCACCTATTTCCGATATCGGTATGAATATCATAGGCGAAATCCAGTACTGTAGCATGAGTTGGTAAAATTTTAATATCTCCTTTAGGTGTAAAAATATAAATCTCTTCTGCAAAAAGATCCAGTTTAACATCATCTAAAAAATCATAGGTATTGGAATTATGATTATCCAGCACTTCCCGCACACTCTCGAGCCATTTATCTACGATAGAATCTGCTTCACTAGAATCTTTATATTTCCAATGTGCTGCATATCCTTTCTCCGCTATTTCATTCATTCTTCTGGTTCTTATCTGTACTTCTACCCAGCGGCCTTTGGGGCCCATAACGGTAGTGTGCAAAGACTCATAACCATTCCCTTTTGGTGTAGATATCCAATCTCGAAGCCTATCCGGGTTGGGCCTGTAAGTATCTGTGACTATAGAATAAACTCTCCAGCAGTCTGCCTTCTCTTGTTCCGGATTTTCAGGATCTATGATGATCCTTACTGCAAATTTATCATACACTTCTTCAAAAGGCACATTTTTAATCCTTATCTTATTCCAGATTGAATGTATTGTTTTGGGCCTGCCGATGATCTCATATTTTATTCCTTTAGCATCAAGTCGTTTTGTTATCGGCTTGACAAACTCATTGATAAATCTAGTACGGCCTCTTTTTGTTTCATTTAGCTTTTTAGCTATTCTTTTATAGGAGCTGGGTTCTGCGTATTTCATGCAAAGGTCTTCCAGCTCTGATTTTATATTATATAATCCGAGCCTGTGAGCAAGTGGGATATACAAGTATTGTGTTTCAGAAGTAATTTTAAGTTGCTTATGCCTTGGCATAGCGTCCATAGTTCTCATGTTATGGAGCCGGTCAGCTAATTTTATTAGCACTACCCTAATGTCTTTGCCTAGGGTAAGTAATATTTTACGGATATTCTCTGCCTTTGCAGTACTGTTTACATCAAATACTTCCGATATCTTAGTTAGCCCATCAATGATCTGCGTAACTCGAGGCCCAAATTCTTTATCAATTTCTTCCAGTGTTACTTCGGTATCTTCTACTACGTCATGTAATAAGGCACAGATGATGGAGGTTGTCCCTAATCCTATTTCATCCACTACTATTTGTGCTACCGCTAAAGGGTGCATAATGTAAGGTTCACCGGATTTTCGTCGTATTTCTTTATGAGCCTCTGCAGCTATTTCAAAAGCTCGGCGGATCCTGTTCTTTTTTTCTTCTGTACCCGGGTCGTAAGATTTTAGAAGCCGCCTGTACTCTTTAATAATTTCCCTCTTTTCTTTTTCCGCTTTAGTTACTGGCATTTTTCTTGAATATTACTGCTAAGTTGTAAAATTATATATTTCTCTAGTATTAACGTATTTTTAATGGAGGGCTTTATGAAATAAGGCAACAAAAAGTGCTCTAGATTTTCTTGCTATAAATTCGATTTACTTACAGAATAAATAAAACTTAAACATTTTTGTAAGTTAAATCTCTCTGCTTGTTATATTTTTCATTGGTTTTGATTATATTTCAAGCACAATTAATAGAATCTCGTGTGATAAAATGATATAATATGGCTTTCAAAAAAATATTGATAATATATACCGGATTACTATTCCTAACTATGGCATGCCAGGAAGAGAAAACGTTAGAGCACACACTCAATGAGCAAACAAATCATGAGTTAGGCAAACAAAATATTGAGATATCTAAAGAAGTATTTAATGATATTGTTAAAGGTATTCCTTCTCCATTAGAAATATCTGCTTTAATAAAAGAAAGTGGAGTAGATTATGATGAAGATATTTTGAATGCTACAGATAACAAAGAATTATACAATACTAATTTTAAAAAAGCTTTTAATTTGGGAGTTTTCGGTGCTGATTTAGGATATATCAATTTGTATGATAAAACCGGTGCCAGTTTAAAGTATTTAACTGCTATTAAAGGTTTAGCTGATGATTTAAATGTAGGTCAATTCTTTAATTTATCTATGATTAAAAAAATGGCGAACAATAATGGCAATATTGATACTTTATTAAATTTGTCGACCCAAAGTTTTAATGAAATGAATGCATACCTGATAGATCAAGGGAGGGGAGACATAGGCGTGGTAATGTTAGCCGGAGGTTGGATCGAAGCTTTGCATATTGCTATAAAAGCCGGACAGAAAAAAAACGATGCCGCAATCATAGAAAGGGTAGGAGAACAAAAAATTACGCTTAATGAATTAAAATTACTATTAGAAGCTTATCAGAATGATCCTAATATTGGAAAACTTTCTGAACAGTTTGATGAATTGAAAAGCAAATATGATGAAGTTACGATAAATTATGAATATGCCGAGCCGGAAATGAAAGAAGTTGATGGAATGTTAATGATCGTTGATAACAGTACCAGTAAGGTAGAAATGACTTCTGAAGAGTTTGAAGCCATAGCAGAAGTAGTCAGCTCAATAAGGTCAAATATTATTCAATAATGAGGCAATATTAGATCAATATTTCTAATGTTTGTATATAGATGACAACTATATTTATTGGATTTAAAGATTGATATTATGAGCCATTCTCATTCTCATGATCCGGCTACAGGTAACATAAAAGTTGCTTTTTTCCTGAATCTCTTTTTCACAATAATAGAGATAATAGGTGGCCTTTTTACTAATAGTGTAGCAATTTTATCTGATGCTTTACATGATCTTGGTGATAGTTTATCTTTAGGCTTAGCATGGTATTTTCAAAAAATTTCTAAAAAAGGCAGAGACCGTAATTTCTCGTATGGTTATAAGCGCTTTTCTTTATTAGGCGCAATCATTAATTCTGTTATTCTTGTTGTTGGGAGTATCTATATTTTAATAAAAGCAATTCCCAGATTAATATCACCGGAGCAGACTGAGCCGGCTTATATGATCGGCATTGCAATAATAGGTATTGTAGTAAATGGATTAGCTGTTTTAAAATTGAAAAAAGGTACCTCTATGAATGAACAGGTAGTTTCGTTACATTTATTGGAAGATGTACTAGGTTGGATAGCCGTATTGGTGGGGTCAATTATTATGTATTTTTTTGATTGGTATATTATTGATCCGATATTGTCAATAATTATTACCGGTTATATACTTTTTAATGTATTTAAAAACATTAAAAAAACCTTAGAAATAGTTTTACAAGCTATTCCGAAAGGTGTCAGTGAAGCTGCGATAAATAAATTTTTGCTTTCAAAAGAGGAAGTTTTAAATGTTCATGACCTACATATTTGGTCATTAGATGGAGAATATAATATTTTGACTGCTCATTTAGTAGTGAATAAGAAGGATGATGATTTAGATTTGGAGCAGGTAAAAAACAATATCCGGCAAGAATTAAAGAATATGAATATAAACCATGCTACCTTGGAATTAGAAGATAAATCAGCGCAATGTGAGTTAGAAAACTGTTAGTCCATCCCTGATATTTTCTTCGTAGTGCTATAATCACCTACTTGTACCGTAAATAAAAACATACCTCTTGGAAGGCTGGTTTTTGGAATAAAAATACCTTTTTTAACTTCAAAATTACTTCTCTCATACATCACTTGTCCTAATATATTAGAGATAGTAACAGAAGCATTACTTTTTTGAACATCAAGAATATTATTAGCATTAAGGCGTAAAATGTAATTAACTCCGTTATCAATAAGCTTGAAAACCAGATCTTTTTGACGGTCAACTGTAAAAGTATTAATTGTACCTGATACAGCATTAAATGCGTCAATTCTTCCCGCTCCTAATTGACCGATAAAATCGGGGTTTTGACCATCTATATTGACAGCTCCGTTCTTAATCTTTGTCCGCACTTGCTCATTTGATAGAGCCGGATTATCTGATAATATCAGTCCCGCTAATCCGGCTACGATGGGACATGCAAGAGAAGTACCACTCGCAGAACCATATGAAGTAGTAGTGCCGGCAGAAGTTGTTAGCAACCTATTACCCGGAGCTACCACATCAATATAATTTCCATAATTAGAATAACTTGATTTGTTACTATTATCATCTATGGCACCTACAGCTATGACATTGCTATATGCAGCAGGATAATATGGGTTGGAAGAATTATTATTTCCTGCAGCTGCTACTAACACAATACCTGCATTATGAGCCGCATTAACGAGATTTTGTCCGGTAATAAAGCTCCCCTGGCTGCCACCAAAAGACATATTAATAATATCAGCTTCAGCTCTCGTGGCGTAAAATATTCCATCATATGCATCTGGTAATGATTCTCCATTTTCGTTATCCGGAGCACATTTAACTGCCATTAGTTGTATGTGGTATCCAATAGATGCGATACCTATATTATTATTAGTCACAGCACCGGCTATACCTCCCACTAATGTGCCGTGAACGAAAGGATCTGAATCAGTAGTAGAAGCAGGAGGATTCGGATTGTTATCATTATCAGATACATCCCATCCATTAACATCATCCGGATAGCCATTTAAATCTTCATCTAATCCATTCTCTACTTCGCCAAGATTGTTCCAGATATTGGCTTGTAGGTCTTGATGAGTCAGGAGTATGCCATTGTCTACAATTGCGACTACTATATTAGATGACCCTGTAGTGATATCCCAAGCTTTTGGAGCATTGATTATATTAAGATAGGATTGTGCTGCATTAAGGTCATTTGGAGTTAGATTAATTTTGTACAAGGGTGCTTTTTCCACGTATTCCATATCAGATATGAGTTTTAGTGTAATGATCAAGTTATTAAATTCAGCATAATCAGAAAAGTAAATTCGATAAGTTTTGTCCAGCTCCTCACTCATGTCAGGAAAGGGCTTAATCATACTATCAATGCTGTAGTCAATTATTGCTTGATTTAATGTACTATTAGACGTATCATATGGATCTAATTCCATAGAGGAAGATGCTTTTATTTTGACATACACTACTCCGTCTAGATAGTTAGAATCAACAGTTTGAGCTTTAATTGAGTAAGTAAATGTTGTGATCATAAAATAAAAAAATGCGGTAATGCTATATTTCATGTTTTGTTTTTTATAGATATATTTTCGATAGCATTAAAATTATGCCAATCAGACATTAAAATCGTTATTAATTATAATTTAATTAAAGAGGGGAAGCACGAACAGTTTGGAAAGAATTTAAAATCCTTTCAATATCATCTTTGTATGTAGCTTCACTTTGGGTTGTATACAATACTCTACATGTTTTGACCGCACTACTGTCGACAAGTACTTTTTCGGATAAGCTCATGCCGTTAGAAATTTGGCCGGTATAACTAAAGCTGGACTCATTATAACTTTTCTTTTTAATATTCCCGATAGTATCAATGGATAAAACAGATTGATATAAAGAATTAATATCTTCTCCTACTACATTGTTGTATGCCCATGCTTCTAAAATAAATTTTTTATCTGATGATCTCAACTCCAAACCATCGCCGTTTGAGTTCCCAATTTGTACATTCAGAAGTGTCGCAGGGTATTCTAAGCAAAACTCAAACCGCTCGTTGCATATAGTGACCCACTTTTTTTTCGAAACAGGCTCAGTGGTTATCATCTCCTTGTCCGAATCAATATTGTCATCTGTAGTTTCTGAGCAACTTTGAAAGCAACCAATTGCTAATAGAAGGTAAAAAATCAAAAACTTAATTTGCATACAGAAATATAGTACTTTAATAAGATAATTACTAGCCTTAATTTATTTAATGTGGAAGTTAAAGAGGCGCTGAGCGGATTCGAACCGCTGTAGAAGGTTTTGCAGACCTCTGCCTAGCCACTCGGCCACAGCGCCATTTTTAATGGTAGGAATGCAAAATTAATTATTTTAATGGAAATCCCTCGAAATTTCTACATAAACTCTTTTTACCTCACCGCTAATAGGCGGATGAAGTTTAGACAGCCTGGCTTTTATATGATTAATGTTTTTGAAAGAAACAGCAATTTCTTTAATAACTTTTTGAAGTGCATGCTCTAGCAAATTCGCAGGTTGTGACAATACTTTCTTCGCTATTAAAGCCACTTGTTCATAATCAATCGTATCATTCAATGTATCTTGTTCCTCGGCAAGTTGAGTAAGACTAGTAATATAAATATCTAATGAATAATCATTTCCTAGAATTTTTTCCTCTTCGTGCACCCCTACATACCCCCTTATTTTAAGTCCTTCTATTGCGATTAAAGCCATACGTAGTTTAAGTTTTTGACTTTTGAATTATGAACGTAGCATAAATTATATTCTTTTTCAAAAATATAATTTTATTAACTTTAGTTTTAATAAAAACAAGTTTAAATATGGGTCAGGATTTATTTCAAGGGCATGACTACTATAATATTGATGACCTCTTATCGGAAGAGCATAAATTAGTCAGAGAAACTACGAGAGCTTGGGTGAAGAAAGAAATATCGCCGATCATTGAGGAGTATGCCCAAAAGGCTGAATTTCCAAAGCAAATTATTTCCGGCTTAGGAGAAATTGGCGGTTTTGGCCCAAGTATTCCTACAGAATATGGCGGTGCAGGCCTTGATGAAATAAGTTATGGGCTCATTATGCAAGAAATTGAAAGAGGCGACTCAGGTATTCGTTCTACAGCTTCTGTACAAGGTTCATTAGTAATGTATCCCATTTTTAAGTTTGGGTCTGAACAACAAAAGAAAAAGTATTTGCCAAAGCTGGCAACAGGAGAAATAATGGGCTGCTTTGGCTTGACAGAACCTAATCATGGTTCTGATCCCGGGAGTATGATCACTAACATCAAAGAAGATGGAGATTATTATATATTAAATGGTGCAAAGATGTGGATTTCAAATTCTCCATTCGCAGATATTGCAGTCGTGTGGGCAAAAAATGAAGAAGGAATAATTAGAGGATTAATTGTAGAAAGAGGGATGGAGGGTTTTACTACTCCAGAAACGCATGGTAAATGGTCATTAAGAGCTTCTGCTACAGGAGAATTAGTTTTTGATAACGTTAAAATCCCTAAAGAAAATCTATTTCCGGAAGTAAAAGGATTAAAAGGCCCACTTACTTGTTTGTCTTCTGCCAGATATGGTATTGCATGGGGAGCTATAGGTGCTGCCATGGATTGCTATGATTCTGCCCTTCGATATGCACAAGAGCGTGTTCAGTTTGGCAAACCAATTGCAGGTTTCCAACTCACACAAAAGAAGCTGGCAGAAATGATCACCGAAATTACCAAAGCTCAGCTATTAGCTTTCCGCTTGGGACAACTTAAGAATGAAGGGAAAGCTACTCCTGCTCAAATTTCTATGGCCAAACGAAACAATGTAGATATGGCTATCCACATTGCTAGAGAATCCAGACAAATTTTAGGAGCAATGGGCATTACTGATGAATATCCTATAATGCGCCATATGATGAACTTGGAATCGGTTATTACTTATGAGGGTACACACGATATACATTTACTTATAACCGGACAAGATATTACAGGAATTGCTGCGTTCGAATAAAGGGCTTAAAAATAGAGTGGTTTTACAACATCAGCTCAGATCAACTATAACTTACGTTCATTTTTGTCTAAATAAACGACTTTTTTAATCTCACCATCTGTACCGTAGTTGTATCTGATCATTGCATAAGAAAAACCGCTGTATTTCACTCTTTCTCTAGGCATTTCATCTATACCAAAGTATCTTTCTTCAATGATCCTGCCTTGATCATCATATGCCCGCTTGATCATAGCAACTCCTACAAAAGTGTGTAATTTCAATTCTCCATCAATGCCATAAAAACGCTCATCAATGATATTGCCGTTTTCATCGTAGGCTCTTCTAATAGATGTAAAATAGTCTTTGTCATCCATTAATTTTCCATCTTCATCATAATTGAGCTGTTCTACCACATTACCTTCATCATCATATCGAGAAAGCAATTCATAAAAACCTTCTTTGTCTGTTACCCGATTTCCCGCTACATCAAAACGGATGGAGGAAGACCTTCTTCCTTCATCATCTAAATAACACAGGTAATGAGCAACGCCATATTTATCTTTCATTAAAGAATTTGTTTTATTATAATTATAAAGCGAAATAGTGTTATTATCCTCATCTTTATGTATCCTTACTGAATATGCACCGCTTACGATATCTCGAGTGGGTTTACCCTTATAATTATAATAGCTTCTTTTTTCCCAACCATCATCCATGTGCTCAATTTTGATCTGGCCCGCATGAAAATAAAGATCATTTTCTTTCATATGGCCGTTGATTGTATATTCAACTTTTTCTAATCCGTTGTTATTATAAGTTAATCTGTATGCAGCGCCCTGCCTTGCAGCACTTTCAGAAATAGGATATCTTCCCACTATATCAAAATTACCATCTAATGCAATCTGTCTAAAATATTCTGTTTTAGCGATCGCTGTAATATTGGTTGTAAATAAAAAAATTAATAGAATAAACTGACTTGATTTAAAATTCATAACAATTATTTTAACTATTCTAATATTACTAGAATAACTCTAAAGGAATATTTTTATTAACCCTAATATATAAATATTAATTTTAATTTGCAATGCGTGCCTACACTATAAATTTATTAAATGATTTTTGCTGTAAAGTAATTTGCAGATTGTTTAGATTTAAGTTTTTTAATTAATACACATACTTCCCCCATGTTAGAAATATACACTGATGGAGCATCTAAGGGCAACCCCGGCCGGGGTGGTTATGGAGCAGTTTTAATTGCCGGAAAACATACTAAAGAAATTTCACAAGGTTACTTAAGAACAACTAATAATCGAATGGAGCTAATGGCTGTGATAGCTGCATTAGAGGCATTAAATAAAGAAGGGTTGCAAATCATCATTACCTCTGATTCTAAGTATGTAGTAGATGCTGTGGAAAAAGGATGGGTGTTTAACTGGGAAAAGAAAAACTTCCATGCTAAAAAAAATTCCGACCTTTGGAAAAGGTTTTTACAACTATACAGGAAACATCATATTAAGTTTAAATGGGTAAAAGGCCACAATAATCATCCTATAAATGAACGATGTGACCAATTGGCAGTGGAAGCCGCTCAAAAAAACAACCTATTGATTGATCAAGGTTATTTAGGATAAATATAAAAAAGAGGTGGAGTATACATCAGGACAAAGAAGGAGTTTTAAAGAAATCACAAAAATTTTTAATTTTGTATGGCCTTACAAAATAACCTTTCTATGGGGCCTGTTGTTCTTAATACTATCCAGTATAACCGTTTTAATCTTTCCTTATCTTACAGGTAAAATGGTAGATGCTGCCACCGGAGAAGCAAACTGGTGGTTAGACGATATTAATAAAATTGCGCTAGGCTTAATAGGCATTATTGTTTTACAAAGTATTTTTAGTTATCTCCGTGTCTATTTATTTGCCATAGTAAGCCAAAAAACGATGGCAAACGTTCGGCAAACACTTTATAATAAAATTATTACTTTGCCTACTACATTCTTTGAAAGTAGAAGAACGGGTGAATTAATTAGTCGAATAACTGCAGATGTAGAACAAATTCAGAGCGTTGTAAGCACCGGGTTAGCAGAGTTTTTTAGACAAATAGCTACATTAATAGTTGGAATTTGTATTATTTTTTACACTAGCCCAAAACTCACCTTAATGATGCTTTCGGTAGTTCCGGTTTTAGTAATCGCTGCAATTGTTTTTGGGAAGTATATTAAAAAACTTGCTAAAAAAACACAAGATGAAGTTGCCCTATCCAATGTGATCGTTGAAGAGGCTATTCAATCTATTCAAATTATTAAGTCTTTCACCAATGAGCTTTTTGAAATCTTTAAATATAAACAAGCTCAAAACCAAATTGTTTCCATAGCACTGCGAACTGCAAAATATAGAGCAGCTTTTATTGCGTTTATTATTTTTGGCCTCTTCAGCGCTATTGTATTAGTGCTTTGGTATGGGGCACAATTGATATTGGCTAATGAAATAACTATTGGCGACCTGACTTCTTTTTTAATTTACACTACTTTTATCGGTGGTTCTATCGGCGGCTTAGGAGATGTTTATGCTCAAATACAAAAAGCTATTGGTGCATCTGAGCGGATCAAAGAAATTTTAAATGAAGAGGAAGAACTTGACCTGACTGAACAGATAGATCCTGTTGAATTGACCGGCAAAATAACCTTTAACAAGGTACAATTCTATTATCCTACTCGAACAGATGTTACAGTATTAAATAATGTTTCTTTTGAGATCGAATCGGGACAAAGAATTGCATTTGTTGGTCCTAGTGGGGCAGGCAAGTCTACCATCGTGCAATTGATCATGAGATTCTATAATCCTAACATGGGTGAAATTAAAATTGATGATACTAATATTTGTAACTATAATATTCAAGCCCTGCGCAAAAATATTGCTATCGTTCCTCAGGAAACCATTTTGTTTGGCGGCACTATCAAAGAAAATATCCTTTATGGAAACACGAATGCCGGTGATGAAGCGGTAAAAGATGCTGCCGACAAAGCTTACGTGACAGAGTTTGTAGAGCGATTTCCTGATGGATTTGATACTATGATTGGAGAAAAAGGTATAAAGCTATCGGGAGGGCAGCGTCAAAGAATTGCAATTGCAAGGGCAATTTTAAAAAATCCGGCTATTTTGATTTTGGATGAAGCGACTAGCTCTTTAGATGCTGCCTCAGAAAAATTAGTCCAACAGGCACTAGATAATTTAATGACCGGCAGAACAAGTATCATCATTGCTCATAGGCTTTCTACTATCAGAAAAGCAGATCATATATATGTTCTAAAAAATGGTAAAATTGTCGAGAAAGGCAATCATGAAGAATTAATTGAAAAAGAAAATGGCTTGTATAATGAACTTTCAAAGCTACAACTAAATTAATGTGCATATGCCTATAAGAATTTTTATTACCGGAGGGACTTTCGATAAAACTTATAATGAGATAAAAGGACAGTTATATTTTAAAGACACTCATTTGCCCGAAATTTTAAAATTAGGAAGGTGCACTTTAGATGTGAGTATCCGGACTTTGATGATGGTTGATAGCTTAGAAATGACTGATCAGGATAGGAATATGATTATAGAAAACTGTAAAAAAATTGAAGAAGATAAAATTATCATTACTCATGGAACAGATACTATGACACAAACTGCAGAGGCTTTAGCTGCAAAAGTAACCAATAAAACAATTGTGCTTACAGGAGCTATGATTCCTTATAAATTTGGAAGTTCTGATGGGTTTTTTAATATGGGTAACGCTTTAGCATTTGTACAAACACTACCTCCAGGCGTTTATATCGCAATGAATGGAAAATATTTTGATTGGGATAAAGTGCGTAAAAACAAAAAGACTGGTTTCTTTGAAGAAGTATAGTGAAATATGAAAGTGTTTATAAACATATTAAGTATAGCATTAGTATTTATTTCTTGTAAAAAAGAAACCATAAATGATAGCATCATTTCGATGGCATTGCCTTATACTAATCAAGGTGATATAGATTCTATTGGCATGACCTATACACTTGATACTACCAAAGCTCCTTGGAACATGATACATGGCGGTATTAATTTTCATCCGGTGGGAAATGTAAAAAGAATTCAAGCAGTGTCGCAAGGTATTGTGCAAAATATTACTATTAGCCAGGATTTTAAATTGAATTGGCAAGTGGATGTAAGCATTCGATACAACAAATTATTTGTTGTATTTTATACTTTTTATATGGATACTCCTTTCCAAAACGATGCAACAACCCAAAGAAATGAGATATTTTTAAACAGTGGAGATTTTATCAGCCAGGGAGATTATTTAGGTAATCTTTTCACAGTAGGTAATAATGCGCATCTTGAATTATCTTTAGTAATAGATAATTTTACCAGCTGCCCCGAACCTTACTTCAACGAAAATGCAATTTCTTTTATACAAAATTTAATTGCTGCAAAAACTCCCGGGCGGGAACTATGCTATCAGTAACTAATCTAACTCACCAAAAACTTTTTTAAGGATATCATTCACGCGATGTAAAGGATTCTCTCGAATTTTCATCTCCTCAATTTGGACTTTTAAGAATAAACCATCTAATGCCCTGCGCGTTACATGTGTACTTAAAGAGTTTTCAGTAATAGAGTCAATTAATCCGAATGAATTATCAGCTACTGTATTATAAGTACTTAATAGATCGCCGTATATAGATTCTGTGGATTGGCCTAAAATAAGTGGTTTACTTAGTGAGTTCATCACTTTGGGTTCAAAAGCAGCTTCTAAATTATTATATGTTTTGTTTTCTAAATATAAAGTAGCTGCACTGTCGCTGCCGTATAAAATATCGAATCCATCAGCTATAGTTATATCAGTAATAGCGTCAATAAATATTGGCGTTGCTTCCGCTGCAGCGTCTTCTGCTGCTCTATTCATACTTTTGATCGTATTTGCAATTAATAAATCTCCACCGGGAATTAACGATAAATTATCATATATGACTTGTGCTTCAGGAGGCAAGAAAATTTTAACTGCTTCATCAGCAAAATATCCATCAGTTGTATGTAAAATACCGACAGACGTATCTGTTCCGACGATCAGAGCAGATTTAAGCCCTTGGATAACCTCTTCATTGGTTAATGCTGCAGGATCTAAATCTAAGTTTTCACAGCTGTAAATAAAAGGAAGTAAGAAAGTAATTATTAAAGCTAATTTTTTCATAAAAGAAGGATTTACATTAATAAACGAAGTAAAAAATAATTAGTTTCAATCGATAATAACTTAGTTGCTATTTCTCTCTTTCTCGTGCATAATAGAGAAATCAAACCAAACAGTTGACAAATCCCTAAACTGCATAGGATTATTAGGAAAATCTCGTACATAAGGTTGTAGAATTCTATAATTCTCATCATACCATAGAATTATTAAAGGTGCATCTTCCATTGCGAGTTTCTCAGCTTGTAAAAAATATCCTTTTCCTACTCCTATTCCCTGAGCGTGAGCTCCTTTTTCAAATAAATAATCGAATTTTTCATTTACGTACCGGCTAATATTTGGAAAAGATGGCTTATTTATGCTTTCCGGCACATTCTTGCCATATAATAAACTTAAAAAAGTTTCAGGGCTTGCATAATCAGCAACCCAGCCGCTTCTGGCCATAATGTACTTTGCATTAATAGTTCTGTTTATTTTTTCATTAAAAGGGAGCACTTCAATATTTATTGTTATATCTAAATTTTCTTTTAATTGCCTTTTTACCTCTTTTGCGACATCTACATTAAGGCCTCCACCTTTATTTACTAAAAGAGTAATCGGTTCTACTTCTCCTCCTTTGCGATAGCCTGCTTTCTTTAAATGCATTACTGCTTTCTCCACATTAAATTCGTATCCAGCTATTTGGGTTACATCATAATCATTAAGGATAGGAGGTGTTATGCCATAAATACCCGGAGCGTATCCTGCCCCATCTAATACTTTATCTAAAATAAGTTGCCTATTAATCGCATAAGAAAAAGCTTTTCTTAGATTTTTATCTTCAAATACACTTTGCTGATTAAGCAACTCGTAAAAATGCACATATAGTTCCGGTGTTCGTTGTTGGATATAATTATTATCGACTTTGTTTTCGGCATCAAAATCTACTTCCATTATGTCGAGCAAATCATTAGTGGAAACTCTGTAGAGCATATCAAGGTTCCCTTTCAAAAATTGCTCTACCGATTGAGATTTATCTTCAATATACGATAAGACTATTGTATCTAAATAAGGAAGTTGATTGCCAAACTCATCAACTTTATAATATTTCTCATTTTTAGCTAATATTATACTGTCATTAGTTCTTTCTATAACTTTAAATGGCCCGGAACCTACATGCATTTTATCTTTATAGCTAGAATAAGCTTCTATCGGATAAACAAAACAATAAGTAGTCGATAACAGATACAAGAAACTTGAATAAGGTTCAACTAGTTGTATTTGTAACGTGTAATCATTTAAAGCTCTAATTCCTTCTATATCATGAATTTCACCTTGTTGCTCAAAAAATTCATTAGCGCCTATAATTTTATCTTTTAAGATCAATTCATAAGCAGGCGTATTATTTTCTAAACATAAACGCTTAAAGCAGGCAACAAAATCAGTTGCTTTTACATTACGGCCTATTCCATTTTTAAAACATGGATCATCATGAAAATATACAGATTTATCTAAATTAAATGTATAAACAGTACCTGATGAATCAACAGTATAGCTTTTAGCTATGGCAGGGAGTACGGGCCCATCAACATTACTTTGATCTATTTTAACTAATCCTTCATATATTTGAGTAGCAATCCTCTGAGAAGCCGCATCTGTTATGTGTGGGGGGTAGAGCGTAACAATTTTTTCACTTTCACTTAAATTAAAAGTGCCTCCGTAGTATCGTTCGCCGCTAATTAATTCGTATTTAGCAATATCTGATGCTTCATTTACTTCACAACTAGTGAAAAAAATGGAAACGGCAATAATAGTAAAGATATAGTGCTTTAAATCATTCAAAAGCATTAGCTTATAAAGCACTTTTATAGTCATACATGCAAAAATATAAAAATATAATACAAATAATAACAATTGACTTTTAAATAGTACACTATAACGACAATGTGTATAATCTAATTACAAATAGGTGCAAATTATTGAAGAATTATATATCTTTGCCAGCAAATTAATTAAATCAAACTAATCCATTATAAAACAAATGATTATGAAAAATAGAGTATTAACATATGCTGCGATTGCATTTGCTACCGTAATAGTATTGAACTGGTCTTGTAAAAAACCTGAAATAATAGAAACAGAGGATCCGGGAGTATCCTTGACTACAGCAACAATTAAAGGATTTTTAAAAGCTAATCTTGATGAAACAGATGACAGCAACAGTAATGGTGCTTTTATGATTACTTATGATCCAATTGTAGGTGCAACCGTAACTGCTATAGTAAATACTGAAGATTGGTATGCTAACCCAAATTTTAACTTTGCTTACCCACAAAAAACATATACTGCTACTTCAGATGCACAAGGTATGTTTACTTTAAACCCGGAAATAGGTGAAGTACAGCCACTTAGCGTTACTATATATTATAGTGAAGTAAATGCTGATTTCACTAATAGCAGTGACTCAACTGCGAATAGCGAATTGTTTTATCCAAACAACTCAGTAGAAACTTATAGTGTAGTTTCAGGACAAGTGAAAATAGTGGAGCAAACGTACTTCCAATAAAACCATTATAAAAATATTTAAAATTTTATATTATGAAAAAATTATTGTTTATACCATTCATCTTAGCTGCTTGTGTAGTTTTTGCACAAGATGCTGAGGTTGAAATGACAAAAGAAAAATTAACCAATAAAAAAGGCTGGATAATTTTACCTGAAGAAGGCGATTTTGCACTTGGATTAGATGCAAATCCTTTTTTTGGCTATATTGGTGATATTTTTAATAATACAACTAATAACAACTTATTCACTAATCTCGTAAACAATAGTCTATATGGTAAATATTACTTATCAGATGATTGTGCTATAAGAGGCAGATTTAGGCCCACTTCCAGCTATACTTATCAGGAATATTTTGTAAATGATGACAATGCTACATCAAACACAACCGTTCCTCAGGAAGTTATGGATGTGAGGGTAATTAAATCTTCTTCTATTGAAATAGCTCCAGGTATAGAATTCAGAAGAGGTTATAATCGATTACAAGGATTATATGGAGGAGAAGTTGTTTTCTCCCGGTCAGTTAACTCAACTGAGTATACCTATGGCAATGCAATGACTGCCCAAAATCCAAATCCTACGAATGCATTTTTTGGAGGTAATTCCAGAGCTTTAGATGAATATAATAATTCATCAAACCTTGCTCTTAGAGCTTTTGCAGGTGCGGAATATTTTGTATTGCCTAAACTTTCTTTTGGAATAGAAGTTGGTTTATTCTTTAATGTCGCCAGTTCTAAAACTACTTCTAGAACTGTAGAAGTATATACTGATGAAAGAGAAGTATATACTGATGAATCAATCTTTGGTGGAGCTAATACAAACACTACTTCTATAGGTGTTGATGATAATAATGGACGCATTTATATACTATTTCATTTCTAAGAGTATATAATATTTCAATTTTTAAGAGGCTGTTTTATCATATAGACAGCCTCTTTTCTTTATAATCTAATAGTTGGTATAGTTTTTGTTTAATAAGATCTTGATCCAATTCAAAAAAACATGCCTTAAAATTTTGAAAACTATAATAATCAAAGTAATATTGTATGCAAAATTTAGAAGCATTAAAGCTCAACCAATAACACATGAAAATATTTATTAAGAATATAAGTTACCTGATAATCACTATTATCACTAATCTTTCCATCGTTTTTGCTCAAAATGAATTAATTGTTGACGGCACTTATCAAGGTGATAACATATATGTTCAAAATCCTTTAGGAACTAATAATAAATTTTGTATTTCTGAAGTTAAGATTAATGATGAAAAATTGTCAAGTGAACTTATTAACTCCAGTGCTTTTGAAATTCCATTAGAGAAAATTGCTACACGCAAATATGTCAAAATAGCTATAACCTATAACAATAACTGCCGTCCCAGGGTATTAAATGCTGAAGCATTAAGATCAAAAGCTACTTTTGAATTAGTGTCTATGAAAGTGGAAGGCAATACATTAAAATGGACAACTAAGAATGAAACTACTGAAGAACCTTTTATTGTAGAAAGATTTAAAAATAATAAATGGGTACCTATTGCGACTATAGTAGGTAAAGGGCCAGATGGATTTAATAATTATTCTACAGAGGTAACTCATTATTCCGGCGAAAACAGATATCGTGTAAAACAAGCTGATCAAAAAGTAGGCCGTTGGAAATTTGCTTTGCCTGTGGAGTATATGAATGATAGAGAGCCTATAACATTTTATCCTAGAAGAGTATCTACAGAGCTTTTCTTTTCTGATAAGGCCGAATACGAAATTTATGATAGCTTCGGATCTATTGTAAAAAAAGGTGCTGATGAAAAAGTTGACCTTGCTGAAATCGAGCCCGGTATTTATTACTTGAATATCGATAATAGAACCGAGAAATTTTTAAAGAAATAAGAATTCTTTCTCAGAAGGATTCATTTCTTTTTTTTAAACAATTCTTAATTGTTTAAAAACTTTCTTGGCTGATTCGAAAATCATTCTGTTAATGCAGAACTCACCAATGGAATGGCGGAAGGTGAGTTCGTCATTTATAAATTTTTTTTTTTTTTAAAATTAAATGGACATTTTTTCAAATCTTCCGTCTTGCCAGGTGTTATAACCTGCCCTTGACGCATTAACACCATCAGGTGATAACACCATCAGGTGATAACACCTGATAGAACAAAATAGAACAGAGAAATTTTTAAAGAAATAAAAATTCTTCTCAGAAGGATTTATTTCTTTTTTTAAACAATTCTTAATTGTTTAAATATTTTCTTGGCTGATTCGAAAAATCATTCTGCTAATGCAGAATTCCCAATAGAATGGCGGGAAGTGAGTTCGTCATTTATAAATTTTTTTATTTTTTAAAATTAAATGGACATTTCAAATCTTCCGCCTTGTCAGGTGTTCTCACCTGACCTTGACGCATTAACCATCAGGTGATAGCACCTGCTAGAACAAATAAAATTCTCAAAAAATATTTACAATAAAGAACTTATTATTTGCTAATGTGCCTAATTTTTAAATTATATTGGTATAATCTGCAATCTGTTAATCCTCAATCAATCCGTGGTCTCACCAGGACTCGAACCTGGATCAAAAGTTTAGGAAACTTCTATTCTATCCCTTGAACTATGAGACCAATTTTAGAATTATCTTATTTCGCTGCCGCTATCCATTTCTTTTTCAGGGCTGATAAAAGCTAAATTACCTTCTGCATCTTCTGCCATTAGTATCATTCCTTGAGACTCAATGCCTCTTATTTTCCTTGGTGCTAGGTTAGTCAAAACGCTTACCTGTTTGCCTACAATAGCTGCCGGCTCATAATGTTCTGCGATACCGGAAACAATCGTTCTCACCTCGCTACCTAAGTCTACTTGTAACTTTAGTAATTTATCTGCATCCGGGTGTTTCTCTGCTTCTTTGATTGTACCTACTTTAATGTCCATTTTCATAAAATCATCTAAAGAGATTTGCGATTTCAGATTTGCGATTTCAGATTTTTCTATCATAGGTTGATTTTGTTTTTTTGATTGATGCAATCTTTCAATCTGCTTTTCAATTGCCGCATTTTCTATTTTAGAAAAAAGATGTTGAGGTTTTTGAAGTTGAGTGCCGGGTGTAATAATATCTAGAGTGTCTATAAATGGTTCATCTAATTGCAAAATCCCACCGAGTTTGCTTGCTGTAAAAGGTAAAAAAACTCCCATATAGCTTCTCAATACAGCACATAATTGAATGCAATTGTAAAGGGTTTCCGCTATTTTGGGGTCTCCACTTTTCAGCTTCCAAGGCTCTGCTTCCGTTAAATAGCGGTTTCCTTCTCTGGCAATATTCATAAAAGCAGCCAAGGATTGCCTAAAATTATATTTATGAATTTCTTCGTCAATTATCCCCTTATATTTATTGATCACCGTTTTAAGATTTTCATCTAAGCGGCCTTCGGGTACGATGCCCTCAAAATATTTATGTGTGAGTACCACTATTCGATTGATGAAATTAGCAAGAATAGCTACCAACTCATTGTTGTTTTTATCCTGAAAATCTTTCCAAGTAAACTCACTATCCTTATTTTCCGGCATGTTACTCATTAAGCAATAGCGCAATACATCTTCCTGTCCGGGAAAATCTTCTAAATATTCATGTAACCAGACTGCCCAATTTCTAGAAGTAGAAATTTTATCCCCTTCCAAGTTCATGAATTCATTAGCCGGAACGTTTTCCGGTAAAATATAATCTCCATGAGCCTTGAGCATAGCCGGGAAAATCAAACAATGGAAAACTATATTATCCTTGCCAATGAAATGCACCAATTTAGTGTCTTTGTCCTTCCAAAAAGCTCTCCAATCATCCGTCTGCTGACTTCTGTCTTCCGTCTTTTGCGGATTGACGACTGATGACTGACGACCGTTTTCAAAAGCTCTTTCGTTGCAGAAATATATCCGATCGGGGCATCAAACCAGACATACAATACTTTTCCCTCTGCTCCTTTTACCGGTACCGGCACGCCCCATTCTAGATCACGGGTTACTGCTCTGGGTTGTAGCCCTTGATCAAGCCACGATTTGCATTGTCCATATACATTCGACTTCCATGATTCTACTTTTTGACTGTTGGAAGACTGATGGCTGAGAACCCAATCTTCGAGCCATTCCTCTTGCATCTTATCTAAAGGAAGATACCAGTGTTTTGTTTTTTTCTTAATTGGCTCATTTCCACTCAATGCCGACTTAGGATTAATCAACTCTTCCGGGCTTAATGTGGTTCCGCATTTTTCGCATTGGTCGCCATATGCGTTATCATTACTACATTTAGGACAAGTACCTACAATATATCGGTCTGCTAAAAATTGATTTTCTTTTTCATCGTAATATTGCTCCGATTCCTTTTCCACGAAAGTGCCTTTCTCATATAAATCTTTAAAAAAATCAGAAGCTGTTTCATGATGTAAAGGATCAGAGGTACGGTGATACATATCAAAACTGATCCCGAAATCTTCAAATGCTTTTTTATTGATTGCATGGTATTTGTCTACCACTTCTTGAGGAGTAATGCCCTCCTTGCGGGCACGTAAAGTCACCGGTACGCCATGCTCGTCAGAGCCACATACAAAAGCTACCTCTTTACCGGTAAGGCGTAAATAACGTACATAAATATCGGCAGGTAAATAAGCCCCCGCTAAATGCCCGATATGGATAGGCCCATTGGCATAAGGCAAGGCAGAAGTAACCATGTATCGTTTAAAATCGCTCATTAAAAGGCAAATTAGTACCTTGTGCAAAGATATAAGATTGTGATCAGTATTTAGATTTTAGATGGATAAATTGATGAAACGCCCACCCCATTTACAAAAAGGAGATACCATTGGTATTACTGCTCCGGCAAAACGAATAACGATTGAAGAAATTCAGCCTGCTATAAATATTTTCGAATCATGGGGGCTTATAGTGATAATTGGGAATACGATTAATACCAATTACCATCAATTTGCGGCAACTGATAAAGAGCGAGCAGCTGACTTTCAACAAATGCTTGATAGTAAAGATATCAAAGCTATTGTTTGCGCAAGAGGAGGTTACGGTGTTGTCCGCATCATCGACCAACTTGATTTTTCGAATTTCCAAAAATATCCTAAATGGATTGTAGGATTTAGTGATATAACGGTTTTGCATAACCATATCCATACTAATTTTGACATACAAACTCTTCATTCAGATATGCCTATCCAATTTCCTAAAGATGGCATTGATAATATAGCTACTGATACGATAAGAAGATGTCTTTTTGGTGAAAATCCGATATATGATTTTGCAAGTAATAGCCTTAACAAAATAGGTACAGCGCAAGGTAAAATAATTGGGGGTAATCTTTCCTTACTTTATAACACCATTGGTACAGTAAGTGATATTGATACCACGAATAAAATTCTTTTTATAGAAGACCTGGACGAATATTTGTATCATATAGATCGAATGGTGATCGCTCTAAAACGCTCGGGTAAGTTAGCTAATTTGGCGGGTTTGATGGTAGGCGGAATGACGAAGATGCAAGATAATTCCATCCCTTTTGGCAAGATAGTTGAGGAGATTATTGTAGAACATGTTGCAGAATACAACTATCCGGTGTGTTATCATTTCCCGGCAGGACATATTGATGATAATCACGCTTTAATAATGGGTGCTGAAATAACGTTAACTATTGAAACAAATAAGTGCCAACTAAAATTTTAAGATATGAAAGTAAGTATAGATATCAGCTTGTATCCATTCACTGAAAATTATAAAGAGATCATTATTGAATTTATCAAAGCGGTAAACGCCATAGATAATTTAGAAATAGAAGTCAATGGATTTAGTACGCAAATATTCGGCGAATATGAGGTAATAATGGATGCTTTAAAAGATCATATTTATAAAATTTTGCACAATTACAGAGCAATTTTTGTGCTCAAAATATCAGATGGAAATCAAACTAAAGAAAGTTTATCAAAGGAGTTACAAGGTTTCTAGTTGAGATTTAATAATCAAAAGAAAATGCCAAAGAAAGGGATTTTAGCTTTTATGATCTTTGCAGTAATTTTAATTAGCTGTGCGTTAGATAAATCGAAAACAAACACTGAAATTCAGGGTACTAAATATACGGAAACGGATACGTTAACAAAACACCTAAAACCTTTTAAAGAAGAATTGCCTACTATTGGGCTACTGATGTATAATGGAGTGCTTACCACAGAGGTTACTGCGCCGGCAGATGTATTTACAAAACCAACTGAAGATGGGAAGCAACTTTTTAATGTTGTTACCATAGCTGAAAATGATGCTCCTATTATAACCGAAGAAGGGTTAAAAATTGTCCCTGATTATACTTTTAAAAATTGCCCTAAATTAGAGGTTCTTTTTGTGCCGAGCGCTTATGATATGTATGCACAAGTCCATAACAATAAAATCATATCATTCATCAAAGAAAAAAATAAAGAAACGAAATATACGGTAAGTAACTGTGCAGGAGCGCAATTGATTGGTGAATCAGGTATTGCTGATGGGAAAAAAATTGTTACATGGATTGGCGGTGGGCCGCAACTGCAAAAAGATTATCCGAATCTACTCGTGCAGAACGATTCATTTGTAACTTATGTAGAAGATGGTAAATTTAGTTCTTCAAACGGAAATTTAGCCAGCTACATATCTGCGCTAAATTTGGTGGAAAAAATGACCGGTCCTGAACATAGAAAATTTATCGAATCCTATTTATATCTCGGCCGGCTTCAACATTGGAAAGAATAACATAGCAAAAGTTAATCACTATGGCTATGCAAATCTTTAACGGATCCAAACCCAATAGCATCTCTCCATACTTCTTCATCTTTTAGTTCTATGGCGCGCATTATTTTATCAGTACCATATTTATCTTTAAGATCGTAAACTAATTTTCTCAAATTGTCTTTGCGTATACTATTTTCAAAAAGGTGATATTGGATGAGTTCATCATGTACAAAATCAGTAACCGTAACACCCATAGAAGTAAGATTGACATTAATAACACTTTCTGAATGCATTAAAGAAGAGAATTTGCTCATCCGTTGTTTTAGTAAATTCATGATTTCCATTCCGTCTTGAACCGGTTTACCGGTGTCTATTTCTGTTTTCCAAGGGTTAGCGTCAGCATAAGTAATGTGCATTATTATTTTTTGACAATAAACTTTTTCCTTAATCATTCTTCGCTCCAATGTTTGGCAGAGGGTGATAAATAAATTATGTAAGGTATTGACTGACCGGCGTTGTGCTAAAGAAATCATTCTACGTGCTTGCATGCTTTTATAGCGATGATCTGCCAAATCCACTTCTCCAAAATTAAGCCGATAGTGCCAATGTAAGCCTACCACACTTTTACAAGCATGTTTTAACTTTTCCGGAGTAGCATAACGGATAGCAAGTGGAGTGGTAATACCGGCATTAATTAACCGGGTTGACATGCCTCTGCTAATGCCCGGCAAATCCGTTAAGCACATTTTTTGTAATACCTCATCAATATTAGCCTCAGAAATTACTGCTAAGCCTTCCGGTTTCTTAATGTTAGACGCCAACTTAGCTAAAAAAGCATTGGGAGCGATACCGATAGAACATTTCATCCATTCACCAACTTCTCTTTTAATGTCGTTTCTAATAGCTTCAGCTACTTTCAGCGGGTCGGGATAAATGAGATGGTAACCACTTAAATTTACAATAGCCTCGTCAATACTTTTGGGAATAACATCTTCCGAATATTTTTTTAACACATTGATCATCTTAATATGAAATTCTCGGTATCTATTAGGGTGAGTTTCTACCGGAATTAAGTCGGGACATACTTTCATCGCCTCATTTAATCGCATGCCTAATTTTATACCTTGGGCTTTAGCCTCAATAGAAGGAGCGATAATACATCCATGCTTGCCGGTATATACACACACTGCAATGGGCCGTTTTCTAAGCCAATAATTAACTTGTTGCTCGCACGTAGCAAAAAAACTATTCATGTCAATGAATAGAATAAGCGATTTTTTATCACGGTGAGTAAAGTTTTTATTCATAACTAATTAAGGGCAAATAGCATTGAAAAGATAAGTTAAAAACGCTCAATTTTATTAAAATTATATAGAAAATACGATTTAATAAAAAACGATTCTGTTTGAGTAGTACAACAGGGGAAAGCCTAATCTGATTACCCCATTTTAGGTATTGGTATCCAATCCATGCAATGATATCTTTGAGTCATTATTTAGATTTAGTCTAAATAATACCGCGCGGTTTTAAATTATTTTAAAATCAAATATAATAGAAATGTTAAAACAAATAATCGCTATAGTAGCAACTGGGTTTATAGTAGCTAGTTGTCAGAAAGAAGAAGGCTGTACTGATCCGGCCGCGGCCAATTACAATGCTGATGCAGAGAAAGATGATAATTCTTGTATGTATGCTGAATCATTAGCTATGCCCGCCACTTATGAATTTACGCGAGATGGAAGTTCATCCGTATCATATAGCGGGCAAACAGATCGGCTTAATCAATTAACCGAAATGAAAAACCTTTTAAAAACAGCTGATGGGGGTGCAAAAATTGAAGCACAGGATCTATTGGATATGTTCGCTAATACTAATGACAACGGAGGTGATAATTTTACCTTTAATTCTACAAAGCAGTTAAAAAATAAAACCTTTGAACTTGACCGTGATTGGTTTGAAACATTGATGACAAATGCTGCTGCTGTCAGTGATAGTGGTGCTGCGAATGTGATGGCTTCTAACGGGAAAGCCGGGCTGGTAACCCGAAGTAATGGCAATACAATTTTGGTAGACAGTAATGGTTGGGAATTTACTCAGTTTATCGAAAAAGGCCTTATGGGAGCTACTTTCTACTACCAAGTTGGCAACACCTATCTAACTGATGAGGAAATAGGAGATGACGTAGAAAACACAGAACTGGAAGACGGGAAAAATTATACTGCTATGGAGCATCATTGGGATGAAGCATTTGGCTACATGAATTTTCCTGTTGATTTTGAATCAGATTATATAGGATCGGGATCGCTAAAGTATTGGGGCAATTATACTAATGAGAGAGATGAATTATTAGGCTCGGCAGATATTTTAATGAATGCTTATACATTGGGTAGAGCAGCTATCGTAGCCAAAAAATATGATATTAAAAATGCTCAACGCGATATTATTTATACAGAATTTGAAAGAGTAATTGCTGCTACTGCAATACATTATATGAATGAAGCTTTATCTGCAACAAATGATGGCGACAGGCTTCATGTATTGTCAGAAGGGTATTCGTTTGTGCGAGCGTTAAGATATGCCCATCCAGATCATGCAAAATTTACTATTGCAGAGATTGATGCTTTCTTACATACTGATATTGGAAATGATTTATGGAATGTACAGGCTTCAGGTTTAAATAATGTCAAAAATCAATTAAGTACGGCATATAATTTAGATGGAGTAAAAGATAATTTATAGGATGAAGATTTATTTAATACCTAAATTTAGTGTATTTAACCATATGTCCCCTCCTAACAGGAGGGGATTAAGGGGTAGTAAACTATTCCTATTATTTGCTTGCTGTTTTCTGCTTATTTCATCTTGTGGTAAAAAAGATAACCCTGATGAAACGATTGATAACTTTGATCAAAAAATGTTGCTACAAAATGTAGGAGAACAAATTATTGTTCCGGGTTACGAAAAACTTTTTGATAAGGCAACGGATTTAGAACAAAAAATAACTGCTTTTATTACCGTATCAGATGCCATAGCTTTAGCTGAAGCTAAAAACAGTTTTATAGAAGCCTATACCGCCTGGCAAACAGTAGCGATGTTTGAGTTTGGGCCTGCTGCACAGATTGCTTTGCGAAATGAGCTAAATATTTATCCGACTGATACCGCTGAGATTGAAGCAAATATCAATTCAGGAAACTACGATTTAGATGCTTTAAGCAGTAATGATCAAAAAGGATTTCCTGCGGTGGATTATTTACTATTTAATGATAGTGATGCTATTGTTATCGAACAATTTACCACAGCGATAGATGCTGAGGCACGAAAAGATTATTTATCTAATGTAGTGTTAAGAATTAAAGCTAAAGCAGCAGCAGCTCGAGATGGCTGGGTAAAAACGGAAGGTGACTACATTGCTACTTTTATTAACAATACCGGTACAGATGTAGGAAGCTCTATAGGTTTATTAGTGAACAATTTAAATCAGTATTATGAAGTATTTTTACGAGATGGGAAGATCGGTATTCCGTTAGGTGTAAGAACATTGGGTATAGCTGTGCCCGAAAAAACAGAGGCATTCTATAGCGGCATTTCTTTGCAATTGGCAGTGGCGGCCATGCAATCGGTTAAAAATGTCTTTTTAGGATTAGATAGTTTAGGCAATGATGGCGTAGGATTGGATGACTATTTAATCAGTGTAGGAGCTAATAATCTGGTAATAGACACAAAAAATCAAATTAATGAAGTTATTAGTGGTTTAGAATCATTAACTGATCCTTTATCGGAGACGATTGTTACTGATCCCAGTGCTGTGCAAGCAGAGTATAATGAATTGCAGAAGTTGGTAGTTTATTTAAAAGTTGATATCCCTTCGAGGTTAGGCATCTTAATATCCTACCAAGATAATGATGGCGATTAAAGTGAAAACGATTGAGTAGTTTGGCAACACATAGTTTTAAATGGGATTTTTTAAATAAATCTATCCATGTTGCACCGTTAGCAATTTTTAGAGTATTATTTGGTGCAATAATGTTTATAAGCATTGTCCGGTTTGCTGCAAAAGGCTGGATATACGATTTGTATGTAGCTCCTAAAATGTTTTTTCCATATTATGGTTTTGAATGGGCCAAGCCAATGGGAGAAGTTGGAATGTATGTGATATTTGTAGTGATGGGGCTGAGTTTTTTAGCTATGTCGCTGGGTGCTTTTTATCGGATTGCTTCCATTACTGCTTTTTTATCTTTTACCTATGTTGAATTGATTGATAAAACCAATTACTTAAATCATTATTATTTTGTCAGTATTATATGCTTTTTATTATTGTTTGTTCCTGCTCATCGATATTTTTCATTGGATGTTCTTCGTAAGCCTACGATAAAAATAACGCATATTCCTAGATGGATGATTGGAATTTTTAAGTTGCAGCTTTTTATCGTTTATTTTTATGCAGGTTTAGCTAAGTTAAATGCTGATTGGCTTTTAGACGCTATGCCTCTAAAGATTTGGCTGCCTGCCAAAAGTCATTTGCCAATTATTGGCAATTACCTTCAATTAACCTGGGTTGCGTATGCTTTTAGTTGGTTGGGCGCACTATACGATTTATCCATTCCTTTTTTATTACTTAATAAAAAAACCAGGCCGGTTGCTTTTGCTGCGGTGATTGGTTTCCACGGTATGACTGCTATACTGTTTCCTATCGGTATGTTTCCTTATATTATGATCCTGTCTACCATTATTTTCTTCTCGTCTAATTTTCATATAAAATTGATGAACATTTTTAAGAATTTAAGATTTAAGATTTACGACTTACAATTCAAAACAAATCCTCAAATCTCAACTTTTAACCTCAAACTTCAAACCTCAAACCTCAAACTATACATGTTAACTATCTTCTTTATCATTCAACTTTTAATGCCGTGGCGTTTCGTATTATATCCTAATAACCTGTTTTGGTCAGAGCAAGGGTATCGATTTTCATGGAGGGTAATGTTAATGGAAAAAGCAGGATATGTTACTTTTCATGTAAAAGATAACAATACAGGAAAGCAATGGGATATCAATAATTATGAATATTTAACTACTCATCAAGAGAAAATGATGTCGACGCAGCCGGATATGATCGTGCAGTTTGCCCATTATATACAAGATCATTACGAGCGGTTAGGATATACAAACACAGCCATCTATGCAGATGCATATGTTTCACTGAATGGACAAAAAAGTCAATTGTTTTTAGATAATGCTCTTGACCTAACAGAAGTTGAAGACGGGTTTAAGCACAAAAATTGGATTTTACCGTATCCTAAAATAGCACAGGGAAATTAAATGAAAATATATTTAACCACGCTATTAGTTTTCTTTATTGTCTTACAAGGACTGGCTTATGGCATTCATGGAACAGTGACTTGGAAAGAAAACGGTATTCCTGCTACAGAAGCAAAGATATTAGTTGCCGGAACAGATATTATTGCAAAGGTAGAAGAAGACGGAACTTTTGAGATCATGCAAATAGAACCCGGCCAATATCAGCTGATAGCTTTTGCCATCGGAGCAAATACAGTATCAGAACAGATATTTATAGATAGTGCAGATGTGTCTTTAAATTTGCAGATAGATAGCTTAAGCAAAAATTTAAAAGAAGTGGTTATCACTTCGTATGAAGAGAACATTTTTAACATTGCCAGGTTGGAGCCCGTCGAAGGGACAGCTATTTATGCCGGCAAAAAAAGTGAGGTGGTATTAGTAGATAATATGGTAGCTAACCTCGCTACAAATAACAGCAGGCAAATTTATGCTAAAGTGAGCGGCTTAAATATTTACGAAAGTGATGGAGCGGGCATTCAACTAGGTATAGGAGGTAGAGGATTAGATCCGAATCGAGTTTCTAATTTTAATACTCGACAAAATGGCTATGATATGAGTGCAGATGCCTTAGGATATCCTGAAAGCTATTATTCACCACCTACTGAAGCATTAGAGCGAGTGGAGATAGTACGCGGTGCTGCATCTTTGCAGTATGGAACACAGTTTGGGGGATTTGTAAATTTTAAAATAAAAGAAGGCCCGAGCGATAAACCTATTGAGGTAGTTTCCAGGCAAACGGTAGGTTCTTATGGGCTTTTTAATACGTTTAACAGCATAGGCGGTACAAAAGGAAAAATAAACTATTACTCCTTTTACCAATATAAAAGAGGGAATGGTTGGAGAGAAAATTCAGGTTTTGACGTGCATACTGCGTTCGGTGGTATGAAAGTACAAGCTACAGAAAAACTCCAAATAAGTGCAGAATACACCTTTATGCATTATTTAGCACAACAGCCGGGTGGATTAACCGATTTTCTGTTTGAACAAGATCCTCGCCAGTCTATTCGAGATAGAAACTGGTTTCAGGTAAACTGGAACTTAGGAGCAGTAATTTTAGATTATAAATTAAATAATTCTACGAAAATTAACTCTAGGACGTTTGGCTTAATTGGCGGTAGAGATGCGTTGGGCTTTCTGGGCCAAATTACCCGAGTTGATCCATTAGTAGCAAGAGATTTGCTGAAAGATGATTTTAGAAATTTCGGTAATGAAACTAGGTTAATCCATCAATATGATTTTCGTGATCAAACTTCTGTTTTTCTTATAGGTGCAAGATATTATAATGGCAGGACACTTCGTAAGCAAGGCGACGGCTCAGCCGGTTTCGGCCCTGATTTTGACTATCTACATCCTGATAGTTTAGAGCATTCTGATTATGTATTTCCGGGACAAAATGTGGCATTATTCAGTGAGAATATTTTCAACCTAACTTCTAAATTTAGTATTACACCGGGCATCCGCTGGGAATATATTGACACTCGGTCGGCAGGATATTATAGAGTGGCCCCAAGAGACTTGGCAGATAATCTTTTATATGAAGCTACCATTAAAGATGATAGAACTAATAAGCGCTCTTTTATTTTATTGGGTGTAGGATTAAATTATAAATTTAATTCACAAATTAATGCTTATGCCAATTTCTCTCAAAATTATCGCTCTATCAATTTTAATGACATGAGGATTGTAAATCCTAATTTTAGAGTGGATCCTAACTTACAAGATGAAAAGGGATATAGCACTGATATTGGCATTAGGGGTAATGTGCAAAAACTACTCAATTTTGATGTCAGTTTATTTTATTTGAAATACAATGATCGCATAGGTGCGGTATTAAAAACGGACACTGCTTTATTTAATACTTACCGGTTGCGGACCAATGTAGCTGACTCACGCAATTATGGATTAGAAAGTTTTGTAGAACTCAATCTTTTTCAATTATTTGAAGCTACTAAAACCAAGAATGATGTATTGACGATTTTCTCTAACTTTTCGTTAATGGATGCAAAATATGTAGATAGTGAAGAAGCTGCTTATGAAGAAAAACAAGTGGAACTAGTACCTGCTGTTATTTTTAAAACCGGATTATCTTATATACATAAAAGATTTAAAACGTCTTTCCAATATTCCTACACTAGCCGGCAATTTACCGATGCGACTAATGCTGATTTTACGGCAAACGCGGTAAATGGAATTATTCCTGCTTACGCTGTGGTTGACTTTTCATTACAGTATACCTATAAAAAATTCACTATAGAATCAGGGATTAATAATCTAACCAATAATAAGTACTTTACGCGTCGCGCTGCAGGGTATCCCGGCCCGGGTATTATTCCTTCTGATGGAATAAATACTTATTTAACCTTAGTCTGTAAGCTAAATTAGCTAGGCTGACATCTTAAGTTTTGTTGGTGAAGAACAGGAATATTAACATTTCGCTTCTTGTTGCAACATTGCGTTTTCTATGTCTTTTAATAGCGTATCAGATACCGGTATCATCGGCAACCTTAAATTATTAGAGCATAACTCCAAATTGGTCATTAAAGATTTGATCCCTGCAGGATTTCCTTCTTTAAATATTAAATGCATCAGATTTAAAAGTTGGTAATGATAAGTTCTTGCTTTTTCGAAATTACCTTTTAAACTTTGCCTTACCATTTCAGAAATTTCATACGGATATGCATTTCCAATAACAGAAATTAAGCCATCCATTCCAAAACCTAACATTGGGAGCGTTAGTAAGTCATCACCGGAGATCACAAGAAAATCTTCAGGCTTATTTTTAACAATTTCCATGCATTGAGCTAAATCGCCTGATGCTTCTTTGATCGCTATGATTTTATCAGCATTTTTTGCTAATCTGATAGTAGTTTGAGCTTGTATATTTGAGCTTGTCCTGCTGGGGACGTTGTATAAAATGATTGGTTTAGGACTATGGTCATTGATAGCCATATAATGTTGATATATACCTTCTTGTGATGGCTTGTTATAAGCCGGGCTGACAGATAAAATCGCATCAATCCCATCAAAGTGATAGCTGTTAATATCATCAATAACCTGTTGAGTATTGCTGCCCCCAAATCCTGCTACAATCGGTATTCTTCCATCAATTTTTTTAACAGTAAAATCTAATACCGTTATTTTTTCCTTTTTACTAAGTGTAACTGATTCACCTGTAGTGCCGAGAGAGACGACATATTCCATTTTGTTTTCAACCAGATGATCTAAAATCTTCTCTAAACTTTTAAAATCAATGGCTCCTTTATCATCAAAAGGTGTAACAACGGCTACTCCTGTGCCTTTGAATTTATTATTCATTGTTTATTATTTTTAAATAGTGATGGGCTGTGTTAATCAGTTCTTTTATATTATTACCGGGTGTTTCTAACATTAGGTCATAACAAAAAGTTTTGCTTTCACTGTATTTTCCCATTCTTAGCTTTGCTTTGGACAAGGCTATAATATTTTCGATTGGAACACAAGGTTCAATACATAAATTAATCAACACGTCGAAAGGATTTTCTGTAAATTGTCTTACATAATCATCTTTAGGATGCCTTAGCCAGTTTAATTGTTTATTAGAGAAATAATTTTTATCCACTTCTTCTTTTGCTGACGGTTTTCTATAAGCAAGAGTAGTAACTTTTTTATGCTGGCTTTTCAGGTTTTCTACAAACTGCTTAATAACATCTTCATCGTTAACACTTCCTGTTTTATATAAAATACCTACAGTCTCAATATTATTAATGTTTTTTAATATTCTTTGGACATGTTGTTTATCTAACTTTCTCTGAAGCGTGTATTGGCTGATCTTGGTCAACGTTGATTTTAGCATAATGATCGGTTTAATGCGGTAAATGGCATAACATTATATGTAAGTATATACATCAAGCTTCTTCATAAAATCCCATATTAGAAAATTTATTGATCCTATTTGTAATTCTTTCTCCAGGAGCAATTTCTTTCAACTCAGCAACCTGCTTTTTTATTTCTCTTTTTAAGATTTTTGCCATTTCTTCAGGGTCTGTATGGGCACCGCCTAAAGGTTCTTTAATAATATCGTCAACCAGTCCGAATTCTTTCATATGATCCGAAGTTAGTTTTAGCGCTTCAGCGGCTTCTTCTTTATGGTCCCAGCTGCGCCATAGTATAGAAGAACAAGATTCGGGAGAGATAACGGAATACCAAGTGTTTTCCAGCATCAGCACTTTATCACCCATTCCTATTCCTAAGGCTCCTCCCGAAGCACCTTCTCCTATCACAATACAAACAACAGGAACTTTAAGTTTTGTCATTTCAAACAAATTTCTGGCAATGGCTTCGCCTTGGCCTCTTTCTTCTGCTTCTAATCCCGGATAAGCTCCCGGCGTATCAATTAGGCAAACAATGGGTTTGTCAAACCGCTCTGCTAATTTCATTAAACGCAATGCCTTACGATATCCTTCAGGATTAGCCATACCAAAGTTTCTGTATTGGCGCATTTTAGTATTTATACCTTTTTGATGTCCTATAAACATGACGGTTTGACCATCAATATCACCTAATCCTCCCACAATAGCTTTATCGTCCTTTACATTCCGATCGCCATGAAGCTCAATAAACTTTTTACATATTTTTTCTATGTAATATAGCGTGTATGGCCTTTCAGGATGCCGTGAAAGTTGGACTTTTTGCCAGCCGGAAAGATTACTGTATATTTCTTTCTGAAGTTTCTTAATCTTTTTATTTAAGTCGATAACTGTTTGCGTAACATCAACTTCTCCTTTTTGCTCAACTTCTTTAATATTATCGAGCTGTTCGTAAAGATCTGCTATAGGTTGTTCAAAATCTAAAAAGACCATAATGCTTTAAATTGTTGTTAACAATATTACATATTTCGTTTTAATCCCTACAATAAAATTAACATTAATAATGGAATTTGTTAATAAGTCTACTGCATTTAAGCGAAACAAAAAACGCTACCTAGACGTATCCTAAGCAAATCTTCCTGTGAAAACTGTACATACAATTATTATTTTAATAATGGCATTGGCTTTGCAAGTTACCACTTGTGAGGCTCAAAAAGATACCGTGCATAAGGAAGAATTTTGGTATAACGGGCAATTAAAAAGTAAGGGGAAATATTATAAAGGAATTAAAGTAGGTGTATGGGAATACTATTTTATAGATGGCACGATCTTTCAACAAGGGAAGTATCATGTAGATTTAACAGTTGATACGATCATTGTAATTGATCCTGTATCTAGAGAAGAATTTACAGAAGTTATCAAACAACAAGATCCGGTAAAAGATGATAAGTGGCTGGAATACGATAGAGATGGGTCCCTGCTTAGAGAAACATATTATATTCGAGGAATTATTGTAGAAGATGTAAAACATTTTTAATGTAATACATACTAGTATATATATTATTTTCTATCTTGTTAAGATGTTTAGTCTATTATTACGTTGTGCTTTAGTAGGATTTACATTTTTATTATCTTCATATAATTGCTTATTTGCTAGTTCATGGTCACTTTTATTGGAGAATAAAGGCCAGATGACCGATCAATTTCTTACCCCTGTTCCGTTTGTATATTATAAATCATCTGCACCGGGGCTAGATGTATATGTCACAGAAAAAGGGCTTACATATGTCTTTTTAGAATTTGAAAAAGAGGAGGGAGATAGTGAGCATGAAGAAGGTAAGTCATATAAATGGCAAAGAGTTGATTTGAATTTAAAAAATGCAAATATAGATATTGCAAACATTGCAAGAAATAACCCTGCTCCCGGAGACCTTAGGTATTATCATCCACATTGTGCTGAAGGAATAACAGGAGTTAGAGAATACGAAAGTATTACAGTTCATAATGTTTATCCCGATATTGATTGGCTTTTAGAAGTGAAAAATGGGATTTTAAAATATTCTTTTATTGTCAAACCGGGAGGCGATTATAAAAACATTCAGTTACAATATCAAGGAGCGGGCTTGCCAAGATTAATCAATAACAATCAAATTCAGATAGCTACAGATAAACATACGCTTACTGAAGGCGAATTAGTTTGTTTTTATAACAAAAATGATTCTTATATAAATAGTAGCTACCAACTGCGTACTACTCAAACAAATATTATTGATGATCATAATAGTAATCAAACAATCGCCTCAGGCCAACCTTCAGCAATTGTAACAATAGAACTAGAAGAAGTTGATCCTACTCAAACTTATATTATAGACCCACCCCTTGAATGGGCCACTTATTATGGAGGGAGTGGTACGGATGGCCCTATGTCTGCGGCATCTAATAGTAAAGGAGATATTGCTACAGCAGGATATCATTATTCGGCAGTTTTTCCGGTGTACGAAAAGGTTGGTGCTTATAATCAGGGAGTTGCAGGATCCAACATTGACCCTTTTATTCTAATGTTTAATGAGCAGGGTGAAAGAGTATGGGCAACTTACTTTGGCGGCTCTTTAAATGATGAAGCTTGGACTATAGCTTTTGATAAGCGAGATAATCTCATCGTAGGTGGATACACCATTTCAGGAAATTTTCCTTTAAAAGATGGAGATTCCTATTTTAAAGATGATGCCCCTCCTCCATTTTCTCAGCACGGTTTTCTTGCTAAGTTTGATTCGATAGGAAAATTATTATGGTCTACTTATATCGGAGGCAGTGATTATGATGTTGTGGAAAGCGTAGCGATAGATGTTGAAAATAATATTGTTTTAACAGGCCACACCAAATCTACTGACCTGCCTTTTACAAATGCGCCGGGTGTAGCTCAGCCTCAAATTGCCGGTTTGCAAGATGTTTTTGTAATGAAATTTAATGAATGTGGAGAAGGTGTTTGGGCTACTTACTTTGGCGGTGATAGTACCGATGTAAGTGGCGGCATCACTACTCGAGCTAATGGAAATATATTAGTAACGGGCCATACTTTTTCTTCCAACTTCACTACACAAAGTTCCGGAGGTTATATAGACAATAGCTATAGCGCTAATGAAGAAGGATATATATTTGAATTAACCCCTAATGGCGCATTAGTTTGGAGTACATTTATCGGAGGCGTGGGTAGGGATGAGCCAAATACCTTAGCCTTTGATTTGTCAGGTAATTTATACCTGGCCGGTATTTCTACCACCTTTACCGGCTTTCCTGTACTGGATGCAGGAGGATATTATCGAGATGCTCCTGATGCCAGAGATGCGTTTATTTTAAAATTTGATGAAAATAATGTTCAAACATGGGGTACATTTTTAGGAGGATTTGATCAAGAAAGAATTGAATGTGACAGAAATATAGCCGTAGATAATGACAATAATTTAGTTATTGCCATCAAGACATTATCAGATGATATGGATACAGTAAAGCCGGCTGATGACATGTACTATGATAATAATTTAGATATGTTTCGTGCGAATGATCATTTTATTGCCAGATTTGATCCGGCCACTAATCAAACATGGGGTACTTATTTTGGAGGTGATGGAGATTCAAAACGGGAATCAGTAGTGATCACACCGGATAATAATCTAATTTTAGTGGGAGAGTGGAATGGTGGTGGTTTTGATGCTTCTTTACCTATTACAAAATTTGGCTCTGCTTATATTGATTCTACTCAAAACGGAGATGATGATATTTTTATAGCAAGATTTAATTTGTCAGACACTAAACTAGAATTCCCATTAATTGATAAGGATATAGTTTTTGATACTATTATATGTACACGAGATTCCTTTAATTTGCAGGCACCCGGCTTAGGCTCATATGTTTGGAGTACCGGCGATTCAGCACAAAATATTTCAGTCTTTGTGCAGGGAGATACTACTTATACCGTAGTAAATGTTTGTCTTTTTAATTCAATAGATAATGGTACATATACATTTAATTTACCCGATACACTCCCAACCGTGAGTAATGATACTTCGATTTGTGAAGGCGAAGCGTTGATGATCAGTAGTGCCGGAGGCGATTCCTATAGTTGGAATACCGGCGAAACAGACGCTCAAATAAATATAGCTTTTATTCAAGATACTACTTACACCGTAATCGTTGCATATGCTAACAGCATGTGTCTAGATACGTTATCTGTAAGTATTTCAGCATTGGCTGATTCGCTTTGTAAAGACAGCATATTGATTGAAATGTTGGAATATTTTATTCCCAATGCATTATCACTTCAGTCTAATAATAATAGGTTTCCAATTATATATGAAGGCATACCTTCGATATATAATTTAAAAATATATAATACTAAAGGAGCTTTGGTATTTGAAAGTGACAATCCTGCTGTTTCATGGTTAGGATTGGTAAATGGTAAAACTGCGGTAAATGGAGTTTATGTGTATAGTCTATCCATAAACGACCAATTTTATACAGGTAATATTACGGTGCTGAATTAATCTTGCTTTTAAAAGCAATCGCATAATATTTCATCTGCTTAACCATAGATACCAAGCCATTAGAACGAGTAGGAGAAAGGTGAGTTTTCATCCCTATCTTATCAATAAAACTCAACTTTGCATTGATAATATCATCGGGAGATTGGTTGGATAATACTCTTAGCAATAATCCTACAAGGCCGCGAACAATAATGGCGTCACTATCAGCTTTAAAAACTACTTTTCCATCGGCTAAATCAGCTTTTAACCAAACATTTGATTGACATCCGCTAACTTTGTATTCATCCGTTTTATATTGATCTGGTATTGGGTTAATTTCTTTTCCTAAATCAATAATATACTGATATTTATCTGTCCAGTCTTCAAACATAGCAAACTCTTCTTCAATTTCTTTCTCAATAGATCGGATTGATTTTTCAGACATTTTAAGCTTATATATTTATTCTTTTTTTTCTTTTACAAAGATACGGATAAAGAAATACAGATGCTAATACAAAGGTGGCACCAAAATAAAACCCGAAAGTCATCTGTTCTTCATTTCCAAAAACTAAAAATGCTATAATTATGCCATAAATTGGTTCTAAATTAATCGTTAAGGAAATCATGTAGGCAGACAAATTTTTCATTAAGTCTACTGAAATCCAAAAAGGATATGCTGTACAAACCACTCCTAAGATCAGCAAGTAAATAACATCATTAAATGTTGGATTACCTAGTGGTATATTTTGATAAAAAAATAAATACAAGCTGATCACAATAAAGCCACCGATCATTTCATACAAACTTATATGAAGAGCAGTATGTTTTTGATCGATGAATACTTTATTAATTACTGTAAATAAAGCCGCCAAAAAAGCAGATGTAGTAGCTAATATTATTCCCAATAAATAAATGGATTCAAATCTGAAAATAAGATAAAGCCCTGCCATAACGCAAAGGCCTATGAATACTTCTAAAAAAGATATTTTCTTTTTTAGTATAATAGGTTCTAAAAGGCTGGTAAAAATAGCCGCACTTGAAAGGCAAACCAAGGTAATAGATATATTAGATACTTTTACTGCATGAAAGAAAGTGATCCAGTGTGCTGCAACAATAAACCCGGTGAGGATAAACTTAAGTTTAGGTACTAATTGAGCTCTGTTGCTAGCACAAGACGATGAAGAAATACCTGCTTTCCGTTTTTTTATACTTTTGCTGACAAGCATAATTATGAATAAGCTCATAGCAGCAATAAGCATTCTATACCATACCAATTCGATAGCTGAAATTGAAATTAATTTTCCCAGCGTTGCCGTAAATCCCCATATAAATACAATGAAATGCAGTTTGAGAATATCTGAATTCACTACTCGAGGCATGATTATTTTTTTCGCTCAGTAGTAAATAGTATCAAATCTTGGAGCGAACTTTTTGCAGGTGAATCGTCAAATTCTTTTAAGATATCTAATGCTTTTTTTCTATGCATATTCATTGCATCTTCGGCATACTGAATGCCGCCACTATTTACGACAAATTGAATCACTTCATCAACTTTTTTCTTGTCTTTATTATGATTTTTAATGATGTTAATAATTTTGCGTTTATTACCTTTATCGGTATGATTTAAGGCATAAATCAGAGGTAAGGTCATTTTTTTTTCTTGAATATCTATTCCTTTAGGCTTTCCAATATCGGCCGTTCCAAAGTCAAAAAGGTCATCTTTTATTTGAAAAGCAATACCAATTTGCTCTCCACAAGCGCGAATTTTTTCTATCTGATCTTTATCGTTACTGACAGATGCCATACCGCAAGCACAAGCAGAAGCGATGAGAGATGCCGTCTTTTGACGAATTATTTCGTAGTAAATATCTTCTTTGATATCCAGCTTTCTCGCCTTTTCGATTTGCAGTAATTCTCCCTCACTCATTTCTCTTACCGCATTAGAAACAATTTTTAATAATTCAAAATCATCATTGTCCAAAGAAAGTAGTAGGCCTTTTGATAAAAGATAATCTCCGACTAATACAGCTATTTTGTTTTTCCAAAGTGCATTCACCGAAAAAAAGCCTCGTCGCATGTAAGCATCGTCCACTACATCATCATGAACAAGCGTAGCAGTATGCAATAATTCTATCAAAGCAGCAGCACGATATGTTTTCTCAGTGACTTCTCCTGCTAACTTAGCAGAAAGAAACACAAACATTGGCCGGACTTGCTTGCCTTTTCGCTTGACGATGTAATGCATGATACGGTCAAGGAGCGGCACCCTACTTTTAACTGACGCCTTAAACTTATCTTCAAAAAGCTTAAGTTCTTCCTTTATCGGTTCTTTGATGTTGTTTAATCTGTTACCCATCACATGATCTTTTCAATTGATCTCCATAAACTTTCGGCGGTTTTATCCCAACTGAAATCCTTAGCCCGTTTAAAGCCTTTATTAATCAACGCATTTTTAACTAGCTCATCAGTAATCACTATTTCCATTTTTTGTGCGATATCGGCGGGGTCATTCGGGTCTATTAATAATCCTGAAGATTCCGCAATTTCCCTCATAGAAGAACTTTTTGAGGTGATTACCGGGGTGCCGCATTTCATAGCTTCTATAATGGGGATACCAAATCCTTCAAATAAGGAAGGATAAACCATAACATCAGCTGAAGCAGTTATATTGACTAATTCCGGAAGTTCTTGATGATCAATAAACAAAACTTCTTTTTTGTGAGTGAGGTTTTGATAAGTATCCATAATCTTTTTATAGTTCCAAGCTTTCCTTCCAACAATTAATAGCTTAGTATCACTTTGCGTATTTTTTTTGTAAATATCGAAAGCTTCTAAAAGAGTTTGAACATTTTTTCTCGGATGAATGGATCCTACAAATAAGAAGTAAGGCTTGCCATCGGTATATTGTGCTTTAATCCTTCTTTTAACCGTATTTTCTACAGGTTTAAAAGCTGGATCACTGCCATTATAAACCACATCTATTTTTGCTTTAGGAATTTTATATTGCTCGTAAATATCATTTTTTGAATATTCAGATACCGTAGCAATCCTATCCGAATGATGTGCATATTTAGGCGTATAATATTTGTAAAATAAGCGAGTTAATAGGTTGATGTGTTGAGGATAATGTTCAAAAGCCAAATCATGGATAACTACTAAAGATTTTACATTAGATTTTAAAGATAAATATCCATCGGTGGATACAAATATATCCGCATTGATTTTTTTTAATGCTTTAGGTAGCGCAATTTCAAACCAGTAGTACCATAAAAATGGATGTCTAGCAGGCGGAGAAACAACTACAGGATGAACATTTTTACTGAAAATAAACGCTTCATCATATTGCCTGTCGAACAGAAAGTAAAATTGATGTTCAGGATGGGCTGTAACAATACGTTTAAGCGTTTGATAAGTAAACCATCCGATCCCTTCTAGCTTGCCTTTTAATAAAAATCGTGTGTTGATAGCAATATTCATGCGTATGCTAAGTTGACAATATTAGTTATTTTTGATGCTTAATTCTAGCAATGCATAGAAAATTTATCTCTAATCTCTCTTTTCTCATATTTGTTAATTTTCTGGTAAAGCCCTTTTGGATCTTAGGAATTGACCGAACGGTACAAAATACAGTAGGATCAGAAAGTTATGGTATTTATTTTGCTTTATTTAACCTCTCCTTGCTTTTTCATGTGGTCTTAGACATGGGTTTATCTACTTACAATAACAAATTAATTGCTCAAGATAAGGAGTCTATGTCTAAGATGTTTTCTAATATTGTTTTGATAAAACTACTGTTTTCTATCATCTACCTTATCATCACATTTGTTTTCGCATTTTTTTGGGGTTTTGATGAAAATCGTTTGTTTTTACTGGGATTATTAACTTTTAATCAAATAATAAGCTCTGCCATTCTATTTTTACGGTCAAATATTACCGCATTATTTCACTTTAAAATAGATAGTATTTTATCGGTAATGGATAAAATACTCATGATATTGATTTGTAGCGTATTGCTGTGGGGAGGTGTCACAAAATCATCATTTAAAGTAGAATGGTTAATATATGCACAAACAGTTGCTTACTTGCTTACTTTATTAATAGCAATAGGAATAATAGTTAAATATAAAGTAAATGATTTTAAAGCCCCGGCATTAAAAAACACTATATCAGTATTAAAACAAAGTTACCCTTACGCTATGTTGGTGATGTTGATGACGCTCTATTATAGAATTGACGGCGTGATGATCGAGAAATTTGCGGGAGCAGAAGGGGAGTTAGAAGCGGGATTTTATGCCTTAGGATATCGCTTGTTGGATGCTGCTAATATGTTAGGTTATTTATTCAGTATTCTTCTGTTGCCTATGTTTGCTAAGATGATAAAAGAAAAAGAATCTATTCATAAACTGTTGCAAATAGCTTTGAATAATATTTTTGTTATTGCTACAGTGGTTGCTGTACCTGCTTTCTTGTATAAACGACAAATTATGGAATTACTTTATGTTGAAAGCTCCGGTTATACAGCAGATATATTTGGCATATTGATTTTATGTCTCATTGCAACTTCTATAATATATATATATGGTACCTTACTGACTGCAAATGGAAATTTAAAAAGATTGAATATCCTTGCTTTAATCAGCGTAATGCTTAATATTATATTAAATTATTTTTTAATACAAAAATACAAAGCCCTAGGTGCTGCTCAAGCTACTTTAATTACCCAATTATTCATTGCTATAGCACATATCATTATTGCTAAAAAGCAATTTAGTTTAAATATTTTACTTAAAAACCTATTCAAGTACTTCGCACATATTAGTATTATTTTCATATTAGCTTATTCCCTGAACTATTTATTTGATTCTTGGCAATTAAATATTATGATTACTATACTGTTGAGTGTATTATTTGCCTTTCTGTTGAAATTGATAGATGTAAAAGAGATGATAAGAGTAGTGAGTAAGTCATAAATATTAGCTATTATATGTAATCTAAAAAAATCAACTCGATATAAAATACAGAATCTGATAACAGGATAAGGTAATTAGCGCTAGGCGAAATATCAAAAGCTTAAAATAAAAGTTATTTTTGCATATATCTCATTAAAACAGATCTATGCCTGATAAAAATTACAATTTGGTTGATTTAGTTAAAGTAACCTATAAATGGAGAAAACCGATATTGATCATTACTTTTTTAGCTATTGTCGTAAGTGTTGTAGTATCGTTATTATTACCTAATTACTATGAGTCAATGGTTGTATTTTTTCCTTCCAATCCGGCTCTGACCGATCGACAAAACTTATTTAGGACAAATGCAGGAGATCTTCCGGTAGGCTATTTCGGGAAAGAAAAAGACGCAGACCGATTACTTCAAATAGGAAAATCCTCGCAATTGGCAGCCTATATAATTGAGGAATTTGATTTAATGAAACATTATGATATTGATCCTGAAAACACGAGATATCCTCAATATACAGTCAACAAAGAATTTGAAGATAATTATCAAATTTTTAAAAATGAATATGGTGCTATAGAAATACATGTGATTGATCAAGATAAAAACCTGGCTGCTGAAATGGCAAATACCATTGTAGATCATATCGATCAGATCAACAATGCAATGGTGAGAGGCAATAAAAGTGATATTTTAGCAATATTTAAAAATAAATTAAGTGAGAAAAAAGCAGTGCTTGATAGTGTGAATACTGCCTTAATGGCCTCTAGGAAAAATTACAACATTTATGAAGTAGATCCTACTTATGATAGAATAAATAAAAATCACGCCAATGCAGATTTTAATTTAGAGGGAATAGACAAAATAAAATCTCTTGAAGCGGCTAAAATATCAGCTATGGAAGCCTATGAAACGACTTCCATGTTATATGACCAATATCAAACATCGGAAGGGAAAGATTTTTCTTCTACTTACATTTTAGAAAGAGCATATCCTGCAGAAAAGAAAGTCAAGCCTATTCGCTGGCTTATTGTCGTTACTACTACTTTACTGACGCTGTTTATTTGTATTTTAACAGCTGCATTATATGAGCAAGCCAAGTTGATCAACTTCAAAGAAGATTATTAATTTCTTTAAACCGACTGAAACAATCTTGTTTCATCTAGTCGGCAAAAATATAAGTAATTAAATGGTACTACCTAGTCACATGTCTTCATCGTTTCTTCCAACCAAACAACCATGGATAATTCTTGGAATGGGAATATTGTCAATTGTAGCTTGCATGTTAGGATTTGTTTTAGAGACTACTTATTTAATCGCTGCTCCTATCGGAATACTGTTTATTTGGCTTCTACTCACTAATTTTAAGAAGGTATGGTATTTACTGGTATTTTTCATCCCGCTTTCTGTAGAAACAGAATTGGGAACTTCTTTAGCTACCGACTTGCCCACAGAGCCTATCATTGTATTACTGATGCTTACGTATAGTTTTTATATATTATTTCGGCCTAAAGAAGTCAGCCTAACTTTTATCAAACATCCGCTGAGCCTTATCCTTTTTATGCATCTTTTATGGATAGCTGTTACCGTAATATATGCTACGGAAATACTGGTAGCTTTTAAATTTTTAGTTGCCAAGATATGGTACATCATTACTTTTTTTATGCTCACACAACTCATTATTAAAGATAAAGCAGATATTAAAAAGTATGTTTGGTGTTTATTTTTGCCGGGTTTATTTATAGTGGTTCAGACATTAATACGACATTGGCAATATGATTTTTCTTTTTACAGTGTTAACTTTTGTGTCACACCATTTTTTAGAAATCATGTTAATTATGCAGGTTTTTTAGTATTATTTCTACCATTTATTATGCTTGCTCGCACATGGTATTCAAAAGGTACACTGATTAGAATTTTATTATCTCTATCAGTAGTACTTTTTTCATTGGCAGTATATTTTTCTTACACACGAGCGGCTTGGATAGCTTTTTTCGTCATCATTATAGGTTATTTTATTATTAAATATAAATTAATGTTGCCTGCGCTCATTGCAACAGCACTCGGCGCGGTTTTATTTTTGAACTATATTTTAGATGACAATAGGTATTTGTCATATGCTCCGGATTATACTAAAACCATTTATCACGATAAGCTAAATGAACATCTGGAATCTACGTATACTTTTGAAGACCTTTCTACAGCAGAGCGATTTTACAGATGGGTAGCAGCACTGAATATGAGTAAGGAAGAGCCTTTAAAAGGGTTTGGGCCAGGAAATTTTTATTTTAACTATAAAAAGTACACGATTAGCAACTTTACTACATATGTAAGTGACAATCCCGAGCGATCCGGGGTACATAATTATTTTTTGATGACTTTGATAGAGCAAGGTTATGTTGGGCTGGGTATTTTTATTTTACTATCGGCCTGTATTTTTTTATATGGGCAGCAAGTATATCATAAACTGCATCAAGTTGAAGATAAGCGGATAATTATGGCAGTCTTATTATCGATGATGGCTATTTATATTATGAATCTTTTCAGTGATTTGATTGAAACAGATAAAGTAGGTGCATTTTTCTTTATAAATTTGGCTTTAATAATTATTTGGGATATGAAAAATTCGACTCCCATTAAAGGTAATTTACATTCCTAATTTGCTATGAACCCAGGAAAAGAAATGAGTTTTCTCGATCATTTAGAAGAATTGCGTTGGCATATTCTTAGGTCTACAGCAGTAATTTTAGTTGTTGCCATTGCTGCGTTCATCGCTAAGGATTTTGTGTTTAACTACATTGTCTTAGCTCCCAGGCATCCCGACTTTATTACCTATCAATTGCTTTGTAATTTTGTTAGCCGATTAGGACTGGGAGATATATTATGTTTTAATGAGGTGAGTTTTTCTGTGACTAATATAGAGATGGCCGGGCAATTTTTAATGCATATTAAAGTCTCGTTTATTGTGGGGTTAGTTGTGAGTTTCCCTTATGTTTTTATTGAAATATGGCGTTTTGTAAGCCCTGCCTTACATCCTAATGAACGAAAGAATATGGGAGGCGTAATATTTTTCAGTTCAATGCTATTTTATATTGGAATATTATTTGGATACTTAATCCTTACGCCGTTTTCTATAAATTTTCTAGGAAATTATAATGTTTCTGAAGAGGTTCGAAACGATATTAACTTAAGCTCTTATATCTCTACAGTAGTGATGTTAACATTAGCATCAGGATTCATCTTTGAACTACCTATAGTTACCTATTTCTTGGCCAAGTTAGGCTTGATCACTCCTGAGTTTATGCGGACCTATCGGCGCCATGCCTGTGTAATCATATTAATACTTTCAGCTATGATAACTCCACCGGATGTAACCAGTCAGTTTATTATCGCCATTCCACTTTACGGCTTATATGAAATAGGTATTTTAATTGCTAAGCGGGTATATAAACCGGTTTAAAAAATCATTATCGATTAAGAAACTACCCCTAACTCTTTACCAACTTTTGTAAAAGCAGCTATTGCTTTATCAAGATGTTGTTTAGTATGCCCGGCAGAAATCTGTACTCTTATCCTAGCTTGCTCTTTCGGTACAACCGGATAGAAAAAGCCAATCACATAAATGCCTTCTTTAAGTAATTTATCAGCAAAGTCTTGCGAAAGCTTAGCGTCATATAACATAACCGGTACAATAGCATGTATCCCTTTTTTTATATCAAACCCCGCAGCTACCATCTTTTCTCTGAAATATTTAGTATTTTCTTCCAGCTTGTCCCTTAGCTCCGTAGATTCACTAATTAAATCAAACACTTGCATGGCTGCGCCAACAATAGCAGGAGCAAGAGAGTTAGAAAAGAGATATGGCCTTGATCTTTGTCGAAGCATTTCAATCACTTCTTTTTTACCACTGGTAAAACCACCCATTGCACCACCAAGCGCTTTACCTAAAGTACTGGTAATGATATCGACTCTTCCCATTACATTACAATGTTCAATAGACCCACGGCCGGTTTTGCCAACTGATCCGGTAGCATGGCTGTCATCTACCATCACCATCGAATCATATTGCTCGGCTAAGTCACAAATTTTATCCAACTGGGCAATGTATCCATCCATAGAAAATACGCCGTCAGTTACAATAATTTTTCTTCTGCAATCGGAAGCTGCTTTAAGTTGCGCTTCCAAGTCTTCCATATTGTTGTTTTTATATCTAAATCGTTGAGCTTTACATAATCTTACTCCGTCAATGATAGAGGCATGATTCAGTTCATCAGATATGATGGCATCGTCACTGCCAAGGAGAGGCTCAAATACACCTCCATTAGCATCAAAACATGCGGCATAAAGTATGGTATCTTCAGTTCCTAAAAATTTAGAAATTTTAGCTTCCAGTGCTTTATGAATATCTTGTGTGCCACAAATGAATCGTACGGAAGACATTCCATATCCATGCGTATCTAAAGCTTTTTTTGCTGCATCTATAACTTTTGGATGTGAAGAAAGCCCTAAGTAATTGTTCGCACAAAAATTTAATACTTTTTCACCGGTGGAAACTGTAATTTCCGCTCCCTGTTCTGAAGTAATGATTCTTTCTTTTTTAAATAGTCCGGCTTCTTTAATTTCTTCTAATTCTTCACCAACTTGTTTTGGAACTGTTTGTATCATGATGTTTTTAATTTAATAATTAAGGGAATAACCTTCCATACATTCTCGGGAATGGAATTGCTTCTCGAATATGTTTAATATTGCATATCCAACAAATTAATCTTTCTAAGCCTAACCCAAAGCCCGCATGTGGGACAGATCCATATTTTCTCAAGTCTAAATACCATTCAAATGCATCAAGCGGAAGGTTATGTGCTTTGATCTGTGAAATTAGCTTGTCTTTATCTTCTTCTCGTACACTACCGCCAACTATTTCTCCGAACCCTTCGGGGGCTAAAACATCTACTCCTTGCACAAAATCCGGTTCTCCATCTACTTCTTTCATATAAAATGCTTTAATAGCTTTGGGCCAATTATAAACCATTACAGGAACTTCAAATAGCCTGGTGAGCACTGTTTCATCAGAACCGCCAAAGTCTTCTCCAAATTTAAAGTTTTTAGCTGATGCTAACCATTGAGGTATATTCTCAGCCCTTTCTTTTAAGTCTTTAATTTCTGCTTTTTGAGTAGCAATTTTGTTTAAATTAAAATTAATCACTCCTTTTTTTAACCCACCTTTCGCTAGATCGGCTTCTCTATTAGCAATATCTGCCTCTTTTTCTTCAATTAATTGATTAAGTGCTACTAAATCAGCTTCTAATAGCTGAATGGCATTTTTGCCATTTATATCTTTTTCACCTTTGATAACTGCTACAGCATCTGTGTAGGACATACGAGGAAATTTTGTGGTAGTGAGCTTTTCGAGTAAAGTAGTATCTCTTTCTAAAATTTCCAACTCTTGTTTGCAAGAGCCAAGTGTATTTTTAACAACTGATTTAAGAAAATTTTCAATCAAATTCATATTTGATTCAGCATTTGCAAAAGCTACTTCCGGTTCGATCATCCAAAACTCCGATAAATGCCTTCTCGTCTTAGATTTTTCTGCTCTAAATGTGGGGCCAAATGTATATATTTTGCCTAGCGCCATGGCTAATGCCTCGCCGTATAATTGTCCTGTTTGAGCCAAATAGGCTTGATCCCCATAAAAATCTGTTTCAAATAAAGTAGTAGATCCTTCGGCTGCATTACCGGTAAATATGGGAGAATCCATCTGCATAAATCCATTTTCTTGAAAAAATTGATGAATACTAAAAATGATTTTATTTCGGATTCTCATTATAGCCCACTGTTTTTTAGACCGCAGCCACAGATGGCGATTGTCCATCAAAAAGTCCACACCATGTTCTTTTTTTGCAATGGGATATTCTTCAGCAATTTGAAAGATTTTTAAAGAGGCTACCTGTATTTCATACCCGCCGATTTGCCTTTCATCTTTTATAACGGTGCCATTGATTTCTAAAGAAGATTCTAAGGTCAGGCTTGCAGCGTTAGAAAAAGTTATCTCATCCACCTTAGATTCATCTACAATACATTGTAAAAAACCTGTGCCATCTCTTAATATAATAAAGAATAAGCCTTTTCCGGAACGTTTGTTAGCTACCCATCCTCTTAAAGTAACTTGATTGTTTTCATATTTTGCTATCTCCTCTATGTATTGCATGCAATTTTTTTGTTGTGCTAAATTAATAAATGATTTGCATTAATTGCAGTTCGTTCATATAGTAATAGCTGCTAGTTTTTCTTAAATCCATCGTAAGGGTTGTAAAAGCGCAAGTGTTTGAATTATTCCTAAATTTGGGTTAATAATATACTTTGTTTATGTTATTTCAACAGTTATAAGTATTTTTGATAATATAACACAAACATAAAGATGATCAGGCAGCGGTTAAGTCAAAAATTATTACAAAAACTTTCCCCCCAGCAAATACAGTTAATGAAGCTGTTGCAAGTGCCAACAGCTTTATTAGAGCAGCGCATTAAAGATGAATTGGAAGCAAATCCGGCTTTAGAAGAAGGAAATGAAGAGAAAGAGGATGAGTTTTCTAATGAAGAAAGTAGTGATTCTAGTAACGATGAGTTAGATGTTACAGATTATCTTCCCGATGATGATGACATGGCTGCCTACAAAATGAGGTCGGGCACTCGGAGCAAAAGTAACGAAGAAGATAATAAAACTATTCCAATACCTGTTACGAAAACTTTTCATGAGCATTTGGAACAACAATTATCCATGTATGACCTTAACGAAAAGGAAAATACGATGGCACTTCAATTAATTGGCAGCATAGACGAAGATGGTTATTTACGAAGAGAGATAGAAGCAATCTCTGATGACCTGGCATTTTCTCAAAATATATTTGTTGAGGAAGAAGATTTACAAAAGGTATTGGAGATCATAAAAAGTTTTGATCCTGTGGGAGTAGGGGCTAAGAATCTTCAGGAGTGCTTACTGCTTCAGCTTAAAAGAAAAGAAAATAACAATAAAGCGATCAATTTAGCCATTGAAATTATTGAAAATTATTTCGATGAATTTGCCAAAAAACATTACGATAAGTTAATGGCTAAGTTAGATATCAATGATGATGACTTAAAAGAAGTTATAGAAGAAATTGTTTCTCTTAATCCAAAGCCTGCCAGTGGTTATTCAGAAGGTTCGCATAGCAAAAGTACTCAATATGTAATTCCTGATTTTACCATTTTAAATAATTCCGGTGATTTAGAAATTATTTTAAATTCTAAAAATGCCCCGGAATTGATGATAAGTGAGTCTTATAAATCTATGCTAACTTCTTATGCTGCTTCTTCCAAGAAGGATAAAGAGCAAAAAAAGGCTGTTCAGTTCATTAAGCAAAAAATAGATGCCGCTCAATGGTTCATAGATGCTATTCGCCAACGCCAAGCCACTCTGATGGCTACTATGGGTTCTATCTTAGAATTTCAGTATGAGTATTTTTTAACTGGAGATGAAACCAAGCTCAAACCTATGATCCTTAAAGATATTGCAGAAATGACAGATTTGGATATTTCTACGATATCAAGAGTCACCAGCAGTAAATATGTCCAGACAGAATTCGGTACTTATTTATTAAAGTATTTCTTTTCAGAATCCTTGCAAATGGAAGATGGAGAAGAAGTTTCTACTAAAGAAGTAAAAAGTATCTTATCTGATTTTGTAAATAATGAAAATAAGAAAAAACCATATTCTGACCAAAAATTGATGGATATGTTGAAAGAAAAAGGATATAACATAGCGCGCCGTACAGTTGCTAAGTATCGGGAGCAGTTAAATATCCCTGTGGCTAGATTAAGAAAAGAACTGTAGCGTGAAATTATTGGCTAAAGTAATTTCTTATGTTTTTCATCCTTTGCTCATTCCTACTTATACATTTCTATTGATATTTGCTTTTAACCCGGGCATCTTATTATATTTAGAAAAAGACCAAACCATAGGTATATTTTTAAAAGTATTTTGTAATACTTTCTTATTTCCTGCAGTAATTATATTTCTAATGTGGAAACTTGATTTTGTGGATAGTATCTATTTAAGAACTAAGCGCGAAAGGATAATGCCGTATATAGGTGTGTCTATATTTTTTGCTTGGAGCGTTATCACTTTTAAAAACTTAGCGCTTCCAAGTATTTTATACCAGATTCTATTAGGCGCTACCTTGGCAATATTTATTGCTTTTATAGTTAATATATTTTTGAAAATAAGTATGCATACCATAGGAATGGGCTGTTTAATGATTTCTACAATATTTTTAGCGTATGTTTCAAATTATGACCTGAAATTTTTAGTTATGGGAATTATGTTACTTGCCGGCGTAGTTGGTACGGGACGGTTAATCTTAAAAGATCATACTCCGCGAGAAGTATATATCGGCTATTGTGTAGGAATTATAAGCCAATTAATAGCTTTTAGGTTTTAAGATTTGTGAAAAATAATTAAATAATATGTATAACTCTTTACTTTTAGAAAACAAAAATGGCGTAGCAACCATTACGCTTAATCGCCCTGATCAATATAACGCATTTAATGATGAAATGAGTTATGAAATGCAGGATGTATTAAAGCAAGTGGGCAAAGATGCAGAAATAAGAGTAGTAGTGCTTACCGGCGCCGGAAAAGCCTTTTGTTCAGGACAAGATCTTAAAGCTATATCAGGCGCTAAAAATAGAAGCCTTTCTGATTCTTTATATAAAAGATACAATCCGATTATTAAAGCCATGCGCAACATGGCAAAACCTATTATTGCTAAAGTAAATGGCGTAGCAGCAGGCGCAGGGTGTTCTTTAGTTTTAGCATGTGATTTAGTAGTAATGTCTGAGAAAGCATCTTTAATAGAGGTTTTTATAAATGTAGGATTGGTACTTGATTCAGGCTCTTCTTATTTTTTACCTAGGTTGGTAGGCGCTGCGAAAGCATTTGAATTAGCAACAATGGGGAGCAAGGTTTCAGCTGAAGAAGCATTGCGATTAGGCATGATAAATAAAGTCGCCGCTCCCGATGAGTTGGGTGCAGCTGTAGATGAATATACATCATATTACGCCCAAGCTCCTACTAAAGCAATTGCTTTAATGAAGAATATGTTAAATAAATCCTTTTATTCTGATCTGGATACTATGTTGCAGTATGAAGCTTATTGCCAAGAAATAGCAGGTAATAGTAATGATTATAAAGAAGGCGTACAAGCATTCATTGAAAAAAGAAAAGCTAAATTTTCAGGAAACTGATTCTTTATAAAAATTAATCCCTATTGTGTGGAATTTTTTGCTGATTAATATTATTAAAATTAATAAGTAATTAAAATATTTTATTTAGAACTTAATTATATATGAATTTGAGCAATAAATAAAATATATGTAATGATATTGGCATGGTTTTTAAATCATTTATCTACTAATGATTTATTTAACTTAAAAAACTTCACATATGTTAACATGGATATTAATATTTTTAGTAGTAGCTATTATTGCCGGTATATTTGGTTTCACAGGAGTTGCTAAAGGAGCAGC
>CBDBZN010000006.1:0-171292 GCA_965213575.1 Chitinophagales bacterium | reverse complement strand
TGATCAACCTTTATACCCTCGAACCGGATCCAGAATATCTTTATCTGTACAATTAACACCACCATATAAAGACTGGGGCCTCATTAATACTGATTTTACTGATCCTGAATTACCTGATTCTAAAAGATATAAATGGGTAGAATATCATAAATGGAGATTTAATGCAGAATGGTTTACTCCGCTATCAAAAGACAATAAATTAGTTTTGAGAACCGAAGCTAAATTTGGATTTTTAGGATATTATCATTCAGCGGTAGGTGTTTCTCCTTTTGAAAGATTTGAAGTTGGAGGAGAGGGTATTTCGAACTTTAACCTATTCGGTAAAGACATCATAGCGCTTAGAGGCTATACCGTTCCTCAAGTCCATACTAATGACGCAGCAAATGTCGGAAAACCGATTTTCAATAAATTTACTATTGAGATGCGCTATCCGCTCTCTTTAAACCCTTCTTCTACTATATTTGTTACAGCCTTTCTACAAGGAGGCAATGTATATAATGACTTTGCTACATATAATCCTTTCGACTTAAAAAGAACTGCAGGTATGGGATTACGTGTTTTCTTGCCGATGTTTGGCTTGTTAGGGTTTGATTTTGGCGTAGGGATCGATAAGAATCTTCCTAAGCCACAGAACTTTGGTGAGCTGCTAGGACAATATGGTAAGTTCAGTATCGTATTGGGGTTCGAGCCTGAATAGTAAAGTAGACATTTGGTAGGACAAAATTAAGTTTAATGCGTTTAAAAACTGTGTTAATTACTGACTGTCAATACAATATGAACAATGGCATAGTATTTGGATACATTGAGTTAAGAAAATAAAATTATATATTATGAAACGGTTACAACTTATTTGCTTAATCACCTTTTTGGGAGTAACAACGACTTTTGCACAAAGGTTTTGCTATGTAGATACAGAATATATTTTATCTAAAATGCCTGCCTATGAGACTGCTCAACAAACTATAGACGGTTATGCAAAAGAATGGCAAGCTGAAATTGAACGCAGATATGAAAAAATTGACAAAATGTATCGAGATTTTCAAGCAGAGCAAGTGCTGCTTACAGAAGATATGAAAAGAAAAAAAGAAGAAGAGATTATCAATAAAGAAAAAGAAGTAAAAGAATTTCAAAAGCAAAAATTCGGCTATGAAGGTGATCTTTTTCAAAAACGACAAGAACTAACTAAGCCTTTTCAGGATAAAGTTTACAATGCAATTCAAAAATATGCAACAGAAAAAGCCTACAACTTTATTTTAGATAAAAATGGAAGTATTACGCTTCTATTTACCGATCCAAAATATGATAAAAGTGAGGATATCTTAGAAATCATTAAAGAATCTTCTAAGTAAAATAAAAAAAGTTATCTTTGACGAACTTAAAAACAACCATAAAAGCTATGAAAAAGTTATTCAGTATATTATTATTTGGCGTTTTATTTTCTATCTCTACATATGCTCAAAAGCTAGGCCACATCAATTCAGCAGAATTATTAAGTGAGATGCCGGAAATCAAACAAGCAGATCAAAAATTAGAGCAGTATAAAAAGCAGTTGGAAGAGCAAAATCAAGCTATGCTTACAGAGTATCAAAATAAAATCCAAGAATATCAGCAAAAAGAAGCTTTAATGGCTGATGCGATTAAAGAAGTCAGACAAAAAGAAATTTTAGACCTTGAAAAACGTATTCAGGAGTTTCAAGTAAGTGCACAGCAAAAGTTAACTACTAAAAAGGAAGAATTATACAACCCTACTTTGCAAAAAGCAGAAGATGCGATCAAAGCAGTAGCTAAAGAAAAAGGTTATGCGTACATATTCGATACCAGCTTGGGAGCTGTAATTTACGCTCAACCCACTGACGATGTGATTAGTTTAGTAAAAACGAAGCTGGGACTGTAATTTTAAAGTTGAGGGTTGATAATTCATAGTTTAGAGTTTTTACTAATAATTCTAAATTATGAACTCTAAACTAAAAAACTCTTCCATTGGTATCTTTGACTCCGGTATCGGAGGGCTTACCGTAGCAAAAGCTATTTCTGATCTTCTTCCTCAAGAATCTATTATTTATTTTGGAGATACTGCTCACATGCCTTATGGAGATAAATCTCCTGAAGCTATTTGCAGTTACGCGCAAAGAATAGGCGATTTCCTGATTGATAAAGGTTGCAAAATGATTGTAATGGCTTGTAACACGGCCTCCGCCGTTGCTTTCAATGCTTTAAAAGTTCATTGTGGAGACAAGGTAGAAATAGTTAATGTAATTGGGCCTATATTGGACTTTATCGTCCATCAAGACCAAATTAAAAAAATAGGCATTATTGGAACTCAAGGAACTATTAATTCCAAGGTTTATGAAAAAGCACTTAAAATTAGAAATCCGGAAGTTAGCGTGCAACCATTGGCCACTCCATTGCTAGCGCCTTTGATAGAGGAAGGATTTCACGATAGTAAAATCAGCCATACGGTTATAGATTCTTATTTATCTAATCAAGCATTAGAGGGCATCGAAGCATTGATTCTTGCTTGCACACATTATCCACTTATTAAAAAAGAAATAGACGAGTATTATCAACAAAAAGTTTTGTTAGTTGACTCTCCCGGTATTGTAGCAGAACGAGTGAAAAGATTATTAGAATATGACGATTTACTTAGTCAGGAAAAAGCTGATTATAAGTTTTATATCTCTGATTATACTGATTCTTTCTCTAAAACCAGTAAATTATTTTACGGTAAAGCTGTTAATTTAGAACACGTACAAATTTGGAATGATTAGTACAGCGTTTTGTAATAGTGCGACTGATTATCCTATTTCCAAAGGATTTATACATTGATAATCTCTTTCCAATTATCAATTATATTCTGATCCTTTTTTAAATAATAACCCTTCATTCCTGCTTGCTTAGCACCTTCTACATGTTGCGGGCTGTCATCAATAAATAATGTTTCTTTACCTTTTAAACTATTCTCTGTTAATACATATTTAAATACTGCTGCATTAGGTTTTCTTAACCCGATAATATTAGAATAATAAGCTTGCTCAAAATAGTTATTGACATTTTGAATTCCTATTTGTCGTTCTAGCATCTTAAATACCTCTTTTAGATGTGTTTCATTTGTGTTGCTAAGTAAAAACACACGGTAGTTGTTATTCAAATCTTTAATAAAATCAAGCTTATTTTTTGTCCAGCCTTGCAACATCGCATTCCAAGCCTTATCTAGCGTTGCATCATTATCCGATAATCGAAATTTTTTTCTTAAGCCATCTCTGAATTTGACAGGGCTTATTTTTCCTTCCTCGAATTGATCAAACAATTTATTTTGCTCTTTTTTCGAATAAACCTTCTTAAAATCGGATGCTCCTAATTTTTTAAAAGCATCTATCGTTAATTGGTAATTAACATCAAATATGACGCCTCCCAGGTCAAAAATGATATTTTTTATTTTTTGCATAGCGTATATCCCACAAATTTATACCGATTTTTGTAAAGAATTATATAAATTTGCCCAGTTGATTTGTGTGCGCTTTAAATATAGACGCTCTCAGTCACTCGGGCCCATAGCTCAGTTGGTTAGAGCAGTGGACTCATAATCCATTGGTCGCAGGTTCAAGTCCTGCTGGGCCCACATATATATTTATAAAGCAGCACTTTACAAATATATATAAAGGCATTCCCCTTTTTTAAACAATTTCCTTTGCATTATCATCGTGATTCTAGGGCTAGGAGTTAAACAAAGGCGCTTATTTCTGTTATCTCAGCCATTACTATTACCCTGGCATTGAGCATATTCTTTTCTCCCTGTCTGGAAATAGAAGTTTACTACTTTACTGCCGGAACGCATGGGCGGTGGGCTATCAGATTATTGTCAGTAGTTTATTTGGTAGTTACCGTTGTCGGAAGTATCTTGCTTGTTAGCCTTGCCAGTAAGCGCATTGAAAAATTCAAATGGCATTTTCTGGAACACCATGAAAAAAAGATAACCGGAATAGTGCTGATCGCATTAGGGTTATTATCGTATTTCTTTAGACATTAAAATAGTATGAGTAAAAGTTGTTGTAACGAAGCATCGAGTAACGAACCGGATAAAAATTCTTGGTTCGCCAAATACCGTCCTTATTTCCCGGCAGTGTTCAGTTTTGTATTGTTGGTAACTGGTATCGTTCTCGAGCAGGTGAGGCCGGACATCTTCAAACAGGAATTACAGTTGCTGGTGTATGGCATTGCCTACTATGTCGTTGGAAAAGCTGTTGTTTGGAAAGCACTGAAAAAACTGTTTACAGCCGACCTGTTCAATGAGTTTTTCCTGATGAGCTTGGCCACCATCGGTGCATTTGCCATTGGCGAATATGCCGAAGGTGTAGCGGTAATGCTGTTCTACACGGTTGGTGAACTCTTTCAGGAAGCAGCTGTGAACAGGGCAAAACGTTCCATTGAATCCTTGCTGAAATTACAGGTAGAAGAAGTTACTGTTATTGACAATGGAAAAACAGCGGTAAGGCATCCAAAAGATATTAAAATCGGGCAGGTTATACAGATTAAACCCGGTGAAAAAGTTGCATTGGATGGTGACCTGCTTACCGAACACGCAGCGTTTAATACCGCAGCCCTTACTGGTGAATCCGTACCCGATGACAAGAAAAAAGGCGATACTGTGTTGGCTGGTATGGTTAACTTGAATACGTTGGCAAAGATAAAAGTTACCAGTAAATACGAAGACACCAAGCTCTCTAAAATTCTTAAACTCGTACAGGATGCTACTGCCAGAAAAGCCAAAACGCAACGATTCATTACCCGTTTTGCCAAAGTCTATACGCCCATTGTGGTGTTTCTTGCAGTAGCATTGACTTTTCTGCCTTACTTTTTTACAGATACTTATGTCTTCAACGACTGGCTGTACCGGGCACTCGTCTTTTTGGTTATATCCTGTCCGTGTGCATTGGTCGTGTCCATTCCGCTCGGATATTTTGGTGGTATTGGTGCAGCATCTAAAAACGGCATCCTCTTTAAAGGTTCCAATTACCTTGATCAAGTAACCAAAGTAGATACCGTTGTGATGGACAAAACCGGAACCCTCACCAAAGGAATCTTTGAAGTACAAAAGGTGGTTTCAGCAGAATTTGATAAAAAGGATTTTATAAAAATGGTGGCAGCGTTGGAGGCCAACTCCACTCATCCCATTGCACAGGCTATCGTCGAATATGCGGGAGAAGCCTACAAAGAAGTTTCAGTTACAGAGGTTGAAGAAATATCCGGGCATGGGCTAAAAGGGAAAATAAGTCAGGCGGACGTACTTGCTGGAAATGGAAAACTGCTTGAAAACTTTAATATACCATTCGACAAACAACTCAACAACCTGACCGACACCATGGTCTTGGTTGCCGTTGATGGTAAATATGTCGGACACATTACTATTGCTGACACCCTAAAAGAGGATGCGGAATCAGCTATAAAAGCCCTGCATCAAGCCAACATAAAAGAGGTAATTATGCTTTCGGGTGATAAGCAGGCAGTGGTGGATAAAATTGCTGGTCAACTGGGGTTAGATAAAGCCTTTGGAGGATTATTGCCGGAAGACAAAGTGAAAGCAGTAGAACGACTGAAAAGCGAAGGCTGTTTGGTCGCTTTTATTGGCGATGGCGTAAATGATGCTCCCGTTATTACTGTTGCCGATGTGGGAATGGCTATGGGAGGATTGGGAAGTGATGCAGCCATTGAAACGGCTGATGTAGTAATTCAGACTGACCATCCATCTAAAATCGCAACCGCTATCAAAATAGGTAAGGCAACAAAGCGAATTGTATGGCAAAATATCGGGCTGGCTTTTGGAGTGAAATTGATTGTACTGGCTTTAGGAGCCGGTGGCCTGGCAACTATGTGGGAAGCGGTTTTTGCAGATGTAGGGGTGGCTCTTTTGGCAATATTTAACGCTGTGAGAATACAACGTATGAATTTTTAAAACATAACTAATGTTATATTCATTAATTATTAAAAGATTTGCTGCTCCAGATGCTTAACCCTTTATCAGTTTGCTATCCAAAGTGCCGGATCTAATTTAGAAGTACCTTTCCATATTTCCAGATGAATTTGAGTAAGCCCTTCGGCATCGTCCGTAAAAATGACACCTAACTCTTGTTTAGGTAATACTTCATCGCCTGCTTTTACAAATGTTTTACCAATATTAGAATACACCGTAAAATATTCTCCATGCTTTATGATGACCGCATTATTAAATCCGGGATTGTATACAATATTTACTACTTGCCCCGCAAATATTGACTTGGCTATAGAGCCTTTTGGTGATTTAATGTCAATCCCGTTATTTTTGACCTTTACTGATTTTAATATTGGATGAGGGTGCTCCCCAAAAGTACCGGTAATCACACCTCTCTCAACCGGCCAAGGAAGAGCGCCTTTATTAGTTGCAAAATCCTGAGATAATTTTGCTGCCTCGGGAGTTAATTTCATAGCAGAATTACTTTCAGCAGCTTTCTTTTTAGCCAGTTCTATTTCTTTTTTGATAATGTCTTCAATAGCTTTATTTAACTTATCAGCGTCTCGTTTTTTCTTTTGAATATCCGCTAACAATTCTTTTTCTTTCTTTTTAAGTGATTGAACTAAGCTGTTTTTCTTTTCTTTTTCTTTATGAAGCGTATTTTTTTGTTGTGTTTCTGTACTTAATAAATTTTGTTTTTGTATTTTTTGCGCTTCTAAGTCTTCTAATCTATTATTTAAAGCTGCTTTCGTATGTTCAATGATCTCTAATTGTTTTTTTCGATGGGCCGAATATCTTTTTAAAAAATTTACTCGTTTATACATATCATTAAAACTACCGGCAGAAAAAATAAATAATAGTCGATTGTAAGAACTATTAGTTTTATAAGCATAATAAATCATTTTAGCATAATTCTCTTTTAACAATTTCAGATCTTCCTCCATTGCATTAATTACATCGTCTGTACGGCTGATGTTCTCATTGAGCATATTTATTTGCTGAGAGATATTATTAATTAGCTTATTTCTAGCTGCAATTTGATTTTCCAGTGTTTTAAGTGCGCTGAGAGAAGAAGACTTTGTTTTTTTTGTCTCGTTTAGCAACTGAGAAGTAAGCTCAATTTCTTTAAGTATTTTATTTTTTTTTGCTTCTAACTGAGCTCTGGATTGAGCATGAAGATTTGAAATAGAAAGCAGTAGAATAATAAATAATAAAATAAGCTTAACGCATAATCTCATATTTATCTGACACATTAAATGGGAATGATAAAGGTTCATTAATGTCTACTTTGGAATAATCTATCGCTAGGCTGGAAGAAAAGATCCCTTTTTCTACAGTAATAAAATGATAAAATGGAAAACTTTGGTTGCCGACCGGATTATAATTTTGATATAAGATATTGATTTTTTGATTATAAATTAAATCTTCAATGAATGAACTAACTACAGCAAAATCGGTAGGGTTAACTTTTAGAGTATTTTGATAATTTTCATAAGTAGAGATGGCTATATAAGCACCTGAGTCGATAGCTAACGTCACTTTACTAGGATCATAAAAAACAAGATTGCCTACCAGTAATTTTTGTAATGTTTCAAAATTGGCAGACGGTAAGCCTAGTTTTGATTCAATATATTTAAAATCTTTTGCTATGTAGGTTTTATTGAGCCGGTCTATAATTTTGACAGAATCTTTGGTAATAAGTGCTCTTGCACCTTCAATGCCAAATAATGATAAAGAAGCCCATATAGCACTGTCTTTTCTTATCCTGAAGCTGGCATTAAATGTTTGATTAGTCGTCCCGGAAACATAATTAATTTTTGCTTTAGCTGAAAAACTCTCGAATTGAAATTGTGAGGGCAAAAGCTTTTTATTAAAATCCGCCACAGATAATTGATCTGCTTTTTGTTTAGTTTGCTTGGTAGATTTACAACCCCATATTAAGAAGCTGCACAAAGGAATAATGAAAAAAAGTTTATTCATATAATTTCTTATCGGCAATTTTTTTATCAATAACATCTGATTCTAATCCTTCTTTTTTTGCTTGCTCCCATTGGATTAGTGCTTTTTCTTCTTCTCCCAATTTAAACAACACATCTCCATAATGGTCATGTATTACCGCCTTATCGCTATCACTCTTTTCTAAAGCTTCTTCTATCCATTTCCGAGCTTCTTTATAACTACCTTGTTTATATAAAATCCATCCATAAGTATCTAAATAAGAAGAATTGTCGGGTTGTAACTCAATAGATTTTTTAGACATGCGTTTAGCTTGATCTAACTTATCTCCCCTTTCAGATAAATAATAGCTGTAATTATTTAAAACTAATGCATTGTCAGGAGAAAATGCTATAGCTTTTTCAAAGCTACTATCAGAAGCGTTATGATCATCCAAGTTATGATAAATCTCCCCTAAAGTAGAATATAATTGACTTAGTAACGGATTGCTTTCAGAGCCAATTTCTAAGGCTTTCTTAACCGGTGCAAGGGCTCCTTGATAATCTTTGTTAAGCATACGGGCCACACCGTTAAAATAATGCGCCATCACCTGATTAGGGTACAACTCTATAACCTGCTCACTGTGTTTTAATAAAGAGTCATTTTGGCCAAGTTCAGAATCTATAAAAAGAATTTGTTGCCAAACAGTAAAATTTACATTATCGGTTTGTGTGGCTTTTTTATATTGTATCAGTGCTTCTTCCGACTGCTTATTTTGATAAAGCAAATCTCCATATAAAGCATAGGCTTTTGCTTCTTTTGGATGCGTTTCGGTAAGTAATGCCCCCAATTTTAAACCATGGTCAATGGCAATAGAATCTTTCCCTTCGATAGTTTTTTGTATGTAAGGATAGAGCATTTGAACTTTTAGGTCAATATCTAAAGTAGGATCTCCGATTACTTTTTTTAACGATGAAAGATATTTATCGGTATTGCCTGTTTTATAATAATAATCTGCTAGAATAAGGTGTACCTCAGGATTTTCAATGTTTAATGTAGCTATCTTTTCATAAATTTTATGTGCTTCTTCTTCCATGTCATTAGCATCGTATAATTCAGCTAATAGGCCATAGTACCGGGCATCTGTAGGATTTCTACTGATAAGCTTTTGAATTTCTTTTGCTGCCTCATCAATTTTACCTTCCTTTAGATAAAGCTTTTGTTTTTGAAAAGAAAGTTGTTCCGAGACCCCCATTTTTTTTTCTATTTTATCATATACTTCCGTAGCTTCTTCATATTCGCCTGCTTGCTCCAGCATATAAGCCCAATCTAAAAAATGATCATAATCTGCTTTATTATTATTACTTAATGATTCATATACTTTTGCTGCATCTTTAAATTTACCGTTAGCAGCCAGTGCCTCCGCATAATTTTTTAGATACCACTTATTATTCGGATTCAATTTAGCAGCTCCTTGTGCAAATATCAGTGCAGATATATTTTGCCCTGACTCTAAGTAGAGTTTGCTGAGCTCATACATGGCAGCATGATTAGCACCATTTTGATTAATACATTGATTAAAAAGAGTAGCGGCTTCTTGAAAATTTCCGGTTACTTTTGCTTTCATAGCATTAATAAAAGCACTTTCATTACGTAGCTCGGTAGCTTTATCCAGTTCATTTACTTTAGCATCAGCGTTTGTTATAGTATTTTTTGAACTGCTGCATGCTTCAAAGATTAAAAGCAGAGAAAAAGCAAATAATATAAATTTATAGTTAGTCATTAATAGTACTATAATCTCCTATGCTTAAATCCTCTATAGTTCCATCGAGTTCCGTATAACTACCGATCATAGAGTTTCCAATTATTTTGTTTCGAATCTTTGACCTTTCTTGAATGATGCTATTATTGATAACGGAATTTTCAATTGTAGTATTACTGCCTATTGAAGCATATGGCCCTATGACAGAATTAATTAAAATCACTTCTTCACCAATATATGAAGGCTCAATGATCACAGCATTTTGAGTAGTTACATTTTCTGCAATTAGCTTAGATTCTTTATTCAACTCCAACACGCGCTGGTTGGTAAAAACAGTCGCGTCTTTATTTCCACAATCAAGCCATTCTTTAACCGCTCCGGGAATAAATTCACTTCCTTTTTGCTTCATATTTTCCAACGCATTGGTCAGCTGAAATTCACCTTTTTCTTTAATATTATTATCAATCAAATATTGCAATTCATCTTTTAAATAACCTCCATCTTTAAAATAATAAATCCCTATGATAGCTAAGTCTGATACAAATTTCTCCGGTTTTTCAACAAAATCTGTGATCACATTATTTTCATCCACTTTGACCACGCCAAAAGCAGAAGGATCTTCTATTTTTTGAACCCAAATAATACCATCTTTCGAAGCATCCATTTTAAAGTCAGCTTTGAACAGCGTGTCTGCAAATGCTACTACAACATTTCCCTCTAACGAATCTTTTGCACAAAGGATAGCGTGTGCTGTACCTAAAGCTTCTTCTTGATAATATATCGAAGCTTTAGTATTCAAATTTGCTGCTATAGCATGAAGCTTATCCTCTACTTCTTTTCCAAAATCACCAATAATGAAGGCAATTTCTTCAATATCATCATCAATAGTTTTGGCAATATCTTCAACCAGTCTTTGAACGATTGGTTTGCCGGCAATAAGTAATAAGGGTTTGGGAATAGTTAATGTATGAGGCCTCATTCTTTTGCCCATACCAGCCATTGGTATAATAATCTTCATTTAATGCATCGAAATTTAACTAAATAATGAACATCTTTGATCGCTCTAAGTTACCAAACTTTTTTGTCCTGCTGTACATAGGAAGCAAATATTATACCAATTCTACCGTAAGACAACGAATGAAATTGCCTCATTGGTAGCGTATCAGGCCAGCAAAAAAGATATTTACAATAGCCCTAATTCTAATTTGGCAGCTTCTGACATTAAATCTTGAGTCCATGGCGGGTCAAAGGTAAGCTCCAACTTAACATCTTTTACGCCTTCAATAGATTTTGCTTTAGTTTCTACTTCTTCAGGAAGGCTGGCAGCTGCCGGACAATTAGGAGAAGTTAAAGTCATTAAAATATGTACTTCATTAGCAGGTGTTACATTTACTTCGTAAATAAGGCCTAATTCATAGATGTTGACAGGAACTTCAGGATCGAAGACTGTTTGAGTAGCTTCAATCACTTCATTTTTTATTTGCATAAATGTTTTCTCCTCTTGGCCGTTCATAAGTTTTTAATTGATTACAATACAAATATACTGCTTATTATCTTTGTATTTAATACGATTGAGAAATAGAATATTGTAAAGTGATTTGTTTAAGTTTAGATTAGCCGTCTATGTTATGAAATAATTTTTCAAAAAAATATTTGGTTTTCAACATAGAGTAATGACAATGGAAACACTCGGACCGGAATGGTAAGCTTTAATCTGCAATCAGCAATATCTTTTGATCTCAATATCCGTTACACCACCCGACACAATAAATTTCATCGCATCGGTGGCAGACAAACCATTTAGTAATTCAACATTTTCTTTTTTGATAATAAATAAATTTCCTGAAAAGTTATAAGAATGGGGCAAATAAACGGCTACCTTATCAGGTAATCCTAAAGGATTTAAATTATCTAAAGTGATAAATCCCAGCTTCTGTAATCCCGAATCCTTGTTTATAGTAACCAATACAGGCTTGTTAAACTTTTTCTCATCACTAACAAAAGCAGAAAATAGATCTTTAAGAGCAGAATAAATGATCTTGATAAGGGGTGTTCTGATCATAAATGCTTCTGCCAACTTAAAAATAGGCTTAAAGATAAAAGTGGAGCTGAGAATGCCGATCAGCGTTATGGATAATACGATAAGTACTAACCCCAGGCCTGGCACAGAATATCCAAATATGTAAAATACAATATCTTTAAAGATATCATCCATCCAAGAGATGATCGTATAGATCACATAGATGGTTATGAATATAGGCGCAATTAATAATAGTCCTTTAAAAAAATAGGCTATTAGCTTTTTCATACACAGGTTATATTGATCATTAAATACTTCATAGGATTAAAAATCAGGCGGATGCTTAAAAATAGCGTAAAAAAGTTTATTTTTACTTCCCTTATTTTAAATAATGTAGGAATCACGAAGATACGGAATCAATAAAATAAAAATTTACCAGTATTATGTTTAATAACCTCAAAGTTATATCAGTTACCTTTTTTCTTTTTATAGGATTAATTTTTAACACATTAGCTCAAAATGAGACCCTTTTTGAATATGGGCCTCATAGAGTAACTAAATCTGAATTTGTAAATGTGTATACCAAAAATAACGTAACTTCTAATGGAGATTTTTCTGAAGAATCAGTACGTGATTACTTAGACTTATACATCAAATTCAAATTGAAAGTCCAACAAGCGAAAGATATGAATTTGGATACTATGAAAGCTATTCAAGATGAGTTTTCTACTTACAGAAATCAATTAGCAAAATCATATCTGATCGACCGTCAAATTACAGATCAGATTTTAAAAGAAACATACGACCGGCTGCAAAAGGAAGTCCACGCAAAACATATTCTTGTAAAAACACCGGAAAATGTCTCTAAAGAAGAACAGAATCAAGCATTAAGTAAAGCTAAAAAAATAAAAGCCAGAATCGAGGCAGGAGAAGATTTCTCTAAAGTAGCAAAAGAGGTGTCAGATGATCCTTCTGCTGTAAATAATGGTGGGGACTTGGGTTATTTTACTGCCTTGCAAATGGTGTACCCATTTGAATCAGCTGCTTACAATACGCCGGTTGGAAGTGTTTCGGATCCTGTAAAGACAAGATTTGGATATCATTTAGTCATGGTAGAGGATGTACGGCCTGCTCGAGGCAAAATGCAAGCAGCGCATATTTTTGTGAATATTTCTGAAAATGCAGATAAAGAGCAACAGGAAGCTGCCGAAGAAAAAATCAATAAAGCTTATGAAAAATTAGAAGATGGCTTGCCTTTCGCTACAGTAGTTAAGCAATATTCTGAAGACCGGGCAACTGTATCTAAAGGTGGGGAATTGCCCTGGTTTGAAACAGGGAAAATGGTTCCTGAATTTGAAGATGCTGCATTTTCTTTAAAAGAAGATGGTGCTTACTCTAAGCCTTTTAAAACTAAATACGGATGGCATATTGTACAAAGGCTAAAAAAGCAAGAGCCTCAGTCTTTCGAGGATATGAAAGCAGGGTTAAAAAGAAAAGTAGAAAAAGATTCACGTTCGGAGATAACTAAAAAAGAGTATTTAGAAAAACTTAAAAAAGAATACAGCTTTAAAGAATACCCTAAATCTTTAGAAAAGTTAAAAGCGCAGATAGATGAATCTATACTAAAAGGTGAATGGAAAATAGAAAATCCCAAAAAATTGAAGAAACCGCTTTTCATCTTATCGGATAAAAAATACACACAAAATGATTTTGCTCAATACATCGAGAAAAAACAATCTAAAAGAGCAACTACCGGTAAAACAACGAATGAAATAGTTGACCAATTATACACAGCGTATGTAGAACAAACCATTTCTGATTTCGAAGAGAGCCGTTTAGAAGTAAAATATCCTGAATTTAAAACGCTGATGGAAGAATATCGAGATGGGATTTTGCTTTTTGAATTGATTGACCGAAATGTTTGGTCTAAAGCGGTAAAAGATACTGTAGGCCTTCGCAATTTTTTTGATAAACATCGAGATGCTTTTGTTTGGAAAGAAAGAGCAGAGGCTACCGTTTTTACCTGTACTGATAAAGACGATTGTGCAAAAGTATCTAAAATGTTGAAGAAAGGCAAAACGACTGATCAAGTACTGGACGAGTTAAATGGCGTGGGAGATAAAAGAAAAGAAACTGTAACTGCAACGACTGATACTTACGAAAAAGAAGAAAATGCTACTGTAGATAAAGCTGAATGGAAAAAGGGTATTGTAAGCAATGTCATAGTTAATGATGATAAAACATATTCTGTGGTAAAAACAATTAATGTTATGGAGCCTACTTATAAAACATTAAATGAAGCTAGAGGCTATGTGATTTCCGATTATCAGGATGAATTAGAGCAGCAATGGATAACATCTTTAAGGCAAAAATATCCTGTAACAATTCATGAGGAAGTGCTCCAATCGATCATTAAATAAAGTTTGGCAGTTTATTTTCGTTTCATCATATGTTTTTCTGTAGTATGGGCTTCATGTAATCTCAACGATCATAGTACAGAAGATGACGTTGCACTAGCTAGGGTCAAAGATGATTATTTATATCTTTCAGAGATCAGCCACCTTTTTCAAGGAGCAAATTATCCGGTAGATAGTGCAAAAATCATTGATAATTATATAGAAAGCTGGATAAAAAAGAGAATCATTGCACAAGAGGCAAGAAAAAACTTAAAAAGTTATGATAAATATTTAAATCAACAGCTTGAAGATTATGAATTATCTCTCTTAGGATATTTATATGAAAAAGAACTAATTAATCAAAAGTTAAATATAGATACAGAGGATAAAGAATTGCAAGCATATTTAGATAAATACGGTGAAAATTTTCTTTTAAATGAAAATGTTTTCAATATTAAACTGCTTAAATTTAACGAACGGCCAAGATATGTAGACTCTATAAAATTATGGTTAAAAACATATGATGAAAACGCTCAGATCAGCTTAGAGGAAATATGCGAAGAAGACGATGTTACCAATTGCATGGTTACAAGTGACATATGGTTAAATTATAATGAACTGCTTGCCGTTGCTCCGGCAAGATGGTACTCTGAGCAGAATTTAATGAGCAGAAAAAGCCTTATTGAAGTTGCCGATTCATCAGGATACTATGTAATAAAAGTAAGTGCCTACAAACTAAAAGGGGAGGTACCACCGTTAAACTACGTGAAAGAAGATATTAAAAAAATAATTCTAAATAAAAGGAAACAAAGCCTTATTAAAAATATGCATAATACCCTTTATCAAAAAGCTTTAAAGAAATCTCAGTTTGAAAAATTTTACCAGTAGGCTGTTTTTTGTCCTTTCTATCATAGGCATACATTTTGTAGTTGATGCACAATCAGATATAAAACTGATTGATAAAATTGTAGCGGTAGTAGGCGATAATATCATTCTAAAATCTGAAGTAGAACTACAATACCAGCAATATGCTTCTCAGCAGGCGGTAGAAGTGAGCGAAGAATTTAAATGCGATATATTAGATCAAATGCTTCGTCAAAAGATGATGTTACATCAAGCAGAAATTGATAGTATACAGGTCAATGACGAAGAAATAGAAGCAGAAATGGATCGAAGGTTACGTTACTTCATTTCTTTAATAGGTTCTGAAAAAAAGCTCGAAGAAGAATACAACAAGTCAATCGTTGAGATAAAAGATGATTTTAGAGAAGATATCAAAAAGCAATTGTTAGCAAATAGAATGCAAGCATCGATTACTTCCGATGTTAAAATCACACCGGCTGAAGTAAAGAAGTTTTACAATAATATTGCGCCTGACAGCTTGCCTTATTTCAACGCAGAGATGGAAGTTGGCCAAATCGTTATCTATCCTAAAACCAGCCAAATACAAAAGACTTTAGCTAAAGAAAAAATACAAAATTTAAGAGATAGAATTATTGCAGGAGAAGATTTTTCTACCATGGCTGTCATTTATTCGGAAGATCCGGGAAGTGCTTCTAATGGAGGTGAACTAGGATTTACAAAAAGAGGCGAGTTAGTGTCAGCATTTGAAGCCGTTGCTTACAGTATAAAAAAAGAAGAAGTTTCGGAAATCATTGAAACTCAATTTGGATATCACATTTTACAACTAATCGAGCGAAGAGGTGAAACTGTAAATGTCAGGCATATTCTTATTAAGCCGCAAATTACCAGCTATGATATCAAAGCTGCACAAGCTTTAGCAGATAGCGTTTCACAGCTCATTAGCTCCGGACAAATGTCTTTTCCTCAAGCTGTAGCTCAATTTTCTGAGGATGAAGACACCAAAAACAGTAGTGGGATGTTGACGAATAACCAAACGGGAACCACTTATTTCGAAGCTGATCAGATGGATCCCAGCATATATTTTATGATCGACAAAATGAAGCCCGGAGAAGTTTCTACACCTAGTGTATTCACTACTCAAACAGGTAAACAAGCTTATAGGTTATTATATTTAAAGTCAGAAACCGAACCGCATCAAGCCTCTTTAAAAGAAGATTATAATAAAATACAAGCAGCTGCACTCAACGAAAAGAAAACTAAGGCAATGGAAGAATGGCTGCGCGAGAAATCCTCAGCTACTTATATTCATATTGATCCCATTGAAGGAGAATGCATTAAAACTTCCAACTGGATTCAACCAACAGCATTGGGTAATTAAACATAAACTATGGCCAATTTCTCATCAGATAAAGAAGGAATAGATTCACTAGCTAAATCATATGAAGTACTCAGGGCAGAAATTGGTAAAGCCATCGTCGGGCAACATGATACAGTAAAATCTTGTTTGATAGCCATTTTTTGTGAAGGGCATTGCTTATTAGTAGGAGTTCCGGGGTTAGCAAAAACACTTTTAGTCAATACTATTTCTCAAGTATTAGATCTGGATTTTAGCCGGATCCAATTTACTCCGGACCTGATGCCGTCAGATATTACCGGTTCAGAAATTTTAGACCAATCAAGGAATTTTAAATTCAATAAAGGCCCACTTTTCTCTAATATTGTTTTAGCAGATGAGATTAACAGAACGCCACCCAAAACACAAGCTGCTTTGCTGGAAGCAATGCAAGAGCGGTCTGTAACGGTAGCCGGGCAGCAATATAAATTAGCATTACCTTTCTTTGTTTTAGCCACGCAAAACCCTATTGAACAAGAAGGGACTTATCCCTTGCCTGAGGCTCAATTGGATAGGTTTATGTTTAATATTATTATGACATATCCAGATTACCAAGATGAAGTCAACGTAGTAAAAAATACTACATCGGGTACCAGCTCACAGTTAAATAAAATTATCGGCGCAAATGAAATTTTAGCTTATCAGGCCTTGATCAAAAAGATACCTATTGCTGATAACGTCTTAGAATACGCAGTTACATTAGCAAGTAAAACCAGGCCTAACACAGCTCAAGGGGCGGAGATCAGCAATCAATACTTGTCTTGGGGAGCAGGTCCTAGAGCTTCGCAATATTTAGTGTTAGGGGCAAAATGTCATGCTGCACTTAATGGAAAATATTCTCCAGATATTGAAGATGTGAAAGCTGTGGCTTTGCAAATTCTTCGTCACAGGATCGTGAAAAACTTCAAAGCAGAAGCGGAAAATGTGAGTGTGGAGCATATAATAGAGGAGTTGATGTAGCCATGCTAGCTTAGCAAGACTCACTTTTCATAAATTTTTATTTTCTTAGCTTCTATTCTATAAGCTCTTTTAATATAATTCATCGCAAAATAGGATAGTCAGTCACATTTCATTTAAAAGGCCTCAATATTTAAGCTAAAAATTCTTACCAGCATTTTTAATGCTAAAATCATTCGGTTTAGTATTATATTGTACGCTTAAACAAGGCATTCCGGCCAATCATGAAAAACATAGTCCAGAAGTATTTTTTCATACTATTAATTCTCCTTGTTACAGTAGGCTTCCTAGGACTTATTAATGACTTCCTCATGGCAGTTTTTTGGGCTATCATTTTGGCTATTTTATTTCATAAAAGATTTGATAAAATTAAAGCCAAAATGCCTAAAAAACCAAGTTTAGCTGCAGGTTTAACCTTAGGATATATGTTAATATTTGTAATTGTCCCTTTGGTAATTGTCACCATAGCGGTGATATATGAAGCGAATGTAATTTTAGGAAAAATGAGTCAAGACAATATTTCTATTCAGGAAGAATTTAATAATCTGCAAAGACGAATTTCTATTCCCGATCATGTCTTAGCGAAATTAGGATTAACAGCTGAAGATATTGAAAGAAAAATTTATGAATTATTTTCCAGCGCAGCAAGATTGGTTACAGGATATGCAATTGGCGTTACAAAAAATATATTTAACCTACTGATCAACTTTTTTTTAATGCTATACATTTTTTTCTTTTTCATTCGTGACGGCAAAAAGTTAGTTGATAATCTTGTTTGGGCTATTCCTATGAATGACCATATGGAAAGAAATTTATTGAGCCGGTTTGAAAGTGTAGCTCGAGCTACTGTTAAAGGAAGTCTCATTGTTGCCTTTGTGCAGGGAACAATTGGAGGTTTGCTTTTCTGGATACTAGGTATAAAAGGCGCTTTTCTATGGGGTGTTATGATGGTTTTAGCATCTTTATTGCCTATTGGCAGCGCGTTAATTTGGGTGCCGTGGGCAATTATCTTAATCATACAAGGAGAAATTGGCCGTAGCATCATATTAGTAGCTGTTGGAATTGGCTTTATAGGATTGATTGATAACTTTTTGCGGCCTCGTTTAGTAGGTAAGGATACTAAGCTACCGGATTATCTAGTTTTATTATCGACTTTGGGAGGATTGGCATGGTTTGGACTTTCCGGATTTGTAATTGGCCCCGTAGTGGCAGCACTTTTTGTAACTTGCTGGCAGATGATGGGTAAAAAGTATGGAAACACTCCCAGAGAGAAACCACAAAACAAGGAGCTACTTAATCCGAATCAAAAGGTTTTGTAAAGAAGTTTTTGATACTTGGGAATAATCCTTCTGCTTCCTCTTTTCTCTTCTCTCTAGCTCTTTTTCTGCGATTTTTATTTTGGGCAGCACCTGTTATCATTACATATCTTAAAGAAAGGCCAATCTGGCCTCTAACCCACTGCTCACGCCCCCATAAATTAAAATTTGGCTTGTAGTCAAGTGAAAGGCTATATCTTAACAAAGTAAATTCAATACCGGCAATTAAATCTATTCCAAAAGTGGGATTTCCATAGGTATAAATAATTTGTTTTGTTTGCGGGTCTTTAATTTCACTTTCTTCTTCACCAAACCCAACGCCGGTGCCTATATAAAAATTTAACCTTTTAGATAAAATGCTTTGATGTTGCTCGATCAAAAAGTGAAAAGTAGTATTTCTGGAAAAATCTGTTTGGGCTATTCCTTCTAAGGTCACATGTTTCAAAATCCGGTATTTACCTGTTAATCCTACTGTTCTTGAAAAGTTATTATCTCCTAGGCGGAGCCCAAGAGCGGCACCATAGCTTTGAGCAGAAGTACTATTAATACCTATAATTAAGCATAATAAAATGAAATAATAAATTTTTCTATACATCAATTGATCGGCTTGATTGATAGCATAAATATAATGCTTAAACTCAAACATCATATGCTATCCCAATTATAGATTAAAATATAAACACTCAAAACTTTTACAAAATTAAAATGAAAAAATAACACGAAAGATATATTTTTTTACATTTAAAATTTTACCTTAGCAATCATTTTATAACAAACACATAAAAATGGATATAGTTAGATTTTCATTTATAATAATTTTATTGAGTTTCTTAAAACTTGTAAATGCACAGTTAGTCATTACAGAGATCATGTATAACCCTCCGGAATCAGGAACTGATTCATTAGAATACATAGAAATTTATAATGCCGGGCCGGCTAGCATTAATTTAAATAATTATACGCTATCTAATGGCATCACGCATACGTTTACCAACATAATGTTAGATGCAGAAGCTTACTTAACAATCGCTAAAGACTCTGTGGCTATTGCTACAGTATTTGGAGCAATTGCTTACCAGTGGAATTCCGGAACGCTTGCCAATGCAGGAGAAGCTATAGTATTAAAAGATGGGCTGGATACTCTACTTGATTCTGTAACCTACAGTAATGTGTCTTCATGGCCCACGGGCTCTGACGGTGAAGGCCCTTCTATTGTTTTGTGCGATATAAATTCTGATAATAATATTGGAAGTAATTGGTTGTCATCGACATCAGCTACCGGCGTAATAATTAATACATTTGAAGTTTTTGGTAGTCCGGGAACCTCTGATTTATTAACAAAATTAACTGAGACAGCCTGTGATTCATTCTTATTTGATGGGAATACGCTTACTAGGTCGGGTTCATATAAAGCAACTTTTGCGGCAAGTAATAGTTGTGATAGTACAGTGCAATTAGTGTTGATCATCAATAATTCTCAAACTGTACAGCTAACAGAGAGCATCTGCTCGGGAGATAGCGTTTTTGTTGGTGGTAATTTTCAAAATACTTCAGGAGTTTATGTAGATTCATTCTCTACTATAACAAACTGTGATAGTATTGTGAGATTAACGCTGACTGTAGAAGAAAATCCTATAGTTACTTTAACACTAAATGAAGACTCTACTTGCGAAAATGAGGGATTGATAACTTTATCTGGTGGAAATCCTGCAGGTGGTACTTACGCAGGGCCGGGAATAGTATCCGGAATTTTTAATCCTGAACTGGCCGGTGTAGGAAATCATTTGATTACCTATTCGTACACAAATAGTAAAAATTGTTCCAATGAAGCTACAAATGAAATCATTGTAACTAATTGTATTTCTAGTAATGTGAATTCACTAAGACAAAGTGATATATATGTATATCCTAATCCGATCAACGATGAGTTGTACTTTAATTTTAATAATAATGGAACTGTTACGTTAGAGATTTTTGACATAACAGGAAAGTTGGTATTGGAAAAATTAAATATTAAGTCCAGTATAAAAATCAATACAACCTTATTCGAAAAAGGCATCTATACCTGGAGGGTGGGTACTTCATCCGGTATAAAAGTAGGCATGATCACTAAATATTGATTTAACTGTTTTTATGATTTAAAACTTGTAAAATCAAACTATTTGAAGCTGTCATTATGACCATATAGCTTCTAATAATACTGTATATATGCATTAATAATTACCAATCTTCATTCTTCGTCTCGAAGGAAGTAGACATAGCAGCCTTAAGGTCTTTAAATAACGCTTTCATTCTATCATTCGTAACATCGTATATTTCTCTTTTGTTGGGCATCATCCTATCTTCAAATGTAGTTTGATAATCTGATCCATGATCAGCCGTAAAAGAAGTAGCAATATATTTATAGCGGCCATCTTTTAATTTAATCTTTAAAGTATAATCTACTTCTATTGACGCACCATTCATTACTACCGGAAAGCTGCATTCTCCCCAAATCTCGTTTTTGCTGTTGTCAGCAAATTTAATTTCTCTGGGAGATCCCTGCTCTAAAGGAAACCATTTTTTTGCCCTTTCAAACAGCTGTGAAGCCGTAGCACCTTCTATCTCAACAACATCTGTATACGTAATTTTCCCAGTCGTTTCATCAACCGGCGCAATTTGAGCAATTGAGATATTTGCTCCGAAAACAAAAGATAGCATCAATGTCAACAATATGTTCTGCATAGTTATTATTTTTAGGTACGCTAATTTAACAAAATACTAGATATTTAACGACAACTACAATGCTAATGAAGGATTTAAAAGATTTTTTCTACTATAATAAGCGGGAGAGAAATGGCATTATAATATTGCTTTTTTTGATTGTCATATCATATTCAAGCATTTATATATGGCAATATTTATTTCCGGCCAAACAAATCGACCTAGCTGTATATGAAGAAGAAATTAATTCTTTTCGTGCGCAACAGAAAAAAGTGACTACTCAAAAGCAATTTGAATCTATTGCTACAGACAACTCTATTCCTGTCAAAGCTGAAAAACAGAGATTTGACACAGAAAACTCTCCTATCATATCTATAAATTTAAATACTAACGATACCAGTGACTGGAAAAAATTGCGTGGGATTGGACCTGTATATTCCAACCGTATTATTAAATATAAAAATCTGCTGGGAGGATATGTTGCAAAAGAACAATTACTGGAAGTCTATGGTATCAAACATGAACTTTATATGCTAATAATCGATCAAATATTCATAGATACTAATGCTATCATTAAACAAATGGATATTAATCGAGCAGCTTATGGCACTTTACTAAGACATCCATACATTTCAAAAAAGATGGTACATGATATAGTTAATTATAGAAAGGAGCATTTATTTACAACGGTTAAAGAAATAAAAAACATTACCTTTATTACTGACAGCTTATACCTAAAGCTTGAACCGTATCTCACGATTGATGATTGAAAGAAAAATTAAAGACACTATTAGAGATATTAAGAACTTCCCCATAGAAGGTATTATTTTTAAAGATATCATGCCTCTTCTTCAAAATCCTATGTTATGCAAAGACATTATTGATTTATTTGCAGAGCGCATGAAAGATATAAAAATCGATGCTGTTGCAGGCATTGAGAGCAGAGGTTTTTTTTGGGGCCCGGGAATAGCTCAAAAGCTTCAGGTACCTTTTATAGCTGTGAGAAAACAAGGTAAACTCCCCGGTGATACGATGTCGTATACCTATGATCTGGAATATGGCTCAGCTACGATAGAAATTCAAAAAGGTTTGATAAAACCCGGACAACAAATTATGATACACGATGACCTGTTGGCAACAGGCGGCACAGCTTACGCTGCGGGAGAATTGATAAAAAAATTACATGGTAAAATTGCAGGTTTTTCTTTTTTAATTCATCTAGCTTTTTTAAATGGGGAAGAACAATTATTGAATCAATCAAAAAATGTAATTAATTTAGCAACTTACAAATAATTTAATATGGAAACTTTGACAAAGCCGGGATTAGATTTTTCACTTAACGAGAATCAGAAGATGATTATTGATATGATCAAAGATTTTGGCGAGCAGCATATCAAACCTCATATGATGAAATGGGATGAATCACAAGAGTTTCCGGTGGCAGTGTTTAAAAAGCTTGGTGAGCTTGGATTAATGGGCGTATTAGTACCCACAGAATATGGCGGAGCAGGATTTAGTTATTTTGAATATGTTACCGTTATTTCTGAAATCTCAAAAATAGACGGTTCTATCGGCTTGTCAGTGGCAGCTCACAACTCATTATGTACCGGACACATCCTCCAATTTGGTAACGATGCACAAAAAAAGAAGTACTTGCCTAAACTAGCTACTGCAGAATGGATCGGGGCATGGGGACTTACAGAACCAAACACAGGCTCTGATGCTATGAGAATGAAATGTGTCGCTAAGAAGGATGGAAATGAATGGGTTATAAATGGCACAAAATGTTTTATTACACATGGAATTTCAGGAGATGTAGCTATTGTGTTAGCTAGAACAGGTGAATTGTTGGACTCTCATGGTATTACTGCATTTGTGGTAGAAAGAGGCACACCGGGACTAAAAGCAGGCAAGAAAGAAGATAAACTTGGCATGCGCGCTTCTGAAACGGCAGAGATGATTTTTGAAGATTGCAGAGTGCCGGAAGAAAATGTATTAGGTGAAGTAGGTGAAGGATTTATCCAAGCTATGAAAGTGTTAGACGGCGGCCGTATTTCTATTGCATCGTTAGGGTTAGGCATTGCCAAAGGTGCTTATGAAGCTGCTGTGGCTTATGCAGGAGAAAGGGAACAATTTGGAGAACCTATTGGCCATTTTCAAGCCATCGGATTTAAATTAGCTGACATGGCAGTAAAGATAGAAAATGGCGAGCTGCTTACAATGAAAGCTGCTGACCTTAAGAATAAAGGTAAAAAAATGACCAGAGAATCTGCTGAAGCCAAATATTATACATCTGAAGCAGCGGTGCAAGTGGCTACTGATGCCATTCAGGTACTGGGAGGTTATGGATATATTAAAGAATTTCCGGTAGAAAAACACTATAGAGATGCAAAATTATGTACAATTGGTGAAGGAACTTCTGAAATTCAAAAACTAGTGATCGCTAAGGATATTTTGAAGTAAATACTTTTTCTAAAAATTACCTCTCAAAAGTTTCTATTAGTATATATTTAAAGACAATAGGCTTTTCTGCCATTGACTTTATATAAAATATATATTATATTGACAACTTAAGATTCGATTTAAATAAATGCGTATGAAGGATATTATAAGTAGGTTTTTTACATTGATAGCAGCGACGATTTTAGTATCAGGTTCAATAATCGCTCAAGAGGACCATGTAGAAATAATTACCTTAAGAGGTACCAATACTGATTATAATTTAGTAGTTGATGCGAATAATGAAACTTCTTCTATTCAAATCAAAACTGAAAATACTAAACAAAAAATGAACTATAAAATCGTGGATATGGCAGGGAAAGAATACTATTGTACTAAGCTTAAATCTTCTGATGTTCATGATATTGACATATCAACCTATCCAAAAGGAACGTATTATTTTACTATAAAAGATAAAGAGGACAGGGAAAATAGCTATAGAATTGTTAAAAAATAAATAATTTAGTTTTTGCTGTATTTAAATAAAAAATCTTTTTCTTCCTTAGAAAGGCTGTCATAACCGGCTTCTGCTATTTTATCTAAAATATCATCTACTCTAGCTTGATTAGATTTTGAAATAACAGAGGGTTTAGGCTTTTTATCAGATGATTTTTGATAGCTCATTTTAGGTTTTTTATCAAAAAGACTCATTGTCCAGTCTATTATTTTATTTGGTGTTTTAGCCCAATCATTTCCATTTTGAAGTTGCTTAATGTATAAAAAACCAAATAAGGCACCTCCTAAATGCGCTAAATGACCACCGGCATTACTTAAATTTCCTATACTTATTACATCTAGAATTAATGTAAATAATGCAATATATTTTAGCTTTACCGGCCCTATCAAAATTAAATGAATAAGATAATCGGGAGTCAAAGTAGCTGCTGCAAATACAATTGCTAAAACCCCGGCTGAGGCTCCCAGCAAAATACTACCTGCGGCATATGCTTGTAGCCCGGGAAATAGATTATAGCTCAGTATATAGATTACGCCTCCCAACAAACCACCCATCAGGTAGATGGGTAATATTTTTTTAAATCCTATCAGATCTTGTAAAATTCGGCCAATCCAATAAAGCCATAGCATGTTAAATAACAAATGGAAAAAGCCTTCATGTAAAAACATGTAAGTCAATAATGTCCATGGTTTATAGATAAGTTGTCCCAAATCAGAAGGGACAGCTAGCCATTTCAAAAAATAATCGTGATAAATGGTGGCATATAATAAAGGATCCGTAATAAAAAGTGTGCAAAATAACTTGATGATATTAACAACTAAAAAAACGGCTACATTTACAATGATAAGTTTGAAAATCATATCTCCGGGCTGAGCATATTGCCTTTTTATCTCGGCCCAAATAGATTGCTTCCTATACATTAATAAAACTTGTTTCGTTTGGTATTCCAATATTTTATTAAAAAATATCCAAAAATCATACCGCCTAAATGTGCCCAGTGAGCAACATTATCACCCGCACTATTTCTAATGCCGGCAAATAATTCAAATAAGCCATATAATATCACAAAATATTTAGCTTTGATGGGTAATAAAAAATATAAGTAGATCTTAGTATTCGGGAAAAGCATACCAAAGGCTAGTAAAACGCCAAATACTGCTCCGGATGCTCCAACAGTCGGGATATTTTCCTTGAGTTGAACTAGTTCATTCACATATCCTTCAGCTTGATTTTGAAGGCTGTTACTGGCAGAATTTGTTTCCCATTGTATTGCCAAGTCATTAAATGCTTTAAGGAAAGGCTCGGTAACCTCATCATTTATAAAAATTTTAAAGTTTTCAACGGTAGAAGCATTAAGGAACATATTTGCCGCTTCTTGAAGATTATGCATATCCCAAGCTAAAATTAATGAATGAAGAACCGCTGCTCCTAACCCTGTGATCAAATAATAAATCAAAAACCGCTTCGGACCCCACATGTTTTCTAATACGCTGCCAAACATCCATAAAGCAAACATATTAGAAAAAATATGCATAAAGCTTCCATGCATGAATAAATGAGATATGAATTGATACGGTTTAAAATACTCTGAACCTACATAGAATAGGCCCAATTTTTGTGTTAAATCACTGCCAAATGAGCTGGCAAACACAATGGTAGCAACAAAAAATAATGCATTAACGATCAATAGGTTTTTGACAGCTACAGGCAATAAACTATAACCTCCCGGGCGAAATCCTTCCATTAATAATGTTGTCTTAGATTATTTTAATAATTATGAGGTTTGCATAAAGTTAAGCTAATATCAATACTTCAAGAAATAATAAATCAATTTTACATATTCATTATTAACCATAATCAGTCCCATTTCATCTTTCCACCAATTATCTTCATCATATGTTAAGCTGGGTGCGCCTCTGATAATAGTTTTAATCCCTGCCTCTTCAAATCTTTTTTTAAAAACTTTTTTAACCCTACGAGTATGAAATTTAGAAGATAATACAATGCAAGACCGAATATTCTGAGCCTTACAAAGGCCTAGGATAGTGTCTGCTTCTTCAAAAGTACTGGTGGCAGCTTTAATAGCAAATGCATTTGAATCAGGTATGCCATTCCTAATAACATTAATGCGGCATACTTCACTTTCATAATATTCCATACCTAGAGCCAGTAACTCGGCAGAGTAGTTTCCACTAGAGCAGTAAACTTTTTTTACAAAGCCATCCATATACAAATCCACCGCAGCATCACCCCTATGGAGTGAACCTCCGCCTAACACAAAAAGTGCATCCACTTCTTCCAACTCATTTTCATAAATTAGATAGTCGCCTATTACAGTAAGAATACGTTCTCTACAAAAATAGAGCACTATAAAAAGAAAAATAATAGTTATTATTGTTAATAGATACTTCCTCATGATTTATGATTAGTAGAAGTTTTAAAGTTAACTATATGATATTTAAAAAAGTAGTTTTCATTTACCTCCTTGTTTTAGTTACATTTACTTTAAAGAGTCAGACAGAAGAAAGTAAATGGGGCAATCGGCCTGAATTGGCGAAAAATAAATTTCGCCTGTATAATGAATTTTATTCTTTCAATAAAAATATGGACGAGGCATATCCACGTTGGTCGTGGCTTTTTGTAAATGCTCCAAAAGTTGATAAAAGAATTTACCTCGAAGGCCCGGATATATTAAAATATAAAATCGATAAAGAAACAGATGGTTCTTTAAAACAGAAATATTTAGATACGCTTTTTATGATTTATGATCAACGTATAATATATTTTGGAGAACGTGGAAAGGTATTAGGTTTAAAAGCAGTTGACTTATTTAATTTACGGCTTGATGCTAAGTATTATGATGAGCTTTTCGCAACAGCAAAGGAATCTGTAGAATTAGAAGGCAATATGACTCATCAAAAGGTATTGCCGGTATATTCAAAATCATACCTCATCCAAAATAAGCTAAAGAAAGCCTCTAAAGAAGATTTTTTAGGTTCTTTATCAAAAGTGAATGAAGTAGTGGCATATAAACAAGTCAATCCGAGTATTTACAAAGAAGAATATAAAACTGTGCGAGATGAACTGGTAGCGTTAGCTTATAAACAAGCTCTCATTGATTCGTGTGAAGATGTAATAACTATTTTTCAACCTGCATTTGATCTGTATGCCGATGATGTACATTTGCAACGATATTACTACGAAGGATTGAGAGATGACAGCTGTATTAGCCAAGATGTTTTTGAAGAAGTGGCGATAAAATTACTTGAACATGAACCATCAGCTGAGATAGCATATAATCTTAGTTTACATCATAAATCGAATGAAAACTATGATGATGCACTTAGGTACTTACAAAAATCGGTTGAATTAGAGACTGATCATAAAAAGAAAGCTTTATACTATTATGATATGGCAAATATATATTTTAATAAACAGCCTGATATAAATTTATCAATAACACATGCAGAAAAAGCAGGAAGAGAAAATATCGATTGGGGCTTGCCATATGTATTATTAGGTGATGTATATGTGTCGCAAAATGCGCTGTGTGATCAAGATACTATATTTGGAGGGAATGCTATGTATTTTTTAGCCATTGACCAATACACTGAGGCTTTAAGAAGGCAACCTGAGTTACATAATGTAGTTAATAAAAAGATGAAAGATTTACAACCTTTACTCCCTACAGAAAAAGAGGTCACAGATATGGGATATAAAAAGGGATTAACTTACCAAATTGATTGTTGGATGAGTGGATTCACTACTATAAAAGTTAAACAAGCAAAATAAAAATTGCGGCCAATTCGTAAACTTGCAGGACAAACAGCTATTTATGGCTTAAGTAGCATAATAGGCAGACTTGTTAACTATCTTCTAGTACCGATATATACGGCTATTTTTGCTCCTGAAATTTATGGAGTAGTTACTGAGTTTTATTCCTACGTAGCTTTTATGATCGTGCTACTTACTTATGGGCTAGAAACTGCGTACTTTAGATTCATTAACATTCAAGAGGATAAAGAGCATGTTTTTAGAACAGTGTTCAGCTCGCTTTCAGTAACCTCATTTATATTTCTGATATTTATTTTATTACAAGCTGATGCCATAGCTTCTTGGCTTAAATACCCTGATAATGCGGAATATATTAGATGGTTTGGAATAGTATTAGCTACCGATGCCGTTGCCAGTATTCTTTTCGCTCGATTGCGGGCACATGATAAGCCACTTCGCTTTGCCATATTAAAGTTAACCGGTATCTTTTTAAATATCGGTATAGCATTAACAACATTGGTACTGTGCCCATATTTATTAGAGAACGAACTACTGCCACAGTTACATTGGTTAATTAATAAAATATATGACCCTGCCATTGGTGTAGGATATGTTTTTCTTGCTAATATGATTGCCAGCGCAGTAACTTTTCTGCTGTTATTATCTTCTTTAAAAAAGATCAAGGGTAAGTGGTTTGATCTTAACCTTTGGAAAAACATGATCAAATACGCTTCTCCATTGCTTATAGTAGGCTTAGCATATGTTATCAATGAAACTGCAGATAAGGTTTTATTAAAATATCTTCTGCCTTATTCACTTCAAACTAATATGTATTATGTAGGGATTTATGGAGCATGTTATAAGCTCGCTTTATTGATGACTTTGTTCATTCAAGCTTTTCGTTTTGCAGCGGAACCTTTTTTTTTCAGCTATGCTAAAGAAAAAAATGCACAGTTGGTATATGCTCGAGTAATGGATTATTTCGTGATCATTGGTTGTATGATCTTTTTAATGGTCATGCTATATATTGACTTTTTTAAATACTTTATAGATAAGGCATACTGGGTAGGATTAGACATTGTACCCATTATATTATTAGCTAATTTATTTCTTGGATTGTACTATAACTTATCTATTTGGTATAAACTGACAGACAATACTAGGTACGGAGCATACATTGCTATTTTCGGGGCTATTATAACAATTGTTTTAAATATATTTTGGATTCCTCGAATCGGTTATTTGGGATCAGCGTGGGCTACTCTAATATGTTATGGTATGATGTTAATAGCATCTTATTTACTCAGCAGAAAATACTATAAGATACCTTACAGGGTCAAAACCGGCCTGTTCTATATTGTGTTAGCAGTAGGGATATATATTTTTAGCATCATCATCCCATTTCAGTTTATTAGGGAAGGATATGTATTGTATTTATTTAATAGTGCATTATTTATTTCATATCTGTTAATAGTACTAGCTGTAGAATGGAAAAGTAGAAGTAAAAGATTAAAAGTTCTATAGGAAGATAATGGAAAAAGATTTCTTTGAAAAAGTATACGAAGTAGTCAAACAGATCCCTGAAGGAAAAGTTACTTCATATGGAGCGATCGCAAAATATTTAGGCACCGGAAAATCTGCCAGAGTCGTGGGATGGGCAATGAATAACTGCCATAGTTATAATATAGATATCCCCGCTCACAGAGTAGTAAACAGAAATGGATTGCTTACCGGAAAGCAACATTTCGGTAGTCTTAACTTAATGCAGCAATTGTTGGAAAACGAAGGTATTATCGTGATGGATGATCAGGTTCAGTCTTTTGAAAAACATTTCTGGGATCCGATAGTGGAGTTGGATCCGATATCTTGATTTTAACCGATATTACAACTACTGATATATTGTATAAAAATCAGCTTTAACTTTTATTATATTTTCTCCATATACTTTTTAGCATGAAAATCCACATTATTATTGTGGATTTTCATGCTAAAATGCTGCGGAGCTACCCAATAATTTTTTCTACTCTTCTACTATGCCTTCCTCCTTCAAATTCGGAGGAAAGAAATTTTTCAGCCATATGAACAGCTGTTTCTTCGGATACAAATCGAGAAGGTATGCACAATACATTAGCATTATTATGGTGGCGGGCTAACGCTGCTAAAGGCACATCCCAACATAATGCAGCTCGGATCAATCTATGTTTATTAGCCGTCATTGCAACCCCATTACCACTGCCACAGATCAAAATACCGAATTCGTTCTCTTTATTTTCAATAGATTCTACAGTAGGGTGTACATAATCAGGATAATCTACCGACTCTTCTACATGTGGCCCAAAATCTTCTACTAAATATCCTTTTTCCGTAAGTACTTTTTTAAGCATTTCTTTATACTGATATCCTGCATGGTCACCGGCAATCGCAATTTTTAATCCTGACATGTTATTAGGTTTACAAGTAAAGTAAAATTATTTAAATAATTAATTGCTTTTATTTTCTTCTTCTTTCTCTTCGTCCTCTTTGTTTAAATCATTAATATATTCTTGTATTTCTTCAGCTTTGGAAATTTTTTTATCTACTGTCTCCAACCGTTTTTCCATTTTCGGAAGTTTTTCCGGATCTTTTTTGCTCTTTTTTAATTCTTGTTTCATAGACTTTTTATCATAATGCAAATCTTTTACAAGTGAACTGAGAGATTTAGTAGTTTCATTTTTTAAGGAAAGGGATTCCGCATTTTTAGCAATGGATTTGAGGTCATCAATGCCACTAAAATAAATACTGTCATTAGCTAACTTTAAATAATTAATATAATTAGAAATGTATCTGGATAATTGCCTATCATTATCCACTTCAGCAAATAAAGATTTAAAATATCGTAAACTTTCTGATTTGCCCTCTTGTGCATAAACGGTAGTAAGCAGGTATTGAATATTGGTATTGGTTTCATTTTCGTACTGATTAGCGTAAGCAAGGGCTTTCTCAGGATCAAGTTTATAAATAGCATCTAAAGCAGATGCATTTACCCAATAAGAGCTGTCTTGAATAGCATTTTCATAAAGTGTCATAAATTGCATACTACTATCACTTTGCGATAATTTATCAATAGCTTCAGAGCGAACAGAAGAGACAGGATCAGTACGAGCCAGCATTGCGATCAATGAATCATTATTTTCATATGTAAGATCTGTATTCCTAATAGCAAGAATTCTCATGACATAAAAAGAGTCGCTTAATGCAGCTTGTAAAAGGCTTTTCCCTTCTTCTGATGGGTTTTTTTTGTTTGAAATATGGGTTATTGATTCATAACGGTCAACTAATAAAGGAGCATGATAATATTGATAAATATATTCTTCATCAGATTTTTTATCTTCTTTGTCGGCCAATAATATCTTTTTAGCATCTACATTGACCAACTTAGGTTTTTCTTTGACATTAAAAGTAAATACTTCTTCTTTATTTTTTACCCATACATTATGACGAGTAACGGTAGAATCATTTTCATATACATCTATTGCAAGGGGAAACTTAAAAGGAGTTTTTTGTACTTGGTTTATATTAACTTTAACAATATTTGGCTCATGATCATAAGAAATTTTAAGCTGAGGATGCCCGGCAGTGAAAAGCCACTGATTAAAAAACCAATGTAAATCTTCGCCCGTTACTTCTTCAAAAGCTAATCTTAGCTGTTCTGCCTCTACACTTTTATAAGCATTTTCTTTAAGGAAATATTCTAGAGAAGCAAAAAATGCATCATCACCTAAGTAATCGTTGAGCATGTGCAGCACTACACCACCTTTACTATATCGGTGTCGGTCAAATAAATCAATTGGATCATTATAATAATATTGTACTATCGGCTCTTGCTTGTATTCTGCCTCCCGCAAGTATTCTTTTAACTTTTTATAAATTATCCAATCACCTGCCTCTTTACCATGTTTATAATTTTCCCACAAATATTCCCCATAAGTAGCAAAGGACTCATTGATCATTAAGTTAGACCACGATTCCGCTGTTACTAAATCTCCAAACCAATGGTGAAAAAGCTCATGAGCAATGATACCTTCATTATCACTATCAATCAGTTCTCGTTTAGTTTTATGCAAAAAATCACCATGTATCACGGCTGAGGTGTTTTCCATAGCTCCGGAAACATAATCTCTCACCACTACTTGAGCATACTTTTGCCAAGGAAACTTTACACCAAGTTGATCAGAAAAATAAGTCATCATTTCCGGTGTAGCACCAAAAATATCCTTCGCATAAGCCTCATATTCAGGCTCTACATAATAATCTACTTGCAGGCCTTCCCAAGAGTCATTTACTACTGCAAACTCTCCGATCGCCATCATAAACAAATATGGAGCATGAGGTAACTTCTGCTTCCAATAATCAGTTCTTGTGCCATCTTGATTGTAAGAAGAATAAATTAAATCTCCATTGGAAAGCGTGACATATTTTTCATCAACGGTAATATATATTTCTTGAGTCGTTTTTTCATTGGGAGCATCAATGGTTGGAAACCAACGGGATGATGCTTGAGGCTCGCCTTGCGTCCATATTTGAGTTGGCTTCCCCGGCCTTTCGCCTTTCGGATTGATAAAATATAAGCCTTTCTCTGACCTAATGGCTGCCCCGCCACCTGAGGCAAGCTCATCAGGCTTAGCGATATAATCAATAAAGACCGTATAAGTCGTGTCTCTTGTAAATGTTCTTTCCAAATCGATCTTTAAAACAGCCTCATCATATTTATAATTAAGCTCTTCTTTTAAAGAATCATTTAAAACTAATGCTACCGATTTGATTTCAAAGCCTTGTGCATCTAATTCTAGAGAATTTACAGGATGGAAATAAGGTTTAAAAGTAAGGGTTGCTTGTCCTAGTAAATGTGAATTTTCCCAATCGAAGCTTACTGCTAATTGAGTGTGCAACAAGTCATTTAATCTTTTTCTGCTCGCTTTATAATTACCTTTATCTGCATTAACGGTTACATCTGGCAGGTCCAGTGTATACTCACTTTCTTCTGATTTTTTAAATATAGAACATCCGGAAAATGCTATTGCTGCTATTAATACAAGGCCGCTATATTTTTTACTCATCTTACAAGGTGGGGCTAATTAAAAATACTTAACTTTAATACAAAGTTAAATTATAAAATCATATTATCGAATGCTCGACATTAAAGTAAATGATAAATATACCTTCAAAATAGATCCAGACAATCATATTATCAATGACAAAAAAAATGTTGATTGGGATATAATTGAAGTCAATAAAGGACAATTTCACCTTATTAGAGAAAATTCATCTTATCGCTGCCAAGTGCTTAATGCTGATCATGCAGAGAAAAAATTTACGATTAAAGTTAATGGCAATGTATATGAGGTGATAGTGAAGGACAAGTTTGATATTTTGTTAAAAAAACTGGGCATGGAAAATATTGGCACTAGTAAAATTCAAGATATTAAAGCACCGATGCCTGGATTAGTATTGTCTATTAATGTGCAAGCCGGTGATGAAATCAAAAAAGGAGATGTTGTGATGGTTTTAGAAGCAATGAAAATGGAAAATGCGCTTAAAGCATCCGGAGATGGAGTGGTAAAAAGTATTGAAGTTAGCCAAGGAAATGCCGTAGAAAAAAATCAAGTGCTTATTCGCCTTGAATAGGTATTTAAAATATATTATTTAATTCTAAAATCAGCTGTTGTAAATTATTGGCATTTTCTACTCTTGTATGATGGGAAATAAATGTGACATCAGAATAGCCAGATATTTTATCAGGCGATTCTTTATTTTCTATCAATGCTCTTTCTTCTTCCAGTATTCTTTCTTCTCCCATTTGCTATAAAATTAACCCGGACAAAATTATACTATTCTACAATCAGATGAAAATAATATTTCAAATAATTAAAGAAGTTTTTAAAACACGCGGCTTTATTAAGCTCTATAAATAAAAATGAGTATGACTGCAATTTATTTCAGCTTATCATTATGCTTATGGCGATTTTTATCTCTTAACGTCTTTTTAAGTAAATTTTTTTCTAATGCCTTAGTGAGGTCAGTGCCGGTCTGGTTTGCAAGACAAATCAAAACAAACAATACATCAGCCAATTCATCTGAAAGGTCTTTTTCTTTATCTGATACCTTAAAAGATTGTTCTCCATATTTTCTAGCAATAATTCTGGCTACTTCCCCCACTTCTTCTGTCAGCATAGCCATATTTGTCAATTCATTAAAGTATCGCACGCCATTCTTCTTAATCCAATTATCCACTATCTCTTGAGCTTGCTTAATAGTCATGGATTAATTTATAGTTAAACGAATTAGAATTAATTTTGATAATACTAATTTAGCAAAATGACACATGACTTAAGCAATAAAAGAAAAGATTATAATAGCTATGAATTAAGTGATTCAACTATTATGGATGATCCATTTCAGTTATTTAATCAATGGTATCAAGAAGCAGATAAAAAAATCGTTGATGATCCGAATGCAATGGTACTTTCTACCGTTGACCGGCAGGGAAGGCCGTCTTCTCGCGTTGTTTTACTAAAAGAATACAGTCCAAATGGTTTTGTGTTTTTCACTGATTACAATAGTACGAAAGGGAAGCAGATTGCGAATAATCCTCAAGTAGCTTTAAATTTTTTTTGGCCGGCTTTAGAGCGGCAGATAAGGATTGAGGGAGCAGCAAATAAAGTATCAGAAAAAACATCAGAAGAATACTTTAATAGTAGGCCAAAAGGAAGCCGAATAAGTGCAATCGTTTCTAATCAAAGTGAAATTATTCCCAATCGTGCATATTTGGAAGAGAAAAGAAAAGAATTAGAACATGAATTGGATGAATCAAAAATTTTAAGGCCTCAAACTTGGGGAGGGTATAGTATTAAACCTAAATTTATTGAGTTTTGGCAAGGTAGGTCGAATAGGTTGCATGACCGGATTGAGTATAAATTAATCTCAGAAGGTAAATGGAAATGGAACAGGTTAAGCCCATGAGTAGATTAACCGAACCTTAATAATATGGTAATAAAAAGAGGCTGCCTTTAGGACAACCTCTTTAAAAAATCAGAAAGAAATAATTATTTTACTTTGCTAGCAAAATCTTTTCCAACTTTGAATTTTACCACATTCTTAGCAGGGATATTGATTTCTTTACCAGTTTGTGGGTTTCTACCTTTTCTAGCTGCTCTGTTAGCTGCAGAAAAAGTACCAAATCCTACTAAAGTAACTTTATCACCTTTTTTTACTGTTTTTACAGTGCTATCAATAAATGAATCTAAAGCTTTTGTTGCTTGAGCTTTGCTGATTCCTGCATCATCAGAAATTTGATTGACTAATTCTCCTTTGTTCATAACTAATTAATTTTTAATTGTTAATAAATAGTTTTTAAATAACTGTAGCAAATTTAGCATGTTTTTGTAAAAATGCAAATTTTTTTTTCTTGAAAGGCCCAGTTAGCGAGGAGTGTGGATGTTTTTTAAATATAAGTAATTTATAACATACTATATATCAGCGAGTTGCAATGCATTAAATTTATAAGATTTTTTTATTAACATTTTCAACTGAAATCCACACATAGCATGTGTTGTAGCTAATTGACACAACAATATTTTAATATAATGTAAATACATAAAGTTTTACAAGAAAAATTATATACTAAGGCGCTCGAAACATAAAATTGTAATATTGTTTAAAAAACCTTATTTTAGGCTGTAAGTCATGAGTAAAAAATACCTTTTAATTATATTTTTCCTATTCTATACAGCTCTTTCATGTTTGATATTTGCTCAGGTAGATCAAAATCCAATTCCTAACAGTACGAATAGAGATAAAGGCTCAAAGATAAAAACGGGCACTAAACCGGCCAAATTAAAAACCTTTAACCCAACCGGCATTAAAAATCCTACCAAAACTAATGCAAGCACTGCAAAAGAGCATGAAACTTCCACTCAATCTTTTAAAGCTAAGCCTGCAGAAAAAAATGGAATTTTCGGTTCACAAGTCAAATATCCTTATATGGAACCGGTACCAGTTAAAGCGAAAGTTGCGAAAGAGCATGAAACAGCCGGACAGTCTTATAAAGTTGAAAAAGAACTAAAGCAAGGGATTTTTGGCAACATAGGAAAGGTTGAGGTTGAAGGCGGTGAGATAAATCCCTCTATTGCAAAAAAATATGAAACAAGTACTCAATCTTATAAAGTAGAAAAGGCTAAAAAAAGTGGCATCTTCGGCGTAGAAGTCAAAAATCCTGATAAAGACCCTCCGACGATAGCTGCGAAGGTGGCGAAACAATATGAAACAGCAAGCCAATCTTATCATGTAAAAGAAATAAAAAAGCAAGGGATTTTTGGTGAACATGCCGGCAAGGTAAATACTACGCCTAATAAAGTTGATGCAAAAATAGCAAAAGAGTATGAAGGCGGAGGGCAATCCTATTATGTAAATGAGGCCAGTAAAAAGGGAATTTTTGGAGAAAGTAATAAGCCTATAGATAGAACGCCAAATACAGTTAAAAAGTCTACTGCTAAAGAATATGAAACTTCCACTCAATCTTATTATACTACCGGTGTAGGAAAACAAGGGATTTTTGGAGAAACGGGTAATACTGCTCCCACAAAACCCGGCAAAGTATCAGCAAGTATTGCTAAGCAATACGAAACAGCCGGGCAATCCTATAAGGTTGACAAACAACAAAAGAAAGGAATTTTCGGTGTAGATGTTAGTGGAAACAATAGACAGCCGACACAAGTTAAAGCTAGTGTTGCGAAAGAATACGAGACGAGCGGACAATCTTACAAAGTCAGTAGAAATAAAAAGGGTGGCATTTTTGGAGATCCTGTGAATATGAGAAATATGGAACCAACGGAAGTAGATGCTAGAACAGCAAAGGAATATGAAACAGCCGGACAGTCTTATAAAGTATCAAATAATACAGGTAAAAAAGAAATATTTGGTTATAAAGCTAATAAAGTAAGGAAAAGAAGCAAACGTAAGCCGGAAATGGGACTATTTGACCCGAAAATGGATGGTGGCAAGAGCACTAATAAACGTAAATACGATAAAAAATCTCTTGAAGAAGAGCCTGCTGCTGAACCGGTGGATAATGAATAAGTTAATTAACTGATTCGCAATAGGATAATGCAAGTATTTAAATCCTTGTCGACTATGACTAGTTCATATAAAGTCCAACTTGATCTGATATAAACTATTCAAGGTACCTTCTTCTATCGGCAGATCTTAAAACTAACGAATTGCTAATAAAACAAGGAAAAGCACCTATTGATTGGAGCTTATAAAACCAAAAAGCCCCTTAGAAATCTAAGAGGCTTCGTAGTTTGTGTGTGTACTAAACTAATGTTTTACAACCTTAATCTGCTGAACACCTGAAGCATGAGTTATTTCTATAAAATACACTCCCGGAATCCAATTAGATACATCTAACGTACGTGGAACTGCATTGTATTCCAGATAAAGCTGACCTAACGTATTATATACTGAAAGGATATTCATCTGAGTATTACTTTTAATATTCAGCTTGTCTTTAGCAGGATTAGGGAATACCTCAATATTTGGTATTTCAACAGCAACAATACCGGAATTTAGACAAGGCTGAACAGTTACTGTAAAGGTAGCCGTATCATTCTCACAACTTCCTGTGGCAGGCGTCGCATATTTAACTGTATAAGTCCCGGCTGTAACTCCTGAAGCATCAAACATAGATCCGCTAATTGCTCCTGTACCATTTACATCAATCCAAATACCATTGGTATCGGCATCAGCAGTAATTACTGTCGAAAGATCGAAATTAGTAAAGGTGTCGCAGATCGTAAGGGCCTGATCAGCTCCAGCGAAATTATCATATATTACTTCAATCGTTATATTACTATCGCACCCATCTGAAGTAGTAAATGAAGCCTCATAAATATCAGGCTTTGAAACAAACTCACCAAACAATTCAATACTGTCACCTGCACAGATGACAATAAAATCGATGATGTTATACACCGGATTAACAGTAACTACATATTGGGTAAAGGTATCACAACCCACAATAGTCGGATCAATAAAGATACCTGCTGAATCAATTACGTCTCCCCATGGTAATGTGTAGGTTTCACCTTCACAGAATGACATAAATTCACTCGTAACCAATCCGGATGAGTCTACACTAAGATCTACAATAATGATACTATCACAACCTGCTTCAGTCATTAATGTATCAGTATAAATACTATCAATAAACACAACCTCTCCTCTCGGCAGCTCATACCCTTGCCCTTGACAAACAGTATCAGAAATATTAATGATATAAGTTGGGTTCACAATCAACGTAGTATTGGTGATGCTATCGCAATTATTATTCGTCAATAACGTATCACGATAAACCCCTCCTGTGTTTACGACTAATCCACTTGGCAAGGTATAACTTTCACCTTGACAAATAGCAGCATCAACATCTTCATCATATATTGGAGCAAATTTAAAGTCTGTATTGATAATACTATCACAGTTACTAGCCGTCATCAATGTATCTCTATAGAAACCTGCTGTATTTACAGTTGCTCCTCCCGGTAATACATAATCCGTTCCCGGACAAACAACCACTTCAACCGTATCATTAGTAGAATTATTTACTACTAAGTTCAATGTCAAGAAGCTATCACAAGCCGCTCCTGTCGGGATGGTATCGTAATAAGTACCGGAAACGGTATAGGTATTCCCATTCCAAATATAACTATCACAAACCATCGTATCTTCTGTCGAAGAACTCGTTCCCAGTATGGTTAAGTTGATCGTTAAGATACTATCACAACCTGCAGTATTTGCTATGGTATCCAAGTAAGTTCCATCCATCGTATATGTTTCATCGCCGGAAGGAACGGTATAGATGTTACATACACTTTCATTAAGCGTTGCAGAAGTATGATTATTAATCGTCAAGTTAATGGTGATAATACTATCACATCCTCCAACATTAAGAATCGTGTCCATATAGTTACCACTAACTATATATGTTTCATCACCGGAAGGAACAGTGTATGTTTCACAAGCGGCTGGACTAATGGTAGCTGTCGTGATATCACTTATCGTTAAGTTTAGTGTCATGAAACTATCACAGTTTATAGCATTCGGTATCGTATCTCGATACACACCACTTACAGTATAGTTTGTTCCGTTCCAATCATAATTTCCGCAAGCAGAAACCGTTTCAGTCGAAGAACTATTATTATTAATCGTCAGATTCAACGTCATAAAACTATCGCAACTAATAGTATTCGGTATGGTGTCAAAATAAGTCCCACTTGAGGTGAAAGTCATGCCATTCCATATATAACTTTCACAAGCGGTTTCTGTCTCTGATGAGGAACTGTTATTGTTTATAGTAAGATTAATCGTAATAATACTATCACAGTTTGCAGCATTAGGTATCGTATCAGAATACATTCCGCTTACCGAATAAGTTTCATCTCCTGATGGAACGGTATAAGATTCACAAGCAGTAGGACTAATTGAAGCTGAGGTGCTATTGTTAATCGTCAGATTTAATGTCATAAAGCTATCACAATTCACTCCATTTGGAATAGTATCTCTATAAGTTCCGGATGAGTTAAAAGTCATTCCATTCCACATATAGCTATCACAAGCGGTAATTGTTTCTGTGGAAGAACTGCTATAATTAACTACCAGGTTTAATGTCAAGAAGCTATCACAAGCCGCTCCGGTAGGAATCGTGTCATAATATGTTCCGGAAACAGTATACGTGCCTCCATTCCAAGTGTAGCTATCACATACAGTTGTATCTTCTGTAGAAGAGCTGTTGCCATTAATGGTTAAGTTAATCGTTAACAAGCTATCACACCCTGCAGTATTAGCAATGGTATCATTATAGGTACCACTAACTGTATAAATTTCATCTCCTGATGGAACAGTATAGCTACCACAAACAGATGGATTAATAGTAGCAGAAGAATGATTATTGATCGTAACATCAATTACGAGCAAACTATCACAACCTGAAATAGTTTGGATCGTATCCATATACATCCCACTCACCGTATACGTTTCATCTCCTGATGGTACGGTATAGCTTTCACAAGCACTTACAGCTACGGGAACTGCAATTAATTCTTGCTCAAAGAAATAAACAGAGCCTGCTTTACTGAGCATACTTGTACCAGTTTCATTTTCATCCTCAAAGCTTGCTCCGGCTATAAAATTAGCTCCCGAAATGGCAACTGATTTAGCAAACTCATCATTACTAGCTCTATCAGATGGAACAACTTTCTCCAACTGAGACCATCCACCATCAATATTTTTCTTAAAAATATATGCCGCTCCAGCTGAAGAAAAAGCGTTTAAGCCTTCTGCATCACGCTTACTTCGGTATGCACCAATTAATCCGAAACTGCCTGACATACTCACGCTATAACCAAAATAGTCATTACTTGCTCTATCTTCAGCTACAACCTTTTGTGTTTGAGCCCAAATGCCTCCGCCATCTCTTTCAAAAATATATGCCGAACCTGCTGCATTCAATGTATTACCTCCTAGCTGATCTTCTTTTTCATTGTATGCACCTACTAGCAAAGTATTACCACTTACCGAAAGTGAATATCCAAAGTTATCCCCATTATCTCTATCAGAAGCCACTACTTTTTGAATTTGAGTCCATGTGCCACCACCATCTTCTTCGAAAATATAAACACCTCCCGAGTTTGACAATGAATTTAAACCATTTTCATCCAAATCATTGAATGGTCCACCAACTGCTATGCGATCTTGAGATATAGTAACGTCTGTACCAAGATTATCAAAATTAGCCCTGTCAGAAGCAACAAGCTTTTGAACTTCACTCCATGTACCACCACCATCTCTTTTGAATACATAAGCAGCACCTGCAGAGGTCATTGAATTGGCACCTCCAGCGTCTAGTCCTGCATATCTCGCACCCACTACTATTAAATCATTATCTATATCTACCGAATGTCCAAATTCAGCATAATTAAACTCACCAGAAACTTGAAGTTTTTGAACCTCGTTCCAAATACCGCCTCCGTCTTTTTGGAAGATATATGCAGCACCTGGTTTAGGCGATCCTTCAAAAGACGCACCAACAACTATATAGTCTCCATCAATAGCCACATCTTGACCAAAGTTATCTCCAGTGGCACGATCAGAAGCGACTATTTTTTGGACTTCATTCCAGTCTCCGTTTACATCTTGCTTAAATATATATACTGACCCAGCGGTGGATAGCGTATTGTTACCACTTTCATCCTCGTCTTCATACCTTGCTCCAACTACCGCATATTGTCCGCTTATTGCTACGGAATGCCCAAATTCATCATCGATAGCACGGTCTGAGGCAACAGCCTTAACTGCTTCAACATAGGTGGCATTACTATAGTTTATAGTTAAATCTAAAGTAATATTACTATCACACCCTGCTGAGTTAGGAATTACGATATCATAAACTCCAGTTGTCGCATATATTTCTCCATTGAAAATATACTCATCACATTCTGTAACAGAGACAAAAGAAGAAGAGCTATTACCCAGGTAATTTAAGTTGATTGTCAGTATGCTATCGCACCCAACTGCATTAGGTATAGTATCCATATATGTTCCGCTCGCAGTATATGTCTCATCTCCGGAAGGAACTGTATAACTATCGCATGCATCTACATTTAATGTGTTAAATGAGTTATTATTAATAGTAAGGTCAATAATAATGACACTATCGCAACCCGATGCACTTGGTAGGATATCTGTATAAATACCGCTAGCTGAATAGGTCTGATTACCGGAAGGAGTGGTGTATGAACCACAAGCTACTTCAGTAATATTACTTTGAGGAGTAACTCTGTCTAATATATAAACCGCACCTGCACCATACAATAATGATCCCAGCCGATCTCCAGATGCTCCTACTGCTAGAGTACCTTCAGATATAGCAACTGCACTACCGTATCCATCTTGAATTTCGCGGTCGTTACTTACCAATTTTTTCTTCTCTGTCCAAATAGTACCTTCGGTTTCAAAATAATAAGCTGAACCTGAAGCATTTAAGGTATTATTACCATTTTCATCTTCATCCTCACTGGTGGCACCCACCACCACTTGGTTTCCTGAAATAGCTACTGAATTTCCGAATCCATCATTTGCAGCTCTATCGGAAGCCACAATTTTCTGCATTTCACTCCATATTCCTGTATTATCATATTCAAAAATATAGGCAGCTCCTGCCAAGCTTAAAAAATTGCCTCCATTTTCATCCCTATCTTGTCCTCTAGCACTAGCTACGAAATAGTTTCCAGCAATTGATACAGATGTTCCGAAAGCGTCACCAAAAAACCTTTCAGAAGAAACGATCTTTTGGAATTCTCGCCATTCTGAATCAAATTTATAAGCATACACAGCTCCAGCACCAAAAACCAAGTTCCCTCCATTTTCGTCATAACCTTGTCCGGCTGCACTTATAATTGCATAGTCTTTATATACATCAATAGCTCCTCCAAAATTATCATTGTTCACACGATCTGTAGCAACTACCTTTTTGATTTGAGTCCAATTACCCCCTCCATCTCGTTCAAAGATGTAAGCAGCTCCTGCCAAGCTTAAAAAATTACCTCCATTTTCGTCATAACCTTGTCCGGTTGCCCCAACAAAAGCATAGTTGCCGTAGATAGCAACAGAAATTCCAAACTGATCATTAATAGCCCTATCAGCCGACACAATCTTTTGCACTTGACTCCAATTACCACTTCCATCTTTTTCAAAAATATAAGCTGATCCAGCAGAAGTCATAAAGCTACCTCCTGCTTCATCATGATCTTCGAATGGAACACCCACGATCATATAATCTCCATGAATATCTACACTTGTTCCAAACTCGTCATTTGCTGCTCTATCAGAAGCAACAATCTTTTGGGCAAACTCCCATTCCCCTGTCAACCCTTTTTGATACATGAAGGCAGACCCTGCTCCATTTATTGTATTATTCCCATTGACATCCTGATCTTCTCCCGGGGCACCTGCCACCATAAATTCACCATCAATTGCAACGGATGAACCGAGGTAGTCATACGCTGTACTATCTGAAAAACTAGTTATTTGCTCAAAAGGAATTTCATCACTTGTTATAGTTAAATCTAAAGTAATTATAGAATCACAACCCATACTATTTGTTAAAGCTGTTTTATACGTGCCGCTGGTTGTATAAGTTAAGCCATTTAATGGCCACGTATATTGATAACAAGATGAAACCGTAATTGGGCTAGGGCTGAATGTATTATTTAAAATATCTAGTGTTATTGTAATAATACTATCACAACCTAATTGTGTGGTAACAGTATCTTCATAAATACCATTAGTGTTAAACTTTTTCCCGGAAGGGCTGATATAAAAATTACATGCCGTTTCATTGATGAAAGAGAAAGCTGTTCCGCATCTCCCTAAAATATAAACTGAGCCCGCATCCGTTTTGGTATTGGCATCGTTTTCATCTTCATCTTCTAACTTAGCTGCTGAGAATAAGTAGGCACCGGATATGGCAACCGGGAACCCATAATTATCATTAATGGCTCTATCGGATGCAACTAATTTTTGAGTTTCACTCCAAGCACCTAAAATATCTTTATTGAATACATATACAGATCCGGAACTTGATAACTGATTTAATCCGGAGGTATCGTGATCTTCAAAAGGAACACCTGCAAGAATCCAATCACCTTCAATCTTTACAGATTTACCCAATACATCAAACGCTGCTCTATCAGAAGCAACTAGTTTTTGAGTTTGAGACCATACATTGGAAGCACTTAGTTTAAAAGTATATAGTGCACCTGCACTAGATAATGTATTTCCTCCACTGGCATCTTCATCTTCCCCGGAGGCTCCCACAACGGCGAAAGAATCGGAAATGCTTACCGAAGCCCCGAAAAAGTCAGAGCTTTTACGCTCACTAGCTACCAATTTTTGCATTTCGCTCCAATTGTCTAACCCATCGCGTTCAAAAATATATGCTGCACCTGCACTTGTCAGAGAGTTACCACCGGATGCATCCAAATCTTGACCAGAAACACCAACAATTAATTTGTTTGCAAATAAAGACAATTCAGCACCAAATCCATCACTTGCATCTCTATCTGAATGAACTAATTTAGTAGTAAAGTTCCAATTAGCACCTGATCGTTTAAAGATATATACAGAACCTGCACCTGACAGGGTATTTCCTCCACCTGCATCTTCATCTTCTGACGGAGCTCCAACTACTATATAGTCGCCATATATATCAACTGACGAGCCAAAGTAATCACCTGTAGCTCTATCAAAAGCCACAATTTTAGCCGTTTGGCTCCACGTATTAGAAAACACATCTCTTTCAAAAACATAAGCCGAACCCGCATCATTAACTGTTCCAAAGCCTGTAGCCCCTTCATCTTCTAAAAAAGCTCCTATCACTGCATAGTTTCCTGAAATAGCAACTGAATAGCCGAAGTAATCGGTATTTGTAGGTACATCAGAAGGAGTTAATTTCTGGGCTTGAGTCCAAGTTCCATCTAACCCTTTTTCAAAGATATAAGCTGATCCTACATCCGTTTTGAATCCACCTGAGAAATAATCATCTCTATGTGCACCAACAATTGCAAATGATCCATCCACATCTACGGCTTGTCCAAAATTATCGTCTGCTGTTCTATCAGCCGCTACAATCTTTTGTATTTCATTATAAAAAGATTCTTCTTCAATAGTTAAGTAAAGTGTAATGACAGAATCGCAACCCACACTATTCGGCAAAACGTTGGTATACACTCCTGATTCGTAGTAAGTGATGCCGTTAGATGACCACATAAAACTATCAACGGTAGTTTCATACTGATTAGTAAATGAATTATTATTAATAGTAAGATTGATGGTTAAGATACTGTCGCATCCTACTGCGTTTGAAATTGTATCGGAATAGGTGCCGTTAACCGTATACGTTTTATCGCCACTTGGCACAGTATAAGAAGCTGCACAGGTATCAATGTTTAGAGTGGCTGAAGAACTATTTAAAATAGTAAGATTAATGGTCAATACACTGTCACATCCTGAAGTATTTAAAATTGTGTCTGTATAATTTCCACTGATATTATATGTTTCATCACCACTTGGCACGGTATAGCTTTCACAAACCGTTGGTGAAATAGTAGCAGTGGTATTAGTACCATTGGTGACTGTTACTGAGTTGGCAGCATAGCTGATACAGCCATCTGAAGCGGTTACCTCCACATTATAAGTACCTGTTGTGTTAATCACTAAAGAATTTGAATTACCTATACAAACAGGCTCTATTTTCTCTACTGATATTTTATTTCCGTTAGCCAAATTCCTATAGGCAACATAAGGTTTATTATATGCTCCAAAGGCAATGCTTGGTGTATTTACATCACCTTCACTAAAAGCAATATCACCGGCAGGAACCCAATCAATTCCATCATAAGTCATTACGGTAAGTTTATTGCTATTTGCATTATCTCGATAGGCAACATATAGCTCATCTGCTTCATTTATGCCAAAGTCAATATCATTGGCCATACCTGCTGAAAAACCCGCAGTGCCAACAGTAACCCAACTACTGCCGTTGAATTTATAGACCGTTGCTTTATTACCATTCGCTACATCATAAGAAGCCATATGTAAAGTGCCGGAATTATTAAGTGCAAGTTTATTAACATAAGAAGCACCTGAAGTAAAACCCGCAGCACCAACGTTAACCCAGGTAGTACCATTATACTTCATCACGGTGGCTTTATTACTGTTGTTGTCATCAGAAAAAGCTACATAAGGTACATTATTATTATTTACTACTAAGCTTAGGCCGGTTATTGATCCGGAGCTAAAAGCAATATTCCCTACAGGTTCCCAGAAACCGGCTTCGTATTTCATTACAGTTGCTTTGTCTCCATTGTCTACATCTTTATATGCGATATAGGGCGTTTCATATTCGCCAAACGCTATATTAACATCACGCACCTCACCAGTGGAAGCTTCATTAGAACCTATTTTTATCCAATCTGTTCCATCAAATCTTTTTACCGTTGCCCTATACAAACCACTAGAGAAGCCCGCTCTATATGTTACATATGGTGTATTTGACTGGCTTATAGCCATATCCAAATCATTGCCTATCGGGTTGATTTCAATACTACGTGGGGCTCCTACAAAAACCCAATTATTACCATCAAATTTTTTAACGCTCGGCGTGAAATTTTCATCTTCATCTCTAAATACCACATATGGTATATCATTTACATCAAAAGTCAAGGTAGTATATTGACCTACACCACTGGAAACACTGCTTCCCACATTATCCCATTGTTCATTTTTAAAATAACAATAGCTTGCCCCTCCTACGGCAGGGATAGATAGAGTTTCATTAATTCCCGAGCAGATTACTAAAGGACCAGCCGGATTAATAGTCGGTGGGTTTTGATTCACGATAAGGTTAATTGAGATGGTACTATCACACCCCCTAGTATTTGGAATAACATCTGTATAATTTCCTGAAACAGTAAATGTTTGTGTTTGTGAGGGGGCTAAGTAAGGCTCGCAAACAGTGAGGTTAATAGTAGAAGAAGTTGGCTCGCAATAGGTATAAATATATGCCGCTCCTTCAAAAGTTCTATTACTGAATTCGTCTTCTCCTTCTAAATTGATACCAACAATAGCCATTCCCTCGCTAGATAAAGCCACGGGGCTCTGAGATGCATCATTATAAGTGTAGCCTTCATTGATCAATTTTTCTTGATAGTTCCAATTATCTGATCCATCTCGTTCAAATACAGATGCCCCTGCATAAAGAGAAGCTTCTGTCACAATTACTCTATCTCCTTTTAGCGAAACAGAATGTCCAAATTCTGAACCTGCTGCTCTAAGAAATTCTGTGACTTTTTGTACTTCATTCCACGTACCTGAACCATCCTTTTCAAATATATAAGCAGAACCGGCTCTATTTCTAAAATCAAGACCCGCTGTATTATGATCTTCCTGTGTTGCTCCTACTATTAGGTAATCCCCATCAATCGCTACGCTTGTTCCAAACTCATCATTCAATTCTCTGTCTGAAGCCACTATTTTTTGTATTTGATTCCAAACTCCTGATCCGTTTCGTTCAAATATATAAGCTGACCCTGCACTACTTACTGAACTAAATCCTGACAATGTAGCATTTTCTCGACTTGCTCCTACTACGGCAAAATCGCCATTTATAGCTACTGAAAAACCGAAGAAATCGCCCCCTACTATATCATTCGATAATAATATTTGCTCTTCTATCCAAACTCCAGAACCATTACGCTCAAATATATAAACAGCATCTGCAAGATATGAGCCAATTATAATCCTATCCCCGTCTAATGCAAGTGCTTCTCCAAAAAACTCTCCTGAAGCACGATCGGAAGCCACAATCTTTTGTACCATATTCCAATCACCGGTACCATCTCGCTCATAAATATATGCTGCTCCTGCATCATTTAAACTATTGTTGCCGGATGCATCTTTTGAATGTTCAGGAGCTGTCACCACAGCATAATCCCCAGATATGGCTACTTGTGCACCAAATCTATCATCAGCACTTAAGTTGGAAGGCCTTAAAAATTCTGCTAATTGCCATTCATTAAAATGGTTTTTTTTCATGAATATACGCTGCTCCGGTATTTAAAGTACTGAAGTAATCATATCCCGGTGCTCCCACAATGGTATAATCCCCTGAAATAGCTACGCTAGTTCCAAAATAGGATGTGTTTGCCGGTCCAAATCCTGTACCGGTTATTTTTTGTGTTTCATTAAATTGTTGAGCAAAACCCAGTGTAAGTGTTAAGCTTATTAATCCGGTAGTAATAAGAGTAAAAATTCTATTCATGATGTGTTTATTTAAAATTTGCGTTACAATATTAGGTGGTGATAACTTGGTTTCCTTCACCCCTTCGGGTGATTTTGATCTTTTATCTCACTAAAATCCCTTCAGAAAAAGACTTCATAATAGCTTCTGTGCGATTTTTAACACTAAGTTTTTCGAATATATGTTTAGTATGAGTTTTAACGGTATTAATAGAAATAAATAAGATATCTGCTATTTCAGTATTGGTTTTACCTTTAGCAATTAGCAACACAACCTGCACTTCTCTTGCTGACAAATCGTGTTTAATACATCCATCTATTTTTACCATTTTCTTACCATTTGTGAAAGACAATGATAAGGTTTGAATAAATTTTATCCCTCACCCGAATGGGTGATTTATTTTAAAAAGTGGAAAGTTGAGGAGTGGAAATGGAAATGGAAGGCAAAACTGAAAGTAGTAGTAGAATGTATTTTCGCCTTGTCGGATTTTATCATCTGACCTTATATTTATTAGCTATCAGGTGATAACACATGATGTGGCATAGCTTTTAGAAGGTATTCGAGCAGGTCATTAACCTGATAAAGAACATTATTAAGATATCATTTATCACTTGATGTGGCAAAATTTTATTGATATAGTATCTAATCACCTACTGCAATACCCTCAAAATTTATCTAATTCTACATTATGAAAAAGACATCTATTTTACTAATCACACTCAGTTTATTAATCTTCCTTAATTAACGTAAGAAAAAATGAGCGGGATGATTTAATCGATGAAGAGCAAATCACCGGCAATATAAGTACCTTGTGGGAAGCTCCTAAAATTCGAATCAATTGTACCTGATTACAGAAGGGGCTTTTGTAAGGATAGATTGATATTTATGGTACTTTTTCAAGCTAGCAACTCTAGTGAATTAGCTTTAGTAACAGCTTCTGTTCTATTTTTTACATCTAATTTGTCATAGATTTTTTTGACGTGGGTTTTAATAGTATTAACAGAAACAAATAATAAATTGGCTACTTCCTTATTAGTTTTACCTTCCGCTATCAATGTTAACACTTCTACTTCTCTATCTGATAAGGGATTGATCAAGTATTGATTGATCCTCTGTTGATTAATGGTTTGCCCTCCCGTTTTCTTTCTATCCGGCTTTATTAATTCTTTTCTAAGCAATTCCAATTCTGTTTCATATTCGGAAATTTTCGACTTAGAATCATTAATCTCTTTTTGATATGTTTTCATTTTTAAGGCTATGCCATAGGAAAAGAATATAGCTTCAATGGCAGCACCTACGAAAGAAAAGTTGGCTGTAAGGAAATTATCAGTAATCAGGCCCCAGTCTCTTAATTGGAACAGAGTAGCTCCCAGAAAAAAAGCAGACCAGCCCATCAAATAAAACTGTGCCGGTTTATAGCCTCTTCCTATACCAATAATAGCCCCCATTACTGCCATTAACATCCCAATAAGCGGAAAAATATGTAATAACTGAATTAATAGCGATCGTGATAAAAATAAAATAGCGACTATTATTAATGGACCTATGGCAGCTAAAATGATAAATAATCTATATAAAATAGGCATAAATATTTTAAGATTTAAAATTCTAGTAGTAAACAAACAGAAACTGACCATCATACTGCTTACGAAAAAAATAGAAGTAAAACTGTTAAATGAAGGATGGGAGGGCCAAAATAATTGATACCCCAATCCTGTAATTGATAAGCCGGTCATAAACATACTAGCCAGATACAAAGAGTAATAGCCGTATATAGCCCGCTTCAATGCGATAAAGAGAATCAGATTATATATGAAAAAGATCAAGATAATAGCATGCAAAAAACTAAAAGCAATAATTCCAAATATATTGTCTCTACTATATTGGTCCGGACTTTTAATTCGAATAGGCACGTTTAATGTGGTTTCTGATAAAACTTTCAAATAAACTTGACTGGTGCCGTCGAGAATTTTAAAGGACGGCGTTCTATTTTTTAAAATTCGGCTTGAAAAATCATTGAATGCACCTGCTTGTTGATATTGAATAATACTATCTTTATCATCAACAAAATAAGCTTCTATAAAATCTAATTCAGGATTATCTATTTGAAGGATTTCCCCCTTTTGTGTATTTAATAAAAAAAAATGATACCAGTAGATATAATTAGTAAAGCCGGCATTGAAGTCGTCATTAGATGCCGGGCTAAATGTTTGTTTTCTAACTTCCTGAAAGGAGATATGATTGCCCGAATCTATAAAAACTGTTGCCTTATCAGGTAGGGTAACATCTAAGTTCTCCGCTTGCAAAAACCGAGCAAAAAGCAATATTAAAAATATACTACATATGTTTAAGCCCTTGACTTTCACCTTGCAAAGGTAACTTAAAATAGTCCTTAAAGCTTAATTTATTTGGACGTTTTTCCTTTGTATAATCGGGGAGTGAAGAAATGGTTTTTTATTAGAATTGATAGGAGTTATGTTTTGCTCTTGCGGAAATAGCAGTTATAAAATCGCTAAACCTGCTACTTACGATAAACACAATAAATTAAACTAATCAACCGGTAAGCGGATGAAAAAACCTCCAAAAGAGAGCGAAATGGTACGATTAGCAGATCGTATATTAAGGATCGGTAGGAAAGAGAAAGATGTCTTTTTTCAAATATTTACAATCTTGAAATCAAAAAAATTATTTTTATACAGATTATTTACTCAAGAACCGTAACCGTACCTTGCTCTATCGGCAGATCTTTTCTATTGTCTTGGCCTCCAATCACAGAAATTGTATAGATATATACGCCAGTAGCTACAAACTTTCCTTGAAAAATACCGTCCCAACTTGTATTGCCGGGAGAGGACTCAAACACTTTTTTGCCCCACCGGTCGTAAATTTGCATGACTATGTTATCCGTTCCTTGAGCTCTTCGGAGTGTAAAAACATCATTTAACCCATCTTGATTTTGAGGTGAAAACACATTGGGAACAAATAAATTATCACATTCTAATACATTGAAAACCTCTTCTATGCAAGAGGATTCCGTTTCAATTTCACATAAATATTGGCCTATTTCATTAATCCTAATCGAGCTGGTAGTATCTCCTGTCGACCAGTCGTACCCAATAGCGATAGGCGTATCTGCATTTAAGGTAATACTCACATCATCGCACAATGATAAATCTGCTGAAATTTGATTTCGTTCTATATTTATCGCTGCAACAGCAGTATCAGCACAAGGTGTATTGGGGTCAACAATCATTTGAACCTCATAGTTGCCTGTATCTTCATATGTATAAATAGGATTTTCTTGAGAAGAACTATCATTATCCACAGTAGCATCTCCAAAATCCCAAGTAAAAGTAGACCCCTGGCTTTCATTGGTAAATGCGACCATTTGTCCACACTGACGAATATCTACACTAAATACAGCATCAGTTAAGGGCGGACAATCGGCTACTGAAAATAAAAAATCCCTATTAGTCTGCCCTATCAGCACGCCTCCTCTATATTCTTCCACACAAATACCTATAGCAAATAAACCCACCATTGTGGGGGTAAAAGCCAAGAGTCCAGTATTGGGATTAATGGCTGCTACAGGTGATGCATCAATTGGGTTGTCGGCAGAATATCCGGCATTGTACGGAACAGAAGAAGGAGGAATCACTCCAGCTGAGTTATCTAAAGGAGTACATAACTTATACACTAACAGATCTCCATCTGTGTCAGTTGCTGAATGGTCAAAGCTGAAAGGTTGATCTAAGCATAATGCAATAGGCGGATCATTATTAAATACCGGCGAGCTATTACAAGCAATTCCTTCGGGGATAGTTACATAATAAGAAATTCCAACTCCATTAGTTAGATCTAAATTAACTATGGCACTATTGGGTGTTCTGCAGCAGGTAGCTAAGATAATTGTATACCCTCCAACAGCGGTATCAGGCAAATTTAATGTATCCTTGTAAGTTCCTATATTTAAACAGACATCGGATGGGATGGCGGTGCAAGGATAATTAAAAAGGATATCTAATGTATCTTCAGACTCAAAAAGAATAGGAACCTCTGTAACTAAAGTGCCAGCACCATTATACACTTTTTGAATAAAATTATCTAAAGGAAAAGGGCTAGAGCAATCACGATAAAGTTTAAGCGTAATTTCATAGTCAGATCCTCCTAAACATCGATAGGTTAAATCGCCTCCTACAACATGAGAGCAATAGGATATTAGTGTATTAAAAACCAAGAAAAATATTAGCAATAATTCTTTCATATAGTAAATATAAAGAATATAACTCATTGATATAGAAACTTACGCCTACATTAAAAAGCCTTTGTGGAACTGCTTAATCAATAGCTGATCTCTCAGGTTTAAAACATAAAGCAATACTCTACTTTTTTGTATCTTTGATCAAACTATTATTATGAGCACTACCATAAAAGTTCCTATTGAAGTATACACGGAAGCTACTCCAAATCCGGAAAACATGAAATTTGTCGTTAACAAAATGCTGTTAGCTAATCAGAGTGCAGAGTTTACTTCCATCAAAGATGCCGAAGAAGCACCACTTGCAAAGGCTTTTTTAGAATTAGATAATATCAGTAATGTTTTTATCGCCAATAATTTTATTACCCTAGCAAAGAGTACACAAGACGAATGGTATGAGATCATTCCGGAGTTGAAAGAATTCTTAAGAAACTATTTAATCGAAGGCAAACCAATTTTTACAGAAAATTTTAAAATAAACCAAGCAATTGCAACCAATCAAGTTGCAGTAGATGACTCAGATACGGTTAAAAAAATTAAACAAATGTTAAATGACCACGTTCGTCCTGCTGTAGAAATGGATGGAGGGGCTATTCAATTTAAATCATTTGAAAACGGCAAAGTAACTTTAGTAATGCAAGGTGCCTGTAGTGGCTGTCCGTCATCGACCATCACACTAAAAGCCGGCATCGAAGGGATGATGAAAAAAATGATCCCCGGCGTGGAAGAAGTGATAGCGGAGGAAGGATAAAATTACAAGTTGCAAATTAAAAATTGCAGATTGGAAGATTGCAGATTTAAATTTTTAAAACAAATATTAAATAATTTGTAACCTGTAATATGCAATCTGAAATTAAATTTCAAAAGAAAAAGCTTACTAATCAAACGCTTCTTGATCTTTACCAAGCCATCTTAAAACCAAGGCTGATTGAAGAAAAAATGCTCAATTTGCTGCGGCAAGGAAGGATCAGTAAGTGGTTTTCAGGCATTGGGCAAGAGGCAATAGCAGTTGGGGTTACTAAGGCTCTTGATCAAGATGAATTTATTTTTCCCTTACACCGGAATTTAGGCGTTTTTACCAGTAGAAATATGCGGCTTGATAAGCTTTTTATGCAATTTCAAGGCAAAGAAAGAGGCTTTACCAAAGGGAGAGACCGCTCTTTCCACTTTGGATCCAAAGAGCATCATATAGTAGGGATGATATCTCACCTTGGCCCCCAACTCACCTTAGCAAACGGTGTTGCACTAGGCCATTTGTTAGATAAGGAAAAGAAAATAGCGGTGACATTTACCGGAGAGGGCGGCACGAGTGAAGGAGATTTTCATGAAGCATTGAACATAGCAGCAGTTTGGAGCTTACCGGTAATCTTCATCATCGAAAATAATGGATATGGGTTATCTACGCCAACCTCTGAGCAGTACAATTGTAAGCAATTAGCTGATAGAGGCATTGGATACGGCATGGAAGCAATAACAATTGATGGGAATAATATCTTGGAAGTGTACAATACAATCACTACTCTAAAAAAGTTGATGGCTAAAAAACCTCGTCCGGTGTTGATCGAATGTATGACTTTTAGGATGAGAGGACATGAAGAAGCGTCCGGTGTAAAATATGTACCCAAGGAACTTTTTGAAACATGGAGTAAAAAAGATCCGGTCGATAATTTTCAAAAGTATTTGTTAAAAGAAAAAATTATTGATCAAAATTATATTGAGGAGTCACAGGCTCGAATCAAACAAGAAATTCTAGATGCGTTAGATATTGCCTTTGCTGAACCTGAGATAGAAGCAAATACGACGGAAGAATTAAACGATTTATATTGCCAGAAGCAAATTCCTGTAATCACACCTAAAAATAGCAGTACAACCAACAAACGTTTTGTCGATGCTATTACTGATGGATTAAAGCTAGGCATGCAAAAATACGAACGGTCTGTGATTATGGGACAAGATATTGCGGAGTATGGCGGTGCTTTTAAAGTGACGGATGGTTTTATTGAATTGTTTGGAAAAGATAGAGTGCGTAATACGCCTATTTGTGAGTCTGCGATAGTCGGTGCAGCCTTAGGACTTTCGTTAAAAGGTTATAAAGCTATTATGGAAATGCAATTTGCTGATTTTGCTACTTGTGGATTTAACCAGATCATCAATAATTTAGCAAAGCTACATTATCGGTGGGGTGAAAATGCAGATGTGGTGATCAGAATGCCAACAGGTGCCGGTGTAGGAGCAGGCCCTTATCATTCTCAATCTAATGAAGCATGGTACGTGCATACTCCGGGGTTAAAGGTAGTGTATCCTTCTAATCCACACGATGCAAAAGGATTGTTATTGGCATCTATTGAAGATCCTAATCCTGTAATATTTTTTGAACACAAAGCCATGTATCGAAGCATAGAAGCGGAGATTCCGGATGATTATTACATTTTAGAAATTGGAAAAGCTGCATTAGCAAAAGAAGGAAAAGAAGTTTCTGTTATTACCTACGGAATGGGGGTACATTGGGCCATAGAAGTTGCAGAAAAATTATCTATTGATGCTGATATTGTTGATTTAAGAACTTTGCTACCACTTGATTATTCGGCCATTGAGCAGTCTGTGAAAAAAACAGGTAAAGTAATAGTTTTACATGAAGATACGCTAACCGGTGGCATTGGAGGAGATATTGCCGCCCATATTGCCGAGCATTGTTTCGAGTATTTAGATGCGCCTGTTGTACGATCTGCGAGTTTAGACACACCTGTCCCTTTTGCATTGACTTTAGAAAAGAATTTCTTGCCTCAAAAGCGGTTTGAAGAGCAATTATTGGAATTAATAAATTATTAGTAGATGAAAATATTAATGGTTTGCTTAGGAAATATTTGTCGGTCTCCATTGGCAGAAGGTATTTTGAAAAGTAAAATACAACAGCATGGGTTAAATTGGAAAGTAGATTCTGCAGGAACGGGATCCTGGCATATTGACGAAACTCCTGATCAGCGATCGGTAAAAGTAGCTCAAGACCACGATCTGGATATTACTATGCAAAAAGGCAGGCAAATTTCTAAGAAAGATTTTAAAAATTTTGATCTGATATTTGTCATGGATCAAGAGAATTTCAAAAATGTAACCGCTCTTGCATCTACGGAGGAGGAAAAAGAAAAAGTCAACCTTATAATGAGCATGCTCAATCCTCATGATCCCCTTTCCGTGCCTGATCCGTATTGGGATGACAATGGCTTTCAGAAGGTTTATGAAATGCTTGACCAAGCATGTGAGGCAATTATTGAGAAGTATAAATAGGGCATTACTAATAGCTTTACCAAAGTTTTAATTTTGGCCAACTGAGAAATAGAAACATGAAAAGTATGGTGGGTTTAACACAAATTAATCCTATGATAGTTTGTAACTTTAACTTATTTTTACGTAAATTAGATTATAAAAATTAATATTATGACTGAAGGATATTGCGTAAAATGTAAAGAAAAGAGAGAAATGAAAAATGCAGAAGAGGTAACCATGAAAAATGGCCGAAAAGCCATGAAAGGTAAATGCTCTGTATGTGGTACCGGCATGTATAAGATAATGGGGAAAGCTAAGTAAATTATATAAAGTTTTTTCTTTTCTTTTATCTAATAGCAGGAAATAATAGATAGAAGATACCTGTTAATATTGCCTTATAGGATGCTAACATGCTTTTATAAGCTCAATTTCCTTCTCACCTATTATATATCTTGTATATAGTATTGTGCATATACTAATAACTTTTCTATGAAATTATTTTTCTATAGTATATTTGCGATACACTATTTAGCAGGATACAGCAATACTTTTACAGTACTTAATACCAATGACGCAGGAGCCGGATCTTTGAGGCAAGCAATGATTAATGCTGTCAATAATCCGGGAGCTGATGATATTATTTTTGATATTCCCGGTGTAGCACCTCATAAAATAGACTTATTAGCAGAACTTCCTGTAATCTACTTTCCAAATGGAAAAAATACTGTCATAGATGGTAGTTCTCAGCCTGCCAACGGCTTTACTGGCAATACTCCTAAAATTATATTAAACGGGCAAAACCAACCCTTTGGGGATGGTATTAAAATACAGGCAAGCGATTGTGAAGTGTATGGACTTCAAATCAATGATTTTCCTAATGACGGTATTCATATAGAAGTAAACTTTGGTGATCCGGATATATATAATACAATCATTGGTACTAGTGGAGATAAAAGAAATGTTATTTCAGGTTGTGATAGAAGTGGTATTACTTTATATGGAGAGAAAACTCATAAAACAAAAATTGAAGGTAATAGGATCGGTACCGACTCAACAGGTAATATAGCAGATGGAAACGAATTTATTGGCATTTCTATTCAAGGCCCTAATGGAGGCAATGTTGACATTGTAGAAAATTTAATTGCTTCTAACAGATATGTTGCCATCGAAGCCTTTGCAAGTGATAGCATAAAAATATTAGGCAATTTGATTGGTACTGCAGCAAATGGTATTTCCTCCCTTGCGAACGGAAATGGAGGGATAATATTTGGATTTTGTACTAACCTTTTTGTAGAAAATAATGTCATTGGGGGAAATGAAATGAACTTTGAACCAGGCATATTAGCATTTAATTGTGAAAACTTACTTGTCATCAAAAATAAAATTGGCGTTGGCATAGATGGCTCTACACCGATGGGTAATCAAGGAGGAATTCTGATAAGAGGAAGTAGAAATATTAGGATTGGTGAAGCAGGTGCAGGAAATATTATTTCTGCGAATGATAATGATGGGGTGCGAGTAGAAGAATCAGATACAATTAATCTTATTGATAATATCATAGGACTTTCAGAAGACCAAAACACAGCTTTAGGAAATGATGGTCTAGGAGTATACATTTTGAACAGTGAAGAGATATGGGTCGAAAAAAATGTTATTGGAGCTAGCCGGGGAGATGGATTAAATATTCAACATCCTGGTTCTACTAATTCACGGTTTACAATTTTGAATAATTTTATAGGCACTAATCAAGCCCAAAGTGCCGATTTTGGAAACGGTTTCTATGGAATTTTTATAGGTGGTTATGTAAATGGAGGCATAATCGGCACGGCAAATGGATCAGGAAATACTATTGCGTATAATGTTAGCAGTGCAATATCTTTGGCAGGAGTTCCTCCAGAGCATATTTCTATCAGAAGAAATAGTATCTATAATAACGGTTATGGTATTGACTTAGGCTATGGGGGAATTAATGCCAACGAAGGGCATCCTGTACCGATCATTAATAATGTCACAGAATCAACAGTTGCCGGCACAGCTATTCCCGGCGACACCATAGAGCTATTTTATAACCATACAGGAAACAATACTGCACAGGGAAAAACATATATAGGAACTGCCATTACAGATATAGATAGTAATTGGGCCTATATCGAAAGCATAGATCAAATTTGTAATATAACCGCTACTGCCACTTCTACTGTAAGTAATACTTCTGAATTTACTCCTGTAGATTCATTTTTTGAAGTCACTTTTATAGCAAGTGACACTATAATTTGTGAAGGCGATACTGTGGATATAACAACTATTACACAAGCACCGGAGGGTAGTTATGGATGGATTATTGTAGGAGAAGATGAGATCTTTGATACGACTGAAAGCATAACGGTTACACCTGCTACTACGATTACTTATACTATTAAAGCAAGATCATCACAAAATGTATGTGCTTTAGCACCCATCACCATCAATGTCTTTTCACCTCCTTTAATCAGCCTATCTCCTGATACTACAATCTGTGCTGAATCTACCATTCAGATAGGTATAGAAGATGGGCTAGGTGAATATGAATGGTCTACAGGAGCGACAACTGCTAAAATTGAAGTAGCTGATGCAGGGTTATATACTCTAACAGTATCAAACAGCGAAGCAGGTTGCAGTACTTCTGATAGTATTCAAATTGATACGGTTAGTTGTGTTGAAGATCAATTCATTTTTATTCCCAATGCTATAGCTTTGAATGCTTCAATTAATAACACCTTAGGCATACAATATTCGGGTATATCAGCAGCTACGTTAAGTATTTATGATAGGCATGGTAAACTGCTCTGGACAACTTCCGATTTATCGGAAAGGTGGGATGGGTCGTATAACGGAGCATTACTGCCGGCTAGTTCAGTTGTTTACAAGCTTATTGGCAGTTATAATGATGGGGAGGAGATTTTATTATCAGGAAGTATAACGGTTTTAATAACAATGTGATTTATAAAATAATCCAATATTTTATAAATATTTACATTGGTAAATGCCGATACTACATGAAAATAGTCCTTTAAGGGGAAACTGATAATGGACTATATTGAATGTGTAATCGGTATAAGATAAAGCTCAAGGTTTTTTCAAAAATGGCTTACGTGAAATGGAATCTCTGTACCAAGTAGGATTCAATCCAATTGACGTATTCCCCTAATACCAACTTGCATTTTAAAATATTTACTTTTTCGGCCGTGACCTTTTATGTGGGTCAACCGGAACTGTTTTCGGTCCTGGCTTTGGAGCATCAGGGTTTTTTCTTGGTGTCGGTGATGGTGTTGACCTTTTGTGAGGTTTTACCGGGACTGTCTTTTTTGTCATTGTTTTTAGTTTTATAGTTATTCAATCTTAATATATATCCATTCTCCTTATTTTAACTTTAGCTCACTGTCTTCTCTTTACCTTCCAAGTTAATTCTACCATGGATTTTGCATCTAAAATAAGGCTATACTCAGCAATTGAGTCAATAAAAACTTTATTATTTGGCTTGTTCTCCTTATTCTCTATGATAATTCTAAATTCCAATTGATGAACGAAATCAATATCTTTTTCAAAAGGAGTTAAATCAACTCTACCCCCTATCTTGAAATCTCTATACTTTACAATTCTTGCTTCATATTGAAATCTATTTTCCTTTAGTTTGGAAGTAATGGAATTAAGAAATCGAATAGGGTCTTTTATCATTATTGCAGCATCAGCTCCTTTAAAATCAACTATTCGTTTATTGATTTGATGCTGGTCTGTGTTTTCAAAAGTTTTAGATGTTATTGCATAGAAACTTGTGGATAAGAAAAAGGTGTTATACTGAATTAATCTAGAAAGTGAGTTCTTTGCAGGAGTTAATTTACCAACCCCTATTTTAGGATGATTAAAACTAATTTCTGAAAGCTGAACGTTTTCAACCCATTCTGCTCCTTCATAAATATCACCTCTTTCCCTCTCACTAGATTCGCTATATGATAATGGGGTGTTAAAAAATATTTCGCCTTTATTAAAAAGGTTTTCAATATGTTCTTTTTCACCAAATTTCATCAAAACAATTAATTTCTCCATTTCATTTATGGCTTCTGGCATAATTCAAATTTCAATATTCGCTATGTTCTTACAAACCGTTGAAACGGTTAAAAATTACCGTTTTTGTATCATAGCCCACGGTTAAACCGTGGGTTATGATGTACTATTATTCGTTGAATGGATTCATCCATTTCCTTCTACAATTTCAATTTCTTCTTCGGTCAAGTTGTAAAGCTGATAAACTAATTGATTGATTTGGTTTTCAAGGGCAGTTGTATCAGTTGCAGGGTTTTGTTTTTTTATAGATAGAATTTCATTGGCTACCGAAATGATTAGATTCTCCTCATTTTCATTCGGTATTGCAAGCGGTATTTGAGATAAATAGGTTTTGGATAAATTCACTGTTAGATTTGATTCATTTGTGAATTGAATTGTATAAAACCAATTAATCAGCCTTGAGTTAAGTAATGCTAACACAAACTTGGTTTGAACTGGGCTGTCTGATTTGAGAATAATATTGTTTATGGATTCTTTATTGTAGAGGCCTTGATTATCATATGCGGCTTTTAACGGCTTGTTACCACCAGTAATTCTTTGAATTACAATTTTTTCGCGGACTTCAAAAACCTCTTTACTTCTTGCCCTGTGGAGTAACTTTGGTTCGTAATTTAACCATTGCTTGATTTCATGGATATAATACGGTCCAATTTCCTTGCCTTCCAAAAAGGGTTTCCAACCTTCTATTGGCTTGTCACTTACAACTTCACCTTTATTTTTTGTAATCACTACTCCAAAAATCATTTCCTTGCAAATTGAGCCTAAAGAAATATTTGTCTTCAGTTTTTTTACAAGTTTCAGAGAGCGCACGTCAAGGTTAATCGCAATTACAAATTCATTTTCAATAATATCTTGTTTACTTAAAACTCCTGTATCTGATTCATTTATTAATCGTGTTTGGAAATCCTCAAATTTGCCTTTGGTGGCAGTTATTACTATTGCGGTTGTAACTGCATCATCAAAAACTCTATCACCAAAGTCATATATTGAGTCAATCTTTGCATGATCAAGCAAGTATCTTCTTGTTGAATCGTATGATGTTACTCTTAAAAAGGTATTTGGTATAATAAAACCGAATTGTGATGCACTTTTTAAAAGATTAAATGCTTTTTCAATGAAGAGGGTAAAAAGATTAATCTTACCACTTCCAATTTGATAATTATTCTTGAAGTAAATTTTTTCATTTTCAGAGATACCTTCATTACCACCAAAAACGTAAGGCGGATTCCCAATCACCACATCAAAGCCCACAAAATCGCCTTCATCATTTAGCACTTCAGGAAACTCGAAACGCCACTCAAAAGCGTTCTCAAAAATCTTATTGGCTTTAATTTCTTCAATTTCAGTTTCTAACTTTTTGGTGTCTTGGGTCAGTTTAGCCACTTTTTTGTTCCAAGCGGTCTTTTCCTTTTTGGACATTTCAAAAAGTTGCTGTTGTTGGGTCATCTGAAAAAGTTCGCCTGATAGTTTGCGAAGCCTTTTAACTTTTGGGTCGTTCAAAGAAATCTCACTCCTGAAATCCGATTTGATGTCGGCAATCAGTTTCTCCATTTCTCTTTTCTGTTCCTTGCTTTCCGCATTTCGGTAGGTGTCAACGGCAACTCGGTAGCTGTCAATCGACCACTTACTTTTTTTCAAGGCTTGTTTCAAGTCAGCATCAATGTCAAAACGGCTCACTAAGGAGTTACCGCATTTTATGTTGATGTCAATGTTCGGAAGCGTTTCAAGAGCCCATAGCCCCCGATTTAAATCGGGGGTTTTGTAATAGGCGTTTTTCAAAAGCTCAATCCACAAACGTAAACGGCAAATTTTTACAGAGTTCGGATTGATGTCTACACCGAAAAGACAGTTTTCAATGATGGTTTGCTTTTCGTGAAAAAGTGTTTCCTGAATGCGTTGGCTTTCTTTGCTGTTTGGATTGTATTCAAAAAGTTCGCCTTCTTCATCCGTGATGATCAATTCGTCATTTACCACTTCCACCTGATATTCTTTAAGGCGTTTGCCGTCTCGGTCTTGCAAAATTTTTAAGTCGTTTTTAACGGCAATCATTTCATTGAGGGCGGAAACTAAAAAGTGTCCTGAACCAACCGCAGGGTCACAAATTTTCAGACTGTTTACAATTTCATTGGCTTCTTTGGCGTCTTCAATTTTGTTGTAAAGTTCATCAAGGTCTTTGCATTTCCAATTCTTAGTTTCATTGAATTTCTGAACAATAGCTTTGCGAATGGTTTCACGGCACATATACATGGTGATGAAGCCCGGAGTGAAAAATGAACCGTCTTTGTAGCCGTTTATTTTCTCGAATATCAACCCGAGAACGGAAGCATTAATAAGTGATTTGTTTTCTTCCTGAATTTCTTCCGAGCCTTCACTACTGAAATCGTAAGCATTGAGAAACTCAAACAGGTATTGAAGCGTGGTTAAACTTCCTGTTCTTTTCTTCCCTTGCTCGTTTTTCAGCACAGTTGACGAAATGATAGGAATGGTTTTATCATCTCTCAGGTTGCTGATAAAAATTGTGTCCTGTTCCATTTCAGTAGGTTCAAAAAGGGAAGAATTGAGATAGGGAACCTTCTCAAAAACTGTGATTACGTCTTCATTTCGCTCGTCAGATTTCCGTGCCAATACCTGAAAAAATAGACTATTTAGGTCGTCATAGTTTTTAATCTTGTCAAGGTTGAGAAACGAATACGACCCGCCTGCGGAACGGGCAGGTTTATCGCCTTTGTGATAGGTGATGAGTTGGGCTTCCATCAATTTCAAAAACAGGATTCTGTTAATCCAAGTGATGGATAGTTCAAGACCTACATTAAAAAGTTTTTCCTGTTGTGTGTTTCCGTATTGGCTTGGTCGTTTCAATCGGCTGATTTTATCCAAACTGTCAAGCTGAATGATAGCATTTTCAAGGATTGTTGCCGTGTGTCGTTCACCTGCTTTGTTTCGTTCAATCAGTTTCTTATTACCTTCTTTGGTTTCTGTCAAACCGATAATGTGCAGCAGCTCACTATAAAAGCGTTTATCAAGACTGTTGCTGTCGTTGGTAAATGGAAGTTTTAAAAGATGTTCGGGTGATAAGAGCTTAAAAAGAGCAATTAGTTTATTGTCGTCTGCTTTGTTATCATTTCGCAAAGGCTTCTGGTAATCCTGTAAATTGAAGTAGGTAAATTCAATTTCGGTTTTGATGTCTGCTATAAATGGCTCGGCAATTTGCTTGTAGAAAAAATCCGTTTTGGTGTCTGCCATTCGTCCACCTTCAAAGTCTTGAAATTGCTTAACGAGTTTGTTGTTTTGGGCAAAAAGTCTGTCAAAAGTTGTAGCGTCAAAAATGAACCATTCATTGATGTTGGTAATAATCAAATGTTTGGTTTCAAGGTTGTTTTGCGTGATTCTCTCTCGTAGGTAGTAAAGCACCAATTCCTGAAATGCCTTTGCGTTCAGCTTAGAAACCATTTGCTGAGGTGTATCGCCTTCAGCGAATGGTTTCACCATTTCGCTTTTGTTGGTCGGCTTTTTGGCTTCAATGATTACTCCAACCGTGCTTTTTGCTTTGTCTCCGTTATGGATTACAAGGTCGTTTCTTCCTTTAGTGTTGATGAAATGGTTTGGGTCGTAATATGTCTTTTTGAGAAAGTCAATGACAAGGTTTTTATGAAACTCTTCGGATTCGGTGTCATTTGTCCTGTCGAGTAACTGGATGAGATTGACCTTGAAACCTTCGATTTCTGTCCTGTTCGGTTTTACTTTCAAAAAGGCTTTGTTCAGTGCCTTTCTTGGTTTCATTCTGGTTATCTCCATTTACACATTAGTATAATGTGGATAAAATCATTTTTTCTATGTGATTATCATGATGGGCAGCACTTTTCATATTCTTATGATAGTTAGATCTAGTAAAAGTACTTAAAACCCATCGATTATGATTTGATAATTAATCTATAAAAATCTCTAAAATACTTTAGCTTTTAGGATTAATAAAGCAATTATATTTAGTTGCCTGGAGAAATAGAATAACTTCCATCACCATCAAAGTTAGTCAGTATAATAGTCACAAGCCACGTACCCTTTTTGCCATCTTCAGAAACACCGGAAAATGAATCACTTCCATTTTCTGGCCTAGTTTTATTAAGTACTTCATCACCTTTCGCATCATTTAAAATGATTTGAACTGAACCACCCTGGGAAGTCGTGACATCAAAATCAAGAGATGCTTGGCTTTGAGAATTATTCCATGCAAATGAATATATTCCTGAATCATCATCGCCTTCAAAATCTCCTGCAGGATCTGCTCCCCCTGAAGTTACATCTACTGTTCCTGAATAAGTATTTTCAACAACCTCTCCATTATCAAATTCTTCGTACTCTTTCTTGCATGAATTGAATGCAAAAAATCCTACTATACATAATCCAATAATTCCATTTTTAAACTTCATATGATTTAATTTAAATAACTCTTACTCATAAGGCTTTTCAGAATACCGCCAGGCAAACTTTCTTTACGTTGTTTTCCAAAATATGTTTAAAATTGTGTTGCTGTTATTAACAAAATTTTAAAATCACTAGAATGGTTTTGGTTGATTCGAGACATAGCCCAAGGTTTAAACCGGGGGCTATGATCAACAAAGATGTGTAAATGTATTCATGCATTTTTTCTATGAGAACATTTAATAATGTTGCTTCACAAAGCTAAACAATAAAAGTTACTTATAAGATATGATTATCGTTAAAACAATTTCCTTGTCTGTTCGGCGGTATGCAACGTCTGAGGCACTTTCAAATCTAAACCCAGTTTTTCATTTAATTGCTTGATAAAATAAGCAGCTAACAAAGGCGACTCCAATTCCATATTTTGATGGACAAAAAAGTTAACCTCCTGAATGCCCAACTCGACCCAGGTTTGTATTCTTTTTATCCAATCATCTAATCGAGTGTAATCGGTAGGGTGGTTTGCTCCGGTATATCGCACAAAAGCTTTGGGAGTGGTGAGTTTCATGTGCATCAAATCTCTTCTACCTGCTGTATCGACAATCGCATTAGTAATATCATATTTTTCTAATAAATTGTATAGCTCATTGGCAATTTTTTCATCATTGTACCAATCCGTATGCCTAAACTCTACAGTAAGCGGCACCGATTTTGGCCATTGCTCCACAAACGCTACTACGCGATCAAAATCTTGCGGTTTAAAGTTCTCATGCATTTGCAAGAACACCATGCCCAACTTATCTTCTAGTTTTGAGACGGCATAGGTATAAAACTCAACTTGCTGACTAACGTCTTTCAATCTTTTCCAATGAGAAATTTCTTGTGTTATTTTTGGAAAAAATCTAAACCCACTTGGTGTTTTAGCTGCCCATGTCTCAAACTGCTCCGGCGGAAAAAATCTGTAAAACGTAGCATTCAGCTCAATAGCATTGAACTGGGAAGAGTAGTAAACTAATTCATCTTTAGTGCCTCTAGGATAAAAGTTTTTAAGGTCTTTCCTATTCCATTTGGCACAACCTATAGAGAATTTTGTAGGCTGACTTTTTTTATTATTTAGCAACAATACTTCGTTAGAAGGATGATCGGACGGGAAAATAAAGTCAATATTTTCAGGATGAGCTACTTTCCCAAATTTCATAATATTAGTTTTTGAAGATTACTAATCAATATGCCGGTAAAAATCAAAGTAATTTTGTTGTGCTTCGAGAGCCTCAGGATGATAAAATCATTTTGTTAAAAAACATATAGTTATTACCAACTAATCATCAATTCTTTTACATCATTAGGCACAAATGGGACTAATCCGCTCAAATTGATAAAATCGTTAGTAAAAGCAGCATTGCTAGGCACATTGTTACCATTCGAAACAAAGCCTTGCGGATGAATGAAGTATCCCGGAGCTTCTGCGTTTGATAAAAATACTGCTATTGCTGCCGAATCTGTATAGCCTGCATTATTCGCTTCCTCCGTTAATACATTTATTACAGAATATATCTCAAGCAAATCGTTTGTAGTATTTACAGATGATGGAGGTAAGCCCACTATAGCGACACCAACTTCTGCATTGGTATGGCCTCGGGCAGTAAATGCATAATTTCTTCCTCCGGTGTAGTTGGAGTCAATCAATTGAATTTCCGGATGGTTAGAGTTTCCAAACACGTCTATAATGTCTCCATTTTTACCTGCAAACATTTTAAGGTTGTTAATATAACCATCATCTTCAGGGTTTTCCGGAATACCAATAATAGAGACTGTCATATCCTTTTCATACCCACTTGCTCCGGTTTCGCTATATTCTACTTTATATAATATATCTGCGATTGAAGGATCTTCGCTTCGATTTAAATTATACGGAGAAAGAATTGTTACCCCTTTTTTAGGAGTCTGGTTCCAGTAAACAACCAAGGCACTATCATCTTGATCTGTCATGATTAACTGATATTCCCAACTCTCACCATCGTAAGTACCACCTTGCTCAATAACCACTTGCTTGGGCCTGTTATCTTCTTCGCTAACAAACTCCAAAGAGATGATACCATGTATTCCTAATGCATTAACAACTGTAAGTACGGCATCCACAATTTCTGCCGACTGTTCACCAATAGCTATAAACAAAGAAATATTTTGATAAATATCTGTTCCACTTAGCGTATCTCCTTCAACTGTTTTATAAGTTTTGTTAGTAGTAAATGAACTAATCGCCTCAGGTATGTCAACGGCTATATTGACTGGTATAATGCCTTTTTGAGGATTGATATCCTCATCATCAATGTCATCCTTTATACAAGAAACAAATATGGTAGAAAATAATATAAAAACGATTGCTAAAGAGTGTATTTTGTTTCTCATATATAAATTTTATAGCGCTAAATTTAAGAATAAATCCAGATAATTGCAATCCACCATAAATATTGCAATCTTTGTATAAACAAATGAATATATGAGTTTATTAGTAGTAGGATCAGTAGCATTCGATGCCATTGAAACACCTTTTGGGAAAACAGATAAAATAATTGGTGGTGCAGCCACTTATATTACGCTTTCTTCCTCCTATTTTACAGATGATGTAAATTTGGTAGCAGTGGTAGGGGGCGATTTTCCTAAATCTGATATAAAATTGTTGCAAAAGCATTCTATTAATACAGAAGGCCTGCAAATAAAAGAAGATGAGAAATCATTCTTTTGGTCGGGCAAATATCACTATGATCTAAATTCTAGAGATACGTTGGTAACAGAATTAAATGTGTTGGAACATTTTGATCCGATTATTCCAGACAGCTATCAAAATTGCGAATTTTTGATGCTGGGAAATCTTTCACCGCAGGTGCAAAAATTGACTATTGAGCGGCTTAAAACTCGCCCTAAATTAATTGTGATGGATACCATGAATTTTTGGATGGACATCGCGCTTAAAGAATTAAAAGAGACTATTTCCATGGTTGATGTGATTTGCATTAATGATGAAGAAGCCAGGCAATTATCCGGTGAACATTCAATCGTGAAAGCTGCAAAGATCATTTCAGAAATGGGCCCGGAGTTTGTGATCATAAAAAAAGGAGAGCATGGAGCTTTATTGCTTAGCGGAAATGAGATTTTTTATGCGCCGGCACTTCCTTTAGAAGATGTATATGATCCGACAGGAGCAGGAGATACATTTGCGGGAGGTTTTATCGGTTATTTGGCACAAAGTAAAGATATTTCGTTTGACAACATGAAAAGGGCGTTGATCTATGGGTCTGCTATGGCATCATTTTGTGTGCAAAAATTTGGGACCGAACAATTAATTGACCTTCCTAAGGAAGAGATACACAAAAGGGCACAGCAGTTTATTGACTTAGTGCAGGTAGAGATTTCGTTAGTGAGTTAGGTTGAGGTAATTTTAAATGTTGATGTGAATGAAATAGTAACAATCAATTAACTTGATACTATTTCAATCGATGCACCACCAAGCCACTTCGTAACTTTGGTTCGAACCAAGTTGATTTAGGAGGCATTACATTACCCGAATCGGATATTTTGATCAATTGCTGGATTGTTACCGGATATAAAGAAAATGCAGCAGCCATTTCGCCACTATCCACTCTTCTCTCTAATTCTAGCAGGCCTCTAATTCCACCTACAAAATCAACCCTATCATCTGTTCGAGGATCTGTAATATTTAAAATAGGCGACAATACGTTATTTTGAAGAATAGTAACATCTAAAATGCCGATAGGATCTCCGTCATTATATGTTCCCGGCTTAGCATTTAATTGATACCAATTTTTATCAATATATAATCCAAATTCATGAAGTTTAGAGGGTTTTACCGGTTCTTTTCCTACCTTTTCAATATCGAACTTCTCTTGGATCTTAAAAAAGAAATCTTCTGTTGAAAGCCCATTCAAGTCAGTAACCACTCTATTATAATCTATAATAGAAAGTTGGTTAGCAGGAAATAAAACACTTAAAAAAAAATTGTATTCCTCTTTGCCCGTATGATTAGGGTTATTATCTCTTTTTTCCTTGCCTACCTTAAAAGCTGATGCTGCTCTATGATGGCCATCTGCTATGTAAGTAGCGGGAACTTTTGTAGCAAATAACTCAGTCAGTTTAGCTATGGAGTTTTCTTCATTGATTACCCATAAAGTATGCTCTACGCCATCATCTGCGGTAAATCGATACTCAGGATTTTTAGAACCAACAATTAAATTTACTTCCTCATCTATTTCAGGGACTTCAGGATAGGTTAAAAATACCGGGCCAGAATGGATTTCTGTATTTTTTATGTGATTGATTCTATCATTTTCTTTTACCGGGCGAGTAAATTCATGTTTTTTAATAATATTATTTTCATAATCTTCTATACTGGAACAAGCAATAATACCTAGTTGTTTATGCCCATCCATAATCTGCTGATACAAATAATAGCAACTGGTAAGCTCATCAAACATTATACCGTCTGTCACTAATTTTTCAAAATTTGCCTTTGCTTTCTCATATACCGGCTGACTGTGTACATCGACATCTTCGGGCAGGTCAACTTCAGATTTTACGACATGTAGAAAAGAATAGGGTTTGCCTTGTACTTCTACTCTTGCTTCAGCAGAATTAAGCACATCATATGGTTTTGACGCAACCTGTGCAGCATACTCTTTTTTCGGCCTTACGCCCTTAAATGGTTTAATTATAGACATAATTTTAGCTATTAACTATTAGCTGAATGCTAACAGCAGTTATTATTATTTAAAAAATTCGATGATTTTATCTGCTATTTCTATACCAATCCGCTCTTGAGCTTCATTAGTAGAACCACCTATGTGTGGAGTTAAAGAAACATTGGGCATACGAAGTAACTCTTCATCAGGAGTAGGTTCGTTTTCGAACACATCAAGGCCGGCAAAAGCAACCCGGCCACTGTTGAGTGCCTCTTTTAAAGCATTTTCGTCTAGTGCTCCACCTCTACCACATTGAATGATAAACACACCTTTTTTCGTCATACTGATCTCAGCTGTCCCAATAGATGGCTTATCTCCTTCATTAAAAGGCACATGCAGCGATATGAAATCACTTTCTTTCAGCACCTTCTCTTTGCTAACTGTTTTAAAAGGAATATTAATTTTCTGATCGGCTATTTCTAATTCAATATTTACTTCTTTTCCATGGTGGTCATACGCCAAGACCTTCATGCCTAAGCCAAATGCTATTTTAGCAGCTGCTTGTCCAATTCTCCCAAAACCAAAAATACCTAAAGTTTTACCTCTGAGTTCAATTCCTTCCGCATACTTCTTTTTCAAGTTTTTAAAGTCTGCGCCTGTTGGCATCTCCCTATTTGATTGATGTAAAAATCTGGCTCCTGTGAGCAGATGAGCAAAAACAAGTTCCGCTACAGATTCTGATGAAGCTGCAGGAGTATTTTCTACTGCTTTGCCTGCTTCTCGGGCATAAGATACATCTATATTATCCATTCCAACTCCACCACGGCCAATAAACTTAAGATTAGGCACTGCGTCAATTAGATCTTTTCTAATTTTTGTGGCGCTTCTTACTAAGATGCCATCATAACTTTGTAACTTATCTTTCAAATCTTCTTGAGGAATTGTATTCGTGTCTACCTCAATGCCTGCTGCCTCTAATTTTTCTTGTCCTGCAGCATCAATTCCGTCATTAGCTAAAATTTTTGTCATTTACTTTATTAGATTTAAAATTTAAGATTAAAAATTAAAAATTATTGTGCCACCCCCGCATGCTTTTCAGCAAAAACGCTCATACATTCTGTTAATACTTTTACACTTTCGATAGGCATAGCATTGTAAATAGAAGCCCTAAAACCTCCTACAGACCTATGGCCTTTGATGCCATCAATGCCTTGTTCAGTTGCATATTTCATAAACTCATTTTCCAGATCAGGATTTTTCATAACAAATGTCACATTCATTAATGAACGGTCTTCTCTAGCAGCTGTCCCTTCAAATAAAGGATTATTATCAATTTCATCATATAATAATTCAGCCTTTTTTTGATTCTTTTTCTGCATTTCGCTAAGTCCTCCATTATCTTTTAACCATTTTAAAGTAAGATATGAAGCATATATAGGAAATACCGGCGGAGTATTAAACATAGACTCATTATCAATATGAGTTTGATATTTCAACATTGTTGGAATTTCTCTCTTTACTTTTCCTAAAATATCATTTTTTATAATTACTAATGTCACTCCGGCAGGGCCCAGATTTTTTTGAGCACCGGCGTAGATCAAAGCATATTTAGAAACATCTATGGGCCTACTAAAAATATCAGAAGACATATCGGCAACCAAAGGGACATCAACATCTAAATCTTCTTTAATTTCTGTACCATAGATGGTGTTGTTAGTAGTAATATGGAAATAAGCCGACTCATCAGCTAATTGGTAATCTTTAGGAATGAAGTTATAATTTTTATCCTTAGAAGACCCCACTACATCTACCTTTCCAAAAAGTTTCGCTTCTTTAATAGCTTTGTTGGCCCAAACTCCGGTATCTAAATAAGCGGCCGACTGATCCGCATTCAATAAATTATACGGGATCATGCAAAATTGCATACTTGCCCCACCCTGCAGAAACAATACAGAATAACTCTCAGGCACGTTTAATAAATCCTTTATAAGCTGCGTAGCTTCTTCTACAACAGCAACAAACTCTTTACTGCGATGAGAGATCTCGATCAACGATAAGCCATTCATTTTATCCCAACCTTTTATAGCTTGAGCAGCATTTTCTATGGTATAGTCAGGCAAGATAGATGGACCGGCACTAAAATTATGTATTTTCATCTTCTATTTGTTTTAGGATGTTTGGTAAAGCATGACAAAATAACATAAATTAACACATCTACCCAAGCAGAAACCCTTAATATTTTAGAGTTTTGAAAAAAAATCAAAAAAAAGTGAAAAAAATCTTAAGAATACTTGCACAGTTTTAAAAAGCATATTATCTTTGCTGCCCGCTGGTCGGAAAACGAGTTCTTTAAGACAGAAAAATTCGATTAAGCGAAAGAAATTATCACCCCGCTAGTAGCGGGATGATTTAAGTTCTTTGAAGTATTGGTAAGAAACAAATTCTTTGAGTAAATTCAAAAAAATCTTGCTACAGAATCAAAATTCTTTTACAATGGAGAGTTTGATCCTGGCTCAGGATGAACGCTAGCGGCAGGCTTAATACATGCAAGTCGAACGGTAAGGCCTCTTCGGAGGCACACGAGTGGCGCACGGGTGCGTAACGCGTATGCAACTTGCCCTTAACTGGGGGATAGCTTCCGGAAACGGAAATTAATACCCCATAGTATCCAGAAAACTCATGTTTTCTGGATTAAAGTTCCGACGGTTAAGGATGGGCATGCGTCTGATTAGCTTGTTGGTGAGGTAACGGCTCACCAAGGCGACGATCAGTAGCTGGTCTGAGAGGATGATCAGCCACACGGGCACTGAGACACGGGCCCGACTCCTACGGGAGGCAGCAGTAGGGAATATTGGGCAATGGACGAAAGTCTGACCCAGCCATGCCGCGTGCAGGATGACTGCCCTATGGGTTGTAAACTGCTTTTATAAGAGAAGAAAACCCCGATTTTTATCGGGACTGACGGTACCTTATGAATAAGCACCGGCTAACTCCGTGCCAGCAGCCGCGGTAATACGGAGGGTGCAAGCGTTATCCGGATTTACTGGGTTTAAAGGGTGCGTAGGCGGGTTGATAAGTCAGTGGTGAAAGCCTGCAGCTTAACTGCAGAACTGCCATTGATACTGTCGGCCTTGAATATAGATGAAGTGGGCGGAATGTAGCGTGTAGCGGTGAAATGCTTAGATATGCTACAGAACACCAATTGCGAAGGCAGCTTGCTAAACTATTATTGACGCTGAGGCACGAAAGCGTGGGGAGCGAACAGGATTAGATACCCTGGTAGTCCACGCCCTAAACGATGATAACTCGATATTGGCGATATACTGTCAGTGTCCTAGCGAAAGCGTTAAGTTATCCACCTGGGGAGTACGTTCGCAAGAATGAAACTCAAAGGAATTGACGGGGGTCCGCACAAGCGGTGGAGCACGTGGTTTAATTCGATGATACGCGAGGAACCTTATCCTGGGCTTGACATATACGGATTAGATCTGTGAAAGCAGTTCGACACCTTCGGGTGGAACGTATACAGGTGCTGCATGGCTGTCGTCAGCTCGTGCCGTGAGGTGTTGGGTTAAGTCCCGCAACGAGCGCAACCTTTGTCTTTAGTTGCCAGCACGTAATGGTGGGAACTCTAAAGAGACCGCCTACGCAAGTAGGAGGAAGGAGGAGATGACGTCAAGTCCTCATGGCCCTTATGCCCAGGGCTACACACGTGCTACAATGGACGATACAAAGGGCAGCAATACCGCGAGGTGGAGCGAATCCCAAAAAGTCGTTCTCAGTTCGGATTGGAGTCTGCAACTCGACTCCATGAAGCTGGAATCGCTAGTAATCGTAGATCAGCAATGCTACGGTGAATACGTTCCCGGACCTTGTACACACCGCCCGTCAAGCCATGGAAGTTGGGTGTGCCTGAAGACGATAACCGTAAGGAGTTGTCTAAGGCAAAACCAGTAACTGGGGCTAAGTCGTAACAAGGTAGCCGTACCGGAAGGTGTGGCTGGAATACCTCCTTTTTAGAGCTGGTTTTTTTGTAACCGCTCGAAGTTTTGTTTCAAACCTACTTCATTGATATTGATGAGGGTGTGCTGGTATATGTGTAATTTAGCACAATACTTTCACACCCTTTTTTTATTTATAAGTGTTAATTTTTATTTAAATTCGCACCTGCTTAAAGTTGTTTATATACTGATTAATAGTCTCGCACCCGCCCAACGGCGAGGCAGGGCTCAATCCTCCCGAAATTTAGAAAATTAAGTTTTCCTAAATTTGCGAGGATCCACGACACAAAGCAAAATCTAAAGGTTTTGATTGGGTCGGAATTGTTATTTATAGTCTCGTAGCTCAGTTGGTTAGAGCACTACACTGATAATGTAGGGGTCGGCGGTTCAAATCCGCCCGAGACTACTTTTTATATGCACTTTCGCACCTTTCAGCACATCTTTACACACTAAATTTGCGTGTTTTTTTAGTCATTTTACCCTTGGCGCACCTATATACATCTACAAACATGTGACTGATTTACATAACCAGCTTACCCCTATTCTGTCCGTAGTCTGTAGTTTAGCTTAGTGCGTTGCGATTACGGACTTGTTACTTTTTAATTTAAAAATTTAATTTCCAACAATCCTTTTATTCCACCATAGTCTCGTGCACTACTGTATTTATATGCTTCTACCTCATCAACGATTCCTTCTTTTACCGGGTTTTTATGAATATAGTCTAACTTTTGATCCATCATATCATTTGTAGTTAACTCTTTTGGGTGGTTATCTTGACGCCAAAATTGATATACTGTATTTCTAACATTATCTTTTCCTGCTTTTTTAAATATTGAAAGCATCCATTCTTTTCTACTTTCATATGGATTTTGATTAATTGCTTCTATTAATTTACTGGATGTATGTTTTTTAAAGTCTCTCAATATATCGCTTAGTTTAAATCCTTCTTTTGCCGATAAAATAAAATGTACATGGTTGGTCATGAGTACCCAACTATGGATGTGCAATCCTTTTTCTTTTTGGCAATATTGCAGGCTATTTAATAAAATTAACTTATACTCTTCACGAGTAAACACATCTACCCATTCAACCACAGCAAAAGTTATAAAATAGATACCATTCTGATCATCGATCTTATATCCTGTTGACCCCATTACATAAAGATAACAATTTTTAAGTATTTGTATTATATTGGAATCCGTAGTCGCTGCCCTCAAAGCTCCGGCTACAGACTACGGACAGAAGGCATCAATAATATTGATGCCTTGCTGAATATACTGAGCAAAGTCACCACCCCAATCATGGTACGCATTTATATTTATTAGAAATAATGGCATAAGCAATATTATAAGAAAAGATATCCGTACACCTTTAATATTATTTATATAAAAATTGATCAGAAAATTGAATCCCATTCCCATTTTGAAGTACACTTTTTTCAAAAATAATTATAAATATTTACTGATGCATACATGATTTTTAGTGTCAATGTCATTTTAAATATAAGATAAAAAAATCTTCTAATGTGCTAGGTGGGAGAGTGGAGGTGACTATTAGTACCACAAAGCACCGACGTGACCGTTATGCTCGGTATATTGCCGAAGTGGTCTATAAAGGAACTAACTCTCTGATTATCTCGTAGAAAAAGGTGCAGCAGAGCTGATTGACTAATATTTATCCGTAGTCGCTGCCCTCAAAGCCCCGGCTACAGACTACGGACAGAGGGTTTAGTGAATATAAAAGAGCACTTAACTAATTGATTTCTTCGATTTGATCCAATAAATAAACTCCAACAACAGTACAATGCCACCTGTAGGCAAAAGGAAAAATATCACGGAAAAGAATGCCCACCCCGTATCTAAATAGCCTTCCATATTCACGAAGTAAAGCAGTAAAGCATAGCAAAAAAGATACGGTAATAGTCTAGCTGAGAAGTCTACTATTTCTTTAAATGATTTTGGTTTCTGAGAAGCAATTAAATACCCTATGCAAAGTATCAGTAAAGGTATCACTATGCTGAACATATAAAACATAAACTTATTTTTTTGTTTCTACTGGATCTTCTGTGTCTACGTCTCGTGACTTTTCCTCTCCGCCAAGTTTAGCAACCACTCTAGTTAATACCTCTTTCCACGATTTACTTTGCTGATCTCTAGCAACAGCATCAGGAACCATACCGTAGTCAACTTCTGACTGAGAGTCTATCTGGAATTTAGTATTGCCATCTTTATCCTGAGAAATTGTGAAGTTTATAATTCCCTTTTCAACGTGACCTTCCAATGTAACAAACGTGGCAGATAAGCTACCATCCTTATCTTCACTCAAAGCTTTCACCATTACATAACTATTATTCATAGGCCCTGCTATATCAATCTTAATGTAGCTTCCTACTTTAAATTGAGAAGGCTTCCCTTCGCCATCTACAGGAGAATTAAATTCTGCTTTAGAGTTTGTTAGGTAGTCCTGTGGTGAACTTTTGAAGTTTTTCTTAAAATCAGCAAAAGACATTTTAGAATTGGCAACGGTAACACTGTAATTCTGTCTTTGAGCAGTTTCAGCATTTGGCAACTTAACTTTCAGCTCTCCTGGGCTCTTAAAACTTGACATGAAGTTCTCCCATTCCTTGCCCTCTAAGTCTCTACCATCAATAACTCGATTTTCAGCAAAAGCATAAGGACTGTTCCAAGGATATTCACCTTCAAGTGGATCAGTAGATAAGAATCTAGCCACCCTAGCATCATAAATTCTAAATAGAAAATCATACACACTTCCCACTTGATTATGGAAGTTGTCATCTTTTTCCTGTCCGTTAAAGCCGAACCTGTAATTGCTGGATGCAAAGCTTCTCCCAGGTTGTAGTGAACCAAAGGAATAATAGTTATTTAACGAGCTCAGAGAAGCTGTAAAGTTGGTGGTGGCATTGCCTTCTATTGTGCTTAGCTTTCTATCGGAAACAGTTACTCTTACATTCCCTAGGTGATCACTCATTTCATAATCTTTGAGATCCATTGTTCTTGCAAATAGACCTTCTACTTTTTCACCCGAGAGTATTCTATGTGGTTGATAAGGCAAAATTGCTCCTACTCCCATTCCTGCTAATAGCTGTGCACCACTATCTACTGTACCACAGGCATTTTCATCTAAATAGGTCAATGTAGTATCATAAACTCCTCCTACATACATCTTATTATCTATGCCTCTGTTTATTTCTCCTGTAGTATACAGTACAATCTCTGCCGTATCTTTTACCTTGCTGTAGAGCCATGTTTTCTCAGCCGGTACAGCTAAGCCGTTTTCTCCATAATAAAGGTTATTACCCATGGTAGAATAAGCTAAATGACCATCACCAATATTGATGAGGCTACTATCAATAACAATTGGGTTTGCTAAGCTTAAGTGATCAGGTGTAAGGTCAAACTCATATACTGTAGCTTTTTTATGTCCAAAAAAACCTGATTCTGTGCCGGGTGAATATATTGCTAGCTTCGTAGCATCGGGAGAAATTTGTAATTCTCCTTCTCCAACTTCATCCATACTTGGAACAATTGCTAAGGCAACAGGATCTTCTATACCTTCTTGACCAATTTCGAAACCAACAATTGATGTGGTATTACCACTGTACGTTGTGGCATATAATACGCTGCTATATAGTTCACTCTCATCTTGTAATAAAGCCAAGTGATTACCATAGTTATTATCACCATCAAGCAAATTATTTTTACTAATCACATCACCATTCATAAATGCTCCCGGGTTTCCTTGCATAGACATATCAATAACGTGATAATACAATTTTTGATTGCTATCTACCGTAAATAAATAATACTGGTCAGGATTAATCGGGTTGTTCAAAATAACCGGCTTAGATTGATGAGCAGACCTTAATTCTTACTCAAACCCTATTTTTCTACAAGCACTTTTATGAACTTTATAAATAATAAAATTTTTATGGATTTACTTAATTAGTAAATTACTAAAATGTCTCTTCAATTTTATGAATAAGAGTATTATCTTCAAGATATCGAAATATATTATTCCATAACTATTTTATGAATCAATCTACTGCTTTAGCTATTTTAAAATCCGGGCATAATGTATTTTTAACCGGGTCGGCGGGAGCTGGAAAGACTTACGTACTTAATCAATACATTAAATATTTAAAAGATAGAAAAGTCCCCGTGGCTATAACGGCTTCTACAGGTATAGCTGCAACTCATATGAATGGCATGACGATCCATTCTTGGTCGGGCATTGGCGTGAGAGATACGCTTTCAAGCAGTGACTTGAAAAATATGAAAACCAAAAAGTACCTTAAAAAGAATCTGGAAGGTGTAAAGGTTTTAATCATTGATGAAATATCCATGCTCCATCGAAAGCAAGTAGAAATGGTTGATACAGTTTTAAAACTTTTTAGAGAAAGTGAAGAATCATTCGGAGGTATTCAGGTAGTTTTTGCAGGTGACTTTTTTCAACTACCACCTGTTGGGATGCCCGGTGAAACGAATAGAGACAAGTTTACCTTTATGTCACCGGCATGGGTAAATGCTAATTTGGCCATTTGCTATCTTACTGAGCAGCATAGACAAAATAATGACCCATTAAATGATATCCTCAATGAAATCCGGAGAGGAGAAAGGCTTAGTAAAGCATCTATTAATTTAATCGAACAAACAAGGCTTAATCAACTGACGGAAAGTTATACGGAATTATATACTCACAATATAGATGTCGATAGGATCAACAACGAAAAACTGGCATTGCTCAACTCGGATTCCAATTCTTACTTAGCGGAAACTAAAGGCAATGAAAAATTATTAGAAATGCTGAAAAGATCAGTGATCACTACTGAAAACCTAGTCTTAAAAAAAGGGGCGCGAGTAATGTTTGTTAAAAATAACTATGACAAAGGCTATATGAATGGCACGTTGGGAGAGGTCATTGGCTTTACGGAAGACGAGTGGCCACAGGTAAAACTTAACAACGGTAAAGTTATCACCGCAGAATTGGAACTGTGGTCGATGGAAGATGAAAAAGGTAAGACATTAGCATCTTTTAAACAAGTTCCATTACGTTTGGCTTGGGCTATCACCGTCCATAAAAGTCAGGGAATGACGCTCGATGCAGCAGAAATAGACCTCAGTAAAACCTTTGAGCAAGGACAAGGTTATGTTGCCTTATCCAGGTTAAAAAGTTTACAAGGATTGCATCTGACAGACTTTAATCAAACGGCTTTAGAGGTAGATTCGCTGGCACAAAAAGCAGATAGCCGCTTTCAACAATTATCGCAAGAGTTTGAAGCCAATATTGATTTAGCTAAGTTAGAAAAGGCCGCCATCTCTTTTGTTAAACAATGTGGAGGAATCACTGACCCGGATGAGCTGGAAAAATATAAGAACAAACGGAAGGAGAAAAAAATGCCTAAAAAACCCACTCACGAAATCACTAAAGATTATGTTGATAAGCAGCTTTCTATGGATGAAATCGCTCACAACCGAGGAGTGACTACAGGAACGATCATGGGGCATCTTGCTAAGTTAAGAGACATATACCCCGACTTAAATTTAGATGCTTATAAACCAACTAATGAGCTTTTAATAAAAATGGAAGCAGCCACACAGGCTATGAAGAAAGCAAACAAGCCGGGCAGTTTCTATGAAGATGGCAGGCCAAGTCAAAAAGCTTTATATGAGTTTTTTAAAGGAGAAATAAGTTACCAAGAGATTAAACATGCCCTGATTTTCATTCCTCATGAAAACGTTACTGTCTGACATAAGAAAGTGCACAATTTGTGAAGAAAAGTTGCCTTTGGGCCTCAACCCAATAGTTATTGCCAATAAAAAATCTAAAATAGTTATTGTAGGACAAGCACCCGGCACAAGGGTTCATCACACATCTATTCCGTGGAACGACCCAAGCGGTGATCAATTAAGAAAATGGTTAAAGGTGTCAGGAAAACAATTCTATGATCCAAATAATTTTGCTATTATTTCCATGGGATTTTGCTATCCCGGTAAAGGCAAAACAGGTGACCTGCCTCCACGGCCGGAGTGTGCTCCTCTTTGGCATAAAAAATTATATAATGAAATGAAAAACGTAAAGCTGGTGCTGTTAATCGGCCAATATGCGCAGCGATATTATTTGAAAAACAATACAAATAAAAATCTTACTGAAACGGTAAGAGATTATAGAACTTATTTGCCACAATTTTTTCCATTGCCGCATCCCTCTCCTAGAAACAGATTTTGGTTGAAAAAGAATGACTGGTTTGAAGCTGAGGTTATTCCTGATCTTCAGGAAATAGTTGGGCACATTTGCAAGTAGACAGTTTTTAAAATTCTGAATTTCTGAGTGGGGAATCAGCCTAGTTAATGAAATAATAAATAGAAAAGTTTAGATTAAAAATGCAATCCAAAAGCTTCTAAAAGATATATTATTCGCAAATTATGCAATGGCCGTCATCTTATTTTTTCCATTTAATGTTACATCCTATACTTGGAATTTGATTGCTTGATACAGGAACTCCTGCTAAAATATTATCCAAAGCACTCCTGATATCTTTTCCGGTAACAGGTTGATTGTTACCCGGCCGGGAACTGTCTAATTGCCCACGATAAACGCACTTTAAATTTTTATCAAAAACACTAAAATCAGGCGTACAGGCCGCATCATATGCTTTAGCCACTTCTTGGCTTTCATCATATAAATAAGGAAAGGGAAAGTTATTTGTTTTAGCAAAAGTTTTCATTTTATCGGGAGAATCATCCGGATAATTCTCTACATCATTACTACTGATGGCTATGAATGCGACTCCTTTTGGTTGATAATCGTTGGCTAAACGCACCAACTCGTCTTTGACGTGTATTACATAAGGGCAGTGGTTGCAGATAAACATTACTACCGTTGCTTTTTCTCCAGTTAAATCATTTAAAGTTACATCCTTACCGGAGACGGTGTCAGGCAAGGTAAAGCCAGGAGCTTTAAAGCCTAGTGCTATTTGAGTTGTTTCTGTTGCTGCCATTATTAAGATATTAAGTACAAATTATGTTCTCAACAAGTATAGTGATTTTTTTATAATTTTAGGTGTGAAACTGCTTTTCAATATGCTTGTTTTACTAAGCATATACATTTTTTCTTTTGCTCAACCTGCAGATAGTACTGCATATAAAGCTCATATTAATTTTAACTATCACTATGGCAATATCAATAATAACATTGCTGAGTTTACTCCGATAAACCCTGGTAATATCTCGATGTTTGAAATAAATGTTAGTAAGCAAACTCGTGGAGAGCAATATTGGCATAAAAGTTATTTCTATCCGGAAGTAGGTGTTTCCTGTGTTTTTGGAAATATCAGCAATAAAGAAGAAATGGGGAAAATGCTTTCCATTCTTCCAACTTTTACTTTGACAAGCATAGAAAAGAAAGGATTAAAAGCCTTTGCTAGATTGGGAATGGGCTTATCTTATTTTACAAAACATTATGACCGAATAAATAATCCCGATAATTTATTTATGGGATCTGCTATTGCTGCCCATGTAATGATTCAAGGTGGTATGCGGAAATATATAGCCGAGAACTGGTCGGCTAATGCTCAGTTAGCGTTCTCTCATCACTCTAATGGACATATACAAGTACCTAATTTTGGGATCAACATTGTGTCTTACGGATTGGGAATAACTTATCATTTTACAGATGATAAAAAGCCTGTTCAGAATCCGATCATGAACTACGCAAACCCTTGGCTATTTAATGTCAGGCTCGGGATGGGAATTCATGAGTTTGCCGGAACATCCACAGCTATTGGAGGCCCCAAGTATCCTGTTTTTGTTAGTTCATTATATATGTCAAAACGATATACTGCTGCGAGTAACTTCCATGCAGGTTTGCATTTTAATTATTATGCAAGTTATTATGATTTCATTGTGCAACAAGCAATCTTCGATGATCATAAAAGGCTTAATGCCTCTAACGTGATTTTATTTGTAGGTCAGGAGTTTCTATTAGGGCATTTTAGTTTTGTGCTTCAAGCAGGTTTTAATATTTATAATCCTTACAATGCGAGAATAAAAGAATTGGGTGCTTCTCCCGGCAATATTTCTAAGTTTTTGGGCAACTACGTAACTAATAAGTTAGGCTTTCAATATTATTTTAAAAATCCAAAAATTACGACTCAGCATAATTTGTTCATGGGCTTGTTCATTAAGACCCACTTGGCTCAGGCAGACTTTATTGAATACGGCGTAGGATATACATTTTGATAAAAGTCGGGCCAGCGTTACGAAACTTTCTCTGCAAGCTCTTTTACCTTTTTTAATGCCTTGGGCCAAATTTTTTGAAATTCGTCAAGGTATTCTTCGGCAATATCTGTTTCCACAAACAATTCTGTGTTTTCACCGGTAGATGTTAGGGTATAATTTTCCAATGCACCTTTCCATTGTTCCACTTCTAGGCTTTCTGTATCTTCCACGCCATTTTTCACAATCCCCAAATGTTCCAATCTGTTTTAGCATAAGAACCTTCATAAAATGCAGCAGTCCATTTTCGATAGGTTGTATCATTCTATAGTGTTTTCCACACTTTCTCTTTAGGCGCATTAATGGTTATTGAAAATTGCTTTGTAACCATGTTTGATTTTTCAGCTGTTTTCATAATTGTTTATTTAAACTATTGAAAAACAAAAATAATCTTACTCGTTTATCTTTTAATCCTATAAACATTCCCTTCACTATCTCCTACCAACAAAGTGTTATTTATATAGGAAATCGATAGTAAATTACTTTCTATATTAAGATTTATTTTTTCCCAATCGGTTTGATTGCTGGAAGACAATAAAAGCCCATTGCTTCCGGCTACTAGAATTGTTTCATCATTTATAACAGCTAAATCATTAAAGTGACTGCGTTTTCCGATAAGTTTATTAGATGGATTGATGATCTTCCACGTTTGTTGATCTGTTGATTGATATATGCCTCCATTATAACCGCACAGGTAACTATAATCATTGTAGCTTTCAATTCCGGTAAAGTAATCACTTTTAAGATCCATCGGTTGATAATCATTACTATTATAATTTAAAACAAGTCCATAACCGGATACCAAAGCTTTTTGGGGCCCGATAAAGTCAATATCTCTCAATTCATTATCTATAAATGATGTCTCCCATGTTTGTCCGCCGTCGGTAGTATAAGCAATGATCCCATTAGTAAAATTTTGTCCACCCACGACTACCCCATTCATTTCATCTCCAAAGGCAATGCTTTGAAGATTATACCACACATTTTGTTGAACCAAGCCCGTAAAAAGGTGAATTTGTGTCCAAGTTTTTCCGCCATCTATAGTTTTAAGTAATAAATACCATTCCCCGCACGCATAGCCAACGCTATCATTGAGAAAAAAAACATCATAAACAGCATTACCGGAATTATTATAAATTTCCTTCCAAGAATTTCCTCCATTAGTAGTTTTATACAATGCTCCGCCCGTATATCTTGTACCTGCAGCAACATAACCCACATAATCATCGATAAAAGTGATTTCGTTGATAGCATAAGAAGATTGAAACACGATCTCCACTTCATTATTAGTGAGGTCATTTTCCTTGGTACAACAAACACAAAAGAGGAACGAGATAAAAAAAAAGGCACGACATGATGTTGGTAGGGTCACTTTATTTAATTTATTAATATCAGCCTATTTTTATATATTTGGAAATAATCGCATTGATAAAGTTATGCAAATAATAAAGAGAATATTCTTCTTTTCGATACTAATCCTTACAATATTTTTTGTTGCTTCTTTATTCCTATCGTCAAAAATTAAAGTAGAACGGTCTGTATTAGTTTCTGCATCTCCATCTATGGTTTTTCAGCAAGTTAATGTATTAAGAAATTGGGACAAATGGGATCCATGGTATACGATGGATAATAACTTACAACAAACTTATGAAGGAGAAGAAGGAGTCAATAGTAAAAGATGTTGGTTAAGTAAAAATCCTAAAGTGGGTAGCGGATGTTTAACTATTGTAGAAAGTAAACCTTACGAATATATTAAAACAGAATTAGTTTTTGATGATGAAGCAACCGGTGCAGGCCATTGGCAATTTAAGAAAGTTGAAGAAGGTACTGAGGTTACTTGGGAGATGGTTCTTAATGTTGGAAATAATCCCATTGGAAAGTTTTACGGACTAAAAATGGATAAAATGGTAGGCAATATGTTTGAAGAAGGATTAAATCAATTGAAAGCTACTGTTGAAAGCATGCCTCCATCTGATGTAGCCGATCCTATACAGCAGAAATCAACACAAATTGATTCTATTAATACTGTAGAGGATATTTCCTAAAAACAAAGAACTAAGCATCCGGCTCTCCTTGGGAAATGTATTTAACAGGTTCTACTGTCGAAAAGATACAGCGAAATGGAGGGCTAGTGTCGGTTTTCCGATTGATTAGGCACATTCGCAAGTAGAGGAGTTTTAAATCAGAAATTTCTGAGTTTAGGGAACGGCTTTTTTTTCAAGCTACTACAATCTCGAAATTGAGAGGGAGAGAAACAGCAGATGCCTGAAGCCGCCAATAGGTGGCGAGTTTCTGCTGTTTTGGTAGCATTTCTGAGATGGTTTGCGAGAAAAATCATTGCAAAAATAACCCCCGATATAGGCTTTTTTGATTAAAATCGGAGTGATTTACACTTATAAATTTAATTGAACTCTTTGGTATCATTCATTTTTCTTACTTGCGTAATTTCCCTAATTAAAAACAATTGTAATATTATTTCTTTAGTATTAAGGCCTACTAGTTCCTGTACAATCAACTTTAAATTCTATACGTTAAATTTTAAAGGTAAATAACATTACCTTTGTAATTACACGATAAGTAGCATTGAATTAAAGTCTATCCTTTAGTTCTTGCCGTAAATTTTAGAGAAAAAGTATGTTATTATTTATTAGCAAAGTATTCCCGGCATTATTTGGGAATAAATCTGAAAAAGACATCAAAGTTTTATTACCATTAGTAAAAGAGGTAAATGATGTTTTTGACCAATTACAAGGAGAGAGCAATGATGCATTAAGATCTAGGGCAACAACGCTTAAGAATAAAATCAATGATCATGTTAAAGCTACTACTGATAAGATTGAGCAACTAAAAATACAAGCTGATCAAGAAGAAAACATTGATGTAAAGGAGCAAACATATAACGAGATCGATGATCTCAAAAAGCAAAGAGACGAGGAAATAGAAGTCATCTTAAATGAAATTAAGCCGGAAGCTTTTGCCGTGATGAAAGAAACTGCTAAAAGGTTTAAAGAAAATCAAGAATTAGAAGTTACCGCAACTGCGCTCGATAAAGAAATTGCTGCTAATAAAGATTATATCGAAATACGCGGAGATAAAGCAATTTATTTTAATTCCTGGGATGCTGCAGGTGTAGAAGTCACTTGGGATATGGTACATTACGATGTGCAGCTCATTGGTGGTGGCGTGCTCCATGATGGAAAGATTGCGGAAATGGCAACGGGTGAGGGTAAAACGTTGGTGGCAACATTACCTGCTTTTCTCAATGGCTTGACGGGTTTAGGTGTACACATTGTTACGGTAAATGACTATTTGGCAAGAAGGGATTCTGAATGGATGACGCCTCTGTTCAACTTTTTAGGACTTACCGTTGATTGCATTGATAAACACCGCCCTAATTCTACAGAGCGGAGAAAAGCATATCAATCAGATATTGTTTACGGAACAAATAATGAGTTCGGATTTGATTATCTCAGAGATAATATGGCCAGAAACCCGGAGGAGTTAGTGCAAGGTAAATTGCATTATGCAATGGTCGATGAGGTGGATTCTGTATTAGTTGATGATGCTAGGACACCGTTAATTATCTCAGGCCCCATCGCTCAAACTAAGAATGATACCAAAGAGTTTTACGAGTTAAAACCTCGAATTCAAAAACTGGTTGATACGCAAAAACAAGCGGCAAATGTATTTTTAGCAGATGCCAAAAAGCTCATCTCGGAAGGTAAGGCAGGAGAAAAAGAAGGTGGGTTAGCCTTGCTTAGAGCTTATAGGGGATATCCTAAAAGCAATGCTTTAATAAAATTTCTAAGTGAGCAAGGCAATAAAACAATTCTTCAAAAAACCGAAGGATACTACATGCAAGATCAATCAAAGGAAATGCCTAAAGTTGATGCAGAACTATATTTTATTATCGATGAAAAACACAACAATGTTGAATTGACAGAAAAAGGTATAGAACTCATCACTAATCAGGGAGAAGATCCTCACCTATTTGTATTGCCGGATATAGGCTCAGAAATGGCGGAGATTGAAAAGGCCGATTTGCCTGAAAAAGAAAGATTAGAAAGAAAAGATAAAGCCATTCAAGATTTTAGTATCAAATCAGAAAGAATTCATTCATTAAATCAATTACTCAAAGCATATGCCCTCTTCGAAAGAGATGTAGAATATGTGGTAATGGATGGTAAAGTGAAAATCGTAGATGAAAATACCGGCCGTATCATGGAAGGCCGTCGGTGGTCTGACGGCCTACACCAAGCGGTAGAAGCGAAGGAAAATGTGAAACTGGAAGCAATGACACAGACTTTTGCTACGGTGACTTTGCAAAATTATTTTAGAATGTATCACAAACTTGCCGGTATGACGGGTACTGCAGAGACGGAAGCGGGTGAGTTTTGGGAAATTTATAAACTGGATGTAGTCGTCATTCCAACTAACAGGCCAATTGTAAGAGATGATAAACAAGATTTAATTTATAAAACTAAAAAGGAAAAATACAATGCCATTATTGACGAGGTAGCGGAGATGCAAAAAGCCGGTAGGCCGATATTAGTGGGTACTACTTCTGTAGAAGTATCTGAGTTGATCGGAAGAATGCTCAAAATGAGAGGCATCAAGCACAACGTGTTAAATGCTAAGCAGCATCAACGCGAAGCAGATATTGTAGCAGAAGCAGGAAAAGCCGGTACGGTAACGATTGCTACCAACATGGCCGGTAGGGGAACGGATATCAAACTAGGCACCGGCGTAAAAGAAGCCGGTGGATTAGGTATTATAGGTAGTGAAAGACATGAGTCGAGACGGGTAGACAGGCAGTTAAGAGGCCGTGCGGGTAGACAGGGAGACCCCGGTAGTTCACAGTTTTTTGTATCGTTAGAGGATAATTTAATGCGATTGTTCGGTTCTGAAAGAATTGCCAAGTTAATGGATAAAATGGGCTATGATGAGGGAGAGCCTTTGCAACACAGCATGATCAGCAAATCTATCGAAAGAGCTCAGAAAAAAGTGGAAGAGAACAACTTCGGAATGAGAAAGCGTTTGTTGGAATATGATGATGTGATGAATGCGCAAAGAGAAGTGATTTATAAAAAAAGACATCATGCATTATTTGGAGAAAGGCTTTCGGTCGATATCTATAATATGTTTTATGATTTGACGGAGGAGTTAGTTACACAACATCATGGAGCCCAAGATTTTGACGGGCTGAAAATGGATGTGCTCAGATATTTTTCTCTAGCGCTCGATCTGTCTCAGCAAGAATTTGCAGACAGTAAAACAAAACCTCTGGTCGAAAAGATATATAATCAAGTAGAAACTTATTATAAACGCAAAACTGCCAAAATTAAAGAAGCTGCTTTTCCGGTGGTAGATAATGTTTATAAAAATAGAGGCGCTACGGTAGAAAATATTGTCGTGCCATTTACAGACGGAACGCATGGGATGCAAGTAGTTGTCAACTTAAAAGATGCGCATGAGTCAGAGGGAAAAGCAATTATTACTGCTTTTGAAAAATCAATTTCACTTGCCTTGATCGATGATACTTGGAAAGAGCACCTGAGGGAAATGGATGATCTGAAGCAATCTGTACAAGCTGCTGTTTACGAACAAAAAGATCCTTTATTGATCTATAAATTTGAAGCATTTAAGTTATTCGAACAAATGATCGGAAATGTGAACAGAGAGATTGCTTCGTTCTTATTCAAAGCTGATATTGCTGTGAAAACTGCGGCAGAAGTTGAAGAAGCCAGAACGCAACAAGCAAACGTAGAGCAGAATAGAATGAAAGCGGGAAGAGATGATGTAAGTGGCCTTGCAAACCCTAATGCCCGCCAAAATGGACAACCACCTCAAGAAAAGGTAGCTAAAGCAGAACCAGTGAGAGTTGAAAAAAAGGTTGGCCGTAATGAACCTTGCCCCTGTGGTAGTGGTAAAAAATATAAGCATTGTCATGGGCAATAGAATTTCAGATTTCAGACCTGCACGCCGAACAGGCGTGTTTCAGATTTTAAAATTCCAAGATTGGAGAAGTAATAATATTGTTTTCAAATTTTTCAATTTTTCACTCTTCTTATTTTTCACTCTTCTTATCTTTCATTCTTCCGCTCAAGACAAAAAGGGAAGCTTAGTAATAAATAAAGATCCGAGGTTAGATGAATTAATTGAAAGGCATATTACCGAAAATGCAGCAATTAAAAACTTTGATGGCTTTAGAATTCAGCTATTAGCGTCTCGTACTAAAGATGAGGTACTTAACTTGCGGGCTAAGTTTCGCGCTAAGCACCCGGACACAAAAACTTACTTACTATATCAACAACCGTATTTTAAGTTGAGGATAGGAAATTTTAAAGAGCGGTTATCTGCTCAAAAGTTTTTAGACCAAATTCATGCAGAATTCAGCGGTGCTTTTATTGTAACGGAAGAAATACCATTTGAAGAAATGGATAGTAAGTAATATGGCGGAGCAACTTCATATATACAATAGCCTTACCAAAAAAAAAGAAATTTTTAAGCCCCTCAACCCACCATTTGTGGGAATGTATGTATGCGGCCCAACGGTATACAACGACGCTCATTTAGGTAATTTACGGACTTTTGTAAGTTTTGATATCGTTTATCGATATTTAAAATACTTAGGCTATAAAGTACGGTATGTCAGAAACATCACTGATGTAGGGCACTTGGAAAGTGATGCAGATGTGGGGGAAGATAAAATAGCTAAGCAAGCCAAATTAGAGCAGGTAGAACCAATGGAAATTGTGCAGCGATATACCAATGGCTTCCACCAGATGACACAACTTTTTAACTGCTTAAATCCCGACATAGAACCGACTGCCACTGCTCATATTATTGAGCAAATTGAAACTATTCAAAAAATAATAGACAACGGTTGGGCTTATGAAGTTAATGGATCGGTTTATTTTGATGTTAAGAAGTATTCAAAAAAACATGATTATGGAAAACTTTCCGGAAGGAATATCGAAGAAATTGTTGAAGGGACTCGAACGCTGGACGGACAAAACGATAAAAGAAACAGTGTAGATTTTGCTTTGTGGAAAAAAGCTTCTCCCGAACATATCATGCGATGGAATTCTCCTTGGGGAGAGGGGTTTCCCGGCTGGCACTTGGAATGTTCGGTCATGAGCACTAAATATTTGGGTGAAGCTTTTGATATTCACGGTGGTGGATTGGATTTAAAATTTCCTCATCATGAATGTGAAATTGCGCAATCTGTTGCTGCAGATGGAAAAGATCCCGTACAATATTGGATGCATACCAATATGCTTACTATAAATGGTACTAAAATGAGCAAGTCACTCGGCAACTCTTTTTTGCCACACGAGCTAGTTGCAGGTGATCACCCTTTATTAGAAAAAGGATATAGCCCGATGACTGTCCGATTTTTTATGTTGCAATCCCATTATGCGAGCACTTTGGATTTTACGAATGATGCTTTAAATGCTGCGGAAAAAGGGTATAAGAGATTGATGAAAGCGTCTCAAGAAGTTCAAAGTTTAAAGTTTAAAGTTGGACAAGTTGATGATGAGGTTGAGCAATTCATTAAAGATCATTGCAATAGATGTAAATCGGCGATTAATGAAGATTTTAATACAGCGTTAGTTTTAGCTAATTTATTTGAATTGTCTAATAAAATTAATGCGTTTGCAAATAATCAATTACCCATTGGTGCTATTTCAGAAAAGACTTTCGAGTTATTGCAAAAAACGTATAGAGATTTTATCGAAGATATTTTAGGTTTAAAAGATGACCTTACTCAAGAAAACAGTAAAACGTTGGATGCGGCAATATCTTTACTGATCGAACTTCGTAAACAAGCAAGAGATAATAAAGATTTTCAAACGTCTGATAAGATCAGAGATCAATTGAATACTGCCGGCATTTTATTGAAAGATGCAAAAGACGGAACTAATTGGGAGTTGAAATAAAAATTTAAAGTTTGAAGTGTAAAGTTCGAAGTTTCTTTTCATTCAAAATTCAACATTCAAAAGTAAAAATTAAAAATTTTTACTTCCTACTTCATTCTTTATTATTCATCCTCCTCTTCTCTGCTTGTCAAGAAAAACCGACTACACAACAAGAGCAAACATCAACCCAAAAGGAAATCGTAAAATTTGAATTTAACGCTGACTCAGCTTATTATTTTATTGAAAAACAAGTGAGTTTCGGGCCGAGAGTGCCTAATACTCCACAACACGACTCTTGCGGAGACTGGTTAACAATGAAATTGGGTAGTTATGTCGATAAAATATATACTCAAACGGGTAAAGTAGAAGCTTTTGACGGCACTCAACTATCTTTTACAAATATTATCGGAGCATTTAATCCTGATAAAAAACAACGTATTGCTCTTTTTGCCCATTGGGATAGTCGTCCTTTTGCAGACCAAGCTGATAGCAATCAACGAGAGCCAATCATAGGGGCCAATGATGGTGCTAGTGGTGTTGGAGTTTTATTGGAAATAGCCAGGCATCTTAAAAACCTTCAAGTAGATAAAGGTATTGACATTATTCTTTTTGACGTAGAAGATTATGGTGCTCCTTCTTGGTCTCAGTCAAACCAACTTAACACCTATTGCCTTGGCTCTCAATATTGGGCTGATCAACCACATGTCAATAATTATAATGCACAGTATGGTATTCTATTGGACATGGTAGGTGCGGAAAATGCTACTTTTTGTATGGAAGGATATTCTATGCAATATGCGCCAACGCTAATGAGAGACATTTGGAACTTAGGAATAGATCTTGGCTATAGTAATCACTTTTGTTTTAGCAAAACGCCTCCGATCACTGATGATCATTACTATATAAATACTCTAATAGGTATCCCAACTATTGATATTATTCAATATGATCCTTCTACGAGTAGCTATTTTGGTAGCTATTGGCATACGCATGAAGATGATATAAACATCATCAATAAAAATACTCTAAGAGCAGTAGGCGAAACGGTAGGAAGTTTTATTATTCAGTAGGGCAGGCTTTTCAATTTAGTACTTACCCACATTTTCATTTTTTCTTACCTTTTATAGCTCCTTTTTTCATTGTTATTATACACCAAAAATGTTTATTTGTTTTTATAAATGTTCATTAGCTTCTCTTAATCCACACTTGACCAATTTATACTTACTTATCCTCATTTTTAAAAAGATGTTTGTTTGCTTTTTTATCTCTTATCAACTAAAAAAAAGAACAACTTAATTATATTTCATAAATTTTTATCCAGAATGCTTTATGTAAACGTTATGTTAACAAAGCATTAAATCCTATGCTTATCAATCTAATAAAAATGAAAAATGCTGTATAGAAATGTGGATAGACTAATTGATTTTTCATATTTCTAAAATTGAATATAAATTAACCTACATATCCACACACATGATGATGATAGATAAAATGATTTTTAAAATTTAATTATAAATAATAAACAATGTGGATTGTTGAATGGGCATTTTAATTTTTAATATACTTTTGTACCGTTCTATGAAAAAACTCGATCAATCATTTTATACCGGAGAAGATGTTGTTAATATAGCTAAGGGCCTTTTAGGTAAATATTTATATACTAATATAGATGGCCGGCTTACAGCAGGAATGATCACAGAAACCGAAGCTTATTGTGGAAAAACTGATAAGGCTTGCCATGCATATCCGAATAAAATGACCAATCGTACAAAAGTAATGTTTGAAACTGGCGGCATTGCTTATATATATTTATGTTACGGCATCCATCATCTTTTAAATATTGTTACCAACACAAAAGGAAATGCAGATGCAGTTTTAATACGGGCAATTGAACCGAAAGAAGGAATAGATACCATGTTAGAAAGAAGAAAATATTTAGAAGTAAATACAAAATTAACATCCGGGCCCGGATCGTTAAGCCAAGCTTTAGGAATTACTACAAAATTTAATAGTACAAATTTATCAGGCGAAAAAATATGGCTAACTGAAGGAGAAAAAATAAGCAATGCAGAAATTTTTGAAACTACTCGAATAGGCGTAAATTATGCCGGAGAGGATGCTTTATTACCTTGGAGATTTTATATAAAAGGTAACCCTTGGGTGAGTAGAAAATGAAATAGTTTAGAATTAATAATTATTAATTCTAAACTAATAATTGTCAACTATATTGCTAATAAACCTTTTCCCCTTCTTGTAGCCAAATCCCCCAAAGTTTACTATAAGCATGAACTTTATTAGTTATTTTATCATCTTTATAAACCGGCTTGCCTTGATTTTTCCATTCAAAAATACCACCGTACAAGTTTGAGACATTATCATATCCTGCACTATCTAGTTTTTCTGCTATCTTCTCACTTCTATATCCTACAGCACAGTACACAACTATATTTTGATCTTTCTGAATAGCTTTTATTTTGGAAAGGTCAAAATCATCATATCCTACCCAAATAGCTTTTTTTATATGGCTTACTTCAAATTCTTCTCTAGTACGAGCGTCTAAATACACAACATCTTTTAACGTATCAACTTGAGATACCGATATATCCTTTACAGAGTGAGAAAGTAGCGATTTTAACATCCAATTGTATGGCGTACTGTTAACTTTATCTTGGGCTAGTGCAATAAAATTTGTCATTAATAAATAAAAGAGTACCTTTTTCATAAGAAAAAAATTAATCAGAAAGCTTTACTAAGCTTTGTTTAGCTATCAAATCTTCAAAAGTCTCCCTTTCTCTAATCAGATAATCTTTACCATGATGGATCAACACTTCAGCAGGGCGAGGCCGGGAGTTATAATTAGAGGCCATGGAATAGCAGTAGGCGCCGGCATTATGAAAGGCTAATATATCTCCTTCTCTAATTTCAGCAATAGGCCTTTCCCACGCAAAAGTATCTGTTTCGCAAATATATCCTACAATCGAATATATTTTTTTCTTCCCTTCAGGATTAGAAATATTGGTAATATGATGATAAGCATCATAAAACATCGGCCTTATCATATGGTTTAACCCTGTATTTACATGTACAAAAGTAGTAGTGGGCGTAGACTTTACGACACTTACCGTACTGAAAAAGAAGCCGGATTCACTTACTAAAAACTTTCCCGGCTCAAACCAAAGGGCTATATCATGGCCATATTCTTCACAAAAATCATTGAAGCGTTTGGAAAACTTAGGGCCTAGATCATTGAGGTCGGTGATAATGTCCCCATCTTTATAAGCCACCTTAAATCCTCCTCCAAAATCCAGTGCTTTGATATTTTTAAACTTTTTAGCTGCTTCAAATAATATATCAGCTACTTTTAAGAAAACATCTGCATCCAGCAAATCAGAACCGGTATGAATATGCAATCCTTCGATGTTAATATCATATTCTTTAACAATTTCTAATACTTCATTAAGTTGATGAATAGAGATACCAAATTTTGCATTCACATGTCCCGTTGAAATTTTCATGTTGCCTCCTGCTAAAACATGCGGATTCAATCTTATAAAAGCAGGTTTAGAAGAGCCGTAAGCTTTTCCAAATTTCTTTAAAGTAGAAAGATTATCAATATTTACTGCTACGCCCAACTCCACAGCTTGTTGAAACTCTTCGAAAGAGACACCGTTTGGTGTGTAAAAAATATGATTTGGCTGAATACCGGCATGCATAGCCAGCTTAATTTCTTCAATAGATACCGTGTCAATATCTGCTCCAAGGCTATGTAAATAGCTTAAAATATTAACGTTGGTTAATGCTTTGCAGGCAAATTTAATTTTAAGTTGAGCTACGTCAAAGGCGTCATTTAATTTATTAAACTGCTGCTCAATTTTAGCAGCATCATATACAAAAAGTGGAGATTGATACTTTTCGCAAAGTTTATCAGGTGAAAAACCTTGAATATTAAAAGGAGTTTCTATATTGCTCATATGTGCTATTATATATAGTAGGTTAAGGTTCTCGCAAAGGTAAAATAACTTCAATAGAACAACGACTTAAAATAGCATAAATAAATTGATATATGTTTTCAAAACTCATTACATTTGTTGAGATCAAATCCAACAGATATGAAATTTATAGTTTCTACCAATGCATTATTAAAAAATCTTCAACTTGCAAGTGGAGTGATTGGAACAAGCAATGTTTTACCAATCTTAGAAGACTTCCTTTTTGATATTGTTGATGGAAAATTAACAGTTTCAGCTACAGACTTAGAAACCTCTATGTCTACCGCTATGGAGATTGAATCTAAGGAAAATATAAGAATAGCAATTCCGGCAAAGATATTAGTAGACACTTTGAAGACATTACCGGAGCAACCGATCACTTTTGATATTGACCCAAACAGCTATGCAGTAGAGATTACCTCTAACAATGGAAAATATAAATTAGCCGGGGAAGATCCGGAAGATTTCCCAAAAATACCGGAAGCAGAAAATCTGAATACGCTTGTAATGCCGGCTACCGCCTTAGCAGAAGCCATCACTAACACATTATTTGCTACCAGTAACGATGAGCTGAGGCCTGCAATGACAGGTGTTTACGTAAATTTAGCGGAAGATGGTGCGACTTTTGTGGCCACAGATGCACATAAATTGGTACGATTTAAACATTTAGGTACAAAAAGTGAGCAAAATGCTTCTTTTGTGTTGCCTCCTAAAGCGTTAAACCTATTAAAATCCTCTTTACCGTCAGAACAGAATGATGTAAGTATTGCATATAATAATTCTAATGCTTTTTTTTCCTTTAAAAATGTTCAACTGATTTGTAGGTTAATTGATGCGAAGTATCCTGACTATAACGCTGTCATTCCTACAGACAACCCTAATATTTTAACGATAGCCAGAAAAGACCTGCTTAGTTCAGTTAAAAGAATTGCCATTTTTGCCAGTAAGTCAACTCATCAAATAGTTATGAAAATTTCAGGAAGTGAATTACACTTGTCTGCACAAGATTTAGACTTTTCTAATGAAGCGAATGAAAGATTAACTTGTAATTACAAAGGAGAAGATATAGAAATAGGGTTTAATGCCAAATTTTTATTAGAGATGTTAACCGTTTTAAGTGCCGATGAAATAAGATTAGAATTGTCTACTCCAAATAGAGCCGGCGTGATTTTCCCTACCGAAGTTAACGAGAATGAAGATATCTTAATGCTGGTAATGCCGGTGATGTTGAACTAGTAGAACAGTGAGCTACTTTTTCTTATATTGATTTTATAAAACATTAACTCTTAATACTATTCACAGCAACCACACTCTTAATTTCCGGCACATCTCTTTTAAGCGTTTCTTGAATGCCGGCTTTCATAGTCGTAAAGCTCATTGGGCAACTTTCGCAAGCTCCCAACAAGCGTACTAGTAATGTCATATCATCCGTAATATCTACAACCTCTACATTGCCACCATCCGTTTTTAAATAAGGGCGAATAGTATTAAGAGAAGCTTCTATTTTTTGAAATAATATTTCATTTTGTTCTATACTCACCATTATTATTGATTTATTGTAGTTTCTTTGACTTTAGGTTTAGCATTTTCTATGGCAATTTGCTGCGCTAATCGTTCAGCTGCTTCAAAAAACAACTTTCCACTTAGCGAGCTTTCATTTAGTACAATGGGCGTACCTGCATCCCCACTTTCTGAAACTCCTTGCACCAAAGGAATTTGTCCTAACAAAGGTACGTTATATTCTTGAGCTAATTTTATTCCACCACCTTTTCCAAATATATAATATTTATTATTGGGCAGCTCTTCAGGCGTGAAATATGCCATATTTTCAATAATCCCAAGAACAGGCGTATTGATCTTATCATTTTGAAACATTCCCAAGGCTTTTCTGGCATCTGAAATTGCCACCGCTTGAGGAGTGGTAACAACAACGGCTCCGGTTATAGATAATGTCTGAGATAAAGTAAGGTGAATATCTCCGGTGCCCGGAGGTAAGTCAATGATCATATAATCCAGCTCCCCCCAATCACAATCGGTAATAAATTGACGAAAAGCAGAGGAGATCATAGGGCCCCGCCAAATAACAGCTTGTCCTTCCGGCACTAAAAAGCCAAAAGAAAGTGTCTTAACGCCATGAGCTACCAAAGGAGTAAGGATATGCTTTTCTCCTACTTTTTTTACCTTCGGCTTCTGCCCCACCAGCCCCATCATTAAAGGAATAGAAGGGCCATGAATATCCGCGTCAATTAAACCGACCTTTGCGCCGCTTTTAGCTAATCCTACCGCTAAATTTACAGATACCGTTGATTTGCCTACTCCACCTTTGCCGGAAGCAACGGCAATAATATTTTTAACACCCGGTAAAACCTCTGTCGGCAATTTGTTTTCTGTGACGCGGGCAGTCATGTTGATGGAAATCTTTACATCTGTACCAACTACCTGATAAATAGCGTTAATGCAATCTTCTTTGATCTTATCTTTTAGCGGACAGGCGGGAGTGGTAAGAACTACTGTAAACTGAATACTTTTTCCATTGACCTCCACATCTTTGATCATTTTTAAAGTGACCAGATCCTTGCCGAGATCCGGATCGGGGACGGTTGATAGTGCTCGAAGAATATTTTCTTTATTGATAGAGATGCTCATTTAATATTTTTAACGATTAATAGTTGATTTTAGTTTTAATATCTAACGCATCCCTGAAGCCATTTCCCACTACATAAAAAGCGAGTACTAAGATCATAATAGAAAAGCCCGGCACTAACGCTAAAAAGATTTGATTAGAAATAAGATAAGCTCGATGTTCACTGATCATCATTCCCCAAGAAGGGGTAGGTGGTTGTACTCCCAAGCCTAGAAAGCTCAATCCGGCTTCGATTAAAATAGCAGAAGCAAAATTAGCAGCTGCTATAACTATTACGGGCCCAATGACATTAGGCAAAATATGCCTGGAAATAATCCTAAAACTACTATAGCCCAATGATTTAGATGCTTCTACAAATTCTACTTCCCTAATACTGATAACTTGCCCCCTGATAATTCTGGCAACCTCAACCCACATAGTCAATCCGACAGCGACAAAGATTTGTATAAATCCTTTTCCTAAAACTAATGTGATCGCAAAGATCAACAATAATGTAGGAATAGACCAGATCACATTAATGAGCCACATCAAAAAATCATCTACTTTGCCTCGGTAATAACCTGCAATAGCACCAATGGAAATACCAATTACTAAAGAAATGAGTACAGCAATAAAACCTACTGCCAAGGACACTCTTACCCCAATGATCATTCTACTTAATAAGTCTCTCCCAAACTTGTCTGTACCTAAGAAATAGGTTTTTGAAACAATATTATTTTTTTTTATTTCTCCGCGAAGCAAAGGAAGATAAACAGTTTTATATTCTTCTTTAAAATCATAAAAGCTCAAGCTATCTCCATTTACACTCATCATAGGTTGATTAATAGATCGGGCAAAAACAATATCTACCAAAGCAATTTTATCAGGGGTACCAAACATTTGATCACCAATATATTCTTCTATAATAATATATTCGCCTTCAAAATGATAATCAATAATCGGTATAAGTTTATATGGGTTTTCCTGGCCTACTAGCATTTCAGTAAACCAGCTCACTTCTTCGACTTTTTTATTGCGTTTTACTTTAAGCATATCAATTGTAAAACCGGGTGGCTTAGTCCCAATTTGCAAGATCATATTGTTAGCATTTGGCGTTTGGTCAGGGGTGATTAAGTAACCTAAAACAGCGATAGTAATAGCAAATAAAATAGTGATCATTCCGATAATAGCAGGCTTATTTTTAAACAGCCTTTTCAGCGCACGAACGGTAGGATTAGTACTTCTGCTTAAACTATTAATACTTTTATCCTTATTCTCAAACATTTACCACACAATTTTAGGATCAGGATGCTCTAGTTATTTGCGCCCTTTCCAAACATAGCTTCCAAAATTACTTCCTATACCAATTGTAATGATATATATAATATATACCAGCCTAACGGGTAAAAATAGCCATAATAATTTATTTTGCTTAAAGAATAAGGCGGTAATGCACAAAAATAAAAAATCAGCAAGCAAGGTAATAATAAATAAATACAGATAATGAATTGAATGATTAACATTTAAAAAGGCAAAAACAAAAGCATACAATAAGGCTACATTTCCTACAAGGACAATGGCGGCAATTATTTTTGTAAAAATATTCGAAGAATGTTTAGTTTTTCCTCCCCATCTTATCCTTTGTTGCCAAAAAGCTTTCCAAGAAGCTACCGGAAAAGTGTTTACCGTGGCTTCATAAGATTTTAAATAATACATGCCCTTGGCATCGTATTGATAAAACTTGTCCATTAAATGCACATCATCTCCTGAAGAACTGTTCCAAGTCGTTTCAAACCCATTTACTGCTAGGAAATCTTTTTTCGAGTAAGCTAAATTAGCGCCGTTACATAAAATAGGTTTTTTAAAATGAGCAAATACACCGGAAAAGGCTGTCATCACGATCATATCTAAAGATTGTAATACTCCTAGAAGTGATATGGAGGGAAGAATATTTACCGGCCCAATAATCATTCGAGCTTGATTTTTTTCATATAAATCGGCGATCGTTCGAACCCAATTTTTCTTCACCAAACAATCTGCATCGGTCGTAATAATTAACTCTCCTCTTGATTTTTCAATAGCTAAAGCAATAGCCTGTTTTTTGGATGCAATGAGTTGATCTTCCTTAAAATGATCTTTAAGCCGGATCAACTTTAATGATTGATGATTAAACTTTTTAATTAAAACAGCTGTATCGTCAGTAGAAAAATCATCCACTACAATTACTTCTAACAATTCTTGAGGATAATTTTGAGTGAGTATAGCATATAAGCATTTTTGAATGTACTTTTCTTCATTTCGAGCTGCTATGATAATGGTAACTAAAGTGGCCGGTGTGTATGTTTCGGTAACAGGCGTGGGAATGTGCACCCATAATATACACGCGAAAATAATCAATATGATATATAGAGAAGCTATAATTAAAACGAAAGAAAACATAATTGCAAATAGAATTAACCAAATATAAACTTATGGATTTTAATCAAAAAATCTAACTTTGCAATGCCTCATAAAAACTGTTATATGCCAAAAGATAACTCAATAAAATCTGTTTTAATTATTGGAAGTGGCCCGATCATCATCGGGCAAGCCTGTGAATTTGATTATGCCGGTTCGCAAGCTTCGCGGTCTTTGCGAGAAGAGGGAATTGAAGTGTCACTCATCAATTCAAACCCTGCAACAATTATGACAGACAATGTTACTGCAGACCATATCTACCTTTTACCACTTACAACAGCTTCTATTGAGAAAATATTACAAGAGCAAAACATTGATGCGGTATTACCGACGATGGGCGGGCAAACTGCTTTGAACCTTTGCATAGAAGCAGATGAATTGGGTATTTGGAAAAAATACAATGTCAGGATCATCGGAGTAGATATAAATGCGATAGAAACGACGGAAAACAGAGAAAAATTTAGGCAGCTGATGATTGACATTGGTGTGGGCGTTGCGCCTTCTAAAATTGCCAATTCCTTTTTAGAAGGAAAAGAAATTGCACAAGATATCGGCTTTCCTTTAGTTATCAGGCCATCATATACCCTTGGAGGTACCGGTGGAGGATTTGTCCATTCCAAAGATGAATTAGAAGGGGCGCTTAAAAGAGGATTAACGGCTTCGCCAACTCATGAGGTATTGGTTGAAAAAGCAGTATTAGGTTGGAAAGAATATGAATTAGAATTGCTGAGAGATAATGCGCATAATATTGTCATCATCTGTGCGATAGAGAATTTTGACCCAATGGGCATACATACTGGTGACTCTATCACCGTTGCTCCTACCATGACCTTATCGGATACCGCTTACCAGAAAATGCGAAACCTGGCCATACATATGATGCGTTCTATTGGTAGTTTTGCAGGCGGGTGTAATGTGCAGTTTTCTGTTGACCCGCAGACAGAAGATATTATTGCGATAGAGATTAACCCACGTGTCTCCCGTTCCTCGGCATTAGCCTCTAAAGCTACCGGCTACCCTATCGCTAAAGTTGCTGCAAAGCTGGCTATCGGATATAATTTAGATGAACTAAAAAATCAGATCACTAAAACTACTTCTGCCTTTTTTGAGCCGGCACTGGATTATGTAATTGTTAAGATCCCTCGTTGGAACTTCGATAAATTCAAAGGCTGTGATGATACGTTAGGATTACAAATGAAATCCGTAGGAGAAGTAATGGCCATTGGCCGTACATTTTTGGAAGCATTGCAAAAAGCCTGTCAATCTTTAGAGAACAACAGAAGTGGCCTGGGGGCCGATGGAAAAGAATGGCATAAACTGGAAGGGATTCTTGAAGGGTTGGAAAAGCCATCTTGGGATAGGCTTTTTAGAATTAAAGACGCATTGCGATTAGGAGTGCCGGCAAAATCTATTGAAAAACTTACTAGAATAGACCATTGGTTCATCACTCAGATACAAAAACTGGTAGATTTAGAAAAAAAATTAAAAGAATATACCTTAGGTAATATGCCTGAATCATTTATGAGGAAGCTGAAAGAAAATGGGTATTCTGATTATCAAATAGCTTATTTACTTAGAAATGTTACTGAAGATGAGGTGTATGAGAAGCGAAGGGCAATGGGCATTAAGCGAACGTATAAAATAGTAGATACTTGTGCTGCAGAGTTTGAAGCTCAAACGCCTTATTATTATTCTACTTTTGACCAGGAAAATGAAAGTGAGGTCTCTGATAAAAAGAAAATAATTGTACTTGGTTCCGGCCCTAATAGAATTGGCCAAGGAATAGAATTTGACTATTGCTGCGTGCATGGCGTTTTGGCGATAAAAGAGGCAGGCTATGAAGCGATCATGATCAATTGCAATCCTGAAACTGTTTCAACTGATTTTGATATTGCTGATAAGCTTTATTTCGAACCAATATTTTGGGAACATATATGGGAAATTATAGAATTGGAACAACCGGAGGGCGTTATTGTACAATTAGGCGGCCAAACAGCTCTAAAATTGGCAGAAAAATTACATCAAAAAGGCATAAAAATCATTGGTACTTCTTTTGATAATATGGACTTAGCGGAAGATAGAGGCCGTTTTTCAGATTTGTTAAAAGACCAAAATATTCCTTATCCTGAATATGGTGCAGCCACTACTGCAGAAGAAGCCATTAAAATTGCTAATGAAGTAGGTTATCCGGTATTGATCAGGCCTTCTTATGTTTTGGGCGGGCAAAGAATGCGAATTGTCATTAATGATGAAGAAGTAGAAAAGCACGTTATAGGTATTTTAAAACATATTCCTGGTAATAAAATCTTAGTCGACCATTTTTTAGACAGGGCAGAAGAGGCAGAGATTGATGCCATTTGTGATGGTGAGGACGTAGTTATTATGGGAGTGATGGAGCATATCGAACCGGCAGGGATACATTCGGGCGATTCGAGTGCAGTATTGCCTCCTTTCAATCTTTCTGATAAAGTGATCAATGATATGGAAACGTATGCTAAAAAGTTAGCATTAGCTCTAAATATCAAGGGATTGCTGAATATTCAGTTCGCCATTAAAAATGAAAAAGTTTACGTTATCGAAGCTAATCCAAGAGCTTCACGGACCAGCCCTTTTATCTGCAAGGCGTATCAAGTTCCTTTCTTAAACATGGCTACAAAAGTGATGATGGGAACACATAAATTAAAAGATTTTAAGTTTGAAAAGAAGTTGCATGGATATGCGATCAAAGAACCGGTTTTCTCTTTTGATAAATTCCCCAATGTCAACAAAGAGCTTGGCCCTGAAATGAAATCAACCGGAGAGGCTATTCGTTTTATAGAAAATACACAAGACCCTTACTTCCGTCATTTAGTGAGCGAAAAGTCGATGTATTTAAGCAAATAGGATTAGTTAAACGTTTAGAATTTTATAATTTATCCTTGAGAGTGTGACTCAAAGTCGCACCCTAAGTATATTTATCCTTAGCTTTTTATCAAGAAAAATTAACCTCTAGGACATTTTGTAAAACTCAATGATTTAATGCTAATTATATTCAAATTAATTTTAATATTTGAAGAGGAATACACCATGCTTTTTACTATCTTTCGGACAAACATTTTTTCTGTAACTCTCATTCATAAATTACATTATTTATAAGAAGGCCCATGTCTGAATTTTGCATTAAAATTTTGCTACTAAATGAATGACCATCTTTTAATTCTGTTAGCTATGGGTACAGCCGTATTATTTATGGCTTGGCTTCCTGCACTTTCAAAAAAAATTAAGATTTCCTATCCACTCTTATTGCTAGGAATTGGGTTTTTAATTTACTATCTCGAAATTCCTTTGCAATGGCCGGATCCTTATTGGCCGGATGATCGGATAATGATGATCAGTGAACTTATTGTAGTCATTTCATTGATGGCTGCAGGGCTAAAAATTCCGGTGAATGCAAGTTTTAATTTTTGGAAAGTTCCTTTTAGATTTATATGCATAGCCATGCCCATTACGATGATAGGCGTATATTTTCTGGGAACAGAAATGCTTGAGCTGTCATTTGCCAGTGCTATTTTACTTGCTGCCGTCATGGCACCTACCGATCCTGTGTTAGCTGCTGAAGTCCAATTAGAAGCTCCCGAACATCAAGATGAAGAGCTACCTAAATCTGAATTTGTACTAACTGCGGAAGCAGGACTTAACGATGGAATGGCATTTCCATTTACTTATCTGGCAGTTTTGATCATACAAGCAGGTAGTTGGGAATCATTTAGCTTAACCGGCTGGCTGTGGAATGAGTTCGCACTTAAAATCATTTTAGGAATAGTGTTTGGATATATTTTTGCGAAAATAGTTATCTTTTCTCATAGCTGGCTTTGTAAAGTTCTTGATATTAAGACTCAAGACGGGCTACTCGCCTTTGCTTTAGCAATTGTGGCCTTTGCAGGAACTGAGTTATTACATGGATATGGATTTCTTGCAGTATTTGTTGCTAGTATAACGCTAAAGCACAGCAAAAGTATAAATAACGACTATAAAGAGAAATTGCATGCTTTCGTTGATGAAGTAGAGCGCTTCTTATTAATAATATGGATTGTATTGTTTGGAGGAAGCATCATAAGTGGCATCCTAAAATCAGGAGGCTGGGATGCTTTTTGGGTAGCGCTTTTATTAATTTTTATTATCCGCCCTGTCGCAGGGGTATGTAGCTTATTAGGTAAAAAAATGCGCCTTAAGGAAAAGCTATTGATCAGCTTTTTTGGTATTCGCGGTATTGGATCGCTGTTTTACTTATCTTGGGCGTTTTATACCATTGGCGACTATGATGATCGTCCGTATTTATACGGCATTGTGTCAGTTTTTGTACTAAGTTCTATTGTCATTCACGGGCTTAGCGCTCCGTTTTTATTTGTTCGTAAAAAGAACTCGGATAAGGATTAATATAGAAGGCAAAAAATTTTTCTCCGGACTCTAAATAATTACCACCTTTCGCTTGCCTACCTTTCTTTTCCCATCGGTATTTTGTAATTTTATAACATGTTTAAGATCTTATTTATATTTTTCTTCCTTTACGTTTGCTTTAACTTAGTGGCAAGGTATGTCTTACCATTTGTGATTCGGAACTTTGTTAACCGAACCTTGAACAATCAATTTGGACAAGATTCCAGAAAAATGCGTAATGAGCGTACTCAACAGAAAGAAAAGAAACAGGAAAAACAAAAGGATGATCTCGGAGAATATATCGATTACGAAGAAGTGAAATAACCAATGGTAAAGTACCTGATATTCGGTTTGATTATTGCTTTTTTATTAGTTGTCTTTTCTATTCAAAATGCCACGAGTACCAACATCTATTTTTTCTCGTGGCATTATAATGGTTCCTTAGTTATTATCGTTTTAAGTGCATTTAGTATAGGTGTTTTGACGGGGGTAGCTTTTATGCTTTTTTCTAAAACGAAAAAAGCAGCTCCTCTTCCGGCTAAAGGAACATCAGCATCAACTACTTCCTCTACTATGGAAGAGGATGACTTTTATTGGGGGACAGATGAAAAATAAACAATTGCCCTTTAACTTAAATATTATTTCCTTCTTATTGATAAGGATAATAGGTATTTTCTAATGATAGCAAATTTAGATAACATACTTAATGTCTATGAAAGTAATGAGCAAGTAGCTAAAATTGCCGGTTGGATTACTGATGAAAAAACCAGAAAAGTATATCTATCACAATTGCTTCGGTCAGCCGATGCTTTTGTGGTTGCCGCTACTTATAAGAAAGTCAGCGGATATCATTTAGTTATTTTAAATGACAAAGAAGAGGCTGCATATTTTCAAAACGACCTTAAATCATTGTTGCCCAAAAAAGATGTTTTCTTCTTTCCAGATTCGTTTAAAAAACCTGCTGTATTTGAAAATATCAACAGTAATAATGAGCTTCTACGAACGGAGATGCTCAACAGAATCGTTACGAGCGACAACAAAGGAGAGATCATCATCACTTACCCCGAAGCTATTTTTGAAAAGGTAATAGAACCGAAAGTATTTGCCGGCAACAGCTTGTCTATCAAAAAAGGGGAACAACTGAGTATTGATGATATGATAGAAATGCTTAACAGCTTGTTTTTTGAGCGAGTAGATTTTGTTTATGAACCGGGGCAATTCGCTATCAGAGGAGATATCATTGACATTTTTTCATATGCAAACGATTATCCATACAGAATAGAATTATTTGGCCATGAAATTGAGTCTATCAGAACATTTGATCCTATTTCTCAACTGTCGCAAAAAAAGGTGGCAAAAATTTCTATTGTTCCTAATGTAAATGCCCAAGATCAGGAAAAGCCTACTTCTCGTGTCTCTATGCTTGAGTTTCTTCCGACTAATGCTACTGTTTGGATCAAGGATATTCAGTTTCTAGCAGAGCGGCTACAGATATGTTGGGAAAAGTTGACGGAAATTAAAGGGCAAATAAAAAAGACAACTGATTATGATGAAATACCTCCTTTGTTACAAGGAAGCCCTGAAGATTATTATGAGCAGCACAATATTTTTTTAGAAAAATTGAGCAATAAAAACACCGTGGAGTGGGGATTGGGAAATTATTTTAATACACCTAATCAAATTGCTTTTAATATAGCGCCACAAATTGCTTTTAATAAAAACTTTAACCTGGTCGCCCAGCATTTCCAACAAAATACTAAAGAAGGCATTACTAATTACCTTTTTGCAGAAAGCAGCAAGCAAATAGAACGATTTTATAATATTTTTGAAAACAAAGAATTAGAAGTTGATTTTCATCCCATTAATACTTCCTTAAGTACAGGATTTATTGATCGAGAACTCAAAATAGCATGCTATACTGAGCATCAGATCTTTGAAAAATTTCACAAATATTATATTAAGCAAGGTTTTTCTAAAAGCCAGTCGCTATTAATAAAAACATTAAAGGAATTGCAGCCGGGAGATTATGTTACTCATATTGATCACGGCGTAGGGGTGTACTCCGGATTAGAAAAAATCGAAGTAGACGGCAAAGTGCAAGAATCCATTCGTTTGGTTTATTCTAATAATGATTTATTGTATGTTTCTATCAATTCATTACATAAAGTGTCTAAGTATGTTGGCAAAGACGGTAAGCCGCCAAAAGTCAATAAGATTGGTTCAGATGCATGGGATCAACTTAAAAGAAAAACGAAAAAGAAAGTAAAAGATATTGCGCGTGATTTGATTCAGCTTTATGCTAAGCGAAAAGCGGCAAAAGGATTTGCTTATAGCCCCGATACATATATTCAAAATACTTTAGAAGCCTCTTTTATTTATGAAGATACACCTGATCAAGAAAAGTCTACTCAAGATGTAAAAAGAGATATGGAAGCTGAGTATCCTATGGATCGCTTAGTATGTGGAGATGTAGGTTTTGGCAAAACCGAAATTGCTATACGGGCTGCTGTAAAGGCAGTCAATGACAGCAAACAAGTAGCAGTTTTGGTGCCCACTACAATTTTAGCCTTGCAACATTATAAAACATTCAAAGATAGGATAGGAGATTTGCCTTGCACGGTAGATTATATTAATCGCTTTAAGTCAGCAAAACAAAAAACAGAAACGGTTAAAAACGTAGCAGATGGAAAGGTGGATATTTTAATAGGAACGCATGCCATTTTAAACAGCAAGATCAAGTATAAAGATTTAGGATTATTAATTATCGATGAAGAACAAAAATTTGGCGTTTCCGCTAAGGAAAAGCTTAAATCCATAAAAGTTAATGTAGATACGCTTACGCTGACCGCAACTCCTATACCTCGAACCTTGCAATTCTCTTTAATGGGTTCTAGGGATTTATCAGTTATTAATACCCCTCCACCCAACAGGCAGCCTATTGCTACGGAACTTCGAGTTTGGAATGATGAGGTGATGAGAGATGCGATTAATTATGAAGTAAGCCGGGGCGGACAAGTTTTCTTTGTCCACGATAGAGTTAAAAATATTACAGAGATCCATGCCATGTTACAAAAACTTTGTCCTGATGTAGATATTGCTATAGCTCATGGCCAGATGGATGGATCTAAGTTAGAAACCACTTTAAAAGATTTTATTGATGGGCGATATGATGTGCTGGTATCTACGACTATTGTAGAATCGGGGATTGATATTTCTAATGTTAATACCATCATCATTAACAATGCTCATCATTTTGGGTTAAGTGACTTGCATCAATTGAGAGGCAGAGTGGGCCGTTCTAATAAAAAAGCTTTTTGCTATCTATTCGGGCCGCCATTGTCTACTTTAACACCGGAAGCTAAAAAGCGGATACAGACAATTGTCGATTATTCAGGTTTAGGAAGTGGTTTTAATATTGCTATGCGAGATTTAGATATTCGAGGAGCAGGAAATATTTTAGGCGGAGAGCAAAGTGGTTTTATCTCAGAAATCGGATTTGATATGTACCAAAAGATATTAGATGAAGCAATTTTAGAATTGAAAGAGACCGAGTATAAAGATCTTTTTGCAGAAGAAATTCAGCGAAAGCAAGATTTTGTGAATGATTGCCAGATTGAAACTGATATGGAAATCCTCATTCCGGATCAATATGTTAGAAATACCAATGAGCGGCTGCATTTATATACCGAGTTGAATAATTTTAAAGTTGAAGAACAGCTGCAACACTTCCAACAAGAGTTAGAAGACCGTTTTGGCCCCGTGCCGCAATCTACGTTAGAGCTTTTAGATATGGTGCGTTTACAATGGCTGGCTAAAAAACTGGGATTTGAGCGCATATTTATCAAAAAGGACATCATGAAGTGTTATTTCATAGAAAATCAACACTCGCTTTTTTATGAATCGGAATTGTTTAGCAGAATATTAAAATATATTCAACAGTATTCTTCTATCGGCAAGCTGAAACAGACTAGCAAATTTTTAATATTGACGATAGAAGATGTTTTGACCATCCAACATGCTAAAAGTATTTTGGCTCAAATAGCAGAAGGCATAAAAGTTAAAGTAGAAGAAAAGGTATAGTTATTGATTCTTAGAATTGAAATCTTTAGAAATGAAACATATTTTAATCTTCACATTCGTAGCTATGTTTTTATTATTGACTAGTTGCAATAGAAATATAACAAAGCTATCAGAAAATTTTACTCTAAGTTTTGATCAATCTACTCTGGTGAAAACACCTTCCGAGAAAATTAAAATTGAGTTTGTAGAACTGGTAGAAGAAAGCCGGTGTCCCACCGAACCGGGCGTAGCATGTGTTTGGGCAGGCTATGTAACGATTAAGGTGAAAATAAATGATCAAGAAGCATTATTAAGTTTAGGAGATACCAACAAACCTTATACCTCACAATTTGAAGACCATGTTATAACTCTGCTAGCAGTAAACTATGGACATTGGGAAAATCAAGGGAAAGCAGAGCGATATAGCGTGAAGCTTCGTGTGGATTAACAAATTATCCCCCTACTTCCTCAGAGTCCTCTGCGAGAGACTCTGAGGGGAATAATAAGCTCCTTGTAGGCTAATTGTCTATAACCATTTGTTCCCAGAGAATCCTTTTTCCAATAAGACGAATGATGTCTTAATACCTTATTGCAATCATAAGCTATTCTTTTAGTTTTTCTTTCTGTGAGGCAGGATAAAGCACCAAGGCTTATCATAAATAGTAATACTAGAAATTTCTCAAATCTCATCATTTAATTGTTTTTACCCCTCAGAGTCTCTCGCAGAGGACTCTGAGATTTTAATCTTTATAATGAGAAACCTCATATATCCCTTCATGATTTTTCTCATAAAAAGTTGCACTTGAATGAGGATATTCAACGTAGTCATCTACCAATCTCCATTTTTTTTGAACAGGATTATAGTGTATATAATCTAAAATTTCTATTAAACTTTTTTCTGTTGTAATTTCTTTGGCATCAAACGAGAGTCTGAATACTTGATGTTTTTTGCCTTTTGACCTTTCCTTCAGTTGTACGCCTGCCGCTAAAATATTCAGAATAGCTAACTCATTAACTGCGTTTAATTTCTTAATAATTTCATAAGCAAGAAATCGTTTACCATTGGCTACCAGTTTGTTTAATCCCTTACTGTTTTCTGATATATGTAGCAATAAATGTAAGTGATTAGGCATAATAACATAGCCGAATATCTGACAATATTCTCTTTTGAGGTAGTCAAACCATTTATAAACTGCATTATAGCAATCTGCTTTTTCAAACAATGGCAGCCATTTATAACAAGTAAAGGTGATAAAATAAAATGTATTTTGCTCGCTGTGCAAAGAATGGGTAGCCATTCCATAAAAATACAAAAAAGTATTAACTAAAAAATGCCATTCCCCTCAGAGTCTCTCGCAGAGGACTCTGAGGGGAATGGGAAATGAGGGGAAATAGAGACGCTACGGGGAAATGCCTTATTGGTAGATTTATACTTTATCCGTCATCTCCTTGAATGGACTTAGCGAAAAATCAGGACAAGTATTACAGTCTTTCTTCTTTTTGTCGTGATACTTTTTTTGAGTTTTGTGAAGATTGTTATTACAAGCAAACAACATAAGCATTGAAATAAGAAAAGTACCTTTTGCTAAAACTTTCATAGGTTACAATTATAACGGATTTTCCGCAAGAAAGTTTTATTCCTGCATAACTAATTGTTTTCTATCTTAGAAAAAGATTGCTCGATAAATTATCACATATAAATCATCAAACAGTTTTAGTCAGTCCGCTTGACTGGGGGCTAGGACACGCAACGCGATGTATTCCTATCATTGAACAATTAATTGAAAATGGGAATAAAGTTATTATTGCAACTGATGGAAATGCTGCAAAGTTGCTTCGAGAAGAGTTTCCAAGCCTTAAGCATATACATTTAAAAGGTTATAACGTTCGGTATTACCTTACCATGAAAATGTTTTGGAATATATTTTTTCAACTGCCGAAGTTATGTTTCGCTATTGCAAGAGAACATCAACAGTTGAAGAAAATCATAAAAAAACATCAAGTAGATTTAGTTATTTCAGACAACCGGTTTGGATTATGTAACAAGTCGATAAACACGATCTTTATCACCCACCAAATCATGATTAAGATGCCAAAGGGATTAAAATTTTTAGAACCTCTCGCCTATAAAATTAATCGATATTTCATTAAAAAATATGATCATTGCTGGATTCCAGATTATGAAAATCCGCAACAATCCCTATCAGGAGATTTAAGTCATCATTATCCAATGCCTCCTAATGCCAAATTTATTGGCCCACTTTCACGTTTTAAGAAACCACGAGAAAATGCTGAACAAGATATTGATTTGTTGATCATTCTATCCGGCCCGGAGCCCATGCGTACAAAATTTGAAAAAGCTATTTTAAAACAAATAAAAGATATAAGATTAAATTTTGTACTCGTAAGAGGAACGTCAGCTCTTATGGATAATACAAGCTCTATACCTACTATTTTAAATATTGCAAATACAAAACAATTAAATGATTTATTAATAAGAGCAAAGAAAGTATTATGCCGCTCGGGTTATTCATCAGTGATGGATTTAACTCAATTGGAAAAGAAAGCAATTCTCGTCCCAACGCCCGGGCAAACAGAACAAGAATATCTCGCTAAGCATTTACAAACTCATCCGAATTTTAAAATAGTAACCGAAAAAGAATTGGAATTAGTAATGAATGGGTGACTCTTTGTGTTAAATATTGTGTTGTTCTGCATAATAAAAAATAAAGCAGTCAACCGCTCACTTATTTAGTCATATTTTAAAAAATGGTTACTTTGCCTCCCTATAAGCGATGAAAGCCAAAATTACACTTTTTATAATCAGCATTATTTATGCAATATCATTTATGTACTATGCTCCTTGGCAAAGCGCTGTTGTTGAAGGAGGGGATACTTTTGGCTACTACCTATACTTACCGGCAGCAATCATTTATCATGATTTAGACAGTCTTAATCAGACCGTAAATGCAGTTCATGCGTACAACAATGGATTTACTGCAGCATATTTTGTTGATAATAATTTAGGCATTGCTGAGGCACATGCTGTAGAAAATGGAAAGCAGGTAATTAAATACACAATGGGTGTGAGTGTATGTAATTTGCCGGCTTTTATGATTGCACATAGCTTAACTAAAATAAGCTCCCAAAAATCTGATGGATTTGCTTTAATCTACAGATTTCTAGTGCTTTTAAGTGGATTGATATATGTTTTGTTAGCATTATTTATTCTTAGAAAAGCACTCAAGGATATTTTTGATGATTTGGTTATCAGTATTGGGCTAGCTGCCATCTCTTTAGGAACCAATTTGTATTATTTCGCAGTATTAAGCCCTGCTATGTCACATACCTATCTTTTCTTTTGGTATGCTTTACTTATATATGCTACTATAAAGTTTTACAAGAAATTGACCTTAAAGCATGCTATTATGTTAGGGTTAAGTTTAGGTATGATTGTCTTAATAAGGCCTGCAGAAATATACTGTGTGTCGATCCCTCTTTTATACGGTATTCAAGATAAAAAAAGTTTTCTCGCACGTATAGGTTTAGTAAGGACAGATTTTCCTAAAATTCTTACCATAGTCATATTGTGTATTATTCCGATGGTGCCTCAAATGCTCTATTGGTATCATCAAACAGGAAGCCTGATTCATGATAGCTACCCTGGTGAACATTTTAACTTTTTAAGGCCACAAGTTTATAACGGGCTATTTCAATTTAAAAACGGTTGGTTAGCCTATAGCCCTGTCATGAGCTTGTCGCTGGTTGGTGCATTTTTTCTATTTAAAGAAAGAAAGTTTTTACTGCCGGCGGTTATGTTTTTTTGTGTGCATGTAGTTGTTATTTACAGTTGGTGGTGTTGGACATACATCAATGGATTTGGTTCTCGACCAATGATTGAAGCTTATCCGTTACTAAGTATACCATTTTGCTATACAGTAAGGTTTTGTACAAATAGAAATCTATTTTTAAAGTTACTGCTAATGGTTGGCGTGCTGCTTTGTATTCTTTTAAATATATTTAATACCTATCAGTTTAACATAGGCATATTGTACTCAGAAGATGCTAATTCAAAATATTTTCTAAGTATTTTAGGCAAAACGAGCCTAAGCAAAAATGACTTAATCGTTTATGATACAGGAGAACTACAACCAGATCAAGAAGATATAGCCTATAGCCATCAATTGTTTTTAGAAAATATTTCTGACACCTTACCTGCGAATAATATTCAAGATCCAACGAATGGTTCAAATATAGTTTATAAAATGTCAAGGCAAAACCCTTACAGTCCGAATGTCATAGTTCCTGTGCAAGATATAAATGCAAAAGAAGGTGATTGGATTAAAATGAGTACTAAAGCATACAGATACGAAGGAATGTTTGGAATTTATAGAAATACGAGGCTAGTAGCATCGTTTGAGCGAGGTGATAAAATTCTAAAATGGAAGGCAATGAGAATAGATAATAAAATATATAATGAAAATAATAGCTTTTGGGGTGGAAAAGATAAAGCATGGCAGTGGGTAAGTTTTTATACTCAAGTTCCAGAACTCAAAACAGGCGACATATTAAAAGTATACCTATGGAGCAATGAGGGGAAAGATATCTTAGTAGACAGTATTAAAGCTGAGGTTTGGTATAATTTTAACGATGTGCTGAATTAATATAGAATAACTCGTTAGTGAGCGGATAACTCTTTGATTATGTTATCATGGATAATAAAAAAATAGAGCAGTCACCCGCTCACTTTAACCATATAACCTCTCTATTATTCCCTTTCAAATTTGTCTATAAAGGGAAATTACGCAAGTAAGAAAATTAATTATACCATGGTGTTCAATGAAATTTATAGGTGTAAATCATCCCGATTTTAAATCAAAAAAGCCTAATATCGAGGTGATTTTTGCAATGAGTTCTTCTTACTTTTCTTTTTCTTGAAAAAAAGAAAAGTAACAAAAAAAATTCAAGGCTGATTTTTCTCGCAAACAATCTCAGAAATGCTACCCAAAACAGCAGAACCTCGCCACCTATTGGTGGCTTCATACATCTGATGTTTCTCTCCCTCTCAATTTCGAGATTGTAGTAGCTTGAAAAAAAGGCCTTTCCCTATACTCAGAAATTTCTGAGTTTAAAACTTCTCTACTTGCGAATGTGTCTATAAAAGATTAGCCAAAATTATATTTTGCATCTTTACCTTATATAGAAAGTTTAAGAAACGCATTAATCCATAATTAATAATTTAAAGTAATACTTCCATTCATGATTTGTAAAGGTTTATTATTGACTGAAGAGGTTAGTAAATATATATAAATTCCAGTATTAACTTTTTCTCCTTTATAGGTACCATCCCAGCGATCAGTAATATTGTCGGATTGAAATACTTGTTGTCCCCAGCGATCCATAATAATTAGATTATATTTTGTAAATGTGCAAAATGAGCTGGCAATAAACTGGTCATTAACACCATCTCCATCAGGTGTAAATGCATTAGGTAGAAAAGTATTACAATCACACGAAATACTAGTTATATTTATTGAATCTTCGGTAGTACCACAATCATTATTTACAACTACGGAATATGTTCCGGCTTGCGTAACCGTAAAAGTAGGATTAGTAGAATTATCTTGCCATAAATAGGTGGCATTTGGCGTGCTTGCATCTAGTATGATAGTATTTCCCTCACATACGGTTGTATCATTTCCTACATCTACCGACATTAGATTTGGCTGAGTAAATTGAATGGCATCATTATCCGTTCCACAATTATTTGTTACTGTTACATTATAGTTGCCCGGTTCGGTAACCACATAAAAAGAGTCAGTCGAATTGTCTTGCCATTGGTAAGTTACCCCCGATATTGTCTTGGCTGTTAAAATGATAGTATCTCCGGCACATATAGTTGTATCTTCTCCTAGATCAACAACGGGAAAGCTGTCAATACCCACTTGAATAGAATCCATAATAGTTCCACAACTGGTAGAGATTGCTACTTTATATAAACCGGCTTGTTTTACCGTGAAGGTAGAATTGGTGGACCCATCTTGCCACAAATAAGTGGCACCGGGAGCAGTAACTTCTAAAATAATAGAATCTTCTTTACATATAGTTGTATCATCACCCACATCTACCGACATTAGATTTGGCAGCGTGATTTGAATGGCATCATTATCCATTCCACAATTATTTGTTACCGTTACATTATAGTTGCCCGGTTCGGTAACCACATAAAAAGAGTCAGTCGAATTATCTTGCCATTGGTAAGTTACCCCCGATATTGTATTGGCTGTTAAAATGATAGTATCTCCTGCGCATATAGTGGTATCTTCAATTAATGTAACAGCTGGTAAGCTATCCTTCTCTACTTGAATAGAATCTCTAGTAGTACCGCAGTTATTAGTAACTGCTACATGATATTCTCCCGCGTCAGTGACAGTGAATGTTTCATCAGTCGAATTATCTTGCCATAAATAGGTGGCATTTGGGTAAGTAGCGACTAAAATTAAGGAGCTACTGCCACATATAGTAGTATCTTCTCCTAGATCAACAACGGGAAAGCTGTCAATACCCACCTGGATAGAATCCATAACAGTTCCACAACTAGTAGTAATTGCTACTCTATATAAGCCGGCTTGTTTTACCGTGAAGGTAGAATTAGTAGACCCATCTTGCCACAAATAAGTAGCATTGGGAGCAGTAGCATCTAATATAAGAGAATCTTCTATGCATATAGTGGTATCTTCTCCTATATCTACCGACATTAGATTTGGCAGCGTGATTTGAATAGCATCATTAATTATTCCACACTCATTTGTTACTGTTACATTATAGTTACCCGGTTCGGTAACTGTATAAAAAGAATTGGTAGACCCATCTTGCCACTCATAAGTTAACCCCGGTAATGTATTGGCTGTTAAAAGGATAGTATCTCCGGCACATATGGTTGTATCTTCTCCTAAGTTAACAACGGGAAAGCTATCAATCGTTACTAGAGTAGAATCCACAACCGTTCCACAGCTATTAGTAATTGCTACTCTATATAAACCGGCTTGTTTTACCGTAAAAGTAGAATCGGTAGATCCATCTTGCCACAAGTAAGTAGCATTAGGAATAGTAGCATCTAATATAATAGAATCATTTTGACATACTAAACTATCATCCGGCAGTACATCGGCATCAAAACTTCCGTTATCACAAATAAAGAGATAAAATGTAGCTTGTGACGAGGTTCCATTAGTGACAGTATCTTTTACAGTTAAGGTGGAAATAGGGCCGGGTATCGTCGTGCCATTCCATCCTGCTGAAATTAAACTTCCGGGACGTCCTGTAATATTACCCTGAGCAGTTAACGTGGCTAGAACCTCACTACAGAATGGATCTAATGTACCTACAGAAGGGACTGGATAGGGAGTTCCATTTACTGTTAGTCTAATTTCATTTCTTAAAACACGGTTGAAAAGTCCGCTGAAATTGAGCGTAGCTGAATCAATTGGAGGATTAAATGTAAACGTATAACTGCCAACTTTACTTGATGATGCTGCCCGGTAAGGCTCTCCACTACCTGTAGGACAATATGTAGTTGGGACATCTGTAGAGCCGGCAGTATCTACTGTTACATTAGTGCACCCGACCATTTGTGTTCCCAAAAGATGAGAAACTTGAGTGGTGCATTGCGCATAAATATTAAGGGTAAATAATGTAATAAAGTAAAGGAATAATAAACTCTGCAGTAGTTTCATATATTTATTTTATGATTGAAAGTTATTAACAATATCTATGAAATGCAAGTATTAATGATATGTACAAGTTTTAAATATTGAAAATCAAAAGATTGAATGTATCTAAAAATATTGGGCGTAAAAGTCAATTTAAGAAAGAGAAAGTATAATTATAAAAAATTCTTTAATAAAACGTTGCTTGAGTGAAATGTGGCGATAAGTGGATGTCCGATATAAAATATTAATAAGGATGGCATCAGAATAAACTTCTTATTTCTGAGGTTATTTACTTTATATAATATTATTTGATAATCGTCAAATGTAAAAGATGTTTATCAAATAATTGCGGAGAGGGCGGGATTCGAACCCGCGGTACCCGGTTAGAGCACACACGCTTTCCAAGCGTGCTCCTTAAGCCACTCGGACACCTCTCCTGAAGCAGCACAAATTTAATATAATTATTTAGGAAGTAAAGGATGCATTATTCAAGTTATATATTAAGCTTTAAACATTCTGATATAACTATTCATAGGCTAGGGTTTAAACCCTAGCCTATGAATAATCTATGAATAATGCACTTTATAGGTTAAATAGTATTTGAGCATTAGCAGTTGTAATTTTAGCCACTTCGTCAATCGATAACTGTTTAATGTCGGCTACTTTTTGTGCGATGCTTACTAAATATGCACTTTCATTTCTTTTGCCTCTATATGGAGCTGGAGCGAGGTAAGGACTGTCCGTCTCCAGGACAATATGATTTAAATCTATATCTGGTAAAATTCTGTCCAACCCTCCATTTTTAAAGGTCACCACTCCTCCGATTCCTAAATAAAACCCTATCTTTATAGCCCTTTCTGCCTCTTCTCTGCTGCCCGAAAAACAGTGCAATACTCCACTTAAGTATTCATCGTGCATTTCTTCCAAGATATCTAACACATCATGCATACTATCTCTACAGTGTATAGCAACAGGAAGATTAAGTTGTTTTGCCCAATTTATATGTTGTTTAAAAACTACTATTTGCTCATTTTTTAGTTTTGTATCCCAATAATAATCCAAACCAATCTCTCCAACGGCAACATATTTTTTATTAAGAAGATTATGTTCTATAACTTTAAGTTGTGTTTTATAGTCTTTTTCTACAGAGCATGGATGTAAACCCATCATCGGGTAACAATTTTCGGGAAACTGCTTTACCAATTTATGCATTTTCTCAATTGAGTCGATATCGATGTTAGGTAGTAGGAATTTTTCCACTCCCTGATCCATGGCTCTTTGAATAATTGCCGTTCGATCATCATTAAATTGTTCTGAAAAGAGGTGGGTATGGGTGTCTATTAGCATTATTTTATAATAATTTAAAAGTTAGATGATAATTCATAAAACGTTAAAAGCATAACCTTTGTCTGAATAATACTTTAAGACCTTTGGAAGCACATATCGTAAATTTTCTTCAGCCTTTAAGCTGTCATGAAAAACAATAATTGACCCGTCTTTTGAATGCTTTACAATATTATTTAGACATTCTTTTGTAGAAATAGCATTGTCAAAATCTCGGCTGATCACATCCCATAATACAAGTTGATATTGTTTCTTTAGTATTTTAAATTGTTGAAGTGTCAACTTCCCATAAGGAGGTCTAAATAATTTTGAATTTTGAATTTTGAATTTTGAATGCATATCATCGAACTGATGAACATTATCAATATAATTTATTGTGTTTGTATTCCAACCATTTAGATGGCTATAGGTATGGTTGCCTATGGTATGTCCTTCTTCGATAATTTGATTAAAAATATTAGGACATTTATTAATGTTTTCGCCCACACAAAAAAAAGTCGCTTTAGCATTGTAGGTTTTCAATTGATTAAGTACCCATGGTGTTACTTCCGGAATAGGCCCATCATCAAAAGTTAAATATAAAGTCGGTTGATCAGTATTTTTTTTATTCCAAAGAATACTTGGAAAAAGATGTTGAATGAAGAGCGGTGTTTTAACGATTTTCATACTTATTACCGATGAAGCAATGATAACGATAAAATTCGTTATTTTTGCTACATGAGCGATGTAAGAGTAAGATTTGCCCCTAGTCCGACAGGCCCTTTGCATATAGGCGGAGTAAGGACTGCGTTATATAATTATTTATTTGCAAAAAAACATAATGGTACGTTCATTCTACGTATAGAAGACACAGACCAAACCCGTTATGTTCCTGGGGCTGAAGATTATATTATAGAAGCATTGGAGTGGTGTGGATTACAACCGGATGAAAGTATTAATGATACAGGAGATTATGGGCCTTATAGGCAATCGGAAAGAAAGCATTTATACAAAGATTATGCAGATCAACTACTTAAAAATGGCTACGCTTATTATGCATTTGATACTCCGGAAGAGCTGGATGAAATGAGAGAGCGGTTGAAGAAGCAAGGTGTTCCTTCTCCTCAATATAATAATGTTACGAGGCAGTACATGAAGAACTCACTTACTTTGTCTGCTGATGAAGTAAATAAGAAAATTGATGCCGCAGTACCTTATGTCATTAGAATCAACGTTCCCAGAAATGAAGAAATTAAAGTACATGATATAGTCAGAGGATGGGTGGTTTTTAATAGTAATCAAGTAGATGATAAGGTAATTTTTAAATCTGATGGCATGCCTACTTATCATTTAGCAAATATTGTAGATGATCATTTAATGAAAATAAGTCATGTCATTCGTGGAGAAGAATGGTTGCCGTCTGCGCCGGTACATGTTTTATTATACAAGTACTTAGGATGGGAAGATACGATGCCTCAATTTGCTCATTTACCTTTGATCCTCAAGCCTGACGGGAAAGGGAAACTCAGCAAGAGAGATGGAGATAGATTAGGGTTTCCGGTTTTTCCTTTAGAATGGCAAGATCCGGATTCAGGCGAAATCTCTTCCGGATATAGAGAAAAAGGCTTTATACCTGAAGCATTCCTTAACATGTTGGCATTTTTGGGATGGAATCCCGGATCAGAGCAAGAGATTTTTTCCATGGAAGAATTGATTCCGGTTTTTTCTTTAGAGAGAATTGGTAAATCCGGCGCAAAGTTTGATTTTGATAAAGGAAAATGGTTTAATCAGCAATATTTAAAAAGATTAGATAATACAGTGATTGCTAATCAAGTTAAATATATATTGGACGAGAAAAGAATAGCTTATAATGAGGATTATCTTATTGAGGCGGTAGGTTTATTAAAAGAAAGAATGACTTTTTATAATGATTTTTGGGAAGTAGGAAGCTTTTTCTTCATTGACCCCGATAATTATGATGAAAAAATTGTTAGAAAAAAATGGAATTCTTCTATTAAGGAAGTTTTTAAATCCATACAAGCTGAATTAAAGGAATTAGCTCTTTTTGAAGCTGAACCTATTGAAGAAGTAATAAAAGCAGCTATGGAGAAAAATAATCTAAAATTTGGTGATGTGCTTCCAGTATTCAGACTGATGATTAGTGGCGCTGCTGCCGGCCCACCTCTATTCGAAGTAGCTGCGTTATTAGGAAAAGATAATGTCGTAAATAGAATGGAAAAAGCAGATATTAATTTTGATACTATAATAGTTAGAGAAAATGCCTAAAAAGAAAAAAAACGAAAAGCCCGAAGTACACCCTGACTTAAAAGGCCTTGATATTAAGATCAATGAATTTGGTGAGATAGAAACAGATTTTGACCTTAATAAACTAAATGAGTTTTTAGATGAAAATGTGGATGACAAAAAATTTAAAGACTTAGATGAGATAAAAAGGAAAAGTACAGATGAATAGGCCTATCAGGGTTTTAGTTGCTAAAATAGGTTTAGATGGACATGATCGTGGAGCGAAAGTGATTGCATCTGCTTTAAAAGATGCAGGCATGGAAGTCATTTATACAGGCCTTCGGCAAACAGCTGAAAAAGTCATTAATACTGCACTGCAAGAAGATGTTGATGCTATAGGAGTAAGTATTCTTTCAGGTGCACACATGACAGTTTTTCCTAAGCTGATTGAATTGATGAAGCAAAAAGAGGTAACCGATATACTTTTGACAGGTGGAGGAATCATACCTGAAGATGATATGCAGAAATTAAGAAGAATGGGAGTGGGAGAATTATTTCCTCCCGGGACTCATACAAAAGAAATTGCCCAATATATTCAATCGTGGGTAAAAGAAAATAGAACTTATTAAATATGCCATACAACAATCTAACTACTGAATTAGCAGATAATATTTTAACGATTCAAATCAACCGCCCGGAGGTAATGAATGCGTTAAATATTGAAACCATTAGTGAACTAAGTAAAATTTTTGATGAAGTTGAAGATAATAATGATATAAGAGGCATCATTATAACCGGAGCAGGAGATAAATCCTTTGTAGCTGGTGCAGACATCGCAGAATTTGCTGATTTTAGCACCGAAGAAGGTACTAAAATGTCTCAAAAAGGTCACGATGCTTTCAATAAGATAGAAAACTGTTCTAAACCGGTAATTGCAGCAGTAAATGGCTTTGCATTAGGAGGAGGTTGTGAGTTAGCCATGGCATGCCATATAAGAGTAGCTTCTGAAAAAGCTAAATTTGGCCAACCGGAAGTTGGTCTGGGTATTATACCCGGTTACGGTGGCACACAACGGTTAACAATGCTTGTCGGCAAAGGTAGAGCTATGGAACTTATTATGACAGGAGATATAGTAAATGCAAATGATGCTTTAAATATAGGGTTAGTGAATCATGTGACGGAAGCAAATAATTTATTGCCAAAAGCAGAAGAAATTTTACAAAAAATATTTAAAAAATCTCCTTCAGCTATTACTAAAACTATTTCATGTATAAATTCTACCTATAAAGAAGGTGGGTACGATATGGAAATTAAAGAATTCGGCAATTGTTTTAACACACAAGACTTTAAAGAAGGTACTACTGCTTTTTTAGAAAAGAGAAAACCGGAGTTTGTTTATTGATATCAAGCCTGATTAAATCATACAAGTTCCACGTGGAACATAAATAGCATTATGGAATATAGAATAGAAAAAGACAGTTTAGGAGAAGTTAAAGTTCCTAAAGAAAAGTATTGGGCGGCTCAAACGCAGCGGTCATTAGAAAATTTTAAAATAGGCAATCAAAAAATGCCTACTGAAATTATTCATGCTTTCGGTGTGCTTAAAAAAGCAGCAGCTTTAACAAATACTGAATGTGGCGTGTTAGAAAAAGAAAAAAGTCAGTTAATTGCTCAAGCATGTGAAGAGATTATAGCAGGAAAGCTATCCGATCAATTTCCTTTAGTAGTATGGCAAACTGGCTCCGGCACGCAAAGCAATATGAACGTTAATGAAGTGGTTGCAAATAGAGGCCATGTTATAAATGGTGGTAAGCTAACGGACAATAAAAAAATCCTCCATCCTAATGATGACGTCAATAAGTCACAATCTTCCAATGATACGTTTCCTACAGCAATGCATATTGCTTGCTATAAATTGATCATTGAAAATACTATCCCGGGAATTGAAAAATTAAGAGATACATTAGCTAAAAAGTCGAAAGAATATATGTCTGTGGTTAAAATTGGCCGCACTCATTTTATGGATGCTACTCCGTTGACATTAGGTCAGGAATTGTCCGGTTACGTATCGCAATTAACTCATGGTTTAAAAGCGATTAATAACGCATTGGATCATTTATCGGAATTAGCCCTAGGCGGCACAGCAGTTGGGACAGGTATTAATACACCAGACGGATATTCCGAGAAAGTAGCTGAACATATTGCAGACTTAACTGATCTTCCTTTTAAAACTGCAGAAAATAAGTTTGAAGCGTTAGCAGCTCATGATGCAATAGTAGAAATGTCCGGTGCTTTAAAAACAGTAGCGGCTAGTTTAATGAAGATTGGTAATGATATTAGAATGTTAGCTTCCGGGCCTCGAAGTGGAATAGGAGAAATTTTAATTCCTGCTAATGAACCGGGATCTTCTATTATGCCCGGCAAAGTCAATCCTACTCAATGTGAGGCTTTAACAATGGTTTGTGCACAAATCATGGGAAATGATGTGGCTATTAATATAGGTGGACTTTCAGGGCACTTTGAATTAAATGTGTTCAAACCGATGATGGCTTACAATTTGCTTAATTCAGCTCGATTGATCGGCGATGCTTGTGTATCGTTTAATGATAATTGTGCAGTAGGTATTGAGCCTAATAAAAAGGAAATCCAAAATAAGGTTAATAGTTCTTTGATGCTTGTAACGGCACTAAATCCTCATATTGGTTATGATAAAGCATCTGAAATAGCTAAAAAAGCTCACAAAGAAGATACAACGCTTAAAGAAGCAGCTTTGTCATTAGGCTATCTCTCAGAAGAAGATTATGATAAATGGGTAGTGCCGGAGAATATGGTAGGAGAAGTAAAAATTAAGTTAGATTTTTGATCTTACGATTTGCAAATTTTACAAGTCAAAGTTTTAAGTCAAACTTGATTGCTAAATGCTAGTAACTTACTTCAGCTTTCATCTTTTCCATAATATGTTTAAATTCATTCAGGATCATTGCTGTCGCACCCCAAACAGTATATCCTAATATATCAAAGTAAGGAACATCTTTTATGATTACTCCGGTGCTCATCTTCATGGGCTTATTTTTATAAGTTATCTCCTTAAAAGCATCAAAGGGAAACTCAATGATTTTATTGACTTCACGACTATCTATTTTGTAGAGAGGACTAGCAGGCAAATACCCTATATACGGATATACTATAGATTTACTAGGTGGAATATAAATAGTAGATAAATTACCCAGTACCTCTACGCTTGCAGGTATTATTCCTATTTCTTCATATGTCTCTCTTAAGGCAGTAGCTTGTAAATCGATATCTTCTTTTTCCATACGGCCACCGGGTAAACTTATTTGCCCGCTATGAACACCTTTATAGATATTCCTTTCTGTGAGTGCAAAATGAAGTTGATTCTTTACAGAATATAGAAGTAACAAAACTCCACTTTTTTTCCAGGTAGAATCATGTATTGTTTTATTACTACGGTAGGGGACAATTTCTTATGAGCAAGCTCACCGGGTAGCGAAGGCGTGTTTTTATAAAAAAGTCTTAGTAAATTAATAATTTCATGTTCCACGTGAAACATTCAGCGCCATATAATTCTAGAATTTAACAATAGTAAATTCAACTCTTCTATTCAACCTCCTACCTTCTTCTGTTAAATTAGTCCTTACAGGTTCTCGGCTGCCATGGCCTTCAGAGTCGAGGCGATCTATATCAACATTTTGAGTTAAAAGATAATCTATAACAGTTTGAGCTCGTTCTTCAGAAAGTTGTTTATTAAAGTTTTCTCGTCCTACATTATCTGTATGGCCAGTTATTTTAATATGCATATTTTCATGTAAGTTTAATATATACACTAGAAAATTCAGTTCATTATAAGACTTAGGAAGCAGGATTGATTTGCCGGTTTCAAATAGTATATTGTGTAAAACGATCTTCTGCCCGAGTTCCATACTAGCTATATCTACTTCTTCCAGTTTAACAAAAGCTATGTCTTGAAAGGTATCAACTTCTGGTATATTTTTATTATTAAAAGCTTCATATTCTTCAAAACTTCCATTCTCAATAAGGTTGTTTTCTTCTCCTAATTCTTTCAATGAAACATTATCAATAAAATAATGAATTAAACTATTGCTTAAAGATGAGGCTTCGATATTATTTTTCATGGCTGAACTAAATGATCCCACAATGACATACTTTTCTCCGCCTTTTGCAATAAAAGTGTTACTGACCTTTGTCCATGATGTAGAATTTGTTAAGCTTTTTTGATCCATGCTGTAAACTTGAGGGAAGTAATTTAAATAATTATTCACTTCACCCTCTATTAAATCTTCTCCCACATAGGCACCAATATTATTTGTTCCATGGGTAGAGTATTGCGACAATGACACATAAAAAGTCAGCATGTATTCGGTACCGCTCACTAAGGGATTATTTAATTCTTTAATAAGATACTCAGGTTTATCTGATCCCGTTCTATTTACCGTAAAACCTGCATATGCCTGTCCGGATCTGGGCTGCTTATAGCCAAAAACACTCTCGTTGTAAACATTATTTGTACTTTCTAAGTAGTAATGTATGGTATCTTTCAAACTAGAGTGCCATCCCTTAGGCTGATAAGCAATACTATCCTCAAGTAATTGATCAAAAGCTGCAGAATTGCCGATAAATAATACACATGTAATCAATACGGTTACTAACATTTTCATAAATCTGGCTTTATACCAAATATAAAAAATTCTCTTTAAATATTGTGTTCCACGTGGAACGCGGTTTATAGATAATAATATGCAAATTCGTATCTTTGCAGCATGTTTAAGCAATATGATGTGATAATAGTAGGAGCAGGCCATGCCGGTTGTGAAGCAGCAGCAGCTGCAGCCAATATGGGTGCTTCCGTATTGTTAGTTACAATGAATATGCAAACTATCGCTCAAATGTCTTGTAATCCCGCTATGGGAGGTGTAGCAAAAGGGCAGATAATAAGAGAAATAGATGCCTTAGGTGGTTATTCAGGTATTGTGAGTGATGCAAGTGCTATACAATATCGATTGCTAAACCGCTCTAAAGGCCCTGCTATGTGGAGTCCGCGTACCCAAAATGATCGAATGGTTTTTGCTCATAAATGGAGAATGATGTTAGAACAGACACCCAATGTTGACTTTTGGCAAGAAATGGTTCGAGAATTAATCATTAAAGATGCCAGGGTAATAGGCATTAAAACCTCTATGGGAATAGAAATCAAAGCAAAAGCCGTGGTACTTACTAACGGCACTTTTTTAAATGGCCTGATTCATATTGGTGACAAACAGTTTGGTGGGGGAAGAGCAGGAGAAAAAGCTTCAACCGGTATCACGGAACAACTGGTGGATTTAGGGTTTAAAAGTGGGCGAATGAAAACCGGAACACCACCGAGAGTTGATGGCCGGTCGCTTAATTATGATATAATGGAGGAACAAAAAGGGGATGAAGATCCTGTTAAGTTTTCATATTTACCTTCCAAAGCTTTAAATAAACAACGCAGCTGCTATATTTCATACACCAATACTGAAGTGCATGATCTATTAAAAGAGGGATTTGATAAATCGCCCATGTTTAATGGTAGCATCAAAGGCCTGGGGCCACGCTATTGTCCTTCTATAGAAGACAAAATCAATCGCTTTGCTGAAAGAGACAGGCATCAACTTTTTATTGAGCCGGAAGGATGGGATACGGTAGAAATATATGTCAATGGGTTTTCAACTTCCCTGCCGGAAGAGGTGCAATATAAGGCAATGAAGAACATACCAGGATTTGAAAATGTAAAAATGTTCAGGCCGGGATATGCTATCGAGTATGATTACTTTCCTCCTACTCAACTAGAAATGACGCTAGAAACGAGGATAATTAAGAACTTATATTTTGCCGGACAAATAAACGGAACCACCGGGTATGAAGAGGCTGCTTGTCAGGGATTGATGGCAGGCATTAATGCAGTTAGAAAAATAAAAGAAGAGGAGCCTGTTGTTTTAGATCGTTCTCAAGCATATATTGGGGTCTTGATAGATGATTTGATCAACAAAGGCACGGATGAACCTTATCGCATGTTTACTTCAAGAGCAGAATTCAGAATTTTGCTCCGACAAGATAATGCTGATCAGCGATTAACTCCACTTGGAAATAAAATTGGGTTAGCAAGTAATGAAAGGCTTGAAGCAGTAAAAGATAAAAAGCATAAAATTAAAGAAGTTCTTTCTTTTATAAATAATACAAGTATTGCTCCGGAACAGGTAAATCCTACTTTAGAAAGTTTAAGTACTAATCCGATCACTCAACAGATTAAGCTTAAAAATATAATTGCCCGCCCTCAAGTAGGAATAAAAGACCTTCAAAATATTGATCAAATAGAAAATTTCTGTGCTCAATATGATAAAGAAGTGCTGGAAGCTGCCGAAATAGAATTAAAGTATTCAGGTTATGTAGCAAAAGAAAGGGAATTGGTAGAAAAAATGCAACGATTGGAATCTTTGAAAATAAAAACAAATTTTGATTATAAGTCTATTCAGGCACTTTCTTCAGAAGCATCAGAAAAATTAACACTAGTAAAACCTCGTACCATTGGGCAAGCAAGCAGGATCAGTGGAGTGAGCCCGGCTGATATTTCTATACTTATGGTGCATATGGGAAGATAATTAAAGTTTTGAATTTTGAATTTTAAATGCTTAGTTAAGATCACTTGCGTATTATCACTCTACTTTCTGCTTTCAAATTGCGCGAATGTGGTAAAACCTACAGGGGGAGATAAAGATATTACTCCTCCTAACGTGTTAGATACTTATCCGCCTAATAAATCTGTAAACTTTGCCGGTAAAACAATTCTCATAAAATTTGATGAATATATTGTTTTAAATAATATTCAAAACAATGTTATCATTTCTCCTTTTTTAGATTGCCAGCCTACCTATAAAATCAAAGGGAGAAGCTTAGAAATAGACCTCTCCGCTTGTACTTTAGCAGATAATACCACTTATACAATTAATCTCTCAAAAGGTATAAAAGACAATACTGAAGGTAATGTTTTGCGCCAATACAATTATGTTTTTTCTACCGGGGCTTACCTCGATTCACTTTTTATTAAAGGGCAAGTTATTAAGGCGGAGAACAATGAAACTGTAAAAGAAGTTGTAGTAGCACTTTATAAGGATCAGAGTGATACTGCTTTTACTACTAACAAGCCTTATTATTACACCATCACTGATGGCAACGGCAACTATCAATTAGAAAATTTAGCAGCAGGATATTACCGATTATATGCTTTATTAGATCAGAATAATAGCCTTACGTATGATCAACCCGGAGAAAGTATTGCATTTATTGATAGCTTAATTGAGGTTAAAAATGACTCAAATAATTATTATGTGCTCAATTTATTTGAGGCGGACCAACCAATAAAATTATTAGAGGCTACTACTCCTCATCCGGGAAAAGTCATATTTAATTTTTCTAAACCTTCTCCATATAATGATGTTAAAAGACTTGATCAAGTAGAAAAAGGAGTGATTGAAAAAATGGAATACTCTATTCACAAAGACACTATTATTTATTGGACGACAGACTATTATCAAGAATCACTCGAATTCTTAATTTACGATTCCTCTAAAATTATAGATACTGTTTCAGTTGATATGCTAGCTTTACCCAAAGACAAGAGTATTGAAGAAGCCTCGCCATTACAAATATCAGTACCTTCTAATAATATAGCGTTTTATCAACCAGTTGATTTAATTTTTAGTCATCCAATTGCAGGAGCAAACTTAGAAAAAATAAAAGTTTCAGAAGATAGTGTGGCCAATACTATAAAAACTAAAATATCGCTGGTAGAGCCATTAAATAAAAAATTGAAAATTGATTATAATTGGAAGCAGGAAAAAGAATATTGGATTACTATTCCCGCTAATACATTCACTGATATATTCAACATACAAAATGATTCTTTGGTGTTTCGTTTAAAGACAAAAGCAAAGGAAGATTACGGAGCATTAAATATCTCTTTTAAGATGGATTCATTATCAAAGGTTAATTATTATTTTCAACTTATTCAAAATAATGCAATTGTAAAAAGTGCTGTTCTTCATAAATCAACTCAGCTAAATTACAAGTATCTTTCTCCAGGGCTATATCGTATAAAAGTTATTATTGATAAAAATGATAATAAACAATGGGATACCGGTAATTGGAAAAAAAGATTGCAGCCGGAAAAAATTATTAACTACCCGGAAGAAATTGAAATAAGAGAAGATTGGGAAGTGGAAGTAGAAATGAATATGAAAAATACATACAAGTAAAATATTAAGCTTGCATATTTTGACCAGAATTAAACATCTAGCATCAGGGAATGATATACCATTCAAAATTATTTAAATCTGTACTACGTTAATTTAAACCTTATTTAAAGCAAGCTTCAAATTTTAATTATTTGGATAAGATAGAATGATAAAATAACTCCCAATCCAAAAATGATATGTGCTATAACGAGTTGAATATAAAATTTATTTCTGGCCAATTGAGGAGGATTATTGTGAAACGCTAAAACAAGCATCCAAATTAAAACCCCGATCAGACCCGCACAAAGTCCCAAGATTAAACTCCAGATGATATTTTTAGGAATATATGTATACGCCCATATCATTTCAAATAGCATCACAAATAGGTAGCCAACTAAATAGTGAATGATCCAACCTAAGACATGATTTTTAGCTATGCGTGCAGGAAATATTTTTGAATTTGAAAATACTACATTTAATAATTTGGGTTCTCTGAACTGATGAGCAGTGATTTTAGAAGCAAAGTAGCTAAAGCTTGTCATCAAAGAGGTAGCAATAAATCCTTCAAAAAGTATCAGACTATAATTCATGAGAATTAGGTTATTGATACATCTTACAACTATAATGCCAGAACTATTACCGAAATTTTAATATATTAAAAAGAATAATAGCATTTAATACACATGCTATGAAGTTAGTTACGATTATAGGCCAGTCAGGTTTCATAATTCCATATATTGTCCAAAGTAGCAATCCCAGTACTAGTACACTAAACATCCCAGTAGATAAATCTGCTACATCTTTGGTTTTGTAGATTTTTATTAGCTGAGGAGTAGCTGCTATAGTAGTGCAAGTACCAGCCACAATACCAATGATGTCAATTACTTCCATTTCCATAAACTTATCAAAGACATTAATAATAAGCCAAATTCAAAAATTAAGGCTATTTCAATTAATACAATAATTCAGCCAATTTTGTATTTCTATTGTTTTATTAAATAATATAATAGGATTACAAGATTTCGTACAGAAAAGATTTACTCTTTAAACCATCCTGCATACATTACATATTGATTAGCAGTTCGCTTATTCAAGTCATTGAACTCGCTATTTTTTAACTCCTTCACTTTTTTAGCCGGTACGCCGGCGTAGATACAATTAGCTTCTACCACAGTATTTTGCAGCACCACTGCCCCGGCTGCAATAATAGTATTTTCTTTAACTACGGCATGGTCCATCACAATGGCTCCCATACCCACCAATACATTATCTTCTAGTGTGCAACCATGCACGATGGCATTATGGCCAATAGACACATTATTGCCTATTATAGTTTTAGTTTTTTTATAAGTGCAATGAATAACTGCGCCATCTTGTATGTTTACTTTGTTGCCCATAGTTATGGAATTTACATCTCCTCTCACTACTGCACTAAACCAGACGCTACATTCATCACCCGTAGTAACTTCGCCAATAAGTGTTGCATTATCTGCTAAAAAGCAATCTTTCCCCATTTTAGGAGTATGATTTCTGACGGTTTTTATCAGGGCCATATTGTTTAGTTTAAAGTTTAAGGTTAGATTGTTTAAAGTTAGGAGTTTTCTTAGAAATGAATGAAAATTTGTAGTGGTGCTTTTTTCACGATATGAGCTATAGTCAATTAACCATTCTCATGAACTTTTTTCATCTTACTTTTTAACTTTTACTCCCTAGCGATAATAACTTTAGTGGAGTTTATGGCTATTGAATGGGTTTATTGCTCATATCTCACTTTCATCCACATTCCGGGGGTAGCTACAGAAATTTTACCCCACCCTTCGAAACTTCTTGACCTATCATAGGCATTTCCAAAAAGAGAAGCAGAAAATCCTAATTCACTATTAGCATTTGAGCATAAATCTCTTAACCATTCAAGTGACACTATGATATCATCTTGCACATAAATTTGATATGGAGATAAATCCACCGAAACCACACCGTTTTTAATATTTGTTTTAATGATTATGTTTTGTTTTAGCAAATTGTTATTAGGGTATCCATCCTCTATATCATATATGTTTAATCTAAAATAAAGGCTATCACATTTATTATATGCTATTGAAAAGTTAAACTCCTCCAGATAAGTATCTTTATTTTTTCTGATCTTCATTTTTGTTCCAAATTCATTACCCAAATTATTATTCAAGAAACTAAAAGAAATTCTTTGAGTAGTTGTTTCGTTTCCTATAATTTTATGTTTCCATTTTTTAGGATTAATTACTACTTCATCTAACTGGAATGACTTTTCTTTCAGCTTGATAACTAGTATACTATCCATTAAATATTCATTTAATTCACTTATACGCATTTGTGTTTTTTCGTATCCAATAATAGAAAAAAGAATTAATTGATCTTCTGTCAGATTAGTTAAGTCTAACTTAAAACTGCCATCAATATCTGATACCGTGCCGATTCCCTTATCGGGAATTCCAATATTGACAAAAGCTATAGGAGCATAGCTTTTGTTTTCAATGACTTTGCCTTGGATTGTTTGTGCTTTTACAGTGACAATTACAAGTACCATACTTATTATAATTAAAAAGACACTTATCACATTCTTCATATGCTCAATATTTAGATTATAAAGATATAATTAGCCATAGTAACAATATGTTAATTACTGTTAAGGAGTGTTAAATATAGCTAACACATAATGATATTTTTTATTGCAATAATCTATAGTCTACCTGCTATTCAGCTATAACTAAAAACTTTTTTAACTTATCCTGCAACTTTTTTGCACCTTAGTGGCACTTACTTATACCAACACTTTAAAAAAGCGATTTGGAAAAAAATAAACAATCAGCATTTATGACTTTGTATGAGCCGGTACACGAGCGGTTTGCTCGATTTTGTCAAGTAAGAACACATAATGAGGAAGATGCTAAAGATCTTGTGAGCGAAACGGTACTGGTAGCATATGAAGGTTTTGAAAAAATTAAAAACAAAAAGGCATTCATCTATTATTTATTTGGTGTCGCGAGTAGATTAATTAAAAGAAAATACCGAACCAATAAATTTTGGGGAACATACGATCACGACCATGCTATGGAGGTAAAAGATCCTGCTATAAATCCGGAAGTGGCGATGGACATTCAGATATTATATGAAGCACTTGGTAAGCTTCCCGATAAATATAAAAATGCACTGATCTTATTTGAAATATCCGGCTTCTCGCTGAAGGAAATTCAAGAAATAGAAGGAGGGACGCTCTCGGCGATCAAATCTAGAGTAACCAGAGGACGAGAAAAACTTGCCAAACTAATAAGAGATGTAGTGTTTGACCCTAATGAAGGTAAGTCCACATCCATAAAAAGAAATTTAACCGCTTAAAATATACATCATGTCTAAGAAAAACCAACATGACGATATTCAAAAATATTTCGACGCTGCAAAAGAGTTGAAGTCACCAATAGCCATTGATGAGATTAATCAATTAATAAATAATCCTACCGTAAAGCGTAGGCCTGATTCATCGATCTATGATTTTTTAACAAATAAAAAAATAATAATCATGATTACTACACTAGGATTAATTACAGCAGGCGTGCTTTTATGGAATTCAGAATCCCCTAATCAAACGCAAAGAATGGAAGAACAGATAAATATCAATACTTCTCCGGTTCAATTAAAAGAGGTAGACCTAGGCATAACAAATACCCTTAATAAAAAAGTTACCTTATTAGATTGGTTTGCCCTTGAGAAACGAACCAATCCACCAGTTAATGAGAAAGAAGTTAAGAATGAGAAGAAAGCTAGTAAGTCTATAAAAAATTCTAATCAACCGGCTGAAAAAACTCATGGTAATATAGAATTGATAGAGTTGAGTGACAAAGAATTGAAAAAGATAGGAATAGAAGTTACTGATGAAGGTATTTCCTATAATGAAGATATAGATGGCTTAGGCAATTTAAAATTCTTCATAAACGGGGGACAATATGGCGCTCAGTTTTCTGCGAATGCTTCTACAAGTTCAAAGCGAGACTATTACCCGATGTTTGTGACGGATAAATCAGGAAAGCAAATTTTAAATTATGAAGTATCTTCAAATGATAACGATCCGATTGCTTTTCAAAAAGTCATCAAAGGTTTGGTACCTATTAAAGTCGGCGGTAATAAAAATTTATCTTATCCGAATGATTTGGTTTTTTGGTTTAAGCCGAGTTTAGAGTTTCTAAAAATCCTACCATATCAAAAGGGAATTGCAAGTGGGGAATATGTTTCTTATATTTTCGATATTACTTTTAAAGCGAGGTTTACGCCCGGTGAAGGAGGTGTGATAGAGGTAACTAAAAAGTTGAGTGAGTTTGAAATAGATCGTAAAGTATTTCCTATCCTATCCACTGATACGATTATAATCGGAGCTACCTCTTGGAAGAAAATTAAAAGATATATTAAAAGTTTTAATTTAAATAAAGATAAAATGCAAGTTTCTTTTGATAAGCACCTTATCAGTACGCAGTCTATGAAAAAAGCAGGACTAGTAGAAATGGATGCTAAAGATTATGAAATTGAATACCATGTTTCTAGCGAAGCAATGTATTGTGAAGAAGGGACTCTTGAACAAATTATTCTAGGTAATGATCGTCTTATGCAGCCTGTTTTAGACTATCTCTGTGATAATAATATTAAATCCAGAGGCTCAGAATATTTAAAGTATTTCATTACAGGAGAAAAACCTGAGTCTTTAATAGATACAATTGCAGACACTACCTTCAAGGCTGCGGATTATAGGGTTGCAACTAACCAATCTAATGATAATGTAGTTATTTCACCTAACCCCTATCATGACGGAAACCTCCGACTTGATGTTCAACTAGAAGAACAAGAGATCGTCAACGTAAAGCTGATTGATATTGAAGGCAGGTTGGTGAAGAACCTTGTAGAGGACAAAGTGATGAATGAAGGGAGCAATACCTTGAATATATCATTAGGCAAGCAAACACCGGGACTTTACAATATTTATATTGAATACAAAAATCAAGAACCAACCTCTCATCGGTTGTTGATTCGGTAGTTAGTATTTCCCCTCAGCGTTCTTTGCGAGAAACGCTGAGGGGAAATTTATTGTAACAATTTTAGATTTTAAAACGTCATATAATTATTAGCCTTAAATTTATCTCATGCAAATTTTTAAAAAACTAGTTTTCTCTACTTTATTAATAACATGCTTCTGTTCTGCTGATGCAGATACTCAAATTATTGGAGGGAATGCAGCTGAAAAAGATGCCTACCCTTGGATGGTCGGTCTTGCCTATAAAGATCTTAATATCTATCAAGGGCAATTTTGTGGAGCAATGTTAATTCATCCCCAATGGGTATTGACAGCAGCTCATTGCATGGCTGGAGAAGATACAAGTTTCGTTGATGTGTTTCTAAACGGATGGGTTTTAACTCAGCCTGACTCTACACTTATAAGAGTCGGGATTGATACTATTATTATGCACCCCCTATATAATGATAGCTTATTTATAAATGATATTTGCTTATTAAAGCTAAAAGAGCCGATCATTCATCCAGTAATCAGCTTGCCACAACCTGAGGATACACTTATTAGTGCACATGGAAGAGCTTGTAAAACATTAGGATGGGGCGTTGTAGATACAATTGGCTTTAATTTTGCAGATACTTTACAAGAAGTAGATGTACGATTTGTTACTAATTCTATCTGTGATAATGCACTTAGTTATGATGGTAAAATATTTCCGGAAATGTTATGTGCAGGTGTGGACACTGGGGGGGAAGATGCCTGTGGAGGTGACAGTGGCGGGCCTTTAATAGCTGATGAAGATGGAACTTGGGTTTTAGCCGGTATTACAAGCTGGGGTAATGGATGTGGTGATCCAGATTATCCGGGAGTATATGCAAGAGTTAGTAAATATATTGATTGGATAAAAAACTATATAGATATCACGACCGTTGGAAGACAGCATGTGAACATGCAAAAAGCTAATCTCAGCTATAATTCGATAGATGGTGAAATCAATTATTTAATCCTGGATATTATATCTACTCCAAAATTTAATTTAACTATTTTTAACTTGCATGGTCAGGTAGTTTATTCTCAATCATTAAATAATATTAAGGGAAAAGTTAACATAAGTAATCTCCCAAATGGTTTTAAATTAGCTACGATTACTTCTGCTGAAGGTATTTTGAATACTATTAAAATAGTTAATTAAATGAAAATATGTTTCAAGACACTATTTTTTGTAATAATCCTGCTGTCTTTTGGCTGCAAATCTTCCAAGGACATGGGGAAGGTGGATGATAAAAGCTCTTCCAGTAATCCTCCTATAAAGTATGAAAAGGTTTTATTAGTAGATGAGTTTACAAACGAGCAGCATACTTTTCGAGTAGTAGATTTTACTGTTGAAGAAAATGATTTAATTAAAATTAATGTCCAATATGGTGGTGGCTGCAAAGAACATGACTTTGATTTACAAATACTAAAAAACAAACAGTCAGATAGTATTATTGATTTTAACTTAGTTCATAACACCAAAAATGATTACTGTAAGAAAATGGTTTTAGACGAATTGACTTTTGATCTTTCTCCCATCACTAATAAAGTAACAGCTGAAAAAACGATACGGATTAACGGAAGTAAATCAGGTGGAAATACATTAAAATAACATTATCTAAGATCTCCCTCCTCCTCTTCTCTATTAGTCCTCTAGTTCATCCCAAAAATAAGGATCGGTTAAATGTGTAAATTTTAATCCAATGAACGAGATGATAAACAGTAACAAAACCGGCCAATAATATTGCGGAAGTACTAATTTTTTAAAAAAAAATATACTCATTTTTTGTTGAGTTGCCTCAGTTTCGCATATTTTATAAAACTCTCATACGCAGTAGTTTTAGCGATCATATATCCTTCAAAACCATCTAAAAAGCCTCCTCTAATAATATAACCTACTATAAACTTATGCGTTGGAGCGAGGTAGCATTTAATAAAATTAACTTTCTTCCCTAATCGAAACATTTTCAGAGCAGATAGTGTGCTGTATTTATTAACGGTTTGAAGATGGCTCTCAAAGGTATCATGTGTATAGTGATGCAGATATACTTTCTTTAAAGTATGTATTTTAGCACCTTTTTTCAATACCAATTGCTCATGTACTTCTTGATTATCCCACCTAGCAATATGTTTTTTAAACAATCGAATGTGATGGTCCGGAAACCAGCTGCCGTGTTTGATCCATTTTCCACAGTAGTTTACTAAGCGAGAAAAACGATAAGCATCAGCATTACCCTTACTGATGAAAGCTTCAATTTTATTGGCTAAAGGCGTAGATATCTCTTCATCTGCATCAAGCGATAAAATCCATTTGTTTTTAGCTAAACTGTTGCCGAAGTTTTTAGTAGCGCCATAGCCAAGCCATTCTTTTTGAATAAATTGTACGTTTTCAAATTGCTCTGCTATAGCTTTGGTACGGTCGGTGCTAAAACTATCAACTATAATAATATCATCAGACAGATCTTTAATAGATGCCAAACAGCGGCCTATATTTTTCTCTTCATTTAATGTGATGATGACTATTGATAAATTATCCATCTATAGCGGAATAAAATCCTTGCTGATTCAAGCCTAAAAGTAAGCATAATATGTAAAAGGTTACCCCAAACTGGACTTCAAAGGTGGCTTCAGTAAACAGAGAACTAAAGATAATTACATTGATAGATAAACAAAGAAAACAATTAAACGCTGTACGATGAAAAAATAATACACACAAAGCTGAGCAAAAAACAAAAAGCCCAATTACTCCCGTTGTTGCAAATATATGCACAAATTGATTATGTGGTAGTAACCGGTCTTGTACAGGAGTGTTAGGATATATTTGGTTGTAAAAGCTATTCATTTCCCCTTGAATATCGCCTAATCCACAGCCTACTAATAAGTTTTTTTTGCCGATAGCTATACCTCCTTCGATGGATCGCAATCTACGGGTATCTGATAATGACCCTTCTAATTTTTTGCTTTGATATAAATGCAAGTCATATAAACTATAGTCAATTTTATTCCTAAACGTCGGAATAATTTGATAGGATAAATAAGGAAGTATTGCAATTAGGATTAATAATCCGGCGCCTGAAATATATTTTTTTCTCTTAAAGATGTACATAATGCAATGAAGCGTCATAGCTAAATATAAAGCCAACAAACCACTTCGAACAGCTAACAGATGAATGTATATAAATAAAAAAATGGTGATGCTTAATATTATAATTCGTTCTGCATGATGCCATATATGTACTTTCCGAAAGTATACATACCAACCGCATAGGATAGCAAAAGCTACCATTAAACTAAAGCGGATATGATTAATTGGGGTAGGTAATACGCCAGCCGATAAATAGCTTTTGTTAAACATTTGCATAGCTTGTAAGTATGAAATAATACTTACAGAAGAATAGATAAGAACCAGTATAATGAATAGATACAGGAATGCATAAAACTTCTTAGGTGAAAATTTATGTATAATTAAAAAAGAAAATGGAAGTAAAATAAAGGGTACTTTAGTTTTGATCCTTGTAAAGAAAAGCCCCACATCTTCTGAATATAGGCCACTTATCAGATAAATTAAAAAAATACTTGTTAAGGCCCAAGCTATAGGGTTGTGCACAAAGCGTTTAATAGTAGTTTTAAATTGTGGATTAATAACGGCTAATGTGACAATACCGATTGTACCGATGCTAATGAGCGCTCGATGGCCAAAAAGTCCAATAATGACTATAAAGCAAAAAATAAATAATGAGTTCTGTCTATTTATATAGCTATGAATATTCGACATACGGTGGCAATCTTAACGATGAGATATAGAAATAATTATGTCAAGCCTTTATTATTTGTATAAATATATTGATTGATAATCAATTGTTTAGGGATTTTTTATATAAAAGTTTTTTATGGGTTTTGAAAGTTTATGCTCACGCAAAGTAAAGGTTTACTATCTTTGTTATCGATGGCAAGTAAGATTAATACAAAAAATCAAAAAGATAAATTATTTGAAGAGGAATTTTTTCCTATAGCAGATGATTTATACAATTTTGCTTATCATCTTACTTACGAAGAGGAAAGTGCCCATGACCTGGTTCAAGAAACTTTTATGAAAGCTTATCGGTTTATCGATTCGTATGAGAAAGGAACTAATGCAAAAGCGTGGTTGTTTAGAATACTGAAAAACGGCTTTATAAATGAATATCGAAAGAAAAGTAAACAGCCTACGCGAGCAGATTTTGAAGATGTCATCAATTATCATGATTCTGAAGAAGCCAAAGCAAATGACGTCAGCGTGGATTTTAGGCAAGATGTATTTCAAGGGATTATTGGAGATGAAGTCACGAAAGCAATTAACGAATTGCCCGCTGATTTCAGATTAGTTATTTTGCTGTGTGATATTGAAGGATTTACTTATGAAGAGATAGCGAAAATCGTAGATATACCTATTGGTACAGTAAGATCGCGATTGCATAGGGCCAGGAACTTATTAAAAGAAAAGTTAAAAGGGTATGCCAAAAATTTGGGGTATAATTAAAAATTTATTTGGTGCAGACCAAGAATGTATGAATGGCACGCATAATTGCCAAAAAATTGCAGATACCGTTAAGTTAGCTATTGATGGAGAATTAACCGAAGATCAAGAAAAACAACTTTTAGCAGATGTGGAAGCATGTCCCAAATGTTTAGAATATCTTGATATTGAAAAATCTTTCAAACAATTTCTGAGACAAAAAGTTGCTAAAAAGAAGGTTAATCCTGAGTTGATTAAATCTATCAGGCTTCAAATCAGCCAATTGGAAGCATAAGTTTTTCGCCTCATGGCAAAGATTGACCTCTCCGTCCTCATAAATCAGATTAAAGTAAAAAATTATCGAGCTTTGGCAAGAGCCATTTCTATTGTTGAAAATGAAGCATCCGGTTGGGAGTATTTGCTTCAACATGTTCCCTCTAATAGCACACCTATAATTGGTATTACCGGTCCTCCCGGAGCAGGAAAAAGCTCTTTATTAAATAAAATAGTAGAACATTTAACTTCAAAAAATAAAACTATTGCTGTGATAGCGGTAGATCCCACTTCTCCATTTAATTATGGAGCCTTATTGGGTGATCGGGTAAGGCTTAATACACATTATAACAATCCGAACGTTTATATAAGATCTGTTGCTTCCAGAAAATCATTAGGAGGATTATCAGATAAAATCATAGAAATTTGTGAGGTTGTAAAAGCTGCTGACTTTGATTATGTATTTCTTGAAACAGTAGGTGTAGGGCAATCAGAAGTAGAAATTGCTGGTGTAGCCGACACTAGTGTTGTTGTTTTAGTACCCGAAGCAGGGGATGAGATACAAACTATGAAGGCAGGCGTCATGGAAATTGGGGATATTTTTGTAGTAAATAAGTCAGATCGAGAAAATGCAGCTACTTTCGTGAAAAATTTAAGATCGATGGTAGCTCATAAGCATTGGGAGAGTTGGCAGCCGCCGGTGCTTAAAACAGTAGCTACCACAGGAGAAGGAATAGATGAATTAATTACTCAAATACACGCTCATGCCAAATCCCAAGCAGTGAATGATAAACAAGCTATTTTGCTTACAGAAAAAGCTTGGAAAATCATTCAACGGCATAAAATGAGCAAAATAGATCGCTCATCGCTACAAAAATTAATTGAAGATAATCTGCAGGAAAATAGCTTCAATTTGTTCAGTTTGCTGAAAGAGGCAAAGTATATTTAGGCACATTCGCAAGTAGCGCAGTTTTAAACTCAGAAATTTCTGAGTTTAGGGAACGGCCTTTTTTTCAAGCTACTACAATCTCGAAATTGGGAGGGAGAGAAACATCAGATGTATGAAGCCACCAATAGGTGGCGAGTTTCTGCTGTTTTGGGTAGCATTTCTGAGATTGTTTGCGAGAAAAATCAGCCTTGAAATCATTGCAAAAATAACCCTGATATTAGGCTTTTTTGATTAAAATCGGGGTGATTTACACCTATAAGTTTCATTGAACACCTTGATATCATTCATTTTTCTTACTTGCGAATTTCCCTATTTAACGTAAAAGTTAAGCAAACAACTTCGAAACTATACTCAGTGATTTTCTCTGTAGTCGAACTATAAATTTTGGCAAGCTTAACCCACTATTTATATTGCTCTTTTACCCATTCAGAGTAGTTTTTTTTAAATTTTTCTACTTTAGGAACGGCAATACTCATAATGTAAGATTGATCAGGGTGTATTTCGTAATAATTTTGATGATAATCTTCTGCTTCATAAAAAGTAGTAAAAGGGGCAACCTCTGTAACGATTGGGTCATTGTATTTTTCGGATTTAGATAACTCCTCGATATACGAGCGAATGATTTTTTCTTCTTCCTGAGTTCTGTAATAAGCAGCAGACCGATATTGTTTGCCATGATCAGGGCCTTGTCCGTCTACTTGCGTAGGATAATGTGTCCCCATAAAAATTTCAAATAATTCTTTAAAAGTGATCACTTCAGAATTATAATAAATTTGAACTGCTTCTGCATATTTTGTCCTGCCTCGGCTGACTTCTTCATATGTTGGATTATTTTTCTCTCCACCTGCATAGCCTGATACTACATCTTCTACCCCTTTTACTCTTTCAAAAACAGCTTCTGTACACCAAAAACATCCTCCGGCAAAAGTAGCTACTGATAAATTTTCTCTATTTATTTTAGCTGACTTTTGAGGATCCTTATTTTCTGCTATAGGACTTGTATTAGCTTGTCCGCAAGCAAGAAGAGAAGCGATTAATATGAAAGATAGTATTTTCATGAAAGTTTAAATTTTGAATGATTAATTTTTAATTATAAGGCCATCAATATACTATGCTAGTAGTTTAAGGAGATATTTATTCAAAAAATTTCCTATCAACTGTCATTAGTTAATTAACGAAATTATCGCTTTTTAGTTTATCCGCTGCTGACATTTCAATAAATTGATGTTGATATAGGTCATAATATGCACCTTTTTGATCAATTAACTCTTCATGAGAACCCATTTCTTTTACTTTTCCTTTGTCGAGCACTAAGATTTTATCTGCCTTCTCGATTGTTGACAAACGGTGGGCAATGATAATAGACGTCCTACCCTGTACTAACATATCTACTGCTTTTTGTATCATCTTTTCAGATTCTCCGTCAATGGAAGAAGTAGCTTCATCTAAAAATTAATATTCGCGGGTTAAATACCATTGCTCGAAGAAAAGAAATTAATTGCCGTTGTCCGACCGAAAGCGTAGCGCCTCTTTCCATCACTTGATAATTGTATTTACCGGGCAGCCGGTTGATAAACCTGTCCGCACCGATCATTTCAGCAGCTTTACTTACTTCTTCTTTGGTGATCTTTTCATTTTTTAAAGTAATATTATCTAATATAGAACCTGAAAATAAAAATACGTCTTGCAGCACTAAACTAATATTACTTCTCAAAGAATATAGATCATACTTATTGATAGCTACACCATCAATTTTGATGGTACCATTATTTATTTCATAAAATCTATTTAAAATATTGATGATGGTAGTTTTACCCGACCCGGTTGACCCGACAATGGCTAGTGCTTCTCCCTCTTTAATCTCAAAAGAAACATCTTTTAATACATAATCATTATTGATATAAGCAAAATTTACTTTTACAAATTGAATATTTCCTTTAATGTTCGAAGCGGAGATCTTTCCGACATTTTCAATGTGTTCATCTGTGTCTAAGATTGTAAAAACACGATCAGCAGCTACTAAACCCATTTGCAACGTGTTAAATTTATCAGCTAAGAGCCGAATGGGCCTAAAAAGCATATTGAGATATAAGATAAAAGCTATTAAAGTACCGAGTGTTGTTTGCCCATCTAAAACTTTATTAGTCCCTTGCCATATTAATAAACCTAGAGAAGCAGCTAATACTATTTCTACCACCGGAAAAAAAACAGAATAGTAAAAAACAGTATTCACATTCGCATCTAAGTGTTTTTTGTTAATTTCCTTAAACTTTTCATACTCTCTATCTTGGGCATTAAAAATTTGAACAATACTTACGCCGGCTAAATGCTCTTGCACAAAAGCATTTAATCTAGATATTTGCTCTCTAACAATTTTAAATGCCGTTTTGACTTTTTCTTTAAAAATATAGGTTGAAATGATCATGAGTGGCAATACAGATAAGCTGATCAAGGTCAGCCTAACATCGGTATAAAGCATAATGGCAATAACAACAATTAGCGTTATCATATCTGCAAAAATGTCAATAATGCCTTGAGAAAACGTATCATTAATAGCTTCTGTATCGTTGATCGTTCTGGTAGTAGAAGCTCCAATAGGCGTTTTGTCAAAATATTGCAGCTTCAAACCCAGAATATGCTGGTAAATATTAACTCTTAAATTTTTAATAATGGACTGTCCGATCCAACTCGTGATATAAGAAAAATAATACCTAAAAACAGATTCGATTAATAATAATCCGATCATGATAAGGGACATTTTTATTAACCCGGATACATTGTAAAAAGCAATGTATTCATCTATTGTTTTTTGTATAAGCCATGGCCTGGCAGGCGTTATAAATGCTATTAAAAGCGCTAGCACTACCGAAGAAATAAACTGACTTTTGAAAGGAGTAGCTAATGCTAAAACCCTTCTGAATAGAGACAAATCAATTACATTCCCAACTTTACTATTTGCCATTTTCAATATAAGGATAAGCTATATTAACTAAATACAATCCTTGAGGAGGTGGAGAAAAATCTGCCATTTGCTGATCTTTATTTTTAATAACTTCTTCAAATTCTTTTTTGTTCATTTCACCTTTTCCTACTTTAATTAAAGTGCCGACAATAGCCCTTACCATACCTCTTAAAAAGCGATCAGCTGTAATATAAAAAACTATACAACCTCGTTCACCTAAAAATAGTTTTTCTTCCGGCTTCCATTTTGCATAAGTAATGTTACATACTTTAGTTTTAACATCTGTTTTGGGACGACAAAAAGAAGTAAAATCATTTTGTAAAAGTAAAATCTCGGCAGCCTCATTCATTTTTATAATATCTAATTTCCCATATCTATAGCGATGGCTTAATTTCTCTAAAAACGGATTTTTAATAAAATGAATATGGTATTCATAACTTCTGGAAGTAGCATCAAATCGGCTATGCGCATCTTCTGCTACTTTAATAAATCGTTTAATTTGTATATCGGCAGGCAAAACATTATTAATATTATAATGAGTGATCTTATCTATTAATATGGGCGTATCAAAATGTAGATAATTTTGCCTGGCATGCACTCCTTTATCTGTTCTGCTTGCACAAACTGTTTTTAGCGGATCATTTAATACTACGGATAAGGCATTATCAATAATTCCTTGTACGGAAGTAGCATTATTTTGCACTTGCAGTCCGTTATAAGCCGTTCCTTGATAAGCGATTTCTATAAAGTACCTTGTCAACTTACATTGTGTTTTTGTAGCCTTACATAGACTTTTCTTTTATAATAAATTATGTATAATCCTGCTACATAAAATGGCAGGCATGGAATTTTATATCTCGCTAATGCACCAAAATTATAAGTTGAAAAACCTACTGCAAAAGCAAAAACCAAGGTAAAGAGTATACAAAATAAAATTACTGGGTCAGATAATATAATTTTAAAAAACCCTAAAAACTTACATTTTATCAATACAAATAAGGTTAATCCAAGAATAAATATACTTTCTAATGCGGTTAATAACATTACTACATTTCTTATTTCCCATAAATAGGGCCTAAATAGCGTCACATTTATGGCTGATGGAATAATACTGAGTATTTCCATAGGATTACCGGAATTTATTCCCAAATCATATCCTGCGCCTTGATCATTTCTGGAAACATAACTGTGCCATCGCTGCATAGAAGAAGCACTATCTAAGATATTTGTTAAAGAGTAGCGTTCAAATTCTTCTCCTAACTGATTAATGAGTAAATAACTGATGCCGACTGAAAAGAGGATCAACATAGGCGTGATCATTCGCTGTAAAAATTTAGAAGGCAAGCTTCCTTTATAATGAAGAAATATCCAAAACATAACCGGAGGTAAAAAACTAAGTAAAATATATGTTTTAATTACCATTATAAAATAGCTGCAAATTAATAAGGCAATAGAATTAGAAATTATATTCGATTTTTTTATAAAAATCATATATATCGAATAAGTAAGCCAGGCCAAGCAAGTATAAGTGATCGTATCTTTAAATAATCCGGAACCCCAAAAAAATACTGAGGGAAGAAAAAGTATAGCAATAGCAAATTCTTTATGCATATCAGGCATGATAGATGTAAATACTTTATACAAGTTCCAGGTTCCAATGAAAGAAAATACGGCAAATGTCAAAGAAATAACAGAATAAGTATTAAAACAAAACAAACCGATAAACGAAGCAATACGCACTACCATAAAGCTGCCCGGATCTCTATATGTCCAAATATATTGGGTGTACCGAAACGTATCTTGGGAATAACTATTAGTTTCTCCAAAAATAATTTTTAGTGCCACCCACGGATCTTCTAAAAAGGCTTTCCAAATAATTTCTGTTCCCTGGTAAAAAGTGAATGTATCTCCCCCTTTATAATAAAATTTATATATTAATCCTGTAGCAATAGCTCCAATAATTCGCACAGAAAGGCCGGGGATGAAATATTTTCTTCTAGGATTGTCTTTGCTGATAGTAGATCTTATTATATACGCAATAGCATATATTAACAGCAACACAAAAGGTGTTAATATAAAATCTTTATAATCCATAATTAACGGTGGGTAAAGGTAGGTTATTCCTAAAATACTTACTAATTATCTGATGAGTGATGGGAAACTAATACGGTGTTGATCGATTTTAAAATTATTTTATCTTAGCAAACGATGACAACTGTTTCTATAATTCTTCCTATTTATAACAGGCTTGATTTTTTAGCTTTAATATTAAAAGCGTTAGAAAAGCAGACTTATCAAAACTTTGAAGTAATCGTAGCAGAAGATAATAATGATTTATCTGCTCAATCTTTTATTGCTGAGTATGCTGCTACAGCTAAGTTTGTAGTAAGACATACCAATCAGTCCGATGAAGGTTTTAGAAAAAATAAATCCCTTAATAATGCTTTACGCGTTGCAGCAGGCGAATTAATCATTTTTTTGGATGGAGATTGTATCCCACATAAGCATTTAGTAAAAGAGTATGTCAAACACATAGCTGCTAAAAAAATTCTTTTTGGAAGAAGGGTTATGCTTTCGCAGAAATTAACGGAAAGAATGTTGACTAATAAATTTAGCCCTATCCCTAATTTGCTTAAACTTTTATTTTACGGAAGCAAAAAAATAGAAAATGCCTTGTACTTGCCATGGTTACCAATTTTCACAAAAAAGCATCATGGGTTTTGGGGGTGCAATTGGGGAATATTAAAAGAGCATTTAATGGAAGTTAACGGTTTTGATGAAGATTATATAAAAGCAGGATATGGAGAAGATGTGGATATCGAATGGCGGCTTCGTAAAATCGGTTGCGAATTAAAATCGCTTAAATATAAAGCAGTAGTTTATCACCTCTGGCATCCTGAAAATTATAGTGCCGCTGATTTAGCATATAATAAACAAATTTTAAATGCAAAAGTTAAAGCAGGGGCGGCCTCTTGTAAAAATGATTAAATAAAGAGTGAATTAGTTAGTCTTTATACAAACTTTGATAAACCTTTTCTGCAATTTTAAAGCTTCTATATTTTTGAGCAATATTTCTGATCTTTTCAGCCAGTTGCGCTCTGTCATTTGATAATAAACGATCAATGGTAATAACTGCTTCTAAATATGCCTTAGGATTTAATCCGTTTAAAACAGCACCAATTTGATAATTTGTTATAATTTGAGAATCATCGGATATATTTGGCGTAATAACGACCGGTAAACCCATTGCCCAGTATTCACCGTTTTTGATGGGTGTGCCATATCTTTTCGAAGGAATGGGCACGTAAGGGCTTATGGCAAAATCTCCCAATCTCATATATTTTGGCACTTCATCATGCGGTACGTGTTCTTTAATGAAAAGTCTTTTGTCTAAGTCAGACTTTAAAATCAACTCATTCAATTTTTCATCCTCAATATCACTTAAAAGCAAAAACCGTATTTTATCTTTCCAATAAATATGCGTCACTCTAAAGAAATCAAATACTTCTTGTTCCAAATAGGAGCCACCGAATTTCCCGACATATAAGCACACGAGTTTATCTTTTAAACCAAGTGCCTCAATTAAATTTTCGTCTTTTTCTATTTTATAATCAAATTGCTGTAAGTCGACACACGCCGGCCGGGTAGAAAAATTTTCAATGCGAACCTTATATTTCTCCAAAGCATATTGCTTAACACTTTCCACACATCCTATAATGTGCTTAGCTCTTTTAGTTTGCTTTTTTTCTAACTCAAATAACAATTGATACGCAATACTGTCTTTTCCCCATGTGCCTGATTCTTGCATTAGATCAGCGTGAGGTTCATAACTGTCTAATATCAAATCAATACCTGTCAGTTTAGATAAAATGTATCCAATAGCGCCGGCCGGTGTACACCAAGTGTGGATGGCTTGAATGCGTTTTTCTTTGCATAGCATGATGAGCTCGTAAAGCATATACGTTCCGTACAGCATAGCAGAGAAACTAAATTTCTTATATTTAAAAGGATGCCAAATAATATTATGTTCCGCTAGATATCTTTTTATCTGTTCTTTTTCTTCTTTGGCATTTTGATACAATGGTTGCTCTAAAGTGACGAGATGAATTGTGCTGTTTTTAGGCAAATTTTTATTGATTATCTTTAAATAAGGTAGCGTATAAGCTTGTACTAAGGCATCTTTGTAACTCCAATAAGTTATGACTAAAATGTTTTTCAATGGAATTAGATTTTGAAGTATAAAGTTATAAGTTTAAAGTTCTTCCGGACTAATTTTTTAACTTTAAACAACTTATCTAAAAGCACATAAAAATGAAAAAATTAGTTTTACTGCTCTACATTACTTTAGGAATAGCTTTACAGGGTCTTGCTGAGGAAAGTAAAATCTATACTAACTTAAGTGAAGCATTAGCCAATCCAAGTGATGTGACGATTCTAAAATTATCCTATCAAGACATTAAATGGCTGCCTAAAAGCTTTACCCAATTCAAAAATTTAGAAGAAGTGCATTTTTTTAAATGTAGAGAGTTAGATCTGGATAGCGCTATCGTATTATTGTCACAACTTCCGAAACTAAAAGTCCTTCACTTAAGCTGGGGCAAATATACCGTGTTGCCTAAAGAAATAGGAAATTTAAATAATTTAGAAGAATTGTATTTACGAGATAATATGTTCAGGAGTATTCCTTCCACCATAAGCCAATTGGGAAAACTTAAAAAAATAGACCTAAAACACAATGTTTTATTAGCAGATAAAGAGATATATGAAGAACTATCAAAAGTTCTCAATTTGGAATTTTTAGATGTATCGTTCTGTCAGATGACAAGCTTGCCTGAGCAGTATAACTTCCCCAAGTTAAAAGTGCTAAACTTTAAATATAATAACTTAAGCAGTATTCCGAAGTCTTTAAACGCAATAGAAAGTCTGGAATATTTAGACTTAACGAGTAATAAGCGGATCAATGCTGCGGCTGTTTTTAGTTCTCTGGAACAACTGCCCAATTTAACGGTCTTAATACTAAATGAATGCGACTTACAAGCCATACCTGATGAAGTAGGTGGTTTGCAAAATTTAAAAGAACTGCATTTAAAAGGTAATCAGATAAAAACATTATCATCTAAGATTGGCGAATTAAAAAACCTGGAGCTGCTTGACCTGAGCTTCATATATATTGGAACTAACATGAATGAGTTGGCTGCTTTGCCCGCTAGTATAAAAAACTTAAGTAAGCTGAAAATACTTGATTTAAGAGGAAATAATCTTGAAAAACTGCCATCAGGTATCAGTAACTTAAAAAATCTGGAAACCTTACTAATAAGTTGGAATAAACTGGAAGCTTTTCCTAAAGGAATCCAAGAATTAACTCAGCTTAAAACATTAGACCTTAGTTGGAATGGAATAAGCAAGCTGCCCGATTGGATTGGAGAGCTAAAAAATTTAGAAGAGTTACAAGTAAATGGGGATTATTTTAAAACTTATTTGTTTAAAATAAGCAATATACCGGCAAGTATTGCGGCACTTAAGAACTTAAAAGTACTCAGCTTAAATGATCAGATAATAGAACAATTACCTGCAAATTTTGGAGAGCTAAAAAATTTAAAAGAACTATATCTTAGAGATAATCTGTTAGATAAGCTCCCTGAAAGTTTTTGTGAGTTGGATAGATTAGAGATTCTTAATTTAAAAATTAATGAAATAAATACTTTGCCGGCATGCATTACAGAGATGGATAGCCTTAAAAGTTTAAATATAAGTTTTAACCCTAGGCTTAATTTTCAAGTAGAGACCCCGCGGCTCAAAAAACTCATTGAATTAGACGACCTCGACATCAGCTACAATTTTATAGAAGATTATGAAGTGGAGGAAATACGCGAAGCTTTGCCTGAAACTAAAATTTTCTATCGGGCTTTTAAAGATTTAAAGTTATATTGATTCTACTCTATAAAACTTCTTCTTTTCAGAGATTTTCATTAACCCGATTCTATTGTTATTTTTGCTTGCAACTTATTCTGGAGATAAAATATATACATGAAAAGCATAGATAAAATTGATCAATACAAAGATCATTTTGTAGAAATAGTAATAGAATATGGGCCAAAGTTTGTAGGCGGTATTGTCTTATTAATAGTAGGTTTGTGGTTTATTAAGATCCTCGCTACAGCTATTGGAAAAATAATGGTTAAAAGAAATGTAAACCCTTCTTTAACCACTTTTCTTAGAAGCTTCATTTCCGGATTATTAAAAGTTTTGCTAGCTATAGCCGTAATGGATATGATTGGTATTGCCATGACTTCCTTCATCGCTATACTAGGTGCAGCAGGTTTAGCAATAGGCATGGCGCTTTCCGGCACGTTGAAAAATTTTGCAGGTGGCGTAGTCCTTTTGCTCTTAAAACCATTTAAAGTTGGCGATTTCATTGAATCTCAAGGTTTTTCAGGCACTGTTACAGAAATCGAGATCTTTCATACCATTCTTAAAACTCCGGATAATAAAACGATCATTATTCCAAATGGCCCGCTTTCAACAGGTTCGGTGATCAATTATTCTACCGAATCCACAAGGAGAATCGATTTTACATTTAGCATCGGTTATGGTGATGATATTGATAAAGCAAGAAATGTATTACAAAGCTTGATTGATAAAGAAGAACGAATCCTTAAAGAGCCCGAACCGCAAATTGTGGTATCAGAGTTAGCAGACAGTTCCGTAAATTTTGCCGTTAAAACCTGGGTAAATTCAGTAGACTATTGGCCGGTAAAGTATCTAATGACCGAAAATGTCAAAAAAACATTTGATCAAGAAAATATTTCTATTCCGTTTCCTCAAAGAGATATACATGTCTATAATAATTAAAAAAGAGATTATGATGAAAATTATTACCACTATCTTTTTATTAAGCATCCTTCACCTAACAGGATGGACACAAAATAATGAGGATACCGCATGGAAAGCAGGCGGCGTAATTTCATTAAATATTAATCAAGCTAAACTTTCTAATTGGACAGCCGGAGGGGAAGATGCCTTAGCGTTGAACGGAGTGGTCAGTTTATTTGGAAATTATAACAAAAATAAAATCTGGTGGGAAAATTCTTTTGACCTCTCCTATGGTTTAGTGAACACAGAAAGTTTTGAAACCTTTAGGAAGAATGATGATAATCTTCGAGTAGTTTCTAAAGTTGGAAGAAAGCTTCGCGAAAAGTTATACCTCACGTTTATGGCAAACTTTAAGACACAAATAGCACCCGGTTACGATTATGAAGATTCTACTTCTACTGATTATATAACAAGTTTTATGTCGCCTGCATATTTACTGCTACCTTTAGGATTTGATTTTAAGCCTACTGAGGCTTTTTCGCTCTTTTATTCTCCTTTAACAGCAAAGTTAACTTTTATATTAGATGAGCAAGTAGATGAAACTGATTTTGGACTAGACTCCGGGAAAACAGTAAGAACGGAGATTGGAACCTCACTATCATTTAATTTTGAAAAAGAAGTTTTAACAAATGTAAAAGTTAAAACCAGGCTGGACCTATTTACAAATTACCTGGACAGCTTTGGAAATATTGATATAAACTGGGAAACGCTCATTGCGATGAAAGTAAATAAATATTTATCTGCTACAGTTTCTACCAATCTAATATATGATGACGATATTATTTTGACGAGAAGCGACGAAACTCAAGGAGTTGGACTTCAATTTAAAGAAGTACTTGCCATTGGATTCTCCTACCAATTTTAGTTATAACAAAGTTGGAGTTGGCTAATTTATAGACTGAAAGCTATGATCAAAAATAACAGATGGACTAGGCAACCTGCGGATTCATCTAAAGTCCAACAATTGCAAATTGCTTTAAACATTCATCCCCTTTTATGTGAATTACTTGTTCAACGAGGCATTGAAAATTATGAACAAGCTAAACAATTCTTCCGGCCATCTTTAGATCATTTACACGATCCATTTCTCATGAAGGATATGGATAAAGCAATTTTAAGAATAGAGAAGGCTATCAAAAATCAAGAACAAATATTAATTTATGGAGATTATGATGTAGATGGCACTACTTCTGTAGCGCTAGCCTATTCATTTTTTTCAAGATACACAGCACATATAGATTATTACATCCCTGATCGCTATGAAGAAGGATATGGTATCTCCATACAAAGTATAGATTATGCTGCCAAACATAATGTTTCTCTCATTATAGCTTTAGATTGTGGCATTAAAGCCTTACAACAAATTGAATATGCCCAACAACATAATATAGATTTTATCATTTGTGATCATCACCTTCCGGGAAGTGATTTGCCAAATGCTCATGCTGTTCTTGATCCTAAAAGGGAGGATTGTATTTATCCCTATAAAGAATTGAGTGGATGCGGTATCGGATTTAAATTGGTGGAAGCATATGCTCAGAAAAATAATATTTCCTTAGAAAACATAACCGATTTATTGCAATTAGTTGCCATTAGCATTGCCTCAGATATTGTCCCGATTACCGGTGAAAACAGAACTTTAGCTTATTTCGGATTAGAGGAATTAAGAAATGATCCATTTCCCGGCATTCAATCTTTATTAGAAGTGGCAGGGTTAGAAAAAAATAATATAACAATTGAAGAATTAGTTTTTAAGGTTGGTCCTAAAATCAATGCTGCAGGAAGAATGGGCGATGCTAAAGATGCGGTTAAGTTGTTGTTATCTGAAAAAGGGCTGGCAAATGATAACGCTCATATTTTAAATAATCACAACACCAGCCGAAAGGAAACGGATGAGCAAATAACTCAAGAAGCATTAAAAATTGTAGAAGAAGAATTACAAGGAAAAAAGGCCAGTGTAGTTTTTCGAGAGCATTGGCATAAAGGAGTAGTGGGCATTGTTGCATCTAGGTTGATAGAAAAATATCACCGCCCAACTATTGTTTTAACAAAATCTAATGGCCTGCTAACAGGTTCTGCAAGGTCGGTAAAAGGATTTAATGTACATGAAGCAATCAAGTGTTGTGAAGATTTATTAGAGCAATATGGAGGCCATAAATATGCAGCAGGCTTATCTATGAAGCCGGAAAACTTTGAAGCGTTTAAAACAAAATTTGAAAACGTAGTGGCTGCATCTATCAAACCCGAACAACTTACTCCGGAGATTGATATCAGCATAGACTTAGAATTTACTGAAATAACAGTTGCCTTTTTTAATATTTTACAACAATTTGCACCATTCGGGCCGGAAAATATGAAACCTGTATTTAGGACTAAAAAACTATATGATACCGGCTGGTCAAAAGTCATAAAAAACAAACATTTAAAATGCTCTGTTTATCAAACTAGAGATATAAAAATGAGTGGAATAGGATTTAACATGTCAGCTTACTACAATATAGTTAAAAGTGGCAACTTCGAAATGTGTTATACTTTAGAGGAGAATGAATGGAATGGAAATAAGTCGCTACAATTACATATTAAGGATATAAAATAGGTTGTTTTTCTATAATTTTACCGTTTAAAAAGGATATCCAATAGCAATATTTAAGACCAAATTATCTCTTCGCCATTCTTTACTGGCTATATCTATATCGTTTATGATCCAACGCTCTGCTTCGGGTAAATAAGGTTTCCTGATAGGAAAGCCGATATCTAATCTGATCACAAAAAACTGAGGGTCTATTCTAATACCAAATCCGGCACTCACCGCTAATTCACTTATAAATTTCTGTGGATCAAATTTACCTCCGGGCTTTTTAGGATCGTCATATGTCAGCCACACATTACCCGCATCTACAAATAATGCTCCTTTTAGAATAGCTACAATAGGGAAACGGTATTCTACATTTGTCTCAAGTTTTGTGTTGCCTGTTTGATCTAAGAATAGAAATTGGCTGGACATGGTATCATCTTGTCCATTATAGGAGCCCGGGCCAACGGATCGAATGGTAAATCCTCTTAAGCTGTTTGGCCCTCCAACAAAAAATTGCTTGGTATAAGGGAGTGTACTGGAATTTAAATAAGGCAAGCCTATACCGGCATATAATCTGGTAGCGATCGTATGAGAATTTTTAAAATTAAAATAATATCTAAAGTTAGAGCTAACTCTCGCAAACTGCGCATAGGGCCTGCCGAATAACTCATAAGGAAGGGTATCGTTATCCGGTTTTCCTTGGATTAAGCTTTGGATTAAATAAGCACTATTACCCGATAAGTCTAAATCAAATGTATAAGCTATATTATTTTTACGGTCCGGGTCTACAAAATTATTAAAGTTAAAAGTATAGCCGTGCCCTATTAAAAATTGTTCTTCAAAAGAAGTTTTTAAAATGGGGTTTTCGTTGATTAAAGCTTGAAATTCATCACTGGTGTTGCTTAATTTTAAATAACTAAGGTAAAGGGTTTTGATTTTATGATCTATCTTTGCAGAGGAATTAAAACGGAAGCTATAGGAGCCACTTAAGGAATTAAGTTGATAAAATCGCACCCTGTTTTGTAAGGTATAACCAAATTCAATAGTTGTTTTAGGTAAATAATCTTTATCAGGATTTAACACTCCCAAACTAGGCCGTATACCAGGCATGTCAAGTGACACATTTACGCCATATTCAAATGTTGCAAAACCGGATGTTTGTGAACCGCCTATTTGAGATTCAAAACCTCCAAAAAAGTTGATATTTAATAATTCCGCTCCTTTAAGAAAATTCCTGTTTAAAAGAGAGAGACTTAACCCGGGCCCTGTAAATCCATTAGATTTAGATACTAATTCCAGTTCTGCCCGTAACGACCTTTTTTTAAGCATGGCTAAAGTTATATCAGCATCCAGTGTTTGATCGCCTATATCTTTAAAGTCGATGTTAATATAAGAAAAGACACCTAATGCCGACATTCTGTTTAAGGTAGCATTAAAATTTTCTTTTCTATAAATGCTATCTTCTTTTAAAAATATATGATCATTTAAAAAAGTTGGCTTTACCGGAAATTCATCATCGGTTTTATACGTATATTGTCCTACCTGGCGTATATTTTTGATTTCATTGGTATCTTCTAAGATGGTCTCGTTAATGGTAACAGAAATGTCTCCTATCTGATAGATTTGTAGATCTTTTTCTGGAACTTCTTCTTTAATTCGTACAAAAATATTGACTAAATTGTTGCTGTCGGCTGATGAACTATCTATCTGATAAAGAATGTAGTCATCCCTAAAATAATAATATCCTTTATTCTTTAAGATGCTTTCTACACGGGCTCGTTCAGCAATCAGTTTGTCTAAATCATAAGCATCTCCTTCTTTAATAAGAGCATCTTCCCGTGCATCTAAGAAAATACGTTCTATCGCTTTGTCAGTAATAAAGTAGGTTATTTGATTAATATGATATTGTTGGTCAACTTCAACAGTATAAGTAACGGTTGTTTTTTTCTTCTTTTTCTGTTTGGCTTCTGCACTAATTTCAGGCGTAAAAAAGCCTTTATTTTTAAGTTTTCCGGATAAGATTTTTTTGTTGTTATCAATATCATTTTCCTTAAATAATACAGGGGGTTCACCTAATTTATATTTTAACCAATATTTAAATCCCTTTTGCTTTTCGACCGTATCAACTTGATTGTATACCCATAATTTAAACCTCCCTATACCTAAGAATTTTTTATTAGGTTGAGGCCTTATAATACCTTCCAGCTCACCGGCTAATCCGGAAGGGATTTTATTGTCTGATTTGATTTCAACAGTAGAACCTAAATATAAGGACTCGCCTTCTGCTAAATATTTAGTATTACTACAGGAGTTAAAGAGCAGTATCAGCACAAATAAATATGCGAAGCCTTGGAAGGGATTTTTTGAAAACAAGATACAGGAATTAATATTCTTCATCTTCCTTTTTATCTTTTGAAAATAACTCATTAAATGTATTGTAATCTCTTGTAAATACAATGCCTACTCCGGTTTCTATAATCTCACCGTCTAATACCCCTTCAAACTTATTAGCTCTAAATACTTTAAACTTGTATCGCCCATCTTCCGTAATCTTATATTCTATAATGATATCTCCCGCAATGTTGCTCAATCCTTGTTGTTGCTGTGCTGTTTGATCTCCACCTTCCAAATTAACATTTCCACCTACTCTAACACTTAATCGGTCATTTAGTAAATTTTTAGTTAAACCCACTTCAAGGTCTGTTTGGCTTTGTACATTACCACCCGATGCTGTTTCGTATGATTGAAGGTTGAAATCTAACTCAGCGCCTTTGATATATCTATTAGATAAGTTGTTTAACTGATTGGTTAAAATTTTACTTACACTAGACCGGGCAGCATTGTTTACGGCACTACCGCCACCTCCATCTGTCGGAGTACTTGCTACAAAACCGTTTAACACCAGCAAGGCAAATACCTGCTTGTTAAGCTCTGCTTCATTAGATTTCAACTCGTCCAATTTAGCATTTACCGCTCCATTTAAAGCCCCTTTGGCTTTTTCTTCTAAGCTTATATCAAAAGTAATCTCAGGTTTTAAGAGTTCCCCCTCAATATTTAATCCTACAATAAATGGTAGCCGTTTGCTATACGCATCCGGTAATTGTGCAGAGTAGTTAGAAGAGTTTACAAATAGCTCTTTCGGGTCTGTAGATATTTCATACTCTGCCCTTATATCCATGGTGGCATCTGTTGGATCTCCTTGCCAGTAAATAGTACTTCCTTTAGCTAAAAGAAACTTCTTTTTTACTAAGCCATAAAAGCTGAGTCGGTATTCTCCATCCTGAACTTCGTATTGGCCAACCATAGTGATATCACCGGATTCATTAATATCAACCTTTAAGTCTCCACCACCTTGTATTTGCAGATAATCTCCTGCATAAGGATCTACAATTAATTTGAAGATAGTATTAGAAGCTACCCGGACTCGAGCATCTACCGTAATTCCTTCAAAACCCGCTTTTACGGTATCTCCTGCATCAGCCGTATCTAACGAGGTAATTTTGATTTGGCCGGCAGTAGAATCTACTTCAACGAATTCTATCACGCCTTCACTGTTTGTTACAGAGGGCGAAGTAATAGGTAAAATGTAGGTAACATCTGTAGAATCATCTAAGGTGGCATCTACTTTTAAATGAGGATGGGTAGTATTACCTGTTAACTTCATATCACTTTTTAAATATAAATCGCCATAAAATAAATCACTATTTTCTGCTGTTGTATTCATCAGATGGAAGTGATCTGTATTGATAGAAAGATTAAAATCATAATCTACATAGGTTTGTGGATCTACAAAACCATCAATAACCATTTTATCATCACCTTGGCCTTCGATAGTAAATTTATTTAAGACAAAGCCTCTCTTATTGAATGTAATCGTCTCGTTATTCATATATAAAGGAGTACCTAATAAAGCTATTCGCACACTAGCTTGATTAAAATTTAAACTTCCATTGATATCGAAGGTGTTTTTATCTCCGGTAAGTATCATGTTGCCGGTAATATTTCCTTTCAACTGAGTAATTTGATCGCCGGCTATAGAATCTAACGATTTTAAAGCAATATCGTCGAGGTCGATATTCATCTTATAATCTCCCTTTTCATTGGCTAAATAATAACCTTTTAATTCAATATCATTAGCGCCTTTAACGGTTGCTTCCACTTCATATCTGGTTTCGTTTACTTGCCGTGCTTTAAAGCTGATATCACCAAGGTAATTTGTTCCATATTTAAATTGTTCGATCGTCATATCAGACATGAATACAAGATTTTCATTTTGCTTTTTCAGCGTAAAAAATCCGTTAATATTCCCTTCCAACATATCCTTCTCCGGTTGAATGGCATTACCAATAGTGCTTACTCGGAAATTGTCGAACTCTAGCTTTAATGGAGGAACCTGCTTGCCTGCATCGGGTGAACTGATCGTTAACTTTTCTTGGCCATGGCTTAATTGCAATTCATATAGTTGTAAAGTAGAATCTCCGAAAACAACTTTATTTCCTTCATTTACATTCCAAGTATCATAACTGATGATCAAGCCTTGATCTTGAATGCTTAGTTCGTATTGATCTTGTTTTTTCGCTAAAAGCGTATTGATTTGATACTTTTCTACAGCGCTTTCATCCCTAACCGTTAAGCGGGTATCTATTTTATCATTTTTAATGTCACCTGCTACAGACGTGGCATTTATATCTAACGCACCCTGCTTAAAAGAGCTAAATCCAACATCGTATTTTAGTGCATTATCATTGGAATTTATATCTACATAAAAAGAATCAATTTGCATATCTTGGTAATCTATATAGGGTAGAGATATTTCTATTTTTAAAGAAGTATCTTTACTGTTATATGAGCCTTCAATCTTACCGGTAACCAGTTCATCTAATCCCGGTACTAGCAATTGCGTAAGGATTTCCGGCTTTTCTATTTTTAATTCAAATGTAAATTGTTCATTAGCTATTTTCTTTTCCGGCTCTTCTGCAATATCTATGTAATGATCAATATGTTGCGTTAAGCTTGCCGGTATATTAAGGATATTTATATTTCCTTTCAGCGTTCCAGAAATAAAATCTGACTGAATAGAAACCTCTGTATTCTCATCACCATCAATTGAAACGGCAATAAGAGAGTCTATTTTGTAAGGCTTTCCGTTTTTTATGACATCTACTTCTCTTACCGCTAAGTCGCCATTGATCCTGGATAGGTCTTTCCCTTTAAATCTTGCTTCTAAAATTCCATTCACACTTAATTGTTCATTACTCCAATTCAGCTCTTGAAGGTTTGATTTTTTTAAGTCAAGCTTAGCAGAATAGTATGGGTTAATAGTATCTAAATTTGCATTAGCAGTTAAATCAAGCACTAGATTATCATCATCTATAGTTGAGGTAAATTTTACAGAATCATTGGCAAGCTTACCGGCCAGCTCGATATTATGATAATTGTACCCATTCAAGAAAAATTCTTTTGCTTGTAAATCTACTGTTGCAGAGGATAGTTGAGTATCTTTCATAGTAACAGCAAAATCAGCTTGTGCAGTTATATTTCTAAGCATACTGTCTTGCTTTAATAATTTCCCCAATTGGAACTCTTTCACGTTTATAGTTCCATTGGCAGATAAAATTCCGGGATTATTTAAGTTTTTTGCTGTAATATCTGTAGCTAAATGGCCGGAGAAAATATGCAAACGATTATAAATCTTCATTTCCTTCATCGTGCCTTTAAAAGCTCCTCCACTGCTGATACTAGGAGGTAAAGCAAAACTTTCTTTTGTAGCGCTGTCAATGAATCCTGCATATAAGCTTTTCTGGATAAGTAAGGTATCTAGATTTATATTGAAATAAGCTTGTTCGATATCTGTGACATTTTTTAGCTTTCCGGTGAAGTTAATTTTGTTAGAATCCATCAAAATATTAAGTCGATTCACATTTAAATTTTCCAGGGTGCCTTGTATGTTTGCAGCAATATTAATGTTTCTGTTTTTAAATGATTGAAACTGTTCTACGGTGTCTAAACTCGGTACAAATTTTACTACATCGTTTGTATTGATGTGTGATTTATCTAGATTTAATGATAAAGCCAATTGATTCATTGTTTCCTCATTCATCTTCCATAAATTCGGATGTTTGGCAGATGCATCGGCATGAATTTCACTGTTGGCAGCCAAAATGTCTAAATTTTTAACTTTTGCAGAAGTACTATCTACTTCAAAAACAATTGATAACTGCCGGATGTCAGGATACAAATTGTTATTCATCTGAAATTTTTCAATTTCGCCCCGTGCAAATTGATCTTTATATTCTAAATCATTTGCTTGTAAAGCAATTATTTGAGCTGTTAAATCGTCTTCTAAAATACCGATAAGTTCAATTTTGTTATTAGTAATATCAATTTCTTCGGCAATGATAGACCAGCTCTTAGCCGGAGTAGTGTCAGCAGTAACAAGGGTAGAATCCACGGCTGTAACTCCACCATTATACAGCAGATCGAGGTTTGCCAGTTTCACATATTCAACTGCTACCGATTGTGCTAAAAGATCAAAAGCGATATCTTCTATTTCAAAATTAGGAATGGTTGTTTTTAATTCCATTGAACTGGTAGAATCGTAAAAGCTGACAGATACATTTTCAATTATTGCATCATTTAATGTGATTTTAAAAGGACTAGGTTCACTTTCTTCTGTCGGAGCTGTTTTTTTATAGATCAATACCTCATTTTTTGCATCAGCTATTTCGAGATCATCTATTTCAAATTCCATTGATTCTAAATCCATATCATTAATGTCGATATAAAACTTTTTAATATCATGATCAAGAAGTAGCCCGGAGATTTCATCTTTCATAGAAAATCGAATATTGTTAACTGTTACTTCAGAAATACCAAACTCAAAAGGAGCAGCGGCAGAATCAGTCGCTACGGTGTCTATAGCAGTTGTATCTGCAAAAGCATCTATTAAAAACTGAAAATTGAATTGGCTGTCAATTCCTCTATTAATATTTCCCACGGCATTATTTAAAATAATCTCATCTATGTGGATTTTTTTGCTCAATAAAGCCAGAAGATTTATATCTACTATTAATTGATCTACTTTCAGTAAAGTATCGTGGGAGTTATCTTCTGCGTAAATATCTTGGAGCTCTAAGTCAAAAAAGAAGTTTAAATAGATCCTACCAATTCTAAACTCACTATCCGTTTTAGAACTGACAAATTTGGTTACTTCTTTAGACAATATTTTTTCTGCGAAGGGAAGATGAAGTACGCATAATAACGAAAATACCAGTAAAATAATACCTAGCACGGTGATTATTAACCATTTAAGCCAACTCTTAAGTTTAGGAATCTTCATTAATTAGTGCATGAAAGCTTAAAATGTAAATATACTTTCTTTTATCTGCATATACAGTATGCAAATGAGATGCCATTGTTTGCGTGAGCTACTTAGCATACCATTAAAACTAATGATATCATTTATTTATTTTCTGAAATTCCTACTTTAATATTTAATGCACAGTTGAAATGTCCTTCCGGACACGCACTTTTTCCATGCAGCCCGCAAGGGCGGCACGATAAAGGAAGCTTTGTTTCTAAAATACGGTTATTATCAGCAAGAGGACCAAACCCAAATGCCGGAACTGTGGAGCAATAGATAGCAGTCGTCGGAGCATTCATAGCACTTGCTAAGTGCAAAGGAGCGGAATCATTTACATAATTCATTTCAGCATCCTTCATCAAAGCGGCGGATTGCAGCAAAGACAATTCTCCCGCTAAGTTGATACAATTGGCACGTTTTGAATCATTTTTTAAAACTTCGCACAATGTTCGGTCAGCAAAGCTGCCTAGTAAATAAATAATGGTTTTGGGATCAACTGTAGTAATTAATTCTGTCCATTTATCTTTTGGAAACTGTTTAGTAAACCATACAGATGCAGGGGCAATAGTTATGTATGATTGTGTTTTATATGATTTTACTTTTTCAAAATCTATTAAGGAAGGATAAATTTTAGGTTTATAATATTTTTCATTCGTAAAATGATCAATCAGTTTTAAGTTTCTCTCTGTTTCATGCAAAGATTGATCAAACGTATGTTTTATTTTTTTATCGAAAAAAAATGAAAAAGGGTTTTTATTAAATCCGATTTTTTCTTGAGCGTTGCTAAAAGCTGTTAACAAGCCACTGGCACCAAACCTTTGAAGATTAATAACCTTATCGTATTTTTCTTTCCGTATACTTTTTAATATCCGAAATAAATTCAGGTATTTATTCGATTTTTTATCCCAAACAAATACATTTTCTATATATGGATGTGCAGTAAATAAAGATCCATTTCCTTTCCTCAGAAGCAGGTCAATAGTATAATTAGGATGTTCGTAATGAATCTTTTCCAGTAAAGAAGTAGTTAAGATAACATCGCCAATAAATGCGGTTTGGATTACTAATATCTTACCTGTTTTCAATATGTACTAGAATTGTTCGAGGAGCTTTTCGAGTTGTTCCAGTTTATCAGAAATGTTTTCAGCAGATGCTTGCTTTTCTGTTGGGGTAGTAGTCCGTAAACTTTCTACAGCAAAAACTAAAATAGCCATAGCGAGATAATCTTGCTTATCCTTACCGGAATAAAGCCCTTGAAATTCTCTTATCTTTTCATTGATCTCTTTGGCAGCTTGCCTGATGGTCGCTTCTTCTTCCGGCTTAATTTTAAGCGGGTAAGTCCGGTCAGCAATAAGTAAATTGACATTAATTTGCTCCAAAATGTTAGTTTTTAACTTCTACGCCTTTCCAAAAAGCGATATAGTTTTCAAAGCCCTTTGCCATTTCTTTAGCATTAGGGTAATACCAAGCGGCATCTTGATTGGTTTTGCCGTCTACTTCAAGTGTATAATAACTCGCTTCGCCTTTCCATGGACAAACCGTGTGCGTATCGCTTTCTTTTAAATAAGATTGGTTAACAGCAGTGGGAGGGAAATAATGATTACCTTCAATCAGAATTGTTTCATCGCTTTCTGCAAGTGTTTTATTGTTCCAAGTAGCTTTAAACATAATTAAATTGTTGAATAATAAATGTCTACATTTTATATCAAGAATATCAACAAAATACTAAATTTTTGAGTTCAAGAAAACAATTCTCTTTAAAATAGATAAAAGTTGAGCACTAATTTCCATTTAAAAACAAAAAATCCTTACATTTGCAACTCTCTAGAGGTGATGTAGCTCAGTTGGTAGAGCACAGGACTGAAAATCCTGGTGTCGGCGGTTCGACCCCGCCCGTCACCACTTCTTCTCTTTACAAAGTTTTCCAAAAAAGTGTAGCATTTAGAATACTTAGTATCTTGATAAATACATAAAATGTTATATATTTAAAATCTAAATATTTTAATATGCGCCACATATATAAATTGTTCACTGTTGGATGGCTCTTCATTTATGTACTTTTTGTTGGCACGCTGCATACTTTTGCTCAAGGTGAAAACAATATATGGCATTTCGGCTATAACGCTGCTTTAGACTTTAGTTCAGGAGATCCAGTTTTTGTATCAGGCAGTCAAATACATACCGATGAAGCTTCTGCCTCGGTATCAGATGCAGATGGCAACTTATTATTCTATACTGATGGGGAAACTATATGGGATAAAAATCACAACATTATGCCAAATGGGACCGGCCTACTTGGTAACCATAGCACAAGCCAAGTGGCAATTGTTCCGGATCCGGGTAATTTAAGCCGTTATTATGTTATTACTCCTGAAGGGTGGACAGGAGGCTGCGATAAATCTGACCCGAATGTTTGTGAATTTGGTTATTCTGTTGTAGATATGACATTAAATGGAGGAACGGGGGATGTTGTACCCGGTATGAAAAATATTATACTTTTTAGCCCTACCGCTGAAAAGTGTGCAGTGGCTTACCATCAAAGTGGTTGTGAGTATTGGATAATTGGGCATGATGAGGTAAATAATAATTTCCATGTCTATTTGCTTGATAAAGATGGGATCACCGGGCCTGTAACTTCTCCTTCTGGTGCAAATATTACTTCTGATCTTACAACGGGTTATTTAGTTGCTTCTCCCGATAATAGTAAACTAGCATTAGCAACCAATGATGAAAGAGGGCCTACCTTAACAAGATTATATGATTTTGATAATGCAACCGGTATTATATCAAACATGAAAATTGTTGATAATGAATATTTTTCTTATGGTGTCGCATTTTCTCCTGACAGCAAATTATTGTATGTGCTTTTAATTGGAAGCGGGTTATATCAATATGATGCAACTAATCCTGATCCGGCATCAACCGGTATACTTGTTACTGGTCTTGTTAGTTATTCATCATTATCTTTAGCTGCCGATGATCGTATTTACATAGTGCCAGGGAATGGCAGCAATATCATGCATCGTATTAATAGTCCTAATACGCTCGGCCTAGGATGCGATTTTGAAGAAAATGCTTTCACTTTCCCAGTGGGTGCTACTCCAAGGTTAGGCATACCTATACAAGTACGCCCATTGTCCAAAATTAATGCTCCATCTTTTACCTTAGGCAATGATACTGTTTTATGTGGATTGGATACGCTTGTTTTAAATGCAGGAGCATCATGGGACAGCTATAGATGGTCTAATCAAGACTCTAATCAAATTACATATATTACAACTTCCGGCCAATATTGGGTAAATGTATTTTTAGGCGGTTGTCACGCAAATTCAGATACTATTAATATTAATTATCAATCGACTCCAACTATTCAATTAAATTCAGATACTATTATTTGCACAACTGACGAGATAATACTAATAGCTACAGGCGATGAAGATTATATATACTGGTGGGATGAAGGATCAGATGATAGCATTTTAACAGTTAACGCTCCGGGTACTTATCAGGTATTTGCCGGCAACTCCTGTGATACAGTTATGGCTGAAATAGTTGTGTTTACGAAAGATTGTGATTGCTTACCATACATACCGAATGCTTTCTCGCCTAATGGAGATGTAAATGCAACAAATGCCACATGGAATATTTATCATTCTTGTACATATCAAACATATGGACTTGAAGTTTACGACCGATGGGGGAATCTTATATTTCAAACTAATGATTCTAATACAGGGTGGGATGGAAAGTACAAAGGAAAAAATGCTGCTTCAGATGTATACATTTGGAGCTTATATGCAAAAGAAGAAAATGGCCAGTTAATAGAAAAAAGAGGTACGCTTACTTTGATTAAATAGTTCTCTCTACTGCTACTTTCAGCGCTTTAGGCAACATACTTACTACTAATTCTTGAGGCATCAAAGCAGGTTCTCCATCATAATGAATGGGCAACTCATCTTCTCGGATAATTGTTAATGATTTCACTTGATAATGCTCTACATATTTTGAATGATGTAAAGTTTTATTGAATAGTTTGATAAAAAGTGATGGTGCTTGATATAAAGGGAATGCTTTTAATATGATCACATCCAGCAGCCCATCTTGTACATCAGCGATAGGAGCTATGTAAGCATTATTTCCCAATTGGCTTCCATTGGCGATACTAATCAGAAAGCATTTATTTTCTAACTCTTCACCATCGATAAATACTTTATGTTTTAGCGGCTTGTAGCGCAAGTATTGTATAGCAGACAATTTAAGGTACGATAAAAACCCCCTTACTTTTTGATGGTGAAAGTGTTGGATAACTTCTGCATCAAACCCGGTACCTGCAGCACAAAAAAATGGTTGTTGATTTAACATTCCAACATCAATCGACTCAATTTTAATATTGTTAAGTAACCGAATAGCTTTAGCAGTATTAAGCGGGATGTTCAAATGCCTGGCCAAGCCATTTCCAGACCCTCTTGGTATAATTGCTAAGGCAGTATGTGTGCCAATTAACTTTTGGCCAATGTGATTGACGGTGCCATCTCCTCCTACAGCTGCCAAAATATCTACTTTATCATTAATCGCTTTATCAATCGCAGCATTAGTTGCTTCAAGGTTGTTTTCCTGTACAATAGAAACATCCGCTTTATTCGTATCGATGTTTTTATAGATAAGTTCAGATAATTTTTGCGTTCTCCTAAAACCGGCATTAGGATTAATTACAAAAACAATTTTTAGCTTAGAGTGATGCACGCGAGGATATTAGCAGATTAAATAAATAATTTTTAATTTTTTGCGTTCAGAAAATCTATTATTCGTTCTCTTAAATATAAAAGTATAAATTTGCTGGCAATTACTTGATTAAAGATTTTAATAAGTGTCTTCATCTTACCAAATAACTAAATCTGAGGTAATATTCAAATACATTTATAAGGTAATTCGGAATTTTATAATCGACGTAAAAGTCTATTTTAAATGAAAATTGTTTTAGCTCAACAGAACTACATTATTGGAGATTTTGCATCTAATTATCAAAAGATGAAGCGTGCTATTGATGAAGCAAAAGCACAACAAGCTGATTTAATTGTTTTTCCGGAGCTTGCCATATGCGGATATCCGCCTGCAGATTTTTTGCTTTTTGCAGATTTTATTGATCAATGTGAAAAATATATTTCTCTGCTGGCTAATGAATGTGATGGGATTGCAGCAATTGTTGGAGCGCCTTCCAAAAATCCGGTACAAAACGGAAAAAGGCTTTTGAATAGCGCTTATTTTTTATTCGATCAAAAAGTTCAGCAAGTCGCCCATAAAACGCTACTGCCTAATTACGATATTTTTGATGAAACTAGATATTTTGAAACAAATTCAATATTTGAGCCTGTTATATATAAAGGAAAAAAGATTGGCATAACCATATGTGAAGACATTTGGGATATAGATGGTTTATATCATATTTCGCCTTTACAAGAACTCAGTAAACAAAAGATAGATTTTGCCATTAATATTTCTGCTTCTCCATTCGATTATAATCATTATATCGACCGATTGAGTGTTTTAAATGTGAATGCTAATAAATATAATATTCCGATTGTTTATGTGAATCATGTTGGAGCGCATACTGATATAGTATTTGATGGAGGATCAATGGTTGTGAATGCCGAAGGAGAGGTCAAGCACCGATCGGTATTTTTTAAAGAATCCTTAGATGTTATTAATATTGAAAAATTATCTGAATTAAAAAAACTTACAGAGGTTCCCGGTAAAACTGCTTTAATTAATGATGCATTAAAGCTTGGAATTAAGGATTATTTTGAAAAATTAGGATTTAAAAAAGCAATAGTAGGGCTTTCCGGCGGGATTGATTCAGCAGTGACTTTGGTATTAGCAGCTGAAGTATTGGGTGCAGAAAATGTAAAAGCACTATTATTACCGTCTAAATTTTCAAGCGGCCACTCGGTTGATGATTCTATTGAGTTATGTGAAAATATAAATGTGAATTATGAGCAAATTAATATCCAATCATTAGTCGATAAATATTATGAAGAGCTTCAATCGTATTTTCATGGAACTTCAGTTGGCTTAACGGAGGAAAATATTCAGGCAAGAGTTAGGAGCAATTTGTTGATGGCATTTGCTAATAAGTTTAATTTCATATTACTAAATACATCTAATAAAAGTGAGCGAGCTGTTGGCTATGGTACGTTGTATGGTGATTTGGCGGGAGGTATCAGCGTGTTGGGAGATGTGTACAAGACAGAAGTTTATAAACTTGCGGAATATATTAATCGAAATGAAAAAATCATACCACAGCACATCATTACTAAACCACCATCAGCAGAGTTAAAGCCGGATCAAAAAGATAGCGACACTTTACCGGATTACGATCTTCTAGATAAAGTCTTGCATCAATACATTGAATTAAATAAAGGCCCTAAAGAAATTATTGCTCAAGGGTTTGAAAAGAAATTAGTAGACCGTATTCTAAAAATGGTTAATTTAAATGAATGGAAACGCTATCAGGTTTCTCCGGTTATTCGTGTTTCACCAAAAGCTTTTGGTATGGGCAGGCGAATGCCGATAGTAGGAAAATATTTAATCAGCTAAGTATAAAAAGGTAAGATGGCTATAACGATATCGTTCTAATTTGTATGATTTACTAATAAAGCAGTATTCTAATTTTAGAATTATAAACTAATAATCATCAATTCAGAATTTACCCTCCAATATGTATCGAAAACAATATTGACCTACTGTTTAGCCTATCTAAAGCATTAGAAAAAATGAAAGCATCACTCGGGACTAAGATATTTTTTAATCCATAAGAAGCTTTTATTTCAAAAGCTATTTTGGCCATCGGTAAGAATATATCTAACCCGGCGCCATATTCTAAACTAAAATCACTTTTGGTGATTTTAACCACTTCTTCATCTAAGCGAGCTTCTGAGTTAGAAGCCCAATCATAAGTATATCTAAATCCGCCAATTAGATATACTTTATTATTTTTTAATCTATCTGAACTAAACTTAAGCAATAGGGGGAAAGTGGTGAAAATAGATTCGATGGGTTGCGTACTTAAGGTAGTAGTTAGGCAATTCATATTATTATCCATTGAATCGCAAAAAATATAATCAATGCCTCTATCTGCAAAAGATAAAGCGGGGATAAATCGCAAACTCCAGTGTTCATCAATAGTTAAATCAGAAATGATGCCAACATTAAACCCCGGCCCCTGATCAGTTTCTACAACCAATAGATTATCATCTTGTACAAAGTTTTCACTTCTTTTAATTCTAAAATTACTAGAATTGATGCCGACAGTAAAACCAAAATTTAGTTTATAAACACGCTCATTTTCATGCATATTGATCTGTGCAGATGCTCCTTCTACAGCGATCAATGATATAAAGAGAATTAAGAAAGTTTGGACGCTACGTATAATGAGCATATTCCGGCTGTTAAAGAGTAATATTTCTCCGGTTGATAGCCGGTAATTTCCAGTTTTTTCATAAAGTCTTGTCCTTCCGGAAAAGCAATGACCGATTCGGGCAAATAAGTGTAAGCTCTTTGATCTTTTGAGATCATCCTCCCTATTAGTGGAAGAATATTTTTAAAATAGAAGTTGAAGAGTTGCTTCATCGGGAATTTCTTAGGCTTAGAAAACTCTAATATCATCAATTTACCGCCGGGCTTTAATACGCGTTGCATTTCTTGTAAGCCTTTTTCTAAATTTTCATAGTTTCTTACACCAAAAGCAACGGTAATAGCATCAAATGTATTGTCTTTAAAATCAATCTTTTCTGCATCTCCCTGTATTAATTCAATCTGATCTCCTACTTTTAGTTTTTCTATTTTAGCTTTTCCTCTTGCCAACATATTAGCAGACAGATCTATGCCAATAATTTTTTCCGGATGCAGCTTTAATAATTCTATTGCAAGATCGCCAGTCCCGGTTGCCATATCCAATATTTTTTTAGGCTGATGTTTCTTTAGTAGCTTTACTACCTTCTTTCTCCATAATGTATCAATGCCGGCAGATAGCATTCTATTTAGAAAATCATATTGAGGAGCAATGTTGTCAAACATGATCTCTACTTGCTGCTTCTTTGCAAGCTCCTTGTCTTTATATGGTAAAACCGTTTCACTCATGATGATGCAAAGATAGGGATAATATGATTGCAGATTTAGAGATTACAGATTTAAGATTGAAAAGAAAGAATGATATAAAGAAGCCAAAATATTAGCTCATTTATTAAGCTTGCTCTACATTTTAGCTTAATTTTATCGTTATGCAAATACGTGAAGCAAATTTTCTAAAAAGTAGTATGAATATCGGGCAATGTCCGGAAACTCAGTTGCCGGAATTTGCTTTTATTGGACGGTCAAATGTAGGAAAGTCATCGCTCATCAACATGCTCACCAATAGAAAATCTTTAGCTAAAGTATCTAACACACCGGGTAAGACCCAAGCGATCAACCATTTTACTATTGATGACTCTTGGTATTTAGTGGATTTGCCGGGTTATGGGTTTGCTAAAGTCTCTAAAGTGCAGCGACATGAATTTGGCGAATTGATTGAAGAGTATTTAGTGCAAAGAACCACTTTAGTAGTAGTATTTGTGCTGATCGACCTGCGGTTGCCTCCACAAGCTATTGACATGAGTTTTATTAGTTGGTTAGGCGAAAAATCCATTCCTTTCGTACTTGTTTTTACTAAAGCTGATAAGCTTAAACCTCAAGAAATTAAGAAGAATTACAATCGTTTTGTAGAGGTATTATCGATTTCATGGGAAACGCTGCCACAAGGATTTATCACTTCTTCCAAAATAAACAAAGGTAAAGATGAAATATTAGGTTTTATCGAAGAGCATTTACCGACAAGATAATTACTTCAGCATCTTAATTAAACTGATTACATCTAATTAGATTGTAACTGGTATTTATACTTTTCAGGTAGTTTTTATGTAAAAATCTTAATATTAAAAGAATTTTCTCTTTACAAAAGATTCACATTAGTAATTTCCGGTAACATCTCATTAACAATTTTCTAAAGCCCAATTATAACTCCCATAATTTTGCAATAACATTCAGAGTTTAAGTTTGCAGTGATTCTTAACACTACAAATTAATTGAACCCATGATGTATAATTACTTTAAAAAAATAATGGTAGCATGTGTGCTACTGAACCTTTCTGTATCGGCTCAAGAAGATTTCCCCGAATTAAACGTGGATATTTATGATGCAGGCTTTGATGAACCGTTAACCGTTGTGGTACCCCCTTCTCCGGTAAAATACGATATTTTATTTGTTGGAGGAGATGCTCAGGTATATGATGCCACATTAGATACTACGGTTGCAGCAAAAGAATGGCATGACTTTACCGGCTTTATTTCTTTAAACGGGAGCAGTGATTCCGGTTACGTTATCGTAAATCACGAGCGACTTCAAGCTGATCCTGTTTTAGGAGATGGAGGAGGGATGACTGTTTTCAAAGTAGAGAAAAACAGTCAAACTGGTGTATGGCAAGCTGTTAAAGGTGATAATGGATATATTTATAATAATGTTGACTTTTCAGGAGTTGGTGGCACCTTGGCCAACTGCGGTGGTATTCAAACTAGCTGGGGAAGGGTGTTTACGGCCGAAGAATGGATGAGGGTTTCCAATTCGCACATTTACGATGGTGGAGATGGTATAACTGATACTAGTGATTTCACACCTGATTCAGTAAATGGTAAACCTTATACCGGTGCTCCGATTAAAAAATATACCAATTTTAACTGGATGGTAGAAGTAGACCCTATGGCTGCTAAAGCAGTTAGAAAAAACTACAATATGGGCCGTTTTGCTCATGAAGGTGGTGCGATTGCTGAGGATGAAAAAACTGTTTATTTATCAGATGACCAAAGTCCGGGTTACTTCTATAAGTTTGTTGCAGAAGAAGCAAGAGATTTTAGTGAAGGAACTTTATATGTGTATAAACAGAACGAAAATGGTGTCGGAGGAGAATGGTTGGCTTTTGATTCAGATAATTTAATGGAAACAATGTATGCTACTGACTCTGCAAGAGCTTGGGGTGGTACTATGATTATGCGTGGAGAATGGGTTGATGTTGTTAATGGAAAAGTGTATATGACAGAAACTGGTAGAGGAGATGCACAATCTGATAAAATGTATAAGGAAGCACTTAAAGGAGGTACATTTTCTAACTACTGGAAAGACATTGATGCTGCCGATGGCACAGTAGATTCGTTAGTGGATTCGAAATATGGTAGAATAGTCGTATTTGATCCTGTTAATAATACACTTAGTCCATTTTTAGAAGGTGGTGGAGAAGATTCCGGAGCTGATGTTTCAGGGAATCACTTATCAAGTCCTGATGGATTAACGCACATGTCCTTTTATGATGAGGTGGCAAAGAAAGACAAAACCTATCTTTTTATTAACGAGGATTTAAACAATACTGATTTTGGGATGTCTCCGGATCATTTTGGGAGTAGAGCTAATGAAATTTATTATTTAGATTTAGATATTGAAAATCCCACAGTAAAAGATTTACATAGATTCCTGATCGGTCCAAAAGGTTGTGAAACAACAGGTGGAAGGTTCACTCCTGACGGAAGTACTTACTTTGTAAATCTTCAACATCCTTCATCTAGTAATCCATCTCCATTCAATCATTCTATGACAATTGCGGTTAGTAACTACATGGAACTATTGAAGCAAGCGGAAGAAGATGTAGATACTTCGGGAAACAATACAACTTCAATTAAAGAAGAAGTAGAAGAAAATAACTTTTCTATCTATCCTAATCCTGCAAGTAGAGAGCTTCACCTAAATAAAGCTATGGATATAGCGATTTACAATATCACAGGTCAAAAGGTGCTGGTTTCTAGAAATAAAAACAAAGTTGATATTTCTACTTTGGCTAGTGGTCAGTATTTAATCCAAAACTTAGATGGGGAAGTAAGAAAGCTGGTAATTGAGTAAGTAATTGATATTTTATTAATTAATTCTTAGAAGGAGCATTGTAGGAAATCCTACAATGTTTCTTTCCTTCTAAAATTTTAATCCTAAAATTATGATCAAAAGATATAAACTTTACTTCATTACTTTTTTTTCTTTCATATCTATACTTATTGTGATTAGTAGTAAGCCTGTGAAAAATGGCATATCTTCTGACTTAAAGTCATCTTTTATAAAGCATTTGACCATCTTCAATGAAGAAATTATTTATTTGAAAAAACTAGTGGACAACCAATCTAGCAATGCTGAATTATTAGATCAATTTAAAATATTGAGAAAAGCATATAAACGTATTGAGCTCTTCATTGGCTATTATTTTTCATCAAGTGAAAAGAAAATAAATGGACCTAATTTATTAGGATTATATGGAGAAGAAAGTGCAGGGGAAGTATTAAATCCTCAAGGTATGCAAATAATAGAAGAGTTACTTTTCGCAGAAAGTAATCCAGATAATTATAAACAAGTTTCCAGACAGCTATATATACTTAGTAAAAGAATGCAATCGCTTTTAAACGAAACGAAAAAAATAAATCTTCAGGATAGACATATTTTTGAGGCTTGCCGAGAAGAAATCCTTCGCATAGAAACTCTAGGCATTAGCGGATTTGATTCTCCAATACTTAGTTATGCTGTTCCAGAAGCTTATGCAGCCTTAGAAAGTGTTTATCAAACTTTAATCCCCTATTTGAAAAAAGTAAAAGAAAGGGATAAAAAACTGTATAAATCAAGTCATCAATTATTTAAAACCACACTTGACTATCTAAACGAAAACAATGATTTTGAAACATTTAATCGAACTTATTTTATTAGAGAGCTCTCAGACCCGTTATATAAACAAGTATATCTCATACATAAAGTACTTAACATTGAAACTTTTGATCAAATAAGTGATCAAAACAGAAAAGTTAATTATCATGCTACGTCACTATTTGATCAAGATTTTTTAAATCCACTTGCCTTTAATAAGTTGCTTACTGAAGAAAAAAACTCTGCCTCTGTTATATTAGGTAAAATGCTGTTTTTTGATCCAATTTTATCGAGTGATAATGGCAGATCTTGTGCATCATGCCATAATCCTAAACTTGCCTTTACAGATGGTGTAGCTAAAAGCAAAGGATTCAATCAATCAGGTGTGTTAAGAAGAAATTCACCAACACTTATCAATGCAGTTTTTCAAAATTCTTATTTTTTAGATGGTCGGTCTGAACAGTTAGAACAACAAGTGGCACATGTAGTGAATAGTCATGAAGAGTTCAATACCAATTATGTAGAAATATTAAATAAATTAAAAAATAGTGATGAGTATATGCATTTATTCAAAAAAGCTTATCCTGGTGTTTCAGAAGATTATTTAATTAATGTTAACACTTTTACTAAATCAATAGCTAATTACATCCGAAGTTTAGTGGCGTTTAATAGTCCTTTTGATCAATATATGAGAAAAGAACTAGCATCAATAGATTATTCCATACAAAATGGATTTAGCTTATTTATGGGAAAAGCAGGTTGCGGTACTTGTCATTTTCCTCCTGTATTCAATGGAACTATTCCACCAAATTACCATGATACCGATACTGAGGTTTTAGGAGTGCCATCATTAGATGATTCAACAAAGCTAGATACTGACTTGGGTAAGTTTGAGGTCTTCCATCATGAATTTTTAAAGGGATCATTCAAAACACCTACGATCAGAAATATTGCATTAACTGCACCTTTCATGCATAATGGTATTTATCATACTTTAGAAGAAGTAGTTCGATTTTATAATGACGGTGGGGGCACTGGCAGAGGAATAGATGTAAATAATCAAACACTTCCGTCTGATGCTCTTAATCTTACTAATGTAGAAGTTAATCACTTGGTTGCATTTATGGAATCACTTACAGATACAAGTGGCCTTACCTCCATGCCAACCTATCTACCAACTATCAACGACTCTATCTTAAATCAAAGAGACCTTAACTTAATTTATTAACTATGGAATATTTATTAAAAGTATCAAATATCGATATAGAAAGACTTTTAAAGCCTCGCTTTGAGTTATCTAAGTCAAGGGCATTAGTTATTTGTATTATTATCACCACTATCGTGATGGTAATAGAATTTGCAGGTAGTCTATATACTGGGAGCCTAATGCTGTATAGTGATTCACTACATATGCTCTCTCATGCAGGCTCTTTATTAATTTCTTATGTTGCTATTCAAATAGCATATATTCAAAAGAAAAAAAATATAGGTAGAAAATTGATAAGCAATCCTGAGGATAGAGCTGCTTTTATTAATGGGGTAGGACTTATTGTTTTTGTTGGTTATATTTTGGTAGAAAGCTTTATTCGATTACAAACCCCCACCCCCGTAATGTGTGTAGAAACGCTAATAGTAGCGTTTATCGGCTTGGCAGTGAATATTGCGACTGCAGTAATCTTAAGTACAGCGGGATTAGAAGACTTGAATACTAAAAGTGCCTTTTTGCATATGCTAGCAGATACCTTTTCTTCTGTCGCTATTATTATAGGAGCTATTATCATTCAATATACCGATTGGTATTTTATTGATCCATTACTAAGTGTTATTATCGCAATTGTGATTGCTAAATGGGCAATGGGGTTGCTAGTAAAATCAAAACATGCATTTAAATAATAAAACTACCCTCCAATATGAGCAAAAGTATAATGGCTAAATATTATAAGATACACTTGAGGTTATTAACTTGTATTTAATAATCAGTTCTGAATTATTTCAACATCCCCACAGCTTTTTCCAACCCCTCAACCAATACATCTACTTCCTCTTTAGTATTATAAAAAGCAAAAGATGCTCTGGCTGTTCCGGATATTTTGAGGAAGTTCATGAGCGGTTGTGTGCAATGATGGCCTGTCCGTATAGCAATACCAAACTGATCTAATAATGAGCCAATATCAGAAGGGTGCGTACCTTCTACTAAAAAGGATATCACGCTTGCTTTTTCTTTTGCTGTACCGATGAATTGCATCCCATCTATGGTTGACATTTGATCAGTAGCATATTGCAACAATTCATGCTCATAAGCAGAAATAGAGTCAAAATCCAATTGATTTAAATAATCAATCGTTGCCCCGAGCCCAATAACCCCGGCTATATTTGGAGTGCCGGCCTCAAACTTGTGAGGTAAATGATTATAAGTCGTTTTTTCAAAAGTTACCTCTTTGATCATGTCTCCTCCACCTTGATAAGGAGGCATTTTATTTAAAATAGTTTCTTTGCCGTATAATACGCCAATTCCTGTTGGGCCAAACATTTTGTGACTTGAAAAAGTATAAAAATCGGCATCTAATGTTTGTACATCAATTCGCATATGAGGCATAGCTTGTGCGCCATCAACTAAAACTTTTGCTCCTACTTGCTGAGCTTGTTGAATAATCTTTTTTATCGGATTGATCGTTCCTAAAGTATTGGAAATATGTGAGACTGAAACCAACTTGACTTTTTCAGTAAGCAGCTTTTCAAATTCCTCCCATATAATCTCACCACTAGTTGTAATAGGAATAATCTTTAAAGTAGCTTCTTTTTCCTCACAAAGCATTTGCCAAGGCACAATATTAGAGTGATGCTCCATGGTAGAAATTAGTACTTCATCACCTTTTTGAATCTCTTGTCTCCCAAAAGTAGCAGCAACTAAATTAATGGCTTCGGTAGTACCTTTCGTGAAAATTATTTCATGATCATATTG
>CBDBZN010000005.1:0-11997 GCA_965213575.1 Chitinophagales bacterium | reverse complement strand
CTAAGGTTTCAGTAGCTGAACCATGCATATCGTACCAATACGTTTCTTTAAAAATTAATTCATCATTTTCCGGATAAAGGTGATAAGTTATAGCGTGAAGCCCTCTTACACTTAGCTGTGTCAAGCCTGTTTCTTCTTTTACCTCCCTTTCTGCACAAGCTAAAATATCTTCTCCTTTGTCTACTTTACCTTTAGGCAAGTCCCAGCTACCTTTCCGATAAATCATTAATATTCTATCATCTTCATCCTTTATTATACCACCGCCTGCTACTACATGTTTACATAAGTCTTGAAAATCTGATTTTAACTCTTCTACGTCTATCGCAACAAAAGTAATACTATCCACTTGGCTATCTTCTAATTTCGCTAGCCCTTCTTCAATTTGCTTTTTGTTAGTATAAGCAATCAATATATTTCTCCCTTCTATATAATCTTCACCACTCTTACCTGCCGGCAATTCTGTAACTAACCAAATGGGTTTATCTTTGTAATAAATTGTATACATAAGAATATCTTTATTTGAAACTACTACAATTATTATACCTTTTTGATTTTTTTACACATTTTTGCATACTAAACCATTTTATCGGATGTCAACAAATTCTATCGCCTCTTCTTTAGCTCAATCACTTTTAGATATATCCGCAGTCAAATTATCACCAAACAAACCCTTTAAATGGGCTTCAGGCTGGAATTCGCCTATTTATTGCGATAACAGAATTACACTTTCTTACCCTGAGATCAGGACACTAATTAAAAAAAATCTTTCTGAACAGATAAAAAAGCAATTTCCAACAGTAGAAAAAATTGCAGGCGTCGCAACGGCAGGTATTGCACATGGAGCATTGGTAGCAGATTTGCTGGCATTGCCTTTTATATATGTGAGGTCAAAACCAAAAGCCCATGGAATGGGTAACGCCATAGAAGGTGAAATAAAGAAGGGAGAAAAAATAGTTGTGATTGAGGATCTTATATCTACCGGCAAAAGTAGCTTAGAAGCTGTTAAAACGCTAAAAGATGAAGGGTGTGAGGTATTAGGACTGGGCGCTATTTTTACTTATGGATTTCCTACAGCAGAGAATAATTTTAAGGATGCCAATTGTCCTTATTTTACTTTATCCAACTACAATATTCTTATTGAGAAAGCCGTCGAAGCTGATTATATCCAAGAAAAGGATGTGGATTCTCTAAATGAATGGCAGAAAAATCCTGCTAATTGGAAGGTTTAACTTAATTCACAAAAAAATATGATCTACACATTTCCTTTTATTGCTGCTGCCATTGGTTGGATAACCAATTATATCGCTGTTAAAATGTTGTTTCATCCAAAAAAAGAAATCACTGTACTTTTTTTAAAAATACAGGGCATTTTTCCTAAAAGGCAGAGATTTTTAGCAGAAAGGTTGGGTGCTATCGTTGCCCAAGAGCTTATTTCAATTGATGAAATCACTAATTCTTTACATAATGAAGAAGGAAATGAGGAAATTAAAATTTTAATTGAAGATAAAATTGATTTCTTTTTAAGAAATAAGCTTAAAAAAGCGATGCCAATGCTTGCCATGTTTATAGGCGAAGATAAAATGGCAAAAATTAAGATCACTTTGCTGGAAGAAATTAACAATATGCTGCCCACTGTTGTAGAAACATACACGAATAAAGTCAAAAATTCCTTAGATATTGAAAAAATCGTGACAGATAAAGTAGCTAATTTTTCTTCTGAAAAATTAGAATCAATTCTTTATGCTATTATGCAAAAAGAATTTAGATTTATTGAGATAGTGGGTGCCGTATTGGGTTTTGTAATTGGCGTAGCTCAGGTGGTCCTGTTAAAAGTTTTACAGTAATATTTTAACATTTTTTAATTACACTTAAAAATCCCACTTCATCTGCATTCTTACATCGGTTCTTTTTATTACCGTTAATTTGCTCTAATCCCGCTTCCAATAGTTTCTGTATATAAAAGTTGTGTGTGGGCAATTTTCAACCAAAAAGTTAGCGCTTCAGTGAGTTTGTATCTTATATTTAAATAATATCTTATCCCTTCTCCACTATAAGCCGGCACAGAAAAATAATACAGCACATCTCTCTCATATGCGTATATTCTAGTATCATAGCTATCTGTATCAAAATTTGCTATTCGCATATTTAAGCTAATTGGTAATTTTCTAAACTGGTAAGTAACATCTTGATATAATAAATATCCAAATTCTTTATCGGATGATGTATGTTGAGATGTTACTTGCTCATATCTCCCGGCTATGTTTATCTGATCAGTAAATTGATAGTCATAATGAATTCTCCATCTATTTTTACTTTTATATCCTGACCGAGCTATGATATTTGAACTTAATAATTGATCCGGCTTTTCGTCATAATTGTATCGAACATATAATTGCAGGTTTTGAAAAGGACTGTAATTGATTTGCAAAAAATAGGTATACCCATGAGTTGGTTTATTAGTTGCAAACCGAAGCCAGGGATAATTAAAAACATCTAAATACATGGAAAAAATTGGTATGTTTGAATAGTTCACCCTCCATTCCTAAATACACTCCCGATTCGTTTGCGGTGTTGCTTCCTTCCCTAAATCCATTGCTCCAAAAGCTATGATAAGCTTTTGAATAATATCTATGCATTAAAACCATAGTTATTCGGCTATCTAAGTACATTTTTACGCCATTGACCGCAGCCCATCCCGCCAAGGTATCAAAACGAGATACGGCATTCTCGCCAAAAAATTCAAGCTTTCGGTTGATAAATTTATAATCAAAACTTACTACATCATTACTTTTCCCTCTAAAATCATATTGTTTATACAATTTATCAGACATATTTAATGAGTCAGAAAGCTGTGTATGTAAACCACGAATTCCTATTTTGAATTGCAATAATTGATAATTTATATCTACTCCATAAGTAGTCATATTAACTGCATCTTTATCAGCTAATTCATTTTCCGTTCGATGTAATCCCGTAGTTTGTAAAGTAGAAATTGTTGATACTTCAGGAGCATTATTTAATATATTAGCATCAACTTTATTTCCTGAAAAGAATGGCGTCATTGCTACATTCCTAAAGTTTATTGTTGTTGCAATGCCTCTCAAAAAATTATTTTCTTCTGATGAAGTGTAAGGCTTGATAAAATCAGATTGCTTAATCACGTCTGTACTCATAGAAGTTTTACCAAATCCTAATCCGGTCCACATTGCTAATCCTTGTCCTAATCGCAAATGATAATCACCGATTATTGCAGTCTTAATTTTCTTCTCTCCTTTCCAGTACAAATGAGCGGAGTAAAAATCAGGCAGATAATAGTTATGTTTATTAAGTAAATATTCCCCTGCATCACTTTCTAAGGTAGCGCCGGCTTGGAAAGCATTCCCTAACTTATATTTATATCGTAAATACGCACTAGAAGGCGCACCTACATAGCCACCGGAAGTTTTATAACCTTCTTTAGCTTGCAAAGTAAGAGCACTCCTAATAAAAAGATCTTGTTGAGGTTTCGGCTTTTCAAAATCATTTTTAATTGTTATAACTTCACCATCTACACTAATCAGTGGTTGGACAAAATCTAAAGTAGCTTGATCAAAACTTTCGATGTACAACAATTCATACACTGACCGTATTATACCATACTTTTTTCTATATCTTACTAAAAACATCACTTGGCGAGCAGAAAATACATTAGACTGGATCAGCTCTTCATAAGAAGCTGTGTTAATATTTATTGGATGTTCTTTATACTGCAACAAATCTTCATAATGAGTATTAAACTCTTCGGCGTTTTCATTTTGCTCTATTATTTGTTCTAACGATTGATTAATATTTTTTGGCTCTTGAGCGTGCAAAGGTTGTATCAAAAAAATAAATGAGATAATCTGTGCTGTAGCGGCACAAATACTATTTAATCTCATATATCAAACTAATATTTGGAGAAATACCTAAAACTTGATGATAGATGGAGGTTACGTTCAATAATAAATCTTTAAACTTAACTCCTACCCCAATTGCTAATAGCTGATCATTATTTGATAAACCAACTCTTAAAAATATCGGATCAGAAAAGTTATACTCTAATCCACCTCTAAAAATTACTGATTGAGCGGTCGATTTATTGATCTCAAAATTCAATAATATTCGATCAGATTCTTTATAAATGAGGCCTAAACTCATGCTGGAGGGAAAATTTTGCTGTTTATCACTTGATTCTTTACTTAAAACGGGATTATAGATGTGTGTACCGAATGTTATTTTTTCTGAAAACGGCATTAATATTCCAACTTCAAAAATCAATTCATGCCTATTTTCAAATTCCAACCGAGCATTGTTCAATAACTCCATGCCCAATCCAACAGCCATTTTATTTTCAAATTGATACCCGTAAGTAAAGCCGTAAGATTGCTCTTTGTAATTTTGATAGCCTGTGTGGACGTAGTGCAATCCTAAATTGCCGTAAGATGTAGAAGTAGCAAAAGCTATACTGGAAATATTCAGTTCTTTAATGAAAAACTTATTCTCATAAAAAACACCGGCTTCGTATTTATTTAGTTTATATAATCCCGCAGGATTATTATAAACCGCCGCTATACCTTTAGCAACATTCCTACTGCCACCTAAGGAAATACTTCTAGCATCCGTTAGTCCTGAAATGCTAAAAGCGCTTAAGAAAATTTTTACAAATAGAATAGTTAAACAAAACCGCATCACACAATCTTGTAAAACTACTTAAATTACAATTATATCACTAATTTTATAGAGGAAATAAAGATGATTTATTTGGGTTAATGATAATATAAACCTTTAATTAATCGCATTTAACTAACACACCTCTAATTCTCCTCTCAAGAGAAGAGTAATGACATAATTATAGGCTTATTCATAAGAACAAATATTAATCGAACTCAGGCTTAAATTTATTTAAACTTACGCCACATATCGAGGGTGGGAACAGATGCACGAATAATCATTTTTTCTTTTTTAACAGGATGAATAAGTTCTAAGTGATGAGCATGTAAGCATATAGATTTATCATCATTTGGTTTAGAGTAGCCATATTTTAAATCTCCAATAATGTGACAACCGATAGCAGCCAATTGAGCTCGTATTTGGTGATGTCTTCCCGTTAAAGGTTTTATTTCCAACATATATGTTTTACCAATTTTTTTAAGCAACTCATATGATAGAGTAGCTTTTTTAGCATCGCCTTTCATTTTTGGTAAAGCTTTGGAACAATTTTTCTCCCTGTCTCTTAATATATAATGTTCCAATTTCCCTTGGATGTTCTTAGGCCGATGATCAACAATCGCTAAATAAGTTTTTTGAACTTCTCTATCATGAAAAGCTTTATTTAGCCTTTCAGTGGCCTTACCTGTCCGGGCGAACAATATAACACCGGTAACCGGCCGGTCAATTCTATGAATGAGGTTTAAATATACTGCCCCGGGTTTTTTATATTTATTTTTAATGTACTCTTTCACCTGCTCTAAAAGCGTCACATCACCGGTTTTATCACCTTGAACTATCTGGCCTGATCGTTTATTTACAGCTATTAAATGATTGTCTTCATATATTATTTGATCGTTTGAAAAAGGTATCATCCAGTTGGTTTATTTCTCAAATATAAGGCACTTTTCTGTCTCTATCTTTGTAATTTAGATACGACACTTAATATAAAATGAATCAACCAAATAACATAGTATTTTTTGATGGCATATGCAGCTTATGCAATGGATTGGTAGATTACTTAATGAAAAAGGATAAAAAAGGCCTTTTATATTTTGCCTCTTTACAAGGAGAGACCGCAAAGCAATTACTACCTAACACAGACACTGAAAATCTTAAAACCATTATTTATCTAAAAGATGATCATCTTTATAAGCAATCTAATGCGGTATTAGAAATTTTTAAAGATGTGAAATGCTCTTTATCGTTATTATACAGCTTTAAAATAATCCCGCCATTTATTCGTGATAAAGTATATCGCTATGTAGCAGAAAATAGATATAAATGGTTTGGTAAAAAAGAAACCTGCAGAATGCCCACACCACAAGAAAAAGGTAAATTATTAAAATGATGCAAAAGAGACGCGAATTCATATCACTATTAGGAAAAGGAATAATCGGTTCAGTCATCATTCCGCCATTCTTACAGAGTTGCAGTAATTCGCCTAATAAAGTCAATCTTGCGAATACATCAAATGCTGACCTTGATCGCCTTAAGCAATTTGCTATTAAAGGCATGGCACCTTCTTCTGCTGATGAAGTGATTTTAGCAGAAGGATTAGATTATAAGGTATTGCTTCAATGGGAAGATAAAATTTCTCAAAATGATACTTTTGGCTTTAACAACGATTTTACCTGTTTTGTACCATTTGATAAAAATAACCCTGATGACGGATTATTATTGGTAAATCACGAATATCCTCATCCGTTATTTATCTCTCAATACAATAGTTTAAACAAAAAACATATACGCACTGTTGAGCAAGTAGATAAGGAAATGTACAGTGTCGGAGTAAGTATTGTAAGAATTAAAAAAGATAATGGCCGTTGGAAATTCATGTACGATGATCCTTATAACAGACGTATTACTGCTAAAACTCCGATTCCTTTTAATTGGAAAGAGCCAATTTGGGGAAGCAATGAAGCTATGGGTACCCATAGTAATTGTTCCGGTGGACTCACGCCATGGGGTACGGTATTAACTTGTGAAGAAAATGCGGATCAATTTTACAGCGATACGCCAATAGACAGTAGGATGCCCAGAAAAAAGAGCGTATTTCAATGGGAGCAATTTTATAATTATCCGGCAGAACATTATGGTTGGGTAGTGGAAGTAGATCCTTTTACCGGCCAAGCTCAAAAGCACGCTGCCCTGGGAAGGTTTGCACATGAATGTTGTACGCTTATTCAATTGAAAGGCGATAGGATTGTTGCCTATACCGGAGATGATAAGATGAATGAGTTTGTGTATAAATTTATTTCTTCTAAACCTAACTCGTTGACAGAAGGCACGCTTTATGTAGCTAATACGGAGCAAGGTAAATGGCTTTCTTTAAAATATGAAGAACAGCCGGTTTTGCAACAGCATTTTCATGATCAAACAGATGTGCTCATTCATGCAAGAAAAGCCGCTCGGTTAGTTGGTGCTACTCCACAGAACAGGCCTGAAGATATTGAGATTGATCCGATAGATGGAAGTGTACTGATCTCTATGACCAATAATGAATTAGTTGATGACGATCATGGAGCGATCTTAAAAATAATTGAAACTAAGAATCAGCATGATTCTTTGACTTTTAAATCAGAAGTTTTTTTAACCGGTGGGCCGGAAAGTGGGTTTACATGTCCTGATAATTTAGCATTTGATTTATCAGGCAATTTATATTTCACTTCAGATATTACCGGAAGTAAGATTAATAAGCTAGACGGCCCTTACGGGAAAGATTTCAAAAATAATGGCTTATATGTTGTGCCGAGATATGGAAAACGAAAAGGTGAAGTTATTCAAATTGCTAGTGCACCTGTAGAAGCTGAGTTTAGTGGCCCGTGGTTTTCACCAGACTATAAAACTTTATTTTTAAGTGTACAGCATCCGGGAGAAATGACCTATAGCATGGATAATTTAACAAGTAACTGGCCCCATAACGAAGATAAAATTCCAAGGCCATCTGTAATTACAATACAAGGAGATCTTTTAAATAAGCTGACTAGGCTACATGAGCTAGAAGAGAAAGGATAACAACTGCTTCATCTTATGATACCTGACAGTTTATTTTGTTATCGATTCAAAGATACAACAATAATTTTAATTTATGTTGTATCTGTGTTAATTAAATATTAAGAATTATCTAATACCTATTGCTAATTCATTAAAGTTCTCAAGGTAATCACCTATTTTTTCAGAACTGTTGACAAAGTCTAAAAATATAATACCATCCTGAACGGAATAAGCACCTTTTTCTAATCGTGCATAATGCTTTAACTGCAACTTATTCCTCAACAAATTAATCTTGTTCTCTATCTCATAAACTTTTTTAGCAGAACTTTCTTCATATTCAGACGTTAAATTGGCATTTAACAGCTTAAATCCGTCATAAACTAAATTAAACATTTCTTCAAGCTCATTCTTAACCTCCTCCGGAAATTTGACATTATTTTCTCGTAGCCGGTCGTAGTGAGAAGTCATTTGGTAAATAATATCAGCAACAATTTCTAAATCATTGATCATCCTTAACATTCTTCTAATTTTAAGAGAGGTTTCTTCCGTAAGGTCTTCTTCAGATATTTTAGTAAGATAATTGGTTATTTCCACTTCAATCCGATCTATAATATCTTCACGTTTCTTTATCTTTTCTATTAATTTATCTATATCTTTTGGCTCTTTAAACATAAGAATAGTAATATTACTAAACATTTTTTCCACTAGTCTGGCCATGAGTTGAATTTCTTTTCTTGCTTCTTCTATGGATAGCTCAGCAGTAGCCATTAATCCGCTACTAATATATTTTAAATTGAATCGCTCATCTATTTCACCTCTCGAAGGTTGAATACGCATTACTATTTTTTCCAGCCACGATACAAAAGGGAACATGACAACAACATTTGTTATATTAAATATAGAATGAAATAAAGAAAGGCCTAACGTACTAGTAGAGATCCTTTTATTTAGATCGGCTTCAGCCAAGTTATAATCATAAGGCATAAAAACTGAATCTGCACTACCAAAGCTCATTTGAATAGTATCTACTAAATCTAAAAACCACCCAAAGATTAATAATACCCAAATCACTCCAAATATATTAAAGATGGTATGAAACCGAGCGGCTCTTTTTGCATGTACATTACCTATAGTTGCCGCTATGTTAGCAGTTATAGTAGTTCCTATATTTTCTCCTAATACCATAGCTGCAGCGATGGGAAATGATATCCAACCCTCTGCCAACATTACTAAGGTAACCGCCATAGTAGCGCTAGAAGATTGTATAACGACTGTCAGTACGGTACCTACAAATACAAATAATAATATAGACATAAAACCGGCATTGGTATATTCCTGAAGAAAAACCAGCATATCAGGATTGCTTTTAACATCCGGGACTGAGTCTTTTAAGAAATCTAATCCTATAAATATTATTCCGAAACCTATTATAAATTCTGCTAAATGTTTTAAACTCTGTTTTTTCATAAACATAAGCGGGAAAGTAACGCCTATCAACATAACGGCAATAGACATGATCTTTACTTTAAAACCTAAAATAGATATAATCCACGCAGTAACGGTGGTACCAATATTAGCACCCATAATTACGCCTATAGATTCACTGAGATTCAATAACCCGGCATTTACAAAACTGACAATCATTACGGTGGTTGCAGAAGAAGATTGAATTAAACTAGTTACTATAAAACCGGTTAGTACACCCATAAATCTATTGGATGTCATACCTTTTAAGATTTTTCTCAATCTGCTGCCTGCAATTTTTTGTAATCCTTCGCTCATGATCTTCATCCCATAAATGAAAATACCGAGAGAGCCTAATAAGCCTAGAAAATCCCAAATACTGTAATGCATGCTATTTTACTTTATCCAAAACTCAAAAGTCTACAATCTAATGTTGACTAATATCATTTTGATGTTAAGAAATCATTATCATATTTTCAGAACTGCATTTCAGTTTGAAACCTAAATCTAAAACTTAAATCTGAGATATTTTTTTCGTCGATCAAAGCAAAGTCCATTTGAACTTTCAAATTATGGCCTGATATATATTTTGAAAGGGCAAGGGTATATTCATTCGTTTCTGTAATTGCAGAAAATAATTTTTCATCAGGTTCTATAAAGGTATAACGGCCGGCTATTTCATAATTATTTTTAAATAGATAACCTGCTTGTGCATTAATGCCGCCACCGGTATTAAAATTTGTTTTTACCATGCTGACTTCCTTTGGAGCAGAAGTATTGGCGTATTCCACCAGTGCAGAAAAGCCTCTGTATTTAAAGATCATATCTGCAAAAAATGTATGTAAGTCATTATGTATATAATTATTAGTAACAGTATCTACGATAAATTCCCCCGTTTGGCCTTGCTGGCGAACAGACCGGTCATTTAAATTATAAGTAAAGCCAAAAGCTATTTTAGGACGCGGCTCTCTTTCCAAGTCTGCTAAAAAATAATCTCCTCCATTTGTAAATGCTCCAAAGGGTAAAAATTCCGTTCGAACGGTATAATTGTATCCCCCAAAATTATTGCCAACTAAATCTATGCCATCACCCATTGACCAAGCAAAAATAGGTTTAATAATAGCTCTACCACATTTGTAATCACCATGCAACTGAATGCCGATATCTCTATCTATATTAAAATTGGCATTTACTAACGAGCGGTCTACAAATTGTAAATCGGTAGAAGATACAACTCTTTCTCTATTTCCCGGCAATTTAGTTTGCCCTATCCATAAATTCCAATGCCTATTGAACTGATATTTCATTACTGCATCTAAAATAATCCTGACACTATTGACATTAGTATTTGCATTTTGCTCTGTTTCAATATCTTTATTAGACAAAGCTATCTCCATTTCATAGCCTAATTTTGGCGTAAATATAATTCCTTCTAATTTTAACCGGGCACGCCTAATTAAAAATTGGCTTTCAACTTTATCGTCAGAACTAAGCAATTTCTGCGCAAAAAAAAGTGATTGGAGTCGAAATCTTAATCTTAAAGACATAGAAGAATCTGCTGCCATAAAGCTTACCCCTTCTCCTAACGGTGCTATATCAATTATTTGACCATAACTTTTTGAAAATTGAATTAGTACAATAAATAAAATAAAAATATACTTCATACATTTTAAAACTAAATATGTTTGTATTGAAATAGTTCTTAATATATTTGCAATGATATAGATATAGTAGAAACTATTATTGACTTTTACTACTTTCTGCGTTTATACTATCACGGTGTGCTATATCGCCATGAATGCCTTTTTTTCTATCGTGCAATTTCTCCAGTGTAGTTTCTTTTCCGTATAATATTAAAAGATCACCATCTAAAATTTCAGTATTTCCTTCCGGAATGCCAATATACTCTCCATTTTTACGAGTAATGCTAATTAAGTTGACCCCTTCTTCCCTTAAAGAAAGTTCTGTTAATGTTTTTCCAGTTAACCAATCTTCTTCATCTACTTTCAGCTCTGAGATCTCATAATCACCATGAAAATTTAATAATTTGGCATAATCTCTTACATTAAGTTTGGTAAACTTCCTCAAGGCATAGCTTACCAAGTGATATAATTTCCTATCTAACCATTTACTGCTTGCAATGAGCCATAGTAAAATTATGCTGCCAAACAATATTCCTAACCTGATCATCCTACCCTCTAATCCAATTTCTTGCCTATCAACAAATGTCAACATTAATGTTGCCATGGCAGAAATTATCCCCGCATTTCCAATCAACATTAAAGTCATCACAATTTGTCTCCTAACAGGGTGAGCTACCCATTTCTTCTGATTCGCTGGTAGTAAATCCCACACCTGTATAGGCAGACCTGGCTTGAAAAGCTGCTGATTGTTTCGACAAGCCGGTGTGCTGTAGTGCGATGGTAGCGATTCTCGTTATAAGCACAGAGAGTGTAATAATTAATATTAAGGATACTAATGGTAACATAAGAAAGAATTAAGCTCAAATTTAAGATAAAGTCTGTAATAAGTTTTTAAAATATTGAGGTGCTTTTAGTAATCGGCTGCCATACCAAGAAAATATTTCTCCATCTACTAATATAATTTTAGCATCAGGTAATTTTGCTTTTAATTCGTTAATATGTTTCTCACTAAATGGGTAAGGTTCTGAAGACAGAAATACAGTCTGGGGTTCAGCATCTATTATTTGCTGAACAGAGATTGCGGGATAACGAGTTATATCATTAAACACATTTTTAAAGCCGCAAATATCTTCAAGTAAATGATTGATAAAAGTATTATTCCCTGCAA
>CBDBZN010000004.1:0-52982 GCA_965213575.1 Chitinophagales bacterium | reverse complement strand
ACTCATCAAAGACATCGATTACTATATTGACGAATATGGGCGCTATGTATTTACTGCTAAATATTTGTTAGAACGCGGTTATTGTTGCGGAAATGGTTGCAGGCATTGTCCTTATAAAGTAAAAGATAAAAATGGTTAAATTTTTTCAATAGCAACTAATAAATTATATTTTTATCAATTTTGAAACTTATGGATAATTTTTCCGTATCCTAGTTCAAAATTATTAAACAGCTACAGTATGAGGAGAGGGATTACTACTATATCTCACATGTTTTTTATTTACATTAACCCTTAACGCTCAAACCGGTACAGATTTTTGGCTTGCGCCTCCGGAAGTAACAGAATTACACAGGCCTCCCGGTGGAGAGCCTATTTATATTATCGTTACCTCACAAGGTGAGGCAGCCACAGTTGTTATTGAGCAACCTGCTAATCCTACATTTAATGGTGGCAATCCTATTACGTTTTCGCTACAAGCTAATGAGTCTAGAAAAGTTAACATGACTGCTTTTAAAGGAGTATTAGAAACTGATGCTACTGACCTGGTGATGAATACAGGGCTTCATATCTATTCTACCGCTACCATAACCAGCTATTATGAAGTTAGCAACACTAATAATGCAGATATTTGGGCCCTTAAAGGGGAAAATGGATTAGGCACAGAATTTTATATTCCACTTCATAAGCATGCTCCTTTTTATAACCATACCTTTTCTGCTCCTCATGAAGCGTATGCTTCCTTCGACATTGTAGCCACAGAAGACAACACGATCGTGACGATATATTCTCCGGTTGCAGTAGATGGCCACCCTGCCTTGACCCAATTCAGCATTAATTTAAATAGGGGCCAAACGTATTCTTGTGGTTTTACAGGAGCCAATTATACTAATCCTTCTACTCACCCGGGGGGTGCAGCAGTGGTCTCCAATAAACCTATTGCTGTCAGTATTAAAGATGATTCTAATCATAATCCTTCAGGAGGTTGTTATGATTTAATGGGCGATCAGATTGTGCCCATAGATATTGTTAGTACAGAATATATCGCGGTAAAAGGTTCTCTGAATGCTACCGGAGATGAAAGTGTGTTTTTAACCGGTACAGAAAATAATACAGCTGTTTATATTGGAAATAATCCTACACCGCTTGCTACTATTTTTGCAGGAGAAGTTTTTCGAATTGATATAGATTCGTTAGGTTCTTCTGCTAATAATGCGATATTTATAAACACATCAAAACCGGTTTATGCAACACACGTAACCGGCTTCGGTTGTGAAGAAGGCATCGCACAATTACCTCCTTTAAATTGTGCAGGATCATCACAGGTTAGTTTTGTACGGTCTACTGCCGAAGGATTTTTCCTAACTATTTTAGTAAATCCTAATGCTGTAAATGATTTTACTATTACTGGCTCTGGAACAGCTACCATTGATCCGGCAGATTTTATTGCGGTACCGGGGACAAATGGAGAATGGGTAGCAGCAAGAATTCAATACAACACAACCGAAATTCCGGTTGATTCTACATTTCTTATAAAAAATAGTTCAGATGTATTTGCTTTAGGAATTATTAAACGGAGGTGGATCGACCGGTTGCAGGTATGGTTATTTCTCTGAATTTCAAGCTAAAACTTTTGTAGATGCAGGCGCTGATCAATTAGTTTGTGCCAATACAACGGTTCAGTTAAAAGGTAAGGTGTCGGGAAGTACATTAAAGGGTGAATGGAGAACAAATGGTACCGGAACATTTTCAGACAGCTCAGACCTTAATGCTGTTTACACTCCTTCTGCTGTAGATACTTCTGCAGGAACTATTCGATTTATTTTGAGATCTGTCGGCCCTTGTTTTCCTAAAAGTGATACAATGATAGTAAATTTTACTCCGGCTCCGGTAGTAGAAGCAGGTGAAGATATCAATGTTTGTGCAGCTAATCCTACTGCCCAGCTTAATGGATCAGTAACGATATCTTTAGGAGGCAAGTGGTCTGGAGGTAATGGTACATTTTCAAATGTAAATTCCTTATCAAGTACTTATACCCCTACGGGAAATGAAATTAATTCAGGATCTGTAAAATTATTCCTTACTTCTGTAGGCAATGGCGATTGTATTCCTGAAAAAGACAGTATGAAAATAATTATCAATCCTGCGCCTATTGTAGATGCCGGAGAAGATGTTGTTACTTGTTTTAATGACTTGGATATTCAGTTAGCTGGAAAGATATCAGGTGGCACGACAACCGGTAGATGGTCTACTGATGGAACAGGGACTTTTGCGCCAAATGACTCAACATTAAATGCAGTTTACAATGCCAGTGCTCAAGATTCAATAAATGGCACAGTAGTTTTAATACTAACTTCTACCAATAATGGTACTTGTGATGTCGGAATGGATACTATGGTGATTAATATTTTTGGAGTAGGTACTTCATCAGCCGGCAGCAATGATACTACACTGTGTGCCAACAATGCTGTTTTACAGCTTAATGGATCAGTATCCGGGGAAGCGACTGGTGCAGTTTGGAGTACAAATGGATCAGGAGCTTTTTCACCTAATAATACTGCTTTAAATGCTACCTACACACCTTCTCCTGAAGACATATCTCTAGATTCTATCACCTTACGATTAACCGCTAATAGTTGTGATCAGTTTACGGATAGTTTTAAACTTTATTTTTCTGCGGCTCCTGTTGTGGATGCGGGAGATGATATTTCAACTTGCGTAGATGACTTGACGGTTGGCCTTAATGGAAGTGTATCAGGTGCTACTTCTACAGGTGTATGGGACAACTTTCGGCACAGGCTCATTTAGCCCTAACAGCAGCACTTTAAATGCAACCTATAATGCTAGTGGCCTAGATTCCATTAATGGCGGAGTTACTTTCGTTTTAACTTCTACTAATAATGGTAATTGTACCACAGTGAGAGACACTTTAGAACTGACTATACTTCAAGAAGGAGTGGTAGATGTTAATGCTGATGACCTCTGTTTGCGCTAATTCAATTTTTACCTTAACCGGCTCTATTACCGGCGGTGCTTCTAAAGGAATTTGGACAACTTCAGGTAGTGGAACTTTTTCGCCAAGTGATACTTCTCTTAATGGCACTTATATGCCTTCTACAAATGATGCAATCGCAGGAAACGTTATGATCAAATTAACTGCGACTAATAGTTGTAACATAGTTGCAGATAGTTTTAACTTAAAAATCACTCCTGCTCCAATTGTGGATGCTGGTTTGGCAATATCAGTTTGCGCAAATAATGCTAATGCAACATTAAATGGAACTGTTACAAATGCAGGTGGAGGTATATGGACAGGTGGAAATGGAAACTTTAATCCTAATAATACAGTACTAAACGCTACCTATACACCAACTAGTAGTGAAATTTCAAGCGGTTCTGTTAAAACTATATTTAACCAGTACTGATAATGTAGATTGTAACTCGGTTAAAGACAGTGTTGTGATAACTATTACTCCTGCGCCTTCTGTAAATGCAGGCGTAGATCAGAATGTTTGTATAACTAGTTTATTTACACAATTAAATGGAAAAGTAACTAAAGGTGCTACGACCGGATATTGGAAAACATTGGGAGATGGGACTTTTTCAAATGATTCTGTACTTGCTCCTTCTTATGCATATGGTGATGCTGATACAACAGCCGGATCTGTACAGTTAGTTTTAACTTCTACTTTTAATGGTACCTGTAATGCTGAAGACGATACTATTACCATAACTTTTGGATCATCATCATTTGTTTATGCTGGAGAAGATCAAGTTGCTTGTAGTGATAATCTACAAGCTACATTGGATGGTTTTATTACTGGAGGATCTAGCACGGGACAGTGGGACAACTTCAGGCAGCGGAAATTTTTCGCCCAATGACAGTACTTTTAAATGCAGTGTATGATTTTGGTAGTGCAGATTCTATAAATGGGTCAGTTAGCTTAGTATTAACTTCTACCAATAATGGCCTATGTGGAGTAGGTAAAGATAGTTTAACCATTACTGTTGAACCAAACCCTATCGCAAATGCAGGAGATGACATTACCATTTGTCCTAGCACTAGTGCGCAATTAAACGGAAGCGTTATGAATGCAACTGGTGGCCGATGGACAACTAATGGAAACGGTATTTTTATTCCAAATGATTCTACGCTTAATGCAATGTATGTACCCGGCTCTGTTGATAGCGCATTAGGCAGTATTACACTCACCTTATCTACCTTAGGGCAACAAACATGTAGCGCCGGATCAGATAATTTAAGAATTATTATTGATATACCAGTGATTGCTAACTTTACTACTGCCATACCTTGCCAGGATCAAGCAACAAACTTTATTGATAAAAGCTTAGTATTAAATGGTACCATCACTGATTGGGAATGGAATTTTGGTGATGGAAGTAGTGTTTTTGAAGAAAATCCGGATCATGTGTACGATACTACCGGCAGCTTTAATGTTACACTTACAGTAACTTCCAGCTTGGGTTGCGAAGATTCTAGAACTAAAACAATATTTGTAAATCCTTCTCCTATAGTCAACTTTACTACTACTCTTGGCTGTTTTGAGGATTCTACTTTATTTCAAGACAGTTCTACTATTAATACCGGAACAATTACCCGTTGGGACTGGAAATTTTTTGAGGATGACTCTATAGGAAAGTCAGGAAAGATTGTAAGACATTTATATAATGATGCCGGCAACTATAATGTTACTTTAGCAGTTACGAGTGCATTGGGTTGTACCAATAGCAAAACAAAACCCATTACTATCTTACCGGCTGTTAGTGCAGGATTTGAATTTGATACTACTAGCGAGAGCCGTGCTAAAGAAGTAATCATTTTTATTAATACTTCTACCGGGGCTACTTCTTATAATTGGAATTTTGGAGATAAGTCTCCTGAATCAACGAATGAAAACCCCCCTCATACATATGAAGAAGAAGGAGATTATACTGTCACATTAAGTATTTCTAACGAAATTGGTTGTACAGATGAGGTGTCTAAAGATATCACTGTGTTGCCTGCTGAGGTTATTCTGCCTCCTGCTGTGCCATCTGGCTTTTCTCCGAACAATGATGGTCAAAATGATACTTTGAAAGTTAGAGGAGGCCCTTTCAAATTGTTAGAATTTAAAATATACAATCAGTGGGGACAGCTGTTATTTGAAACAACTGATACAGATATAGGTTGGACAGGATTGTTTAAAGGGGAAATACAACCGGTGGGTGTTTATGCCTATACTGTTAAGGCAGTTACAAAAGATGATGAATCATTTAGTATGTCAGGAAGTGTCTCATTAATAAAATGACCATTAATAATAATCTAGAATAAAGGTATCATATGGAAAAGTTAAACAACTTAATTTATAAAATGGGAATCATCATAAACAATAGATATTTAATCTTGGTAGGGTCATTTTTAGCTTCAAGTTTATTGTTTGCCCAAGATCCGCACCTTTCTCAGTATAATGTATCTAAAGTTTTATTAAATCCTGCGCATACCGGTGTTTTTAATGATGGCAGTGAGCGGACGGTTGTAAATTTTAGGAGTCAGTGGGCTTCCATAGGAAGTAAAATAACTACTACTGCAATGGCTTATGATTTAGCTTTAGACGAGAAGTGGGGATTTGGAGGGTTTTTGTTATATAATGATGGAGCCGGCACTTTTAATACCGTCAATTTTTCATTATCAGGAGCACGTGATATTTCAAAAGAAGGGCAAGATGAACATCAAATGTCAGTAGGGCTGCAATTAGGATTTATTTATAAAAGTACCGGAGCTCTTTTGTTTGATAATCAATACAACGAAAAATTGGGATTTTTTAATGGTAATACAACCAATGGAGAAAATATTACTCAATTTAGCCGTTGGATGCCGGAAATCAGCTTTGGATATCATTATCAATATGTAGATAAAAGCCGGAAATTGAACCCTTACGGCGGACTATCCATATTCCATGTAACTTCTCCGAAAGAATTTTTTCTGGAAAGTGCTGAACCTGCTCATTTACCAAGAAGATGGGTGCTATACGGCGGAACAAATATTTATGAACAAGAGGGGCTGTATTTTACACCAAATTTTTTATATATGCGGCAAGGCAAAGCTAGTCAATTACTTCTTGGTGTAGATGTTCATGCAGAAATTAATGAAGGCTTTGATATCTCAGGAGGTGTATCTTATCGATTAAAAGATGCGATAATTCCAATGTTTGGAATTCATTATAAGAAATTTGAATATCGGTTAAGTTATGATATAAATGTTTCCGGATTGAATCAGTTTAGTAATGGTAAAGGCGCTATCGAATTATCGGTAGTATTGTTAAATAAATAAATTATTTTTCTAGAGTAAATAAGAACTCAGCCCCTTGTTTTACTTCTGAATTAAGCCAAATCTGGCCTCCGTGCCTGTCGACAATTCTTTTGCAGGTAGCTAAACCAATACCTGCTCCTTCATAATCGGATCTTCCATGCAGCCTTTGAAAAATTTCGAATATTTTATCTGTATATTTTTTTTCGATACCTATTCCGTTGTCTTTAATAGAAAATTCAACAAAGTTATTTTTCTCTTTACAAGAAATAATAATGTGAGGAGTTGTTTGATTAGCAACAAATTTTATTGCATTTCCTATCAAATTTTGAAAAAGCTGGATGAGCTGCGATTCATCTCCCTTTATTACAGGTAAATTTTTAGGCACTTCAATGATTGCTTGTTTTTCTTTTATAACAGCGTGTAAGTTTTGTTTTGCATTTTCAATAATTTCCTGAATATTTACTGATTCAAATTTTCTATCTTTCTGATCTATTTTTGAATAAATTAATAAACTTTCAATCATCTTATGCATTCTTTCAGCGCCGGAGGCAGCATTTTTTATATATAGCTTGCCCTTATCATCCAATCCTGAACTATATTGGTTTTGTATCAAGTCAATATAACTCGAGATAGTTCTTAACGGTGCTTGAAGATCATGAGAAGCAATGTATGCAAATTGTTCTAACTCTTCATTAGAACGTTTTAACAGGACTTGTATACTATCTTTTTGCTCAATTTCTATTTGCAGCTTTTCATTGGCTTCTCGCAGTTGATTAGGGCTTGGGATGTTTATAATATCATTCCAATATCGTATTAAAAAATAGCATGTTATAGCAGAGACAATTCCGGTACCCACTACCCAGTAAGCTTCAAAGCGATACCACCCGTTCCATATATTTAAAGTATTAATAATGTGGCCTGCCCCACAAAAAATGATAAATAAGCCAAACCATTTAAATAAAGCTGTAAAAGGGATGTCTTTTCGTTCCTTATAAAATTGAAATAATAAGAAAGGAATAATCACATAAGATAAAGCAGTGAGTATATTCCCTACTATAAATGCAAATAAAATATCAGGAGTCCATCTAAAACAGTGCCCATGAGCCATAAAATCACCCATAATTACTTCTAATGTTTCCCTCATTGACTAATAATATAGATTTATCTAATTAAAAATGTAATGATACAAATATATTCATTAGCATGATCTTTACCTTTAGTTTTTTAATATTGAGATATTTGCACAACTAAAATAGCAAAATATTTGAAGCGCAAATTTTTCAATAATAGAACAACCTATTGGTTTTGAACATTTAAAACTTAATAAAGAAGAAGATTGCAGCCATTTTAGTAGAAATATAATAGATTATTTTATTTTTAAAAGGCCTCAGGTTACTATATCTTATTATCATAACATAAGAATATTACAGCTACATTTAATATATTTATGTGCATCTTTTAATTTAGAGGTTATATAGAATTATATTTGTATATATTGCTAAGATGTAATTAACAGCTAATCAACATCTACTAATGATCAGTAATCATAAATTAATTAGTATACTTTTTTTTTTACTAATTAGCTTTTCAAGCCAAGCCCAGCTAAGCAAAGAAGATAAAAGGAGTATAAAAAAAAATACCCGCTTAGGTGATGAAACATTTTCAAAACTCCAATATAATGATGCAGCTAGATTTTATGCCAAAGTAGTAGCTCTTGCACCTGATGATGTAGATGTGCAGTATAAGCTTGCAGAATCTTACAGAATAACCCGCCATTATTCACAAGCAAAACCTCATTATAAGCTAGTATCGGAAAATGCCAATAAAAAATATCCGTTAGCTAAATTTTGGCTTGCCAAAATGTATAAAATTGAAGGCAATTATGATTTAGCTGATAATCTTTTTAAAGAGTTCAAAGAAAACTACCAGGAATCCGATCCTTACTTGAGCCTAGCAAATAATGAAATTCAAGGTAATAAAATAGCTAGGGATCTTTCAGAATCGCCACGAATTATTGATATATTTTATGCCGGCCATGACGTTAATGAAGACCAAAGAGACGACTTCGCTGCAATTCAAGATAGCAACGGCACCTTGTATTTTACCGGTGTAGATATGGTTAAGGGAGTGGACCTTGATGATCCAGATTCTATTTTTGTTAACAGGATATATACTTCTAAGAAAGTAGATAATACTTTTCAAAAAAGAGAATTATTTGAAGTCACACCAGTGGACGATCCGGGTAATCATATTGGGAATCCTGCTTTCTCAAAGAACGGAGAGAGAATATATTATACTGTATGTGAAGATGATCGTACTTACGGCAGAATATGTGAAATTCAGTATAGTGATTTGAAAAAAGGTGAATGGTCTAAACCAAAACGAATCGGTAAGATCAATACAATCAATTATTCTACTAAACATCCTGTGTTAGTATCTTATCCCCAAGATTCAAATGAGTATTTAATTTTCAGCTCTGATATAGACGGGAGTGTGGGTGGTTATGACTTATGGTATTCTGTCGTTGATGATAAAGGGAGATTTTCCAGTCCGGTCAACTTGGGAAAAGAAGTTAATACGCTTTGGGATGAAGGGTCTCCATTTTATGATGTTTCTACTGCTACATTATATTTTAGCTCTAACGGGCATTGGGGAGTGGGAGAGTTTGATATATTTGGTATTAACGGAGATCTAAAAAATAATACATGGGAAAAAGTGATCAACTTAGGCCTTCCAATTAACAGTTCAGCTGATGACTATTATTTAAATATTAGTACAGACAGAAAAACAATATTTCTCACTTCTAATCGAGCATCTCAAAATAATGGCCAACAAACCTGTTGTGATAATATCTACTTCACTCCATATACAGATAATGTAATAAATCTAAAAGATAATACACTGTTGCTTACGATAATGGGTAAACTAACTACTCCTACCAATAAACCTTTAGAAAAGGCAAAAGTATCATTAGTTGATATGCATGGAGAAATTATTGAAAATACTTTTACTGATAATAATGGAAAATTTAAATTTAAGGATCTTTCTAAAGCTGATGATTATTCTGTTAGAATTGAAGATATAGAAGAAGATTTTAACGCTGATATTTTAATTACCGATTATACAAGGAAAATTTTAAAGAAAACGATCAAAGCAAGTCCTACAGCATATAAGTTCGTAGAACTGCCGGAAGAAAGGAATGGTATATTTCTACTTGATTTTAATAATCCAAAATTAAAAGCAGAAAAAGGAAAAGTTAGTATTTACGGTAAAATTAAAGATAAAAATGAGCCTATTGATGCTGTAAGTAACGTTAAAGTATTTTTAGAAAAAGACGATCAGGTAGTTGATTCTACTACTACAGACGAAGAAGGAAAATTTGATTTTAAAAATCTTCCGGAAAATAATGATGATTATTTGGTTAAGCTAGATGATCATATCCAATCTTTAATGGCTGAAATGATGATGGTAGATGATGAAGGGATTACTATAAAATCAGCCAAAACAGAAGAAGAAACTGGAGATATATCTAGTTTTAAAGGAGTTCCACTCATGCAGAGTTCTATAGCTTTACTAGCCAAGCATGATTCAGCAATGTTAGAATTGGTCAATATTTCCGGTATTGTTTTATTAGAAAATATGGATGTTGCAAAGGTTTATCTATTGAATTCTAATAACGTAATAATTGATTCTACTGGAACAGATATTTTAGGAAGATATGAATTCAACGACCTTCCACCTAACGAAAATTATTCTGTAAAAATTGATAAGGTAGGGGCAAATACTTACGCAGATGTTTATTTGACAGATAAAAACAATAATATATTAAAAAAAGGATATCAGTATAATGATGAAGATTTTAAGTTCAGTGATTTAAATACGGCTATCAATAGTGTTGCTTTGATAGACATTGATAATCCTGATTTATTTGAATTTAAAGGAGAGGCTGAAATTATTGGAAGAGTAGTAGATGCAGAATATCCTGCCTTTGGAGTTAAAGGGCTAGACGTGTATCTCTTTGATGCTCCTGAAAATAGAATAGACTCTACTAAAACTAATGCAAAAGGAGAATTTAAATTTGAAAATTTAGTAGAAGGTAAAGACTATTTTGTTGAGGTGCAAGAACCTAATAAAGATGATTACTTAGATAGGTTAGATGAGTATATTGATAATTTATTCACAGAAATGCTTTTAGTAAATAATGATAAGGAGATAGTGGCATCTTCAAGTTCGAAAGATATAGAAACAGGGGAGATGCATAGTTTTAAAGCATTGCCTAAAAATTACAAAACCAAACACTTAGCATTATCTAAAGCAGAAGTTGGTGCAAAGTTCACTTTAAATAATATTTTGTTTGAAACAGGAAAATATAACCTGCTTTCAGAATCTTATATAGAGCTGGATAAGCTTGTTAAGCAATTACGTGACAATTCTGATATTACTATTGAAATTGCGGGCCATACAGATAATGTAGGTTCAGAAAAGGATAATTTAGTTCTATCTGAAAAAAGAGCTAAGGCAGTTCAATCATATTTAATAAAAAAAGATATTGATAAGACAAGATTATTTACCAAAGGCTATAGCAGTTCTCAGCCTTTAAGAGGGAATGACAGTGAATTTGGAAGAAGCCAAAATCGACGTGTAGAGATAACTATTAAGGAGCGTAACTAACATGCCTTATAAAGAACCGGAAATAAAAAAAATGTACTATCCTATTGGGGAAGTAGCAAAAATGTTTAGGGTTTCTGTTTCTCTCATTAGATTTTGGGAAAACGAATTTGATATATTAAAACCTAAAAAAAATCGGAAGGGCAATCGATTATTTACTCCCGCTGATGTAGAGAATCTTAAAAAGATATATCAATACGTAAAAGTAGAGGGTTACACCCTGGAAGGGGCAAAAAAGAAGTTACAGACTTCAGGCAATTCTCAAGCAGAAGATAATTATAAATCAATATTAATAAGCTCTTTGAAAGAAATTAAAACTTTTTTAACAGATTTACAATCAAATCTTTAGTAGCTCATATCCCATTGAGCAATATTCATCCTGAACGCCAGCGCTACAAAATTTGTAGCTGATTGTTTTACATTTATTTTTTCATTTCTTCTTATATACCGAAGCTCAAAGAACATATTATGTTTCCATTGATAAGAGGCTGTTAGATCTGCTATAAATATGTTTTGTTTAACTCCTTGCCCTATTTGATTATTATATTCTGATTCTCTAGTCGTATATGGCAAAAATATATTACCGCCCCAATTAGTAGCATCAGCAGTATCTATTCCTTTTTCTGCTATAATAGCTTTACCAGTTACTAAAATTTTAGGAGCTATTTGATACTTTAATATACATATATATTCTTGAAAATTTGCTCCAAAAGGATGAGCTAGTTGCTGATTATAATGAGTATAATCTGCTGATGAATCTCTGAAAGTATAAGTATAAGGCCTCACAATATTATACTCCAATTGCATATCCAAATTGTTGATACCGGCTACATCAATATATTTTAACCCAAACTGAAATCCATATTTATTTCCCCACCAGCCTGAAGAATCGCGAAAATTATTAAAATTAAATTCGTCAACTACTAATTGGCCATAATGAGAGAAATGCTTCAAAAAATTTGCTTTGTATTCAAATCCTAATAAAGCATTATCAGGACTTCCTAAGTTTTGTTCTATAGCACGATAAAAAATAATCGGATTTAAATAATTGGCATCCAATTGGCCTGAAACAATGCTTTCAAACATGCCTAAGTTTAGCCAATTAGTAAGATTGATACTTAAATGATGTAGCGACATGTATTTTACCGGTAGTCTCCGGTCGCCTCCACGGTCATAATTCCTCACCAAAGAAGTGTAAAGGTTCTGGTAATTAAATCGCCAAATTTTGGTGTTAAATTTTAAGAATAAATAATTATTAGAAAAATCTGACAAAATAAGAGATCTATAGCCATTACCTATAAAAGTTTTATCATGCCCGAACTGAAGCCTTATATGTTTAGATATTGGAAAGGTAATATATCCTCTAGCTGTAAAAAAGTCATATCCATCGGTTTTAAAACTTTTATAAAATCCTTGTCCGGGAACAGCCTGATCGCGTTCTATTCGCTCTGCTACATACTCAGGAAAAACAGCTTGATTTTCACCGACAAATGCATAATATCCTATTTTTTCATCGATGCTTCCTCTTAACTCTAAACCTCTCGTATTAATATATTTTAAAGAGTTATTATTGTTTTCTTTCCCTATTTGAAGATATAAAACAGGATTTAATATTAGAAAAAAATCCGGTTTATCAATCTCAATAAATGCATGTTGATCCTTATAAATTTGACTGATAATAGAACGTTGTGACATGGAAGAATCTGAATCAATTAAATCGGCCTCCCGTTTTAAATACAGCGTATTATATATTTGCTTAGGAGTATCGAATTCTCCGGTATTAAATAAATTTTGCTCCTCAGCCACATCTTTTCTTGAATATGGCTTTAAAGAAGTATGAAAATTACTTGAAATATTCCCTGAAAGTATTTCCCTTCTATCTAATAAATGATAACTGTAAGTATGTAACGGGATATAAGTTTCTTGTGCTAAAACACTAATAAAAGAAACAAACAATGTAAAAGAAAAAATGAAATATCTGTACATCATATCATTCATATAGAGCTAATATTGTAGCTCTATATGAATGTAAGAATATTATTTTAAAAATACTTTTTGCGAATAAGATTGTCCATCAATATTAATAGATATTAAAATAATTTGTTCGTTTAGGTTATTCTTAGAAAAGCGAATAACGTTTGTTGAAACATTAGATTTTTCAGCTAATAATTGACCCGAAATATTATAAATTCTAGCTTGTAGCTTATTAAAATCAGTGTTATTTATATTAATGATAATATTTCTATCATCAACTATAATATTTAAATCTTCATTAGAAGATATTAAAGAAATACCAACTTCCATAGTAAGTGTAATAGTCTCAGAAGGGTTTGATAAAACATTATCCGTAGCTTCATCACCATCTGCTACTGTTAGCACAAATACTTTATAAGGTACATTATTAACGATCAATTCTCCTTCCGAATCTACTGAAGTATTATCTAATACACCTTCAAAACCATCTCCTGTAAGTGGAACTGTTTTATATACACTTGGCGGTAAACTGTTTGCCTTCTCCACATCAAAGTCCGATGCGTCACTGGCTTTTACTACAAAAATTCGATATTCTCCTACGGTGGAGGTATCAGCAGGATCATTAAATGAAATGAACAAATCTGTTCCATTTCCATTATCTGCTGTATCAGCTACCATAATATTGGTTACCGGAAGAGTAGCTATAGGTAAAAAAGTTAAAGTTATAGTATCTGAAGGATCAGATAAAGCACTTCCAGAAACTCCCATACTATCAGCTATGGTTAATATAAATACATTATATGCAACATCATTTTCTATAAAATCTCCTTCTGCATCTTTAGCATCCGTAGGTAATGTTCCTGAAAATCCGTTTCCTGTAAGTGGAGCTATGGTATATCGGTCAGCAGATAAATTGTTTGCATCATTAAGATTAAAACTACCGGCATTTTCTGACTTTACAACAATTATTTGATATTCTCCAACGGTAGAAGTATCAGCAGGGTCATCGAAGGCTACAAATAAATCAGATCCATCCCCATTATCACTGCTATCAGCAGCTACAATATTGGTTGCCGGTAAAGTTGATAAAATAGGACTTAATGTAATACTGTCTGAAGGCCCTGTTAAAATATTTGTAAAAGCATCTAGGCTATCTGCTTGAGTCAATATAAATACATTATAGGATACATCAGTAGAAATAAAATTTCCATCAGCATCTCTAGCATCTGCAGGCAGTGTGCCAGCAAATCCATCCCCGGTAAGTGGTGCTACTGTATATCTATCAGCAGGTAAGTTATTGGCATCATCTAAGGTAAAGGTTTCTACATTTTCCGATTTTACTACAATTATATGATATTCTCCCACGGTAGAAGTATCAGCAGGATCATCAAATGAAACAAAAAGGTCACTTCCATTTCCATTATTACTAGTATCAGCAACAAATAAGTCAGTTACTCGCGCTGTTGAATCAGTCAATATAATCTCTACATGATCGGATAATGCATTTCCGGTTGCCCCAGCATTACCTACCGTTAATACATACAAGCTATAAGGTGTGTTTTTAGTAATTAAGTCACCGTCTTTATCTTTTGCATCAGCCGGTAAAGTATCTGTATGCGTATCACCCATTTTTTCTATTATTGTATAGTTTTCAGGAACTACAGCATTAGCTTCATTTAAATCAAAAGTAGCAGTGTCTGATGATTTAACAACTATAACTCTAAATTCTTCGATGACTGCTGTATCCGCTTCTTCTGTAAAAGAAATTTCTATATCACTACCATTATTATTGTTATCTATATCATTTGCCGTTAAACTATCAACCGGAACTATTGGAATAGTTAACGTTATCTCTTGAGATGGGCTACTTAATTTAGGAATGTTAGTTTTGACTCCATCTGCTATAGTTAAGACGAAAACGTTATACGCTACTCCTACAGTTATGGTATCGCCATCTATATCAGTAGCAGAGTCACTTAAAACAACAGTTTGTTGATTGCCCGGAGCTTGTCTATCTACCACTGTATAATTGTCTGGTGCAACTGCTTCCGCAGAATCCAGATCAAAACCTGCAACATCAGATGCTTTTACAACCAATACTCGATAATTATCAACACTATCTAAATTTGTCGGCTCATTAAATCCTACTTGTAAGTCGCTACCATTTCCATTATTGGCAATATCCGCTACTAAAACATCTGTAGCAACAAGTGTTTGGATATCTCCTGCTCCAATACGGCGATTAGGTATATTTTCAAAGGCATAACCTTTTACTGTAAAAAATTCGGCATTAGAACCCACATCTAGTCTAGCCCAACCATAATAGGTATCAGCTCCGACTACAATTGATAGGCCTAAATATTTATCTACAGCTCCGCCCCATTCTCCTTTTGTAATACGATTAGGCGTACCGAAAGATGAACTAAGCACCGAATATATTATTGGATCTAAGTTGCTCCATGGATTTCCGGAATTGATTAAATAACCTTTGTCTAATCTATAAGCAATGCTAGTTTCACCTACTACAGCATTATTAGTAGCAGGAAGTAACGAAATTTTATTAGTAAAAATGAAAGCAGTGCCGTTAAAAGTATTAGAACGGGTAAGGATGTTAATATTAAAATCTACCGTCCCATCATTATTTAAATCTAGATCGAATGACCCTCCATCAGTATTAAAAGTGGTATCAGGATCAATATTAGTATAAATAATGTCTGCATTTGAAACGGTGGTAAGTCCTATCAGGCCTCCTGTCATTAACGAATATTTCTTTAAAGCTTCTTTTAGGTTATTTTTTTTGTTCATAGCTAATAAATTATGACTTAAAGATAATTATTTTTTTATATATCTTTCTTATACAGGTATTTTATTGCGATATAAGGAAGCATCAACTGCCATTTCCATAGCATTCTCATCCAAATCCATGCCAAGAAATTTATTGATTTCTTTGACTTTATTTGCAGTGTCTTCGAGTACTGCCGGATAAAGCATGAAAAGTACTTCCACATTATAGTTTCTATTATTCCACACTTTTACTTTATCTAAAGTATTTTTAAAAGCTAACTCTAATCCAAGCGGATAATTTTTTTCATCAACTTTTCTCTTACCATTTTTTTGCAGCATTTTTTGTTGAGATATGACTATTTCTTGGATATCTCGCTGCATAAATATTATCTTGTAATTGTATCGAGCCGGCAATTTAAAAAGTAATTGAGCAATCACTTTAACGGCTTTTCCTTTTGCTTCTTTCAGCCAGCTGTTATCCCGTGCTAATCCTTTAACTGCTTCATGCTCGTAATAACCTTTTGGATTACTTTCGTCTGCTTTACGAAGTTTATCAGTAAAAATAGGAACGCCACCACGGTCTAAAATTTGCATCATCATGGAAGTTCCTGAACGCGGCAATCCGGAGACAATGATTATTTCGCCCTCACTTTTTTCTTTTAAAGCAGTACGATGAGCGGTAGCTTTCTCACTAAGAATTTCTTCTTCTGTTTCTACATTTTCTATAGCCGTATTATTTTTTACATTTTGTTGCTTTATGATAGGACGTTCCGCAACTGCTTTTGCTTTTTCAGGGCTTGATAAAAACTCTTCATAAATTTTAATCAACCAATTTCGGGCTTTGCTGATATTAGGAGCCATGGTAAGGCACACTTCAAATGCTTCAGCAGCATGCTCATATTCTTTTAACGAAATTAAAGCTTCACCTAAATGATAATGAGCAAAAGGAAAATGATATATCAAACTTATCGTGCTTAATAATGAGTCAACAGCTTCTAAATATTTTTCTTTTCTTAGTAATGCAACGCCCAAGCCATAATGAGCCTGAGCATTATCGCCATCAATGTTTAGTGCTTTATTAAATGCTCTTTCTGCGTCATCATATTGCTTCACTTGCGAATAAGCTCTTCCTAGGTGAAGGTATAAATTTGGGAGGTTAGGAGCCACTTTCTCTGCTTTCTTAAATAATTCCAAAGCTTTCTTGGATTTATTTTCACTTAAAAATATGGTGCCTTCTAACAGCAAAATACCCGGGAACTCCTTTTTTACTTTGTTATTGATATTTTGTTTAATCTTCTCTTTTTCTTCTTGCTTAATACTTTCATCCTCCTCCAATTTTTTTAGCCTTTCCTGCTTATTTTTCTCTGCATTCTTTTCTAATAATACCTTGATCTTCTTGATAATATTCTTACAATCATTAATCCTATTCTCTTGCTGATAACAGGTTGCCAATCTTTGAGCAAACCTAATTTCATCGGGATTTTCTTTATATAACCTTTCTAAAATTGGAATTGCTAGGGCATGTCGATTGGAGCCTGTGTAGACTCTGGATAAATTATATTCTGACTCAATGATAGTTCTTTTAACTGCTTCTTGTTTATTCTCTCCCGGATCTTCGATATATCCTAATTCTATCAACTGGTCCATCGCTTCTTTAGCAGCATATGGGTCTTCTTTAATCCCTTTAGGATGGGTGCCGTCTTCTCCTTTTATGTCTTCCCATGAAGGGATTTGCTCAGGTAATACCGGTTCTATAAATGATTGAACTAAAGGTTTCCCATCCATATCCTCACCATAAGGCAATCCATGCATGGTTAAAATAGTAGGCGCAATATCCAGCAAAGTAGCTCCATAAATTCGCTCATCTTTCTTAATGTTGGGGCCCATCATGGCAAAGATGCCATATGGCCGATGCTCAAAAGCAGGAGCAGCAGGCTCTTTAGGCAATGTTAATGGCCGGAGATGATCAGAGTGAAATCCATGGTCTGAAATTAACATAATAGTGGTATCATTACCGGCTAATTTCATTAAACGATCTAACATCATATCGTGATATTTATATCCGCTAACGATAACTTCCTTATAATTTTCATATGATTCATCAGGCACACCGGGCAACTTAGGTGGATGAAACTTCATAAATCCATGCCCAAAATGATCAATAGCATCATAATATACTGCCATAAAGTCCCACTCTGTGTTTTCCATTGTCCAAGTAGCAGCGGAATGGATGGAAGAACAATCAGCAATGATTTTAGATAACATTCCGATACTCTTATCTTTATTTTGATCAATTTTTTCTGCATTCGGTATGAATGGCAAGATATGTGCAGCTGTTAATTCATCAGGATGTACTCTTAAATCGGAAAAAGTCTTAGCTAATTTAGATGGATAAACAGTTCCGGGTAGCATTTTCCAAGGTATTTCAATAGGAGAATTAGCGCGTTGATAAAAATTCGATATGCATACACCGTTTAACGGTTCTGCCGGGTGGCTTGGCCACCAACCAATTACATTGGTTTTAAAATTATTTTGCATTAAAATATTCCAAACGGCCTTAACTTTTCGAGAAGTGCCGGATACGGGTCTTACGCCACCACCGCTTGGGTCGGGTTCGGTAAATCCTAAAATGCCATGTTTATCGGGCCTCATCCCGGTCGCAATGGAAGACCATAACATAGGAGAGAAAGGGGGTTCAAGCGTAGCGAGATTACCCATTACGCCATTATTGATCAGTTTTTCCAGTGCAGGCATTTCTCCTGCATCTAATAAAGGATGGATAACTTTCCAGTCTGCAGCATCCCAGCCTATGAGAAGCATTTTATTTGCTAACTTCTTACCCATTCGTACTATTTTCAGAATCTTCTGTCTTAGTTATTTCTTTTCTCTTTTCCCACTCAGCTACAATTTCTTTTTTATTTTTCACAACATTAAATCCGGCTTCTTTTCTTTTTGTCCTCCACGCCTCAATGCCAACACTTCCTAAAGCTAGCAAGCCTAACGATCCTTCAATGGGTATATCAAAATCATCTCCATTTTCTAATTTAATATCAATATGCTGTTTATTTGCCATATCTAAAATTTAGATGAACTGCCTCTACAATGGGTTTGTTTTAAATAACAAAAGAAACTAACTTTGCCATACCATATGCAACAGCAAGCTAATATCAAAAAAATAGTTGAGAGTGTCAAGTATAATAAAGTTTTTAAAGACATTGCAGATAAGGTAATTGCTCAAAAACGATTATCTATAGAAGAGGGTTTGTTGTTATATGAAAAAGGCAGTTTAGGATTTTTAGGAACACTTGCTAATTATATTAGAGAAAGAAGATTTGGCAATAAAACTTTTTTTAATAGAAACTTTCATGTAGAGCCTACTAATTTATGCGTATTTACTTGTAAATTTTGTTCTTATTCAAGGCTTTTAAAGCAAAAAGAGGAAGGTTGGGTGTATTCCGAAGAAGAGATTTTAGATATTGTCAGGGAGTATAAAGACAAACCTGTTACTGAAATGCATGTGGTTGGTGGCGTCCTGCCACAACTGAGTTTGCAATTTTTTATCAGCTTACTCAAAAAGGTAAAAGAGATAAGGCCGGATATTCATATCAAAGGGTACACTGCAGTAGAGCTGGAATATATGTTTAGAAAAGCTAAAGTAAGCTATAAAGAAGGATTGCAAATTTTAAAAGAAGCAGGTTTAGATTCATTGCCCGGAGGAGGAGCAGAGATTTTTGATGAAGACATCAGAAATGAAATTTGCAAAGATAAATGTACCAGTAAGCAATGGCTTGAAATCCACGAATCGGCCCATGAACTGGATATTCCATCAAATGCTACCATGTTGTATGGGCATATAGAAAAATATGAGCATCGGCTAGATCACATGGACAGGCTGCGAAAACTTCAAGATAAAACGGCTGGGTTTAATACATTTATCCCCCTTAAATTCCGTAATCAAAATAACCAGATGTCACACATTAAAGAAGTATCTACGATTGAGGACCTTCGAAACTATGCCGTTTCAAGAATATTTATGGATAATTTTAATCATATAAAAGCTTATTGGCCAATGATCGGGCGAACGACCGCTCAACTATCACTAGGCTTTGGCGTAGATGATATTGATGGCACAATTGATGACTCGACTAAGATTTATTCTATGGCAGGTGCCGAGGAGCAAACGCCTGCTTTAACTACGAAGCAATTGATAACTTTAATCAAGCAAGCCGGTAGGATACCTATAGAAAGAGATACTTTATACAATACGATTGTAGATTACTCAAAGACTGAGGTAGAGGAGGTATTAAATTAAGCATGGAGAAGGAGTTTTATATTATACGACATGGGGAAACAGATTACAATCGCAGAGGCATCGTTCAAGGCCGAGGCATCAATTCAGAATTAAATGAAACCGGATGGTTGCAAGCAAACCTTTTTCATAAAAAATATCAAGATATTCCTTTTGAGAAAGTTTATACGTCTTCTTTAATTCGTACGCAACAAACTGTAAAAAATTTTATTGACCAAGGTATCCAACACGAAATTCATGAGGGATTGGATGAAATTAATTGGGGGATCTTTGAAGGAAAATCTACTAGCAGAAAAGATCAAATGGCTTTTTACAATATTGTTTCTGGCTGGAAAAAAAACAAATTAAGTCAAACGGTAGAAGGAGGAGAAACCCCTTTGGAAGTTCAGATCAGGCAAAAAGAATTTATTGACCATGTCATTCTGCAACCTGAAAAAAAAGTGCTTATATGTACACATGGCAGGGCCATGAGAATATTCTTATGCACTTTACTTAATAAAGAGCTTACTTTTATGGATGATTACCCACATCAAAATACTACTTTATATATTGTGAAATATCATAAAAAGAAATTTTCGCTTAAACAGCTTAACAATACTGATCATTTACTTTGAGCAAAATTAAAATTTCAGCTGTTTCATATTTAAATACTAAACCGTTTTTATATGGATTAGAGCAATCCGGCCTTCACAAAGAAATTATCATTAACCTTGCAAATCCTGCTGACTGCGCCCAAAGTTTATTGTCAAATAACTGTGACCTTGCCCTTCTGCCGGTGGCAATCCTTCCCGAGTTAGTTGATTATAAAATTATTAGTGACTATTGCATTGGAGCAAAAGGAGCCGTTGAAACGGTAAATCTATTTAGCAATGTACCATTAAATTCTATTGAAACCATTTTATTAGATTATCAGTCAAAAACTTCCGTGAAACTATTAAAAGTGTTATGTAAATATTATTGGAAAATCCATCCTGTTTTTAAAGATGCTTTTCAAGGATATGAGCAAAACATTCAAGGTACTACTGCCGGGCTTATCATCGGTGATAGAGCTATCAAACATCGCAATGTAAATAATTATTCATTTGACCTTGGTGAGGAATGGTTTAAATATACCAAGTTACCATTTGTATTTGCTGCTTGGGTGGCAAATAAACCTTTGCCGGATAAATTTATATCTCAATTTAATGAAGCATTATCAAAAGGTATTCAGGCAGTCAATGCGATCATTCCGGAGTACCAAAAAATATATGACTTATATGATTTCAATGTTAAGAAATATTTAACAAAATCTATCAGTTTTGAGTTAGATGCCCAAAAACAAGCAGGATTGAGCCTGTTTTTAAAAAAGATTGATGGAATGTAATTCCAGGTATTGCGTTTTATATTTTACATGCCTACCTTTGTCCCATATTTATAAAAAACAATTATAATGAATTTAGACATCAAAAAAATTCTTGTACCTACTGATTTTTCAGCTTCTTCAGCATCTGCTTTAAATTATGCTGCTTACATCGCAAAAAAGACTGATGCAGCCATTGTATTATTAAACGTGATGGAAACTTATGATTTAAATATGGTCATAGACGGCGAATCTAAATCTGATACCAAAATTGAAAACCAGATAAAAGCCAAATTAGAAGAAACTTTAAAGCAACATCCAAAGCTGAAAGGCTATAAGAAGTCAGCTAAATTTGTAAAAGGAAAGATTTATAAAGAGATACTAAACGCTATTATTACTGAAGATATAGATTTAGTCGTAATGGGGAAAAATGGCGCTTCAACTCAAGTAGATAAAGATAAATTTATACTTGGTGCTAATACGCAAAGAGTTTTGGAAGGTGCTCCTTTACCCGTAATTACAGTCCGTAAAAGAGATAAAGTCCAATTTGACAACATTGTATTGCCATTAGATGTAACTAAAACAACTACGAAAAAAGTTAACACAGCTATTAGTTGGGCGAAAATTTTCGGAAGCAAAATCCATGTAGTTACCGTTAATACTTTCTTAGAAGATTTTACTGCTGATGTTACTACGCTTAAAAAGCAATTGCAATTAGTAGCAGATGAGATCGCAAAGAATAAAGTAAAATGTACTACAAAAATGATTAAGTACAAAAATGTAACTGATTCTATTGCTGATTACAGTAAAATTGTAAAAGGTGATATGATTATCATCATGAAAAGTGAAGATATGGGCTTAAAGAGATATGGCTTAAGTTCAAGAGGAAGAAAAGTTGTAGCAGCTTCTCAAATTCCTGTCATGAGTATTAATCCTCCTATTTTTTAGACACATTTGTGAGTAGAGCAGTTTTGAAATCAGAGATTTCTGAGTTAGGAAACGACCTTTTTTTTACGAATTTCCAATTTTAAATAGATATTTTATTAAATCTTACTTGCTTAACAGCAAATAAGATTTAATAAAGTTATCTAAATCACCATCCATCACTGCCTGCACATTGCCTGTTTCGTGATTAGTCCGTAAATCTTTCACCATTTTATATGGATGCATGACATAAGACCTTATCTGTGATCCCCATTCTATTTTCATTTTAGAACCTTCTATTCTTGCTTTCTCTTCGTTTTGCTTCCTTAGTTCTAATTCATAAAGTTGAGACTTAAGCATTTTAAGAGCGCGTTCTTTATTCATTAATTGAGACCGTTCTTGCTGGCATTCTATAACAATTCCGGTAGGTAAATGCCTTAACCTTACTGCCGTTTCTACTTTATTTACATTTTGTCCTCCCTTGCCTCCTGCCCGGAAAGTATCCCACTCAATATCTGAATCTTTATATTCTACAGTAATGGTATCATCTACTAGCGGGCAAACAAAAACAGAAGCAAATGAAGTATGGCGCCTAGCTGAACTATCAAATGGTGAGATGCGTACTAATCGATGAACGCCATTTTCACCTTTGAGGTATCCATAAGCTAAATCTCCTTCAATTTCTAAAGTTACAGAACGTATTCCTGCAATATCATCAGCTTGGATATCTGCTTCACGGACTTTATACCCATTTTTCTCGCCCCACATAATATACATTCGCATAAGCATAGCAGCCCAGTCACAACTTTCTGTGCCTCCAGCGCCACTATTAATGGTTAATAATGCATTTAAGCTGTCTTCTTCGCTGCTTAGTGTAGATTTAGACTCCAGCTCATCAACTAATGTAATTGTTTTATGATACTGCTCATTTAACTCTTCCTCAGAAACATCACCGCTTTGATAAAATTCTTGTAACACACCGAGGTCATCCACGGCAGTAGCTACTTGCTCATAAGCATCTATCCAAATTTTATTTCCTTTAATCGACTTTAATATAGTTTCTGCTTTCTCAGAATCACTCCAAAAGTTGGAAGCAGTAGTCGAAGCTTCCTCCTCCTCTATTTTGATCTTTTTATTATCAACGTCAAAGATACCCCCTCAGAGCAGAAAGTCGGCTTTGTAGCTCTTTAAAATTTTCGTTAGTCATGGATTAAAATTAGCATAATCTTATTGACTTTAAAAGCCTATCGGAAAAAATGCATCTTGAATATGATATATTTCATAATCATTCAGTTTTTTCACTATAGAGATAATATCAAACCTTATAGGTGAATTTATATTGTGTTTCTCTAAGTATGCCGCTGATGCTTTGCAGAGCAGGTTTTGCTTATGTAGGCCCACTGCATCTTCCGGATTTCCAAAAAAATAAGTGCTCCTTGTTTTTACCTCTATAAAAATAATCTCTCCCTGATGCTGAGCTATAATATCTATCTCTGCTTTTCTAAAAGTCCAATTAGTAGCTAGAATTTTATAACCTCTTTTCTTTAGGTAAACATTTGCTTTTTGTTCACCATCAATACCTAAAAGGTTATGTTTACTCATTAATTTTTACTTTTTTTGTATTATGCAATACTGTATGCTCAAAAGTAATTAAAAGCAATGATATGTTGACAATGAATCGTTATATAGCTGATTTTACTACTCAGATTTCTGAAGCCTTTCAGATAGGATTAAAAATCGATGTATCTAAAAATCAAAAAGATATAAGCAACGTTTTAGTTTGTGGGCTAGGTGGTTCAGGTATAGGTGGCGATATTGTAAAATGTTTAGTCAAAAATGAGCTAAATGTTCCATTTGAGGTATCTAAAGATTACACCATTCCGAAATATGTCAATGAAGAAACATTTTTGATTATTTGCTCTTACTCAGGCAATACCGAAGAGACGTTATCTGCTATGGATCAAGCCATTGCTCAAAGAGCAAATATATTTTGCATCACATCTGGTGGTAAAGTAGCTGAAATAGCTAAAAAGCAAGGGTTAGGCTGTGTAATGATTCCGGGTGGCATGCCTCCTAGAGCTTGTCTGGCATACTCATTTATTCAACAATTGTTTGTTCTTTATCATCTAAATCTTATTGAATATGATTTTCAAACAGATTTGTTGTCTAGTATTAACTTATTAGATAATGAAGAAGCTGCCATACAACAAGAAGCTAAAAACATAGCTAAAATATTGACAAACAAATTTCCTATCATATACACCTCTTCTAATATGCAAGCGGTAGCAGTAAGGCTCAGGCAACAGTTGAATGAAAATGCTAAAGCATTGTGTTCACATCATGTTATTCCCGAAATGAATCACAATGAATTGGTAGGTTGGAGAAAAGAAGATGAGCAAATGGCCGTATTATTTTTAAGAAATGAAAATGATCATCCTCAAATTCAAAAACGTATAGAAATTAATAAAGAAATTATTAAAAAATATACTTCTACCATTATCGAAATATATTCTAAAGGAAATAATCAATTGGAAAGAATGCTGTATCTTATTCATTTTGGAGATTGGATATCATGCTTTTTGGCTGCATGTAAAAAAGTAGATGCTATTGAAGTGAATGTGATCGATTACCTTAAAAGTTCTTTAGCAAAGAGTTAACTTTGCAATATGCAAAAAGTTCTGGCCGAAGATTTAGGTAAAATAGATTATCAAAAGGCATGGGATTACCAAGAAAAAATTTTTAAAGAAATTGTAGATCAGAAGATCACGAATAGAAACCTCCCCCCTTCAAAGCAAACACATCCGCCGCATCGTTTTTTAATTTGTGAACATCCGCATGTTTATACCTTGGGGAAAAGCGGCTCTTTAGATAATTTACTCATAAATGAGAATGATTTATCTGTTAAACAAGCAGCATTTTACAAAATAAATAGGGGAGGAGATATTACTTATCACGGCCCCGGACAAATTGTAGGTTATCCAATTCTAGATCTAGACTATTTCTTTACTGATATTCATAAATATTTAAGATTATTAGAGGAAGTTATCATTCGAACAATGGCTGATTTTGGTTTAAAAGGAGAACGTTTAAAAGGAGCCACAGGTGTTTGGCTAGAGCCTGACAAATCTCACGCCAGAAAGATTTGTGCAATGGGAGTTAGATGTAGCCGCTGGGTAACTATGCATGGTTTCGCATTTAATGTAAATGCAGATTTGTCATATTTTGGAAATATTATTCCTTGTGGAATTACTGATAAAACGGTTACATCCTTAGATAAAGAGTTAGGTGAAAAACTTGATATGGAGGAGGTACGGCAAAAAATATATCAATACTTTTCAGAACTGTTTGAAGTGGAATTGATCTTTGAATGAGCACCAATAACTAATTTTGGTTTTCAACGTATAGCTATAACTGAATCAAAGTAGAATGTCATAGTCGTCATACCGGAAGTTTTCTATCTATATTGTAATGTGTGAGAGAAAATCATCCGGTATCTCAATAGTTGTGTGTCTTTTTAAAGTGATTCAGCTAACTTAGTAAATAATTGTATTTTTGGCTTTCCTAAAAAATTATAATGAAGCATAAGAAAATTCTCATCTTTTTAATCATATTCTTGCTTCTAAATGCTTTAATTTTCCTTTCAGGAAAAAGTTATATATACAAAGCACTATTCTACAATTTTGCTAATATTGATGATTATGAAATATTCGACAATCGCAAAGTTGAAGCATCTAACTCTTACAAATGGGCTTTAAGCGATAATTATAATAGAGCTCTTCCTAAACCTTTGAATAAAACCTTAGAAGAGCTACATACGATTGCGTTTATAATAATTAAAGACGGTTTTATAGAACAGGAACATTACTGGGAAGGTTATACTGAAGACTCCTATTCCAACTCTTTTTCTATGGCTAAAACCATAGTAAGTATTCTTACAGGCATTGCTTTAAAAGATGGAGACATAGAAAGTTTAGATCAAAAAGTAGCAGATTTTCTGCCTGAGTTTAAAAAAGGGGGTTTAAATAAAGTCACTATTAAACATTTATTGACTATGACTTCAGGGCTTAACTGGGAGGAAAACTATGCCAGTCCTATTTCGCATACCACCGAAGCTTATTATGGGAATGATTTACGAGATCTGATAGGCCGGTTAAAAGTGGAAGTGGAGCCGGGTACTACCTTTAGATATAAAAGTGGAGATACTCAAATCCTATCTTTTGTTTTATCGGCAGCAACAGGTATGACATTAAGTGAGCTTGCATCAGAAAGGCTTTGGAAGCCTATTGGAGCAGAAAAGGATGCACTTTGGAGTTTAGATCACAAAAATGGTGCAGAAAAAGCATATTGCTGCTTTAATTCTAATGCAAAAGATTTTGCCCGGATCGGTAAATTGTATCTGAATAAAGGATATTGGGGCAAAGAATCAATTGTAGATTCAAGTTATGTTGAAGCATCTACAAAAGAATTACATCTAAAAAATGATATTATTGATTACTACGGATACTCTTGGTGGTTATTACCCGAAGGGCGTTATTATGCTCGAGGTATATTAGGGCAATATGTTATCGTAATACCTGATAAAAATATAATAGTAGTTAAATTAGGAAAAGATCGAGGAGATAAAGTCGGGCATCATTATCAAGATGTATTTGATATAGTAGACTATGTATTACAGACGTTTTAATATATTAATTGTGATTTGTTTGCATATACCTTTAGTTAAAAGATAAATTTTGAAGAAAGATATAGATTTTCCAAAAGTAGAAGATATTGCAATAGCGGTGATCCCTGAAGGTGATATATGGGTCGCATATATGATAAATTTAAAAGATAAAGTGCTTAAAAACGTTATTATAGCCTCAAAAGGTTATGGAACGATTGATGGCAGAGAAGTAGAGACATCAGTTTTGAGGCATATGTTTGAAGAAGTGCAACCTGAATCCTATGTGAAGATTGAGCCAATCCAAAAAAAATTAGTGGCCATCAGTAATGAATTTTGGGTAAGCTTTTGGGCTGAAGGTAAACTACAAGATAAAAAATATGTTTTTGTCACAGAGAGCATCATTAAGCAAAATCTAGTAGATCTTCCTTTAATTAATCAAAAAGGTGTGATGATAAAATAGTTCTATGGTCGAAGATGAAAATAAAGAGTCTATTGAAGATGGAGATGAAGATGCCGTTGAGCAATATGAAATAACAGCTGATAAAGGCCAGGAGCCATTGCGCATTGATAAATTTCTCATCAACAGGCTTGAGAGAGTAAGCCGAAACAAAGTTCAAAATGCTGCTAAAGCGGGAAACGTATTAGTTAACGATCAGCCCGTGAAGCCTAATTATAAGATTAAAGCATTAGACAAAATAACTTTGATCATTCCTAAAGTTACTCACTTAAAAGACATACAGCCTGAAAACATTCCTCTGGATATTGTTTATGAAGATGACGCTTTGTTGATCGTAAATAAACAGCCCGGAATGGTAGTCCATACCGGAAGTGGCAATTATGAAGGAACACTAGTAAATGCTTTAGTTTATCATTTAAATAATTTACCCGGTAGCGCAAACCGCCCGGGATTAGTTCACCGTATAGATAAAAATACTTCCGGTTTACTTGTTATTGCTAAGGATGAATATAGCATGGCGCATCTTGCCAAACAGTTTTTTGACCATAGTATAGAACGTACTTACACAGCATTAGTTTGGGGTGATTTTGAAGAGGATGAAGGAACAATTGAAGGAAATATAGGCAGGCATAAAAGATTTCGTAAAATTATGGATGTATATCCTGATAAAGAATTAGGAAAACATGCAGTTACACACTATAAAGTTTTGGAGAGATTTGGATATGTGACTTTAGTAGAATGCAAATTAGAGACGGGAAGAACGCACCAAATTAGGGTTCATATGAAATATAGTAAACACCCTCTATTTAATGATGACACCTATGGTGGAGACAGAATTGTTAAAGGGACGATCTATTCTAAATACAAGCAGTTTGTCGAAAATTGTTTTAAACTACTTCCTAGGCAAGCTTTACATGCTAAATCATTAGGGTTTATACACCCGGCTACAAATAAAAAAGTCTTTTTTGAATCTTCATTACCAGAAGAATTTGATGCAGTTTTAGCAAAATGGAGAAACTATAGGCGTATTATTTCATAAGTATTTATACTCATATTAACTATCTATTTTTTGGGGTATACCCTATATAGTTAATGTAGAGTTTATTTTATATTTTTGATATAAGAAGTAAAATATAGGTGATGGATAGAGATATGGAAATATTGATGATTGAAGATAGTTTTGAAGATGTTGAATTAGCTAAAGAAGCATTACTCGAAGCCAAAGTAAATAGTAATCTTCATCATGTAGAAGATGGAGTATACGGCATCGAATTTCTCAGAAAGAAAAGCAAATATAAAAATGCGCCAACTCCTGATGTAATACTCTTAGATATTAATATGCCTCGAAAAAATGGTATCGAAGTGCTCAAAGAGGTGAAAAGCGATGAGTTCCTTAAAATAATCCCGATTATTGTACTAACTACTTCAAAAGCTGAAGAAGATATTCTGAAGTCATATAAGCTTCATGCAAATTGCTATATTACAAAACCTTTAGATTTTGATAATTTTATAAAAATTGTTAAACATATTGAAGCATTTTGGTTCTCAATCGTAAGATTGCCTACAAGATCAAATGAATAAAAAGGCAGTCACTATCTTATTGATTGAGGATAATCCTTTTGATCAGGAAATATTTTCGGAATATTTAAATTGCCCCAGCATTTCCGAAAATAAAGTTTTAATTTCTTCAACTATAAAGGCAGGTATTGAGGTTCTAAAAAAACAACAAATAGATATACTTTTTTTAGATTTATCATTACCGGATGCTCTTGGTATTAGTAGTTTTAATAATATTTCGCAACATTTTTCTTACTTACCCGTAGTTATATTGACAGGATTGAATGATCTAAATGTAGCTATGGAATATATACAAGCAGGTGCACAAGATTATTTAATTAAAGGAGAGTATGATGAACAATTATTAAATAAGGTAATTGTTTATTCGATAGAAAGAAAGAAAATGTTGATAGAAAAAGAACATACAGAACAGAATTTATTAAAAGCAATAGTTGATACGCAAGAAGAAGAGCGAAATCGATTTGCAAAAGACTTACATGATGGATTAGGGCAGATTTTATCTGCTATAAAGATCAATATGAATGCTTTAGAAATTAATATGCCTATCAAAAATGAGCCTTTAAGAATCTACAATAATATTTGTGAATTAGTTGATAGCGCTATCGTCACTACTCGAAACATTTCCCATAATTTAATGCCTCAGGCACTTATCGAATATGGCTTGGTGATATCTTTAAAAGATTTACGAGATAAAATTAATCATTCAGGCCTTATTCAAGTTGAGTTAGAAGAAAATGTTGGCGACAAACGATTTATCAATACAATTGAAGTGGGTATATTTAGGATCGTGCAAGAATTATTACAAAATACCTTAAAGCATGCTAAAGCTAAAAATATCAAGATCCTACTAGATTCAGGTCTTGAAGGATTTATTTCTTGTGTATATCAAGATAACGGGAAAGGGATTAAAAATTTTAATATAGATAATGCTTACCCACAAGGAGCTGGAATTAAGAATATCTCTAATCGCGTAGAATCACTAAAAGGCTATTTAAATATTGTAACTGTGGAGGAAAAAGGATTTTACGCGGATATTAGAATTCCTGTTAAAAAATAAACTATGGCGAAAATTAAAGTGCTTTTAGTAGACGATCATAAAATAATCCGAGATGGTATTTTAGCTTTATTGAAATCTGAAAAAAATATAGAAGTTATTAAAGAAGCCAGCAATGGGCAAGAAGCATTAGGATATGCTTTAGAATATGATTTGGACCTGATCATTATGGATATTAACATGCCCGAAATGAATGGTATTGAAGCAACAGAAGCAATAAAAAAAGCAAAACCTAAATGTAGTATACTAGCATTGTCAATGCACGATGAAGCATCTTATATTGAAAAAATGATTAAAGCAGGTGCCTCAGGATATATTTTAAAAAATGCTAATAGAAATGAACTGATTGAAGCTATCAATAGTATTAAAACTAAAGGCTCTTATTTTAGCCAAGCTGTTTCTAATAAAATGATGCAACGAATAATTAAAGAAGATGAGCCTGCTTATGGCAATATTTCTACTCGTGAGGTGGAAGTGCTAGAAATGATTGCACAGGGTATGACGAATAAGCAAATTGCTGATGATCTTCTATTGAGTGTGAGGACTGTCGACTCGCATAGAAGAAATTTACTTAAAAAATTAGATGCAAAAAATTCTGTAGATATGGTGCATCGAGCATATAAAACCGGAGTGCTCTCTTAGTTAATTTCATTCTCCCATAGGTATTTTATGCTAGAGATATTTAAGTGATTAGCTTTAGCAACTTCCCATCTCGTTGCTCGTATTATTGTAGATATAATAATATATGAGTCAAAACTTCTCCTCTTATTTTTTTAATAAAAAATTTGCTATAGTAACAATTTGGGGAATTATTATGCTGTATGCAGGCATTGTGAAAGCTCAAGTTAACGCTGACTTCAGTTCTAATATTACTACAGGATGTGTCCCTTTAATTGTAACTTTTAATGATTTATCAACCGGAGAAGAGATCGTAGAATGGCATTGGAAATTGGGTTCAAAAAATTCATATATTCAAAATCCGCAGATTATCTTTGATGACCCCGGTGTTTATACAATCAGTTTGAAGATTATGGCAAGTTCTGGAAAAATTGACTCCGTTACAAAAGTTGCTTACATTGTTGCTTATCCGTCGCCTCACAGTGATTTTGTTATTAGTAGTAATGCAGGCTGTATACCTAAAGAGGTTGCTTTTGATGAAGAATCTTTTTCCTCATCAAGTAAAATTGAAAATTGGTTGTGGGATTTTGGCGATGGACAGTTTTCTAATATTAAAGATCCTACTCACACCTATGATCAGCCGGGGCAGTACACCGTCTCATTATTAGTAGAAGATAAAAACGGCTGTCAGGGTTTTTACTATTTAGAAAGTGCTGTGAATGTAAGCCAACCGCTGGCAGCTTTTAACATTGGTGGAGTGCCCCCAATCTTAGAATTAACAAATTTATCTTTGGGAGACAATTTGATATATAATTGGGATTTTGGCGATGGATATACTTCCAATATATTTAATCCTATTCATGAATATCCGGATGTTGATTCATCATATGATGTTACGCTTAAAGTTATAGATACATTGGGTTGCATGGATTCTATAAAGAAAAATATTATATTATTTAATATTGATACTTCTAGTGCAGGTGGAGAATTAATGTTTTTAACAAGGCAAGATCCTATTGCAGGAATTAATATATCTGATTCTTTTGATTTCAGTTACAAACATCGATCTATTTGTGGCATTGACACATTAGATTTTTATAACCTTTCAATTATAGAAACCAATTTAATTTGGAATTGGGGTGATGGCAGTAGCGATAGTAATAACAATATTCACAACATCCATTATTACACAGAACCAGGAGAATATATGGTAGAATTAAGATCATACGACTCTGTATATTCTGTCACTAAAGCTATCATAGTGGTAGATTCTGTTACAGTAAATTTTTCGGCAGATATTACAGTTACAGAGTGCACGCCTTTTATTGCAGAATTTAATGATTCTTCAGCAGGAATGATTGAAACATATAGGTGGAATTTTGGTGATGGGCATGGATCATATTTGCAAAATCCTAAACATATGTATGTTAAATCAGGAAATTATGACATTCAATTAGAGGTTATTAATCCTTTAGGATGTAAGTCAAGTTTTATGGTTCCTGAATATATGCAAATAGGAGGCCCGGGAGGTTATTTAGAATTTGACTCCATTCATAATTGTCTGGAAAAAGAGATATCTTTTATTGCACATACTAAACGTACAGACCTTTATTATTGGGATTTTGGCGACGGACACTTATTTTCTGAATATAATGCTGATTCTATAATCTATCTTTCTCACAAATATGACCATATCGGTATCTATACACCAAAATTATTTTTAAAAGATAGTAATGAATGTATGCATTTAGTTAATTCAAGATCTAAAATTCATGTTAATAACCTAGAAGCTGATTTCATATTGCCAGATATATTATGTCATCGAGATAGCATGATGTTAATTAGTAATACTCAATTAGATTCTTCTTATATTACATACGTTTGGTATGTTAATGATGAGGTTTTTAATACAGACTCTATTATGTATTATTTTAGTGATCCGGAGGAATATACTATAAAATTAGAGGCAAAAGATCCATATAATTGTAAATCTGTTAAAGTAGACTCATTGGTTGTAAATGAACAACCTATTTTATTACTTGATCCCATTAACGAGGAAATTTGTGCTTCTACTACTCAACATTTTAAAGCTGTAAATATTAATTCAAATGCTACAGTGAATGGATGGGCTTGGTCAATCGGCAAAGATTCTTCTTTTAGCAATGAATGGAGTTATTTATTCGATAAGCAAGGAGTATATAATCTAAATATCAATGCTGCATACAATAATGATTTATGTAATATAGATTCCTCTTTTGTAATTAATGTCTATGATATTCCTCGAGCAGATTTTACTATAAATCCTTATAATCCATCTTTAGATAATCCGAAAGTATATTTTTATGATCAAGCTTACGCAGGCTTTAAATATTTTTGGAATTTTGGAGATGGAAGTACCTCGACCCTACAAAATCCTCAACATACTTATACTCAAGCACAAGATATTGTTGTAAAGCAAATAGTAGAGAATCCTGCAGGTTGCAAAGATTCTATGCTTAAAGCACTAAAAATAGCAGAAAAATCATTTATTAAAGTACCCAATGTTATTACTCCAAATGATGATTATGTGAATGATGAATTTTTAATATTAAATGCAGGCGTGCTTGAATTAAAAGAATTAAGCATATTTAACCGGTATGGTGAATTAATATTTTTGACCGATGACATTCAATCTTATTGGGATGGAACCTATGCAGGCAGGAAGCAAAACGCCGGAACTTATGTGTATGTGATTGTAGCAAAATTAGCAGATAATGATGAATGGATAACTGAAAAAGGGACTTTTTCAATTGTAAAATAAAAATTTGAGAAAAAATATTAACATACTATTAGTAGATGATAGTTATAATGTAAGAGAAGCTATTAAAACAGTTTTAGCATTTTCTGATCATATACATATTACTGATATAGCTGAAAATGGTGCAGAAGCTGTTCAAAAAGTTACCGAGAAAAAATTTGATCTAATTATAATGGATATAGATATGCCGGTCTTAAACGGTATAGAAGCTACGATGCAAATTCTTAAAAAATATCCCGACACACAAATATTAGCATTTTCTATTCATGATGAAGAAAGTTATCAAAATAAAATTATAGAGGCTGGAGCTAAAGATTATGTTAATAAATATGCTCCATTATCTAGCCTTATCTCTGCTATAGAATCCATTGCAGCAAGTTATGTATAAAAACAAATTCTAACGCTACGCTAAAATACCTAGGTTGTAATATAGCGTAAAATTCTCATCAACAAACCATGTCGTTGAACGTATAATTGTAATATGAGAAATATTATAATTGTACTTATTTTGATAGCCACCAATTTAGTCGGACAAGATGCACAATTTTCTCAATATTATAATAGCCCCCTTACTTTAAACCCTGCATTAACCGGCAGTATGTTGTACTCGTTCAGAATATCTGCAAACCATAGAAGTCAGTGGACAAATTTAGGAGCAGCGTACCTGACTTCGTCAGTAGCTGCTGATATTAAATTGGATGGTAATGAGAAATCTACAAATAGTAGTGATGGCAAAACAAGTAGCCGTAGAGATGCTCTTGGCTTAGGCATATTATTTATCTCAGATAAAAGCGGAGAAGGATTACTAACATTCAATACCTTATTAGCTAGTATAGCTTATCACAAAACCTTAAATAGATCAGGGAGCCAATTCATATCCTTAGGCTTGCAAGCAGGTGGTTTTAATGCTTCTGTTAATAGAGATGGGCTGAGATTTGCCAGCCAATTTGATGAAGTTGATTTTAATACAGACTTACCTACCGGTGAAAATATGCTAGGTTCTACAAGATTGATATTTGACTGGAATGCGGGCTTTAGTTATCACAATGAGATCAATGAAATTATAATGTTTACCTCCGGCTTGTCGATGTATCATCTTGGGCGTCCTAATCAATCTTTAATGAACAGAGAAGATTTGTTAGCGCCACGAATTACTTTATATGCAGGAGTAGATATAAAGATAAATGAAAAAACATATCTAAGCCCGAGTTTATTTGCCATGAAGCAAAACCGAGCTACTTATGTGATGCCCGGTGTAGATGTTGAATATCTTATTTGCAGCGAAAAAGTAATTACAGTAGGTACTTGGTATAGATTAAATGATGCTATACATAACTCTATTGGCCTTAGAACAGGTGCATGGAATGTTACTATTAGTTATGACCTTACAATTTCAACTTTATCAAGATTTAATAATATGAATGGCGGCTTTGAACTGGGTATCAGTTTTAATGAAGATATTTTTAGTAAAAGCCGTCCAAGTAGGCGAGGGCCAAGATGTTTTGATTTCTTAAAATATAAATGACATGAAGCTAATAGAAATAGTATTTATCATATTAACATTTTATTCTTTTAACGGACTTTGCGGAACCTTAAATAATATAACTTTTTATAATGATGAATTAGGAATAATAACCGGAGACACTAGTTTAATTCAAAAAACTCTGAATGGAGGTAATACATGGAGTGATATTTCATTAGATCAAAAATTTTATATAAATGACTCACATATATTTGATGAAAATAGATATACCCTTATTGGAGATGATGGAGTAATATTATCTACTTTAAATGGCGGCAGTGATTGGTTGATAAATTCATTGAACATGAATGTTAATTTAAATGCAATTGACTTTTATGATGGCAATGGAGTATTAGTAGGAGATAATGGAATGATTTGGTATACTAATAACGGAGAAGTATGGGAAAAAAGCGTACCGGCTACGGTATATTTATTAAATGATGTAGTGTTTATAAATAAAGATATCATTCTGGCAGTAGGAGCAGGAGGTACTATTGTACGGTCTATAAATGCCGGCAAGGATTGGCAAATAATTGAAACAGGTTATGCAAAAAACCTAAATGCTATTCAATTCAGTTCTGAGCTATGTGGATATATAGTAGGAGATAATGGATTGATCCTACAGACTAACAATGGAGGAATATCTTGGTCTTCTTTTAATACAGACATAAATAAAGAATTAACAAGCATTGACGTAAACGATAAAGGTGAATATGTAGTAGTAGGATGTGCCGGATTGATTGGAATAATAAATGATGGGGAGTGGGATTTATTCAATTCTGAAATTACTTCAAAGAATTTAACGGACGTAGCCTTTGTGTGTGATAATAAATATTTGACTATAGGAGAAGAATCATTAATATATCCTGTCATTACAGAAGATTCGTCTTTAATTATTACATCCAACTTTTTTTTACAAGAAGCACCTATTAAAGTTTATCCCAATCCTATAGTTGATAAACTTTATTTTAAATCAGATAAAAATATAGAAGCCATTAAAATTTATGATATAGAGGGCCGGTTAAAATATTTTAATCATACAACTGAAGCTTATGTAGTAGATATGACTGAATTTATATCAGGTGTGTATATCATAGAAGTAATATATAATAAAAATATAATATGGAAAAAAATGTTGTATAAGCAATAATCTGATTATTTCTTCATAACTTAAATGAATAAATGAGCTGATATGGAATTTTTAATAACATTTAATAATATATTATTTATAAGTAAAGGTTCTATGCTGGTATTATTTTTAGCAGGAGCTTTGGTAGCATTTTTAATCATTATATTAATAATTTTAAATAAAGGTTATCAGGGAAAACATTATATGCTTCAAGAAGAGAATATTATTCATACAGTAACTAAAATTTTATTAGTTGATGATAATGTACATATTCGAAGGTCTATACGTAGCCTTTTAGGGCAGAAAGATGGTATAGAAATAGTAGGAGAGGTGGAAAACGGCCAACTTGCATTAGACCATTTAGCCCAAAATAATGTTGATATAGTTATGATGGATGTTAGAATGCCTATTATGGATGGCGTGGAAGCTACAAGATTAGTTAGAAAACATAGTCCTAAAACCAGAGTATTAGCTTTATCTATGTATGATGATAGAACTAGTGTGAATGCTATGATCTCTCAGGGAGCTGCCGGATATGTATTAAAAGGAGATAATGAATTTGAGATTCTTAATGCTATAAACACTATAAAAAAAGGTGGCGTATATTTTAGCCAGGGAGTAATTGACAACTATTAATAGTTATTTTACTAAAAGAATTTATCTAATAAAATTGCGTATTTAAACTTTATCTTTTACTACTTAATATACCTTCCATTTTCATTTAAATTTTTATATTTGCATTCCCTATACAGAAAATCAAAGTTTGATATTTCAAGCTAGATATGTTGGGGTTGTTCTTAAAAGTTTAATCATTATATGTATAACGCGAGAATAGCTCAGCTGGTAGAGCACGACCTTGCCAAGGTCGGGGTCGCGGGTTCGAGTCCCGTTTCTCGCTCTTATTTTTCCGAAAGGCAGCCACATACCCCGCCCGGGTGGTGGAACTGGTAGACACGCAGGACTTAAAATCCTGTGGCCATTGCGGCCGTGCGGGTTCAAGTCCCGCCCCGGGTACTAAACGGGAATAATCAGAGGAATCTGTTTTATTCCCGTTTTTTTATGCGTATTTTTTACTGATAAGGAGGAAACTACGCTGAAAATTGAATTTATTCTTATGGTTCGATAATCGTCATTTTTGAAGTCATGCAGAATCCGTCCAGAAACACCATTTTTTGATACTTCTTTTAATTAAACATAACGGTCTCGGCTAGAGCAGTGCGGTGCCGCTCGATACGCCCAGACCAATGGATTAGGACCTACGCCTGCATTGCGTGCAGCCATTGTTACCAAACGTTTGTTCTTTTTAAGGTTGTAATATTTCAGAAATTAATGTCTTATATTTTTGGATGTCTTTTTCAAATTTCTTCTGTACAGCAATCCATAATACAATTCCTATTACTAATAATATTCCTCCGATTATGTATATGAAAGCACTACTATTTATTCCTAAGATTATTGCAAAAAGTAAAGCCAAACCTAAAAACAGATGGGTAAATATTATCAATTTTATTAAAAAGTGTTGATTAAAAGAAATTTCTACATTGGTCTTATTTTCAGTATTCATTTTTAATAATCTTCCATTGACAGTAGTCCAATTTTGGAATATCATGTACCATGCATAGAGAACGCGTTTACGTAATTTAAATGTTACTGGATTGTTTTTATCATGACCCATATTAAAAACAAATCCGTTGACAGACCCCAGTGCAGATTCTAATTTCTTACCAATCTCTTTAGGATTGTTTTTCACTTTTAAATTCCATTTTTTCATTATTATCGTTTTAATTCCGACCAATGATTGATTTAATCTTCAAATTACTACAAAAATCAATTCGTTAGCTCAAGAAATTGATAGAGTTATTTATGTAGGCAATGTTTGGTAACTTTTATGCACTTTAATTCTTTATCTCAATCCATTTATATCATATCGTGATACAAAATCCCAAACCAATTCAGATGTATTTTGACCTTGGTAAGTTGTACTAAAGCAAACGTGGTCTCCTCCAATATATTTGTAATGCTCAACAGAAACTGAGCTATCTCCTTGATCATAGATATAATGTTCAATTGTCATTCCTCCACTATTGTCTGTGCTTACAGTTGGAGTTGTAATAGTATTATTGAAATTAATCCAATGGTCTAACGTACTTTGTGCAGAGTTCCAGTCACTACTCCCACTATAGGGGAGAACGCCATCAGAGGTTCCATGAAGATGTATTACCGGCATAGGATGACTGGTAGACCCTGTACAATCTAACATTGCTCCAGAAACGGATGCTACCGCAGCAATTAAATCATTTTTGTAATTGGCAAGTCCATAAGCCATCATGCCTCCGTTTGAGTATCCAGCAGCATAAATTCTCTCCATATCTACATTGTACTGAGATGAAATCTCATTTATCATGGATTCAACAAATCCAAAATCATCAACATTACTTTTATTGTCTCCTCCTAATGTACAAGCATTCCAGTGAGAAGAGCCATCTAAACAACTACCTTGTGGATAGACTAAGATAGGTGTCTGATTCTGCCAATGAACGCATATCAGCATAGCTTATAAATTCACCAAAGCCATGAAAATTAACCAACAGAGGAACTGTAGATATCCTATTATAAGAGTTTGGTATATATAACATATTCTCTGTTGATACCGTCATGAACTAAAGTATGTGCATTAGAATTTGAATAACATTCATCTGAATTGTCTTTAACATCATCCTTTTTACAACTACTCAGTATGGTTATTAGAATAGTAAAAAATAAAATCGATTCTCTTTTTTTTATTGTGCATAATGTTTAGTGTATGTATATATCCCGCAGGGTATGAACTATATACGTTGTTATAAGCCATTTTCTTATTTAAGTTCAAGCTTTTCAATCCGGTTTCCAATTGTAATCTCTTTCATTTCTTGCTCTAAGGTTTTAAAGTTCACCTTTTGAACTGATTTGATTTGCTCTCCTTTTCTCAAAAGATGTATTTCATCACAAGTATCACTCAAAGTTGAAAAAATATGTGAAGAAACTAGAATTGTTTTGCCCAATTCTTTCAGCTTCAATATTATTTCCGTCAAAACAATATTACTGTGAATATCAACGCCATTAAAAGGTTCATCAAGAATAAAGCATTCATTTTCTTGAAGTAGAATTGCTGTTATTGCTAACTTCTTTTTCATTCCAGTTGAGTAGGTTGAAGCATATTGATTTAGTGGTAAGTCGAAAATATTCTTCTGATCTATGTTAACGTTTTTCTTACCCCGAGCATTACACAGAAGCCTTATATATTCTTTCCCCGTAATCTTTGAGAAAAAGAAAGGGTCTGTCAGGAGCAAACCTAAATAGTTTTTCAATGGTTGTACGTCAGAAATAATATCACCGTTATAACTTTCTAAACCTGCAATACATCTAAATAAGGTGGTTTTCCCTGCGCCATTCTCTCCAACAATGCCATAAACCCTTCCTTTGGAAAATTCCATGTTAATATCTTTTAATACTTCATTTTTACCGAAATTCTTGCTAAGTCCTTTAATTTTTATCATTCAATATCAATCTTAGGTTATTAATAGACTTGGTGTAGAAATATGGAATAGCAACCAATATCAATGGAGGAAATGATAGAGCAAAAGCAATTAAAAATTCCTTCGGGTAAATTAATCCCTTCAGGGAATGCAGAATACTTAGCTAGGATCATTGTCCATAGAAACAAAGTGCCAATGAGTAAAAAGAGTAAAATTAATTCAAATTCAATTAAATAGAAAATCAAAAGACCTACTAGAATCGGAATTGTTAATAAGACAGAATTTTTTGTTGCAAGTATAATTTTCTTCTTCAAAAATGATTTCGGGGTATCTGCGTGAACCCACACATAGTATTCACCTTCAGGTTTTGAGTAATAGCTTAATGTGGTTAGAAAAATCAACAACATTGAGAATATGCCTAAGTTTAAATTGCCTACATTAACTGCAATAATGGTCAAAGCATAAGCAATTGGAAAGACGAAAAAAGTCTTTCTGAAACCTGTTGAAAATTCAAATGGTCTTTTAGAAAATGGTGTTGGGATTGTGAATTTCAAATTAGATTGAAAAGAGAATAATGCAAGAATAATCGAACACAAAAACAAAATGCAGGCTTCAAAAAATAAATTTTTGTATGCTAAGATTGAAATAAAAGGTATGCAAATGATTAAGTTTTCTAGAACTCTTATTTTATTTTTTGATTTATCTCCAAAAGTTGATAGTAAGAAATCTGTTCTGCCTTTTTCAGAAAGTTTGAATTGAAAACTAAGACAAGCTAAGAAGACTAAATATTTAGCAAATTCAGTCTTATGAAAAATGTATTCTGAGAGCAAGACAAATGCAATTAACCCTAAAAGATACCCTAAAACAGGGTTGATGCCCGTTTCTTTAATCTTTCGGTTTGTCATTACTAACTGTAAGTCAAAGTAGTCTTTCATTTTTTATGCTTTGTTAGTGCACGGTTTACTTTTTTATTGGTATTTTCAATTTCTCAGCCGTCCATTCGGTCTTGGTTTCCAACATTTCTATAAATGTCGATAATCCTACTAAATGTTGATGTGTTTTAATTGCTTTTGAGTTATCCTTAATTGTCAGTTTGCCGGAAAAATGATTAAAACTTACCGATTTTATATTGTCACAGTTTATGAGAGACTTACACCTTTTGCCTACTCGACTTTTATTTATTTTTCAAGTGATATGTTGTCAATCTTTTATCACCAGACTTAGAGAATAAACCTATTTCAATTCCAGTTTTTAAATCTCTACTAGCTGAAGCACTACTTAAATGTTTAAAGACTTGCATATAGTCCTTTCTTGTAAAGGAGTCTATATTTAGTGTATAGAAATATTGTAACCTGTCTTCTTGAGTCATATTAATAGAAACCGAACTTGTAATCAATTCCGTTAGGGCATCATTAACAACTGAAAGCATATATTCAATAAATACTGTCGATTTACCTGTTTTGTCACAGATTGACAAAACTTTGTAATAATCGTCTTGTGATTTTGATATTAGTTTTTCAAAAGGTAAGTATTGAAATACAGGGTATTTTGATATTAAAATTATAGTTTGCCATAATCGCCCCATTCTACCGTTTCCATCAGTGAATGGATGAATGAACTCCATTTCGTAGTGAAAAACACAACTTTTGATTAAAGTAATTTCATCTTCATTTTTTAAATACTCAAAAAGGTCTTTCATCAAGTATTGCACATTCTCGGCTGGAGGAGCTAAGTGCTCAATTTTAGAACCTTTTATTATACCTACACCTTCTTTTCTAAACGCTCCAGAACTATCAATCAACTCATTCATTAACGTTTTGTGTGCTTTTAAAAAGGAGTTAATTGAATCATACTTGTAGTCATTTAAAGACTTGTAAACTTTTATGGCGTTTTGAACCTCTTTAATATCTTTTGAAGGTCCAATAACTCTTTTGTTTTCAAGTATTGCAGTTATTTGTTGCTCAGTTAAAGTATTACCTTCAATTTGTAAGGAAGAGTGTATCGTTTTAATTTGATTTTGCTTTCGAAGACTTGGAGAGGACTTTACTAGAAAAGTAGCATTTACTTCTCCAATTTTTTCAGAAATACTGGTTATTAGTCCTAGAATCTTAGAATTAATCTCGTATGGTGGTTTCAAGATAGTATCATTTGATAGTATCAAAGATAGGGTTTTCTATGAAATTGGTCGCTCTTTTGTATGTGTACCGTTTTGCATATGGCTTGTGGCGGTTTCGAAGCACTTTGCTGTCCACCGTGAGCGAAGCTGGCTACGGAGCGAAAACCCTGCCTGTTCGGCAGACAGGCTTGCTGTCAACCATTTACCCGCCATAAGCTATATGCTGTGTTACCTGCTGGCTTTTTTATTCAGTTTTAGTTTCATCATTATGTCAGTCTGTTCGTCTTCTCCCAACTTGAAAATATGCTTGTCGAATGCTACAAATCCATTTTTTTCATAAAATCTGATTGCTCTTGGGTTTTGCTCCCAAACGCCTAGCCAAATATATTCTACGTTTTTTTCTTTCGCCAATTCAAGCGCTTTGTCGTAAAGAATTTGTCCGATTTTTTTTCTGCGAAATTCTTTTAGCACGTAAATCCGTTCAATTTCGAGTGCGTTTTTATCCTTTATTTCTGTTTGTGATTGTCCGAAATTCACTTTTAAATACCCAATCACTTTGTCGTCAAGTTGCGCAAAATAGAATTCAGCGTTTTTGTCCGTCAGTTCTGTTTTCAGTTTTTCTGTCGAAAATCCTTCTTCCAAATATTTCCGCATATCTTCTTCGCTGTTATCGAAAGAAAATGTCTCGGCAAAAGTCAGTTTTCCGATTTCTTTTAGTTTTTCAATATCTTGAATATTTACTTTTATAATTTCCATTTATTGCTTGTGTCGTTTTTTTTGCCATTGCCGCTAGCGGTCAAGTATAAGCGTAGTGCGGGATTAGAAGCACTTCATTTTAGGTTTAGCCATAGGTTTGTTAATATCAATTCGCTCAAATTTAGCACTTTAACCCGCATTACGCATATACGTGTTGTGTATAGTGCATTGTTTTTCAGTATTTTGAGTAATGAAGCACTTGATTTTCTTGTTTCTTAAATGTCATTCCTGCGTATTCAGCAATTTTTACAGAAGCAATATTTCCCTTTATAATTTCTGCTCTGATTTTTGCTTTTAATCTGTCAGCGAGTATTTTGACCATTATTTTACCAATTCCCTTACCCCGAAAATCAGGTGATATTGTCCAAGACAATTCATATTCAATATTTTTCTTGTCAAAATCTGCCCTAACTGTTCCAACCGGAACGTCATCTTCAAGTGCAATAAATAATTGTCTATTCTCACTTGTTAATACAGAATTGAGCCATTTTTTATGGTTTTCTTCTTCAACTAATTCTATATTATGAGAATTTTTTCTTGTCTCAATGTCATTTCTCCAATCAAGAAGAGTTTTCCAGTCTTCAATTGTAGCTTTTCTTAATATCATAATTATCTCTGTTTTTTTGCATTACACGCAACGGTTTCGGGCTTTGAGTTGGTGGGCTTTTGTATCCAATAAGCTGCTTAGATAGGCATTTAGATTGTTTGCGAGTTCTTACTAAATCACCGCTTTTTTAATCCGTACTAATTTCTTTAACAAAGGCTCCAAAAGATCTAGCCTCAACATATTGGCGCCATCTGACTTAGCAATGGATGGATCGGGATGTGTTTCAATAAAAATACCATCAACGCCCACAGCAATTCCGGCTTTAGCGATAATTTCTATTAAATCCGGTTGTCCGCCGGTGACTCCGGAGTCTTGATTTGGTTGTTGTAAGGAGTGTGTACAATCTAAGATTACCGGAATATTTAGCTTCTGCATTTCCGGGATGTTTCGATAATCTACTACTAGATCATGATAGCCAAAACTATTGCCTCTTTCAGTAAGCATTACTTTTGCATTGCCTGAAGCGCTGACTTTTTCCACTGCAAATTTCATAGCGCTTCCTGATAAAAATTGTCCTTTTTTAATATTAATGACTTTACCGGTTTTAGCGGCAGCTACTAATAGATCTGTTTGCCTGCATAAAAAAGCAGGAATTTGTAAAATATCTACATATTTAGCTGCAAATTCTGCATCTTCCGCGGTATGTATATCAGTGAGTACAGATACACCCAGCTCTTTTTTTACTTCTTGTAATATTGTTAGTGCTTGCTCATCTCCTATGCCAGTAAAGGAGTTCAGCCTAGAGCGATTTGCTTTTTTATAAGATGCTTTAAATATAAAAGGAATTTCTAACTCGCTTGTGATCCGTTTAATTCGTTCAGCTGTTTCAAAAACATTCTCTCTGCTCTCTACCACGCATGGCCCGGCTATCAAAAAAAAATTTTGATCAGAATAATTAATTAATTGTCTTAACATAGCGACAAAAATACTTAAACATATTTATAAGTTTAGCAAAAAATTGACTGTATCGATACCATCTGCATAATCAGTTAATGTAGGTTGTTGTGTATTTCCAAAAGCTACAGTGGCTAAATCATTTTCCGGATGTGAAACAATACACTGAATGTTATCAGCTTCTTTTTTTAATCTGGCTTGTAAATCTGTAAGGTTAGTATAAGTTTGATAATAAAGAGTAGAAATTGGCGCAAATAATGCTTTATTTTCAGTTACTATAATACACTCATTATGTAAATGAGTTACATTATTCATGAGGAGCAAAGTTAAATTATAGTCGAAATTATTTTTATACTTAGTATGCTCTGCGATGTATGTAAACTTATCAAAAACTTTTAAAAGTATAGTTAAATCATAGTTTTTTGGAATAAAAATTTTAGAAACATTTCTGCACCCTAAGCCAAAAAAGGAAAAAATATCATGACCCAAATTTTCAAGATCTTTTTCAGATTCATTTCCTGTTAAAACAGCCACAGAAGTTCTATTGTTTCGGATTATATGAGGATATTTCCCAAAATAATGTTTAAAGTATCTGTTTGAGTTATTACTGCCTGTAGCGATAACAGCATCAAAGTTTGTTAAGCGATCCGTTATTGTAATCCTGTTTTTAAAACTATTATCAATCTCCAATAGTTTTTCTAATACAAAAGGGAAAAGAATGTTATCTTTTGATGATAGCTTTATTATGGCATTATTTTGAGTAATTAATGTTGAAAGTAAATCGTGAACCCCAACTAAAGGCAGGTTGCCCGCCATTATTATCCCGACATTAAAATTTTTATCCTGCTTTTTTTGAGGGTATTTTTCCAGCCAATTTATAAGTTTATCTTTTTGAAGAAATTCTATTGCGATATTTTTTAAAGCTAATTGTATATTTGATATAGTAAACCAAGGGTTATAAATACTTGCTTTTTTAATTACTTCTGTAAGGATTTTATCGTCACTCAATAAAAAATCACCTAACTTTGCAAGCGATTGGATATCATTGTAAATTGTTGGCATGATATTTATAATATTAGAGGCTAAATTATTATATTTAATAGAGTTGCTTTATTTCTAAAAGGTAGCTAAAATAAGGAATTATGGCTATAATGATTACAGATGAATGCATAAATTGCGGTGCTTGTGAACCAGAATGTCCTAATAATGCAATTTATGAAGGAGGAGTAGAATGGGCAATGTCGGAAGGAACAACTGTGAACGGCCTTTATGTTTTATTAGAAGGCGCAGTGGTAGATGCAGATGATAAAAAAGAGCCCGTTTCCGAAGATTTTTATTATATAGTTACTGATAAGTGTACTGAATGCAAAGGTTTTCATGAAGAGCCACAATGTGCTGCTGTGTGTCCTGTAGATTGTTGCGTGGCTGACCCTGACCATATCGAATCAGAAGAAGTATTGTTAGCCAGACAGGCTAAATTGCATCAATAATATTATGACAATTATTTTTTAATGGCTGGTACTCGTTGCCTACAGTTATTTATTTTCTTTATTTTATCCGGTTGGATAAACTTATCTAATGCAGCTCAATCAATAGTTTTACTAAATGATCCTCATAGAGTATACTCTCTTAATGAATATATTGAAGTATTAACAGATGAAAGTAATGGATTAAGTTACCAAGAAATTTCTTCAGGTGACTATGAAGATAAATTTATACCTAATATATCGGGAGTTCCCAATTATGGTTTTACTGATGCGGCATATTGGGTCAGATTTAAAGTTTTAAATAATCTTGATGAAAATGAAGATTGGTTGCTGGAAGTAGCACAACCCCAATTAAATTCTATTAAACTTTTTTACGTCAAACCTAATGGATTACAAGAAATTAAAACTACAGGTGATCATTATCCATTTGATCAAAGGGAGATTAATCATCCATTCTTTTTAATCCCTTTGGAACTAGAACATCAGCAAATCACAACGTTTTATGTGAGAGTGCAAAGTAGATATGAAAATATCAGTTTGCCTTTGAGAATAGTACCTATGAAAACTTTTAGCGAGCAAGACAGTACCAGGCAATTTATAATTGGTACTTTCTATGGCTTGTTGATCATGGTATTTTTTATCAATTTTTTTCTATTCATATCCGGTAAAAATATAAATTATCTCCTTTATGTTTGTTACATAATAGCCATAGGCTTATTGCAATTTTCATTAAATGGTTTAGTGCTTAAATACTTAAATACAGATAGTATTTTTTGGGGCAATAATTTTAATTTAATAGCCGCATCACTAGTATTTATTACCGTACTGATATTTACAAAATCATTTTTAAACTCAAGATTGTATATTCCTACAATCAATAAGATTTTAAACATTTTATTAATATTATCTATGATATGTTTAGTAATTTCTTTTTTTCCAAGCTTGTACAGAATAGCTAATTTGTTAATTCACTTTTCAGCTATAATTGTCAATCTGGGTGTATTAGTAGCAGGTATGGCAACTTTTATGAAAGGTTTTAAACCCGCACGTTTCTTTATGATCGCTTTCTTTTTTCTTATCGCAGGTGTATTTTTATATATACTAAAAAACTTTGGTGTAGTACCAAGTATGATCATAACAGAATACGGTATTCAGATTGGTTCATCTTTTCAAGTAATTATGTTATCATTTGCTTTAGCAGATAGGATAAAAATATTGCAAGAACGAGAACAGCGTTCTCAAAAAGAAATAAAATTAAAGCTTGAAACAAAGGTAGAGGAGCGCACGACCGAAGTAACCCGGCAAAAAGAGATAATCGAAAGGAAAAATAAAGATATTACTGATAGTATAAATTATGCAAAACGAATTCAAGAAACAATTCTTCCTGATATAGCGACCCTCCAATCTATTTTACCTGAGTCATTTATTTATTATCAGCCTAAAGATATTGTTAGTGGAGATTTCTATTGGTTTACTAAAACGCGTTCGCAAGAAGTTATAGTAGTTGCAATGGATTGCACCGGCCACGGAGTACCCGGGGCATTCATGTCTATGATTGGGAATGATTCATTAAATCAAATTATTGTAGAAAACATGATCACAGATCCTGCGCAAATTTTAAATGTAATGAATGAAAGAGTGACTAAAATATTGAAACAAAGAAAAGAAAATACTACTACTAAAGATGGTATGGACTTAGCATTGTGTAAAATAGATTTGGCTGATATGAAAATAACTTTTGCCGGAGCAAACAGGCCAGTGTATTTATTAAGAAATGGATCTTTAAATGTGACAAAAGGAGATAAATTACCGGTGGGAGGGTATGATAGGGTTGAAAAGATGTTTAATAATAAAGAAATAAAAATACAAGAGGGAGATATAATTTATTTATTTTCAGATGGCTATGTGGATCAGTTTGGGGGAGAGCTTAATAAAAAATTTATGACCAGGCGGTTTAAAAAATTGCTTATTGAAAATAGTAATTTATCAATGGATGAACAAAAAGAACAGTTAGTTGATGTATTTTATGACTGGATGAGGGATGAAGATCAAATAGATGATATATTAGTTATGGGCATTAAATTTTAACATTTTATATGTCGAAAACTCTCATAAATCGTATCAAACTATTAGTAGGCGGGTCTTTTCAAGATATTCTTGCTACTCGTGAATATTTACATGCTCATCCTGAGCTTTCTTTTGATGAATATAATACGGCTGATTTTATAGCTAAAAAATTAGATGAGTTTAATATTTCTTATAAAAAAGGAATTGCAAAAACCGGTTTAGTAGCCATCATCAAAGGCCGTAACCCTGAAAGAAAAGTAGTTGCGCTACGAGCTGATATGGATGCTTTACCGATTAATGAATTGAATGATGTTCCATACAGATCTTTAAACACAGGTATTATGCATGCTTGCGGACATGATGTACACATGGCTTGCGTGTTGGGAGTAGCGAGCATCATCACTAAATTAAAAGATAATTTCGAAGGAACCATAAAACTTATTTTTCAACCTTCGGAAGAAAAATTACCCGGTGGTGCATCTGTTATGATCAAAGAAGGTGTCCTTCAAAATCCTAAAGTTGAAAAAATAATCGGACAACATGTTTATCCAGAGCTGGAAGCCGGTAAAGTCGGATTTAGGCCGGGAATATACATGGCTTCTTGCGATGAATTACATGTAACTGTAAAAGGTAAGGGCGGCCATGCTGCTTTGCCTCAAAATGTAGTAAATCCTTTAATAATCGCTGCTAAAATATTAATTGCGGTTTCAGATAGAATTGCTTTAGGAAAAGAAGCTATTCCTACAGTAATTTCTTTCGGTAAAATTCAAGGAGACGGAGCTACTAACATTGTGCCTAACATAGTAAAAATTGAAGGAACATTTAGAACATTAGATGAAAATTGGCGAGCTAAAGCTCATAAGATTATGGTTGAAGAAGCTAACAAAATAGCTGTTGACATGCAAGGAAGTTGTGATTTTAATATTATTAAAGGGTATCCTTTTTTAAAAAATGAAGAAGTATTTACAAACAGAATGATCAACTGCGCAAAAGAATATTTAGGTAGTGAAAATGTTGTTGATCTGGATCTTAGAATGACGGCAGAAGATTTTTCATATTATTCACAAGTATGCGATGCTTGTTTCTACAGGCTAGGTGTTAGAAATGAAGCTGCTGGAATTACTTCTTCAGTTCATACGGCTACATTCGATATAGAGCCGGAAGCTTTAAAAGTAGGCGTAGGATTAATGGCTTGGTTAGCTTTATGCGAGTTAGCAGAAAGCTAGTTAATTAGTCGTTATCAGCTAGCTTTGCTTCAATACTCAGCGTTGCATGAGGTACCGCCATCAATCGTTTTTTATCGATCAATTCACCGGTTTTTCTACAAATGCCATACGTTTTGTTACCAATTCTGGCTAATGCATCTTCAAGATTTTTAATAAATTTAGTTTGTCTTGAGATCATAGAAATAAGATGTTCCTTTTCAGAATGATCAGTGCTGTCTTCATAGTTCCAACCGGATTGGTTATCAGGATTTTCAGCCGAGTTTTCTAAAGTTTCTTTTAATTCAGCAATATCTTCCCGAGCTACTTTTAATTTTTGCTCGATTACTTCTTTAAATTCACTTAATTCTTCATCGCTAAATCTTTGGCTAATCTCTTGTGACATAGTTATTATATTTTTGATATTGAAGGCACAAATTTATACAAATATTAGTTTTATTACTAATATTATTTAAAAAATTATTATTATTTCGAGCATCTATTGTTTATACGCTATCCATCTTCCGATTTCTTTAATAGTAACTTTTTTTCCATATAATAAAATTCCGGTCCGATATATCTTACCGGCCAACCAAATAGTAAATACAAAGCCTAGTATTAAGCACACAATCGATGCAATGAGCTCAATGGTAGGTACGCCAAAAGGGATTCTTGCCGGCATCACAATAGGAGAGCTTAATGGAATAATTGATGCCCACTTTACTAATGTATTATTTGGATCGTTAGATATTGTCATCATGATAAACATAGAAATAATGATAGGAATGGTAATAGGAAAAACAAGTGATTGCGAATCAGATTGATCATCAACTACAGAACCTACTGCAGCAAATAAAGAAGCATAGAGCAAATAACCGCCTATAAAATATATTATAAACATAAAACCAATCTGAGTGAAATTAATTTCTTGAATGCTCATATATAATGTAGCAAAGTCTTCTGTATCTTGATTTATAATGGCTTGGCCGGATGTAGCCTGTTGTAAATTTAAAATCTCATCACCCATGGAAATTCCTATAAAAAGCTGAATAAAAAATATTAAAACGCCCCATAATAAAAATTGAGTTAAGCCAACTGCAGCGATGCCTATTACTTTCCCCAACATAAGTTGAAAAGGTTTTACCGAAGATATAATCACTTCAGCTATACGGTTTGTCTTTTCTTCCATAACTCCTTTCATCACTAAAGTGCCATATATCATCAGTATCATATAAATTAGAAAACCCATAAGCATGCCAAGTGTAGTGATTAATCGTGTATCTCCCAATTGATCTTTGTCGCCTTTAGTAATTATGGTATTTAAGTTAATTTTAGGCTTTATATCATCTAAAAGGTGCTCTTCTAATCCGGCATCTATTAGCCTTATCCTTTCTATTTTGTTTTCTAATGATCGTTCAATGTACTGTTTGGTTTGGAGCCCGATATGATTTTCCGAATAAATAGTAATACCTGTTGGACGATTAAGGTCAAATTTGGGGATATAGAGCAATCCTTCATAACCCATTTCTTTATAGTGCTCTTTCAAATAGGTTAAAGAAGTATCTGTAAACTTAATATATAAATGCTCTGTATCAGCAATTTTATTGGTAAATAAATTGGTTTCATCAAGGCATATTAAATGTTGTTTTTCCTGCAAAAATTTTGTCAAGTAAATCATACTGACGATAAATCCACCAAAAAAAATGGGAATTAGAAGAGTAGTAACAATAAAAGTTTTATTCTTAACACGAGTGAAATATTCACGTAGGATAATTAAAAATACTTTATTCATTAGGTAAGCTTACTTGCTCTACAAAAATATCATTTAAGCTTGGCAAAACTTCAGTAAAAGATAACACTGTTGTTCCTGAGCTCATGATTTCTTGTAAAAGTTGGTTATTACCAGTTTCTGTTTTCATCTGAAATTGTAGATACTGCCCGTTGTCTTCTATAATGGTGTATTTTTCAGGGTTTAGTATAGGCTTTTTATCAGTAAAATGTATAGCGAATTCATTTTTTTTAAACTGTTGTTTAATGTCATTTACACGTCCGCTTAATATATTTTTTCCATTATTTATTAAGGTAATGTGTTCACAAATCTCTTCTACTTGTTCCATTCGATGAGTAGAAAATAGGATAGTAGTGCCGGATTTTTTTAATTGATATATTTCTTTCTTGATTAAATCACTATTTATGGGGTCTAGTCCGGAGAAAGGCTCATCTAAAATAATCAGTTTAGGTTCGTGAATTACAGTAGCAATGAACTGAATTTTCTGCTGCATTCCTTTTGATAGTTCTTCTATTTTTTTGTTCCACCAATCAGTGATTGCAAACTTTTGCAGCCATGCATCCAAGCGATTTTTTGCGTCTATTTTAGACAATCCTTTTAATCGAGCCAGGTATAATAATTGCTCGCCGACGCGCATCTTTTTATATAATCCTCGCTCCTCGGGCATATACCCTATGTCGCGTATGCTTAGTTTCGCATTTTGATTATTGTTATAAAATGTTATTTGACCGCTGTCTGCACCTACAATGCCGGTAATAATTCTTATAAGGGTTGTTTTGCCGGCTCCGTTAGGCCCTAGCAGGCCAAAAATACTACCGGTAGGAATGTTAAAACTAATATCTTGAAGAGCTTCTTTATTAGCGTAACTCTTGGATATTTTTTGAATATTTAACAAAATATTATTGTTTATTATTCAAAATAATCCCGCATTTTTTCAAAGACATTTTTTTCTTCTTGCGTGGGAGCAGGTTGAAAATTTGGGGCGGTTCTTAATTTTTCTAATATCTTTCTTTCTTCAGCAGTTATATTTTTGGGTGTCCATACGTTGACATAGATTAACTGATCACCTTTTCCATATGAATTAAGAGACGGGAAACCTTTATTTTTTAATCTGAATATTTTACCACTCTGTGTGCCTGCAGGAATTTTTATTTTTACTTTACCATCTATGGTAGGGACCTCTACAGAGGTACCTATTGCTGCATCTACAAAGCTGATATATAAATTATGAATAGCGTTATTTCCGTCACGTGTGATATTAGCATCCGGTATTTCTTCTATGGTAATTAATAAATCTCCAGCCATGCCACCTCTAATGCCGGCATTTCCTTTGCCACTCATTGATAGTTGAACACCTTCACTTACACCTGCAGGTATGTCTATAGAAATAGTTTCGTTACTATACACTCTTCCTTCCCCTGAACAGGTATTACATTTAGCGGTAATAATTTTACCTTCACCATGACAAGTAGGACAAGTAGCAGTAGTTTGCATTTGTCCGAGAATGGTGTTAGAAACCTGTCTTACTTGTCCGGCTCCGTTACAAGTACTACAAGTTTGGAAAGAAGTGCTGTCCTTTGCGCCATTTCCACCACAAGTATCACAAGGGGTATATTTTTTTACCTTAATTTTTTTATTGGCGCCGTTTGCCATTTCTTTTAAGGTCAGTTTTATATTAACACGTAAGTTAGACCCTCGTTGGCCGTGGCCTCTTTGCCTTCTGCTGCGTTGGCCTCCGTTAAAAAATGATTCGAAAGGGTCAAAACCTCCACTTCCACCACCTCTGGCATTACCAAATATATCTCCAAAATTGGAAAATATATCCTCCATATTCATTCCACCGCCGCTATAACCTCCTCCACTGCGCATTCCTTCATGGCCAAATTGATCATATCTGGCCTTTTTGTCAGTATTACTCAATACTTCATAAGCTTCAGCTGCTTCTTTAAATTTTTCTTCTGCTGTCTTATCTCCCTTATTTCTATCAGGGTGGTATTTCATAGCAACCTTTCGGTAGGCTTTTTTTATCTCTTCTGCGGAAGCAGACTTAGAAACACCTAAAATTTCATAATAATCTCTCTTGGCCATAATTGCTCTTAATATTAATCGTATGTTGCCTTATTATTTACCGACAACTACTTTGGCGTATCTGACTATAATATCATTGAGATAATAGCCTTTTTCAATGGTATCTATGATCGTGTCTTTTTGTTCCGGTGTAGGGGCAGGAATTTCTGTAATTGCCTCATGAAGGTCACTATCAAAGGATTTACCAATAGCATCCATAGGTTTTAAACCTTTATTAAATAAGATATTTTTAAATTTATTATTAACTAACTCCATACCTTTTTCGTCTCCTCATCCTTAATTTGAGCTAGTCCTCTTTCAAAATCATCTAAAACCGGAAGTAGCTCTACAATGATTTC
>CBDBZN010000003.1:0-66854 GCA_965213575.1 Chitinophagales bacterium | reverse complement strand
GCAAATAATTCTGTTCGCTCTAACAAGTATATACTTGCAGCACCGAAAATAATTAAAAAGGCTGATGTGTAAACAGCAATGGAAGTAGAGATGGTCCATCTTTTCCAAGGTTTATTTAAACGTTCTTGAAGGTTTTTTACATGAAAAAGATCATATAAAACCGGAAATCCTAAACCGCCAAAAATAATCAGTACTGCAAAAGAGATCTGTAACAGATAAGTAGTTGCTAAAAGATTGCCGGATAAGCTGTCTGGAAATAAACTGAAACCGGCATTACAAAATGATGAAACAGCATGAAAACAAGAATAAAAAATTTTATTATCTAAATGGATAAATATTCCTGCCGGCCATGAAAAATATATTAATATAGCTCCCAAAAGCTCAATTGTAAATACATATTTCATAGCACGTACAATTAATATTTGCATATCTGCTATTTGATCGTCAAATAATATACTCTGCATAGAGCTTTGACTTAGCACATCTTTTTTTGTTTTAAAAAACAAGGCAAAAAATGTAGCAATAATTATGATTCCCAATCCGGCTATTTGTGTTAAAGCCATGATCGCTACTTTGCCTTTGAAGGTGAAATAAGTAGCTGTATCCACTAACTCTAAACCTGTTAAGCATGAAATACTTACCGAGGTAAATAATGCATCTTTAAATGGCATAGAACCCCGTACAATCGTCATTTTTGGCATCATCAATATGGCAGTGCCTAATCCTATTAATAATAAAAAAAATATCAGCAAAAGATATATAGGCCTGATCTTTATTTTAAATAGGCCTCTACTGTAACGCACCAGGCCTTTAACAGCTACAATGAAAATATATAATTGCAAAATGCCTGCATAAAGAGGCAGATAATTTTTAAATCCAAGCTGTATAAAACTTAATATTAAAAAAGAACTACCTGTAAAACTTATAATTATCGTGTCTAATCCCAATAAAATAGCTCCGGCAGATTCTAGCGGGTTCTTACGAATAAATGTTCTTCTATCTTCATCGTAAAATAATTTTCTAAGAAAATTAATGATGAAAATAATAAAAGAGATCTCTATATTTTTATTAAGATTTGACTGACCACCAGTGAATTGTCAAAGCCATGATATAAAATCAAACTTGCAATAGAACAAAAAGCTGCCAGAAAAGCCAGTGTTTGTGTTATCCAAGTTAAGTAGGGATTTAGATCATAAAGTAGTAATCGAAGTTTCTCTTGAAAGCTTTTCAACTAGTAATTTTTAATTTTTTAGCTTCTGCCAACAAACGCTCTCTGTCAATTGGCACCACTCCTACCGATTCGCAGACCAATCCACCTGCTAAATTCGACAGTTTGGCTACCATATGTATATTACTGGTGACTGCCAACACTAATCCTGCAACGCTAATAACGGTATCTCCGGCTCCTGATACATCTGCTATGTTTCGCAAATGGGCTTTTTCTGTATAGTGGCCCTCACCGACAATAAACACACCGTGTTCTGAAAGAGTAATAAGTGTATATTGGTTATCCAAAGTTTCTTTTAAGAGCTTATTAGCATTTAATAATTCAGATATATTAGCTGGATCAATTTTGAGATTCAACCCTTCTCTTAATTCTTTTAAATTGGGTTTAAATAAAGTAGCATTTTTATAGGAATTGAAATTATCTTTTTTGGGATCCACAGCGACTTTAATATTATTATCCTGTGCTATTTTAATAACTGCCTTAATTATTTGAGCAGTTAATATACCTTTATTATAGTCTTGTAGGATGATGAGTGTAATGTTTTGACCTGAAATTAATTTTTTAATCTTTTCAATAAGATTAGTTTCATCATTTTCATTAATATCATGCTTATCTTCTATATCATACCTTAAAACCTGCTGGCCTCTACTAATCACGCGTGTCTTAGAAGTAGTGATACGCTGCTCGCTTTTAACAAATCCGGCTGTATCTATCATATGATTAATGCAAAGCTGATTTAATAAACGGCCGTTTTCATCATTTCCAATTACTGATGCTAATACAACTTTTGCGCCTAAATTTTTTAAATTAAGTGCTACATTTGCGGCTCCTCCCAATCTACTTTCGGTTTTATTAACTGCCACAATGGGTACCGGAGCTTCGGGAGAAATCCTATCTACATTTCCTATAAAGTATTTATCGAGCATTACATCTCCTACTACCAAGACATTTTGGTGCTCAAACGCTTCAAATATACGATCGATATTCATTTAATATTACCTAATTTAACTTAGATAATGCTCGTTGGATTCGTGCGACTGCCTCTTTAATCTGCTGCTCAGAAGTAGCATAAGATATGCGTATGCAATTATTATTGCCAAAAGCTTCTCCGGTGACTAAGGCGACATATTCAGTTGCTAATAAGTAATTACACAGCTCTCCCGCCGTTTTAATTTCTTTGCCCTGTGCATCTTTTCTGCCAAAATAAGCACTTACATTAGGAAAAATATAAAATGCTCCTTGGGGGTCATTAAGTCTTAGGCCAGGTATTTCTTTAAGTAGTGAGATGATCAATTCTTTTCTTTCTTTAAATTTTTCTTTCATAGCGATGGTAGGAGCTAAATTATCTGATAAAGCAGCTATAGCAGCACGCTGAGTAATAGAACAGGTGCCGGAAGTCGATTGTCCTTGAATTTTATCACATGCCATAGCGATCCATTTAGGAGCTGCCAGATAGCCCATCCGCCAACCGGTCATCGCAAATCCCTTTGATAAGCCATTTACTATCACTACCCTGTCTTTAATATTCTCAAATTGTGCAATGCTTTCATGGTGTCCGATAAAATTGATATGTTCATATATTTCATCTGATACAATGATGATTTCAGGATGCTCTACCATTACATCTGCAATAGCTTTCAATTCTTCTTTTGAGTAAACAGAACCGGTAGGGTTACAGGGTGAAGAATATAAAAGCATCTTAGTTTTAGATGTAATCGCATCTTTAATCTGTTGTGCAGTGGCTTTGAAGTCTTGCTCAACATCTGTATAGATAGGCACCGCTTTACCTTCTGCCATTTTGATCATCTCCGGATAGCTCACCCAATATGGTGCAGGTATTATTACTTCATCACCCGGATCGAGCAATGCCATCATCAAATTGGCTAGCGACTGTTTAGCTCCTGTAGATACTACAATTTGCTCAGGCACGAAAGTAAGATTGTTATCTCTTTTAAATTTATGAACTATCGCTTCTCTTAAGTCTAAATAACCCGGAACTGGTGTGTAATGGGTATAATTCTGATCTATTGCCTCTTTGGCTGCTTGCTTAATGTGATCCGGTGTATTAAAATCCGGCTCTCCTAAGCTGAGGCTAATAACGTCATGCCCCTTACTACTTAACTCGCGGCTGATCTTAGCCATTTCTAAAGTTTTAGATAGAGATAATTCTTGTAAACGCTTTGCTAAATGCTCCATAATTAAAGGTCCGATTTCAATATCACAAAGCTAATTAAAAGTGTGAATATCTTGGTAAATAGTTTAGAATTTGAGGACTTGATAGGGTTAAGAGCATGCATTAATATGCAGAACCATACATTTGATAAAAACATTAAATATATATCCATTTTAATGAAAAATGAGACATTCTATAAACTGAGGGCGTAACTTTGAGTCACACCCTTCGTTTATCACTTTTCATTATGAAAATAAATTTTGTAGAAATTCATCTCTTTATCGGCATCATAACCTTTTTCGATTAAGTTACGGTTGCCATGGATGTATAAATGAAAATTTTTGTCCAATTTTAAGATACTCTTAAATATTTTCTGTTGCTTTTTTACGGCTGTTTCTGAAATTCTAAACTCATCATCTAGTACTAGTTCTTGCTCATCAGTATAAGCCGATCTAAAATTATTAAATGATTCTTTGACATTCTCATCACCTCCTAATACATCTTCTTCAAAGCGTTGCAATTTGAATTTCTCTTCTTCTTTAAAATAATTAGAAGCATTATTTAACAAATTGACCTGATCTACTTTACTGATCTCAAATTCTTCTGGCAAATGATTTACAAACTCCTTACACATCTTAAGTGCTTGCTCTGTTTGATGAAAACTGTCTTTTCGTAATTTAATTTGTAAAAAAGAGTCTTTCCAATATTGTGCCTCTTCTCCCCTATTTATATTGTCTACAATTGAAACTAAATACCCTTCTTTTTTGCCACTATTAAAGACAATGCAGCCTTTATCTAATTTATTAATATTGATCCCTGCATCTTTATCAATCTCAAAATTATTACCGGCAGGATATACTTTTAGATAGGTTTCTTTATTTTCCGATTTAAATAACCCAATTGCATCTACCGATTCTCCTTCAATAAAGCAATTGCTAAAATGAACGACATAAAACTCGCCACTTTTCACCTGGGGATGGGAGACTTTTTCGTACAGATGTTTGGCTAACTTGATGCTTTGCTCCAGTAAGGAAGATTTTTGCTCAAAAAAAGCCGTAACGTAACTATATATCTCGTTTAACTCAATGTTTGACTCATGAGATAAATTGTAATAATTGTAGCTCTTGAAAGGTTTTAAAAAATATTGTGTGAGCAAACTTTTAATATTATCATTCAGCACTAACGTATCATGGGATAAAATGAGGCCTTCTTCTCTCAGTTTGTTGCCAACTTGGTGAACGGCAAGCTCTTTAATTTCAATTTCTTGATTGATTAGCATTACATATTGCTTTAAAACTTGGTAAATACATTTTCCCCGTCAATAAAGGTTTTTAAAACTTTAGTTTCCAATATCTGCTCTTCTGATATCTTCATAATATCTTTATCTAGGATTATAAAGTCTGCTGCTTTGCCTGGCTCCAAGCTTCCTTTAGCTTGATCCTCAAAATTAGCATACGCTGCCCAAATAGTCATTCCTCTTAAGGCTTGCTCTCGGCTCAACTTATTTTCCATTTGATATCCTCGTTCAGGAAAACCTTTATGATCCTTTCTCCAAACTGCCGCATAAAAAGTATAGATTGGATTAATATGCTCTACCGGAAAATCACTCCCCAAGGGAATCATATCATTTTGTTGTAGTAAATCTGCCCAGGCATATGCGGTAGTTACACGAGCTTCTCCCAGCCGATCACTTGCCCAATACATATCAGAAGTTGCATGAGTAGGTTGTACGGAAGGCAATATATTATATGTTCCATATTTATGAATGTCTTTGGGAGATACCACCTGTGCATGCTCTATACGCCATCTTTTATCATTACCGGACTTTAATACAGCGGCATAAATATCCAACATTACTCGATTGGCTGAATCGCCAATGCAATGAGTATTCATTTGAAAACCGGCATTGTACATTTTTTGAGCATGCTCAGCTAAATATTCATGTGGGTGAAGAAAAATACCATAATTATTCTCATCATCAGCATATGGCTGGGTAAGTGCTGCACCCCTAGAACCCAATGCACCATCAGCATAAAATTTAAAAGAACATACATTTAATTTATCTGTTTTATATGGGCCGGATACTAAATAATGGGCAAGGTTTTCTTCGTTATCTGCCAACATTGCATAAATTTTCATTTTAAGCTCACCTGATCGATGAAGTTGGTCAATCACTTCTATCTCCCTTTTTTTCATTCCTGCATCTGCTAAGGAGGTTAATCCAACTGCAAAGCATTTTATCTGAGCTTCTAATAAGGCTCGCTGTATAGTCTCTAAACTGTTTGCAGGTATTACCGCTGCTACACTGTCTACCGCATTATCAATTAACAAACCGGTAAGTTGATTATCTTTAGTTATGAATATTCCTCCTTCGATTTTTTTACCGACAGTAATATTGGCTCTTTTTAATGCTTCACTATTAGCCAACGCAGCGTGGCCATCAACTCTTTTAATCAATACAGGGCGATCGGGAAATAAGCTATCAAGTATAGTATTATTAGGAAATTCTTTTATAGCCCAATCATTTTGATCCCAACCTCTGCCGGTAATCCACCCGGTTGGGTTCTTCTCACTGAATGCTACTACTCGATTGATTACTTCCTCAAAAGATCGTGTATTCATCAAATCAACGTGTTGCAAGGTAAATCCGTAACTCAAAAAATGACAATGAGCGTCGATAAAGCCCGGATAAATTGGTTTCCTTTCAGCATTTATACGTTCACTGCTTTCATAATTATCCAAAATAGATTGCTCGTTGCCAACTGCAACTATGCGGCCTTCTTTTATTGCCATTGCTTCAGCTGATGAAAACAAACTATCTACCTGATAAATAATGGCATTATGAATTATTAAGTCTACCTGTTGTTTTTCTGTGCAAGCACTTAAAATCATCAGAAGTAAAAGAGCAATATGGTAATTGATATTTTTCATGTTATGAACTTTTAACTTATAATTTTTCACACCCATCCTGTTTCCCCTCCCGTTGTAGGGGAGCTTGGGAATGAATTTTTTGTATTTTTCAATCTGTAACTTTTCAATTTGGAATCTGTAATTTCTTCTTTAACTAAAATTACATTTTTTCATCCCCAACTGCATACCAACAAAGCCTATTCCAGCTATTAGCAAGTACACTCCTACTGCGATCCATTCGCCAAAGATTAATTTTCCGATACCAAATAACATTGCATAAACCATAATGATGGATGATACCCAACATAAAAATAAATATTTAAGCATACCGGATGACTCTTTATCTTGCCGAAACAATGCCCAACTACCGGGAGGTTGCACACGATCCCAAAATTTTTGCAACACATTTCTGTCGGTGGGACTGGTAAAAAAAGTAGCTGATAACCACGCTATAGTAGTGAATCCAATCGTGAAGAAAAATGTATTAGGAAATTCCCAACCCATCGTACGTGATAAGGCGTAACCTATGTAAGGAGCTATTAATGCTACAATTTCGCTCCAAGCATTAATCCGCCACCAATACCATCTAAGAATTAATACTAATCCCAATCCTGCTCCACACTCAATGATAAACGTCCATACACCACTGATGCTATTGATTTGAGTAGTAATGACCATAGAGAAAATCATCAAAACGATAGTAGTAATACGTGAAACTTTAACCAATGCCCTATCAGCAGCATCTCTATTTATCAACGCTTTATAGAGATCATTTACCACATAACTTGCCCCCCAATTTAACTGAGTAGAAATGGTACTCATATACGCTGCAAACATTCCTACAAGTAATAATCCTTTCAGCCCGACGGGCATATAATCTTTGATTGCCATCACAAATCCCAAGCGTTTTTCATCAGCACCCAGCTCCGGATATAATACGATAGCACATAAACCCACAATGATCCAAGGCCACGGCCTGATGCAATAATGAGCCACTTGAAAAAATAAGGTAGCCCAAACGGCATCTTTTTCTGTTTTTGCACTCATCATACGTTGGGCAATATAGCCACCGCCGCCCGGCTCTGCTCCGGGATACCAACTCGCCCACCATTGAAAACCAATAAATGCCAGAAAAGCTCCTATCCCTAAGGAAAAAGTAGTTACACCGTCCCCTGTATCGCCTCCAATCGTTGGAAATATATTTAATGTTTCGTTAGGTAATTTTGATTTAAGTCCGTCAATTCCTCCAATATCCGGTGCATCTAATACTAAAAATGCTAAGATAATGCAACCTGTCATCGCTATACCAAACTGTATCATATCATTGATTGCTACGCCCCATAAACCGGAGATGGAAGTATAAATCGCTACAAATGCCATTACGCCAAACGTATACAATAATGCATCTTCCTTCGGCAAGTCAAAAAATACTTGCAAAATAGAAACCAATGCTAAATTGACCCATCCAATGATGATGGCATTCATGATCACGCCGTGATAGATCACTTTAAAAGTCCTTAAAAAGCGAGCAGGCCTTCCGCTGTAGCGGATATTGACTAATTCTACTTCCGTCAGTACTCCCGACCGGCGCCAAAGATTGGCAAAGAAAAACGTGGTTAATAAACCACCAATCAAAAAATTCCACCACAGCCAGTTGCCGGAAATTCCTTGCTTAGCCACAATTTCCGTTACTGCTAAGGGTGTGTCAGCAGCAAAGGTTGTTGCCACCATCGAAACCCCTGCCACATACCAAGGAAGTTTTCTACCGCTTAAAAAGAAATCTTCTAAGCTTTTGCCTGATTTAGAAGATAATTTGATCGCAATAGCAAAGTTAATTACCAATACTGCTCCAATTATTATCCAGTCGAGTGTGGCTAAATACATTTTTATATCTATTTTCGTTGAAGAATGTCAGCGACAAAAATAAACAAAATAGCGGTCTTTACATCCGGTGGCGATGCACCGGGGATGAATGCTGCGATAAGAGCTGTTATCAGGACAGCTCAGCATGAGAAAATTTTTTACTTATGGTATCATCAGAGGGTATGAAGGAATGATCGATGGAGATATTGAGGTTTTAGATTCTTCTTCCGTTAGTAATATCATCCAAAGAGGAGGCACTATACTTAAGTCAGCCAGAAGTAGTCGTTTCAAAACTAAAGAAGGGATGTCTCGTGCTTATGACCAGCTAAAAAAACATATGATTGATGCTGTAGTGGCCATTGGTGGAGACGGTACTTTTCGTGGTGCAAATGAATTTACTAATCTTTATAATATACCTTTTGTAGGTATTCCGGGAACTATTGATAATGATCTTTATGGTACCGATTATACATTGGGATACGATACAGCTATTAATACTGCCATGCAAGCAATTGATAAAATACGAGATACGGCAGCTTCACATGACCGGCTGTTTTTTGTTGAAGTAATGGGGCGAGATGCGGGTTTTATTGCCCTTAGAAGTGGCATTGCTGGTGGCGCGGAAGCTATTCTTATACCAGAAACTAAAACGCATATTGATAATTTAATTGATAAAATAAAAAAAGGCTGGAATCGCAAAAAATCTTCTATGATCATTATTGTAGCGGAAGGAGATGATGCAGGTGGTGCCATTGAAGTAGCTAAAAAAGTTAAAGAAAAGTTTAATGAATACGATACACGAGTAAGCATTATCGGCCACATGCAACGCGGTGGCTCTCCTACTTGCTTTGACCGGGTATTAGGCAGCAGAATGGGCGAAGCTGCGATTCGATTCTTATTAAATAGTAAGCATTCTGTGATGACAGGTTTACATCACCGAGATATTGTGGCAGTACCATTTGAGAAAGCTATTAAACATAATAAGCAATTCAATAAACATTTACTGGAATTGGCTGAGGTTTTAGCTTCTTAAGATTTATGATTTTTCTGATTTACGAAGTACGATTAAATTCTCGTAGAAGAATTGAGCTATTGATGAATTTTACACAGATATTCCAGAATGTATAATACCTCCACCAATGACATCATTTCCTTCATAGAATACTGCTGATTGGCCGGGTGCTATAGCAGAAACTTTAGCTTCAAAATTTACTTTAATTTGGCCATTCTCATTATATAATTTGCTTAGCGTTCCACGGTCTTTATATCGTACTTTGGTAATTGCTTCTAAGCCATCATCTATACTAGCATATTTTTGCAGATTTAAACGATGAACAAGCATTTTGCTTTTTTTCAAATCTTCAGCTTCTCCTAAGACAACCGTATTTTTATAAGGATCAATATCAGTAACATACATAGCTTTACCTAAAGCTATATCTAGGCCTTTTCTTTGTCCTATCGTATAAAAGGGATAGCCGTTATGCGTACCAATTTTTTCTCCTTTTATATTCAAAAAATCTCCTCCACCCACTCTTTCTTCCAAGCCCGCTACTCTTCTTTTAAGAAATCCTCGGTAATCGTTATCCGGGACAAAACATATTTCATAGCTTTCGCTCTTAGACGCTAGTTCTGCATACCCTCTATCCACAGCAAATTGTCTGATGGCCGACTTGCGGTATTTTCCGAGGGGATAAATGCTTCTCGCTAAGTTTTTTTGACTCAGGCCCCACAATACATATGATTGATCTTTGCTTTCATCTAAACCTTTAGATACAATAAAACGGCTATTTTCTTCTCTAACATTTGCATAGTGGCCGGTTGCGATGAATTCACAATCTAACAGATCTGCTCGTTTTAGTAGGGCTTCCCATTTAATATGCGTATTGCACATAATACATGGATTGGGTGTCCTTCCCGCAATATATTCCTCTACAAAATCGTCAATTACTGCATCGCCAAACTCATTCCTAATATCTAAGATCATGTGCGGAAAGCCTAAGTGCACAGCCACCGCACGGGCATCATTAATAGAATCTAAGCTACAGCAGCCTGTTTCTTTCTTGGCACCACCGGAGGAAGCATAATCCCAGGTTTTCATCGTCATGCCGATGACTTCATAACCTTGCTCATGCAGCATTACGGCAGCCACGGTGCTGTCTATACCGCCACTCATTGCCACCAATACCTTTCCGTGCTTACTCATTAGAATACAAAGATAATGAAAGCATAGTACATTCAATATTATTAAGAAATGTTTATAAAGTATCTAGCAGTTTATCACTCATTAAACTTATCTTTGCACCCATGCAGGAAAAATTGGTTATACTGGATTTTGGCTCACAGTACACACAATTAATTGCCCGCCGTACCCGGGAATTAAATGTATACAGTGAAATTGTTCCATTTAACAAAATTCCTGTGTTAGATGACTCTGTTAAAGGCATTATCTTATCAGGTAGCCCTTTTTCAGTAGAAGATCCCAAGGCATTAGAAATTGATCTAAAAAGTATCCTAAATAAAAAGCCTATTCTGGGGATCTGTTATGGCGCTCAATATTTAGCCAAGCATCTCGGTGGAAGTGTGAAAAGATCTTTAAAAAGAGAATACGGCAGGGCTAAATTGGCAACCATCCCTGCTCAAGATGAACTCTTTAATGATATTGAGCCTGATACTCAAGTCTGGATGTCACACGGAGATAGCATCCAAGATATGCCAACAGGATTTGAAGTGATCAGTTCTACTCCATCAATACCGGTAGCTGCATTTAGAAGCATCAATGGTACTTATAAAAATCCTATATATGGCCTACAGTTTCATCCTGAAGTAACTCATACTGCAGCCGGCAAAACATTGTTGAAAAATTTTCTGGTAGATATTTGTGGATGCAGCCAAGATTGGACACCGGCTTCTTTCGTAGAAGATACCATAAAAGAACTTAAAGATAAATTAGGTTCAGATAAAGTAGTATTAGGCCTTTCTGGCGGCGTTGATTCAAGTGTTGCAGCATTATTGTTACATCAAGCGATAGGTAAAAATTTATATTGCATTTTCATTGATAATGGGTTACTCAGAAAAAATGAATTTGAAGATGTTTTGGAAACCTATAAATATTTAGGTTTAAATGTGAAAGGAGTTAACGCTCAAAGTGCCTTTTTAGATAAATTGGAAGGAGTTGAAGATCCGGAGAAAAAAAGAAAAATAATTGGCAATACCTTTATTGATATTTTTGATATGGAAGCCAAAAATATTAAAGAAGTAAAATGGCTTGCACAAGGAACTATATATCCGGATGTTATTGAGTCTGTCTCTGTTCATGGCCCTTCTGTTACTATTAAATCGCATCATAATGTAGGTGGATTACCGGAGAAAATGCATTTAAAAATTGTGGAACCTCTAAGAGCTTTATTTAAAGATGAAGTGCGTAAAGTTGGAAAAGAATTAGAGCTTCCGGAAAACATTTTAAATAGGCACCCATTTCCCGGCCCCGGGCTGTCCATAAGAATATTAGGGCCGATCAGCCGAGAAAGAGTGAAAATGCTACAAGAGGCGGATGCTGTTTATATAAATTTATTGAAAAAGCATAAACTCTATGATAGCGTTTGGCAAGCCGGTACTATCTTACTTCCGATCCAGTCTGTAGGCGTAATGGGTGATGAAAGAACGTATGAAAATGTAGTTAGCCTGCGAGCGGTTACTTCTTTAGATGGCATGACAGCAGATTGGAGCCACTTACCTTATGAATTTTTAGCTGAAGTTTCCAACGAGATAATTAACAATGTCAAAGGAATTAACCGCGTTGTATATGATATAAGCTCTAAACCACCTGCCACCATTGAATGGGAATAAATTAAATATAATTGCGATTATAATTCTCTTAATTGCGTTTGCTTGTTCGAGTAGTAAACAAACAACTCGTACCAGATCCTCAGAAGAGGCTATTCAAACAACTAAACCTTCCATTCCTACTCGTAAGGATACTTCTGAGGTTGATTCTTCGGCTATTAAAGGAGGCAAGCTGGATACATATAGAATAGCTGTTTTATTACCTTTGTTTTTAGATTCACTGAATGATGATTCCTCTGCAATAGCAGGAGGAAATTACCTCTATAATCAATCAAGATTAGGATTGGAGCTGTATGAAGGCATTGCCTTAGCATTAGATTCATTAAAAAAAGGCGGAATGAACTTGATCGTTAATGTATATGATACTAAAAAGGATGAAGTGACAGTAAAAAAAATATTTTCTACCAAAGATTTTGATAAAACAAACCTAATTATTGGGTCTGTTTTTAATAATACCTTACGAGAAGCGGCCCAATATGCAAAAGATAATAAAATTCCACTAGTTTCTCCATTATCTCCGGCTACTACTATTACTTTAAGTAACCCGTATTATATTATGGCTAACTCTTCATCTGCAACTCATTGCCAATCCTTATATCAATATATTACTGATAAGTTTTATGATAAAAACATTATTCTAATCCATCAGGATGATGCTAAAGAAAAAAATATTGCTGCAGGTTTTTATGCTTTTAGTGAAAGCGATTCAAATATTGCTAAAGCATATAATGATAGCATTATATTTGAATATACAGCTGATACACGCAGCCGGATTGATAGCAATTTTATCGATCGCAGTTTTAGTCAACTTAAGGAAAATATAGTTATCATCCCATCTTACAGCGAACCATTTGTCAATCATATAATTAATCAACTAGCTAAACAAAGTTATAAATACAATATCAGTGTATTTGGCATGCCCACATGGGAAAATTATACTTCTCTTAAGGCTGATCAGGTAGAATCTTTAAATCTACATATTTCTACCTCTTATTGGATAGAAAAAAATAAACCGGCTGTCCAAAAATTCGAAAAAAAGTATTTTACGAAATATAAAGGTGTTCCTACTCCCAATGTTTATGTAGGATATGGATTAATGCTTTATTTTGGAAACTTACTTCAAGAGTATGGCACAACTTTTATACAAGATTTACCGGCTGAAGATGAGCCGAGTTTATATACTCATTTTTTAATAAAACCTTCTATGAGTCACATTCCCGATAAGGATAAAAAATCAATTACTATAGAGCCCTATGTTAACTATTATGAAAATAATTATGTTACTATATTGAAATTCAAAGATTATGGTTGGGTAAAAATCAAATAAATTCTATGTTATGAAGCGTTTGTTATCTTTTATTATTGTTTTACTATTTTACAATGCAGGATTTAGTCAAAACCTATTAGATTTTCGATCAAATTTAAGATACTCAGAAACAGCTAACGACATATGGGGCTATACTGATACAGCAGGTAATGAATATGCGATTATTGGATTACAAAATGGCACTTCGATAGTAGATGTGACTGATCCGGACAGTGTGGAGGAATTATTTTTTATTGAAGGCCCTAACAGTATTTGGCGGGATATGAAAACTTTTAATGATCACGCTTATATTACACACGACTATACAGAAGACAGCGTTGGAACGGGTTTGTTAATTATAGATCTCATTGATCTTCCTGCCAGCATTGACACCCACACTTGGACGGGTAATGACTCCTTAGAATATACACGTGCACATAATATATATATTGACGAAAATGGGATAGTCTACCTGTTTGGCAGCAATTTATTTGAAGGAGGAGCTATATTTTTAGATGTTAATGATGATCCTATGGTACCTGAATATGTGGGCAATTATTCTACTCACTATATCCATGATGGATTTGTAAGGGGAGATACGATGTGGGCCTCTGAAATATATGAAGGCATATTCACTGTTGTGAATGTGTCTAATAAACAAAATCCGATAACTATTGCCTCTAATGAGACACCTTTTCGATTTACTCATAATTGTTGGCTTTCAGACGATGGACATTTTTTATTTACAACCGATGAGCGTTCCGGAGCCCCGGTCGCAGCATATGATGTATCTGACTTATCAAATATTAAAGAAACCGATCAATATTTTTCTTCTCCCGGTTCGGGAGTAATCCCTCATAATGTAACGGTGTTAAATAATTTCTTAATCATCTCTTATTATAGAGATGGCGTTCGTGTAGTGGATGCTACTGACCCCGGCAATTTAGTAGAAACAGAATACTTTGACACTTCCCCTTTTGATCCGGACGATGGCTTTCAAGGATGTTGGGGTGTTTATCCATATCTTCCTTCAGGAAATATTCTTGCTTCAGACCGGGAAGAAGGATTGTTTGTATTGACTCCAAGCTATAATAGAGCAGGATATTTAGAAGGTACTATAACGAATGATACTTCCGGGGCACCATTGAGTAACATTCAAATAGAAATTTTGGGAACTGATTATACCGCCCTCACAGATATTTCTGGAGAGTTTAAGGCAGGTGTAGCTGATTCGGGAAACTACGACATTAGAATAACCAATCCTGGTTGTCATACTAAGATCATCTCAGAGGTTATTATTAATCCAGGGCAAGTAACCACATTAAATGAATCTTTAGCATGTACTACCTTAACTACGGGAATAATCGATCGCAACATAATTGCTAATCCTATCATTTTACAAGCTTACCCTACTGTTTTTACTGGTTTGTTCAATATTAAATACGATGCATCAGCGATAGGCAATGAAAAACTTTTACTACAAATTTTTAATCTGCAAGGGCAATTAGTTGACGGCAGGGAATTAAATAATCAATATAATACTGTACAGATTGATGGTTCAAAATATGCAGAAGGCGTTTATTTTGTTACATTAGCTTCTTCAAAGTATCAAAAAACCATTAAAGTTATTAAAGCATATGGCAAGCCGTAGATTTGCAGTGATCGGATTAGGCCGTTTTGGCACATCAGTAGCATTAACTCTTGCAAAAAAGGGAGCTGAAGTTATTGCTATAGACATAAATCCCGACAGAATTCAAGATATACATGAGGAAGTGGCTCACAGTATTGCTATGGATGCTACAGATATAAAAAATCTTCGGGCTCAGAATCTTCAAGATGTAGATACAGCAGTTGTTTCTATTGGTAGGGATTTCGAAAGCTCCTTACTCTGTACTGTTCAATTACAAGAGTTAGGCATAAAAAGGATCATCACTCGAGCAATGACACAAACTCAAAAGAAGATCATGGAGAAGATGGGCACTAAAGAGGTGATCTCTCCTGAGATCGAAGTAGGCGTAAGCGTGGCAGAAAGAATTATGAATCCGGGTATTCTTACTTTTTTACAGTTGCCTGATGATTATGAAATTGTAGAGCTTTCTACACCTCCTACGGTAATCGGGAAAACACTGGCTGATATTGATATCAGAAAAAGGTATCATTTAAACTTGATCACTATTATGCGGGCTCAAACAATAAAAGAAAAAGGTGAAAAACCCCAAAAAAGTATCATCGGCGTACCTGGTGCTGATACCAAAATCATAGAGGGAGACACCTTAGTATTAATGGGCAAAACGAATGATATTAAAAGGTTTATTGATGTAAATCAATAAACCTTTTTTAAACTTAAAATTTGTGCTAAATTATTAAAGTTATATTATATCATTCGACCAGAGTTACTGTACCAGTATAAGCAAATGTATTTCCCGAAGTCCAAATAATACTTCTATAAAAATATTCAAATATTTTCATAACATATTACATTCGTATAAATAGGTTATAATGAAAATCCATTTAATGCGGCATTACAAAGTTGATTTTACATGGAAGCCTTTCTACGACTCTAATGGATTTGACATAGCCTGTAAATTGTATAATTCAAGTCCTATTGTGGATAATAAGATTTTATTAGACTTAGCATACATGAGTATATATGCTAGTGAATTACGAAGAGGTGCTGACACTGCAAAGCTATTAGGTATTAGCACCCACTCTATTATTAAAACTGAGCTACTTAATGAAGTACCTCTCAAATCTTTTATCTCAACCTCTTTGAAACTTCCGACTTTTATATGGAGGCTAGTTGGTAGAATTCAATGGTATATTAATAACAAACGACAACCGGAAACCCGAACACAAACGATGCATAGAATTAATGATTTCCTAAATCTCATTGAGTATAAAAGCGAAGACACTTTAATAATTGGCCATGGATTCTATTTTTTCGCAATGAAAAAAGTATTACAACAAAGAAAATTTATTGGGAAAAGTGTTTGGCATTATAAAAATGGGCAAATAGCTACATTCTTACGGCTTTCATAGCCATTTGCCCCAACTTAAACTAATTCAATTGCCCTGCAGTGATATTCTCTTTAGGCAGTAGAATAGCCTTAGAGTAATTTTGAAAGTCCATATATTTGTTAGCCGTTTTCATGATGTCCTCAGATTTTAATGCGTTCACTTCTTCGTTATAATTATTAAGATTTGGAATCTCCTCTTGATTGAAGTAAGTATCAAATAATAACCGCGACCAGAATTTATTTTCTTTTAAATCTGTTTCTCTACTTCTTACCATCATTTTTTTGACTTTATTTAAATCAATTTGGCCGGCTCCCTTACTTTGAATGTTTCTAACTTCTTTCTCAGCAGCTGCTATTAAGTCCTCGGTATTCTCAGGATCACAGCTAAAAGATATAGTAATGCTATAATCTTCATGCGGATGATGCCTGGTTGATTTATACGCTCCAACACCGTATACCCCTCCCATATCTTCTCTAAGTGTTTCTCTGAGTTTTATTTTCAAAACATCAATCATTGCTTGCATTTCAAAATTCTCTTCCTCGCTCCATCGGTAATCGCCGGTAAAAATTAGACTGACCCTGCTTTTAGGCTCTATTCCTTCATTTATTATTTTAGTTTGTATTCCTTTAGTATATCTAATATTCATATCTTTCCAGCTTTCTGTTCGGTTAGTAGCAGGTAAATTTGCGAGATACTTTTCAGATAGTGCTTTTATTGAATCCACATCAAAACTACCCACAAATATAAACGTAAAGTCACTTGCATCTTTAAACCGATCCTTGAAAACCTCGTAAGACTTATCTAAATCGTGAAGTTTTAATCGTTCTAAGTCCATAAGTTGCCGCCTGGGATGGTTATTATACATCATCTCTTGCATAGCTTTATAGTACTTAACCTCAGGGCTTGAATTTCTATTCTCAAGGAAGCCTTTTTCTTCATCTAAATAAGCTTTAAAAGCTACTTCATCCTTACGAGGAGCAGTAAAATATAGATAAATTAATTCCATCATTGTTTTCAAGTCTTCCGGGGATGCACTACCAGTAAACCCTTCAGAAGTTTCAGCAGTATATGGTTTTACAGAAACAATTTTGCCTTTAAGCTTTTTCTTCAATTCTGTATGATTAAAATTACCTACCCCACTCTTATTAATAATTTGTCCGGCATAACTGGCAGCAACATCATTTTCTTCCGGGTAAAGAGACGCACCACCATAACTAAAGGCACGCATAATAACTTCGTCATTTTTAAAATCGGTAGGCTTTAAGATAACTCTAACTCCATTTTCTAACTTCAGTTCAGTTATTCCCAGATCATCATACACCTTTTCATCTGTAACGTTTTTAGGATTAAACTCCTCTATAACTAAAGGCTCATCCTTGAATGCATCTACATAGGCAGCAACTTGAGCATTATCAATCTCATTAGCCAGTGTCAATAATTCTTCCTCTTTAGGTAGCTCTAGCCCCTCTTTCTCAGGAGCAGTCACCACGATGGAACTGTTTGAAGGCTTGATCCATTTATCAGCTAATTCATTTACTTCCGTTAATTCAATAGTGGGCAAAAACCTTTTATATAATGCTACTTCGTTTTCAATACCGGGAGCAGCCGTTCCTTCTAAATAATGATTGATGTATTCCCACACAAGTTGATTAGAGGGGATTTTATCTTTTTCTTTAAGAGCTTTTTGAACTTCTCTGAGCATTGCTTTTTTTTGTCTTTCCAGTTCGGTTGGAGTAAATCCATGTTGCTTAACTCTTTGGTTTTCGGTTAGTAATACCTCAGTAGCTTTTTTCACTTCACTTTCTTCCGTATAAGCTGCACTTACATATTCATCAATCGTTCGGAGTCCGCCACCATAATAAGCATAGGCTATAGAAAAAGGCGGGTTTTCTTGAGACTTCAGCTCTTCAAACCTGTTATTCAGCATGCCGGTATATAGCCTTCTAATAATTAAATTTCTAAAATCTTCTTCTGTTTCAATCTTTTGCTTTTCTAATCGATAAGAAATTTGAACATTAGTATACGTTGCTTCTTCATCTGTTACTACCGTTACCAACGGTTCTTTATAGTCCGGAACGGGATATAATTCTTTTTTACGAGGATTGTCGGATGCAGGTATATCAGCAAAATATTTTTTAATATTATTTTCAACTGAGTCTACATTTACATCTCCCACAATTATTACAGCCATTAAATCAGTACGGTACCAGTCTTTGTAAAAACGTGTAAATGCCTCGTAATGTGCAGTATCAATCACCTCTTTTTGACCTATAGGCATCCGGTCCGCATATCTCGACCCTTCATAAATTATTGGCCAATATATTTTTCTCATACGCTCATTAGCACCTAACCTCAATCGCCACTCTTCTCCTACTACACCTCTTTCTTTATCAATTTCACTAGTATCAAATGATAAACCATCAGCCCAATCTCTTAATATTTGAAACCCTTTATTCACAATTTCTGTAGAGTCAGTAGGCACACTAAACATATATACGGTTTCATCAAAACTAGTATAAGCATTAAGATGTGCACCAAATTTAGTCCCCACAGACTCCAAATAATTTATTAGATCATTCTTTTCAAAATGCTTAGTACCATTAAAAGCCATATGTTCAGTAAAGTGAGCCAATCCTTGTTGATCATCATCTTCTTGGTTAGAGCCTGCATTAACAGCAAGTCGAAATTCTGCCCGATTTTCCGGTTTTTTATTGTGTTTAATGTAATATGTCAAGCCATTTTCAAGTGTTCCGGTACGAACACTGCTATCGAACGATAAAGGCTTACTTTCTTCAGACTTAGGTGCTTCAACATCATTACAGGTAAAAAATGTGAACCAAATGATTAATAATAGAAAAATACTTTTGATTGTCTGCATATGTAAAATTGATTTTGTGGTACTAATGTAAGAATAATTTACTTTTAATTAAAAAATAAAGGCCCCTAGTTGTTTATATGTTGTCCAACCTCGCTATCATCTTTTCTTTAATGGTATTGTATCTGGCTAAATTCCCTTCTTTAACAGGAGTTGCAGGAGGCAAGTTAACTCTTAATGCATCTACCTGTACGCCATTTTTCCAAAAACGATAACATAAATGTGGCCCAGTGGCTAAACCAGTACTCCCAACATAACCAATTAATTGGCCTTGCTTTACCTTGACACCAGTTCTAATCCCTTTTGCTATTCTAGACATGTGTAAATATTGTGTTGAGTAAGTGCTATTGTGCCTGACTTTAACATAATTTCCATTGCCTCTTGTAAATCCTGCCTTATCAATAATTCCTGTTCCTACTGATCGAATAGGCGTTCCGGTAGGTGCAGCAAAATCAGTGCCTAGATGAGATTTATACCGCTTTAGTACAGGATGATACCGTTTTCCTGAATATCTCGAACTTATCCTGGAAAATTTAATAGGATATCTTAAAAGTGATCTTTGCAAACTATATCCGGCAGTGTCAAAATAATCTCCTACGCTATCTTGTTCAAAATATATGGCATAACTGGATTTGCCATAATTATTAAAATATGCTCCATGAACGCGGCCAATATCCACTAATTGGCTATCTATTCTGAATTCATCATATATTACTTTAAAACTATCTCCTTTATTAACCCTGAAAAAATCAATTTCCCATCCAAATATATCGGCTAATTCGTTCACTAACAATGGAGATGCTCCATTATTAATCATGTCTACATATAAAGAAGTTGTAATTACACCGGATCTTTCAACAGTAACGGTATCAATATCTTTAGAAAATTTGTATACATTTAGAGAATCTTGAAAGCCAAAAATGATGTAATTAATAGGATCTTCTTCATATATAAAATAACACACAGATTTAGCAGAATCATTATTACAATAAACTTTATAATTATTGCCTCTAGCAATTCTCCTTGGGTCAAAAATACCCTTTCCCTTTTGAGTGATATCGTAAATAGTTTGGTTTGAAATATTATATTTTGAAAAGATGGTAGCCAGATTCTCATTTCTTTGTACTTTCCCATCTTGCACAGAAAAAGAATCAACTATAATCCCGTATTCAATTGTAGGATCCGGAATGGGTAGAGTCTCTTCGTTATCATAATGTACAGCTTCAGTTTCATCTGCGACATATACATTTTTCCAAGGACTATAATACCATAGTATTACACATATTATTAAAAATAACCCTGCGCCTATTATTCCCCATTTTTTCATTTAAAATTTTTTATTATTTAACGTTTATTTTATGCCATATTGTGCAGACAGAGACTTTGCAATGGCTTAAAGTTATATATCTTTGAGCAGTTTATTCCCTAATGATAAAGACACTTGTCTTTTAAAAGCTTCCATTGCATTTTCTAAATTTTTATATGCTTTATCTTTATGAACAGGCAGTTCCCCCACTCCATAATTATTAAGGTCATTAAGAATAGTACTGATATCTAATTTATGTATATCTCGTGCCGGCTGATACGCCATTTCTTTTTCTTTTTTAGTTTTTATTTCTGAGATTAATCCTGCTGCTTCCAAATCAAAAACTATTTGCCGTAGTAAACGCATTGGCACTTTTAAGTTTTTAGAAATCTCAGCAAGCGTAGGTGGCCTTTCACCATTTTCGAAATTTTTAATTAACATATGCAACACCCATAACGTCAATAGATTTTTATAATTTATACTGATCGATGCGGATTCTATTTCAAATTCATATCGATTTACGTGTTGTTGTGCAAATGCCAACTCAGCACCAAATAGCACGATTAACCAAGCTGTTTGCATAAATACTAAAAAAAGCGGGACAACGGCAAAACTACCATATATGGCATTATAACGAGCTACTCCAACTTCGAAACTAACAAATATCCACTCTGTAATGCTATATAACGTTCCTGCTAAGATACCGGCTATCAAAGCAGATTTAAATTTAACAGTAGTATTAGGCATTACTAAATATAAAAAAGTCAACAAAATCCAGATTAAAACAAATTTTGACAAACTAAACAACGCAGCAATAATAGGAGCAAGAAAACCTAAATATCTAAGGCTTTCTACAAATTCCGTAATATTTGTAGTCATAAAAACAGTTATACTACTTGACAGTGATAACAGGATGGGAGCAATCAACATAATAGATAAATAGTCTGTGAATTTACGCGGCCAAGACCTTGCTTTTTTAACTTCCCATATATCGTTAAAAGAACTTTCAATATTCCCCAATACTTTCATAACTGTCCATAATAAGATCACTATTCCTATTCCCGCTACTAACCCACCCTGTGTATTATCTAAAGCAGCGTGTGCATAAGCAGAAACTTGGCTCAGGACTGCCTCTTGATGGCCAAACATCTCTAACAATTGCTCATCCATCATTTTCTCAAACCCAAATCCTTTGGCTATGCCGAATGCCATTGCAATGAGTGGTACAATTGAAAGCATAGAATAAAAAGTGAGTGCCGAAGCTTGTAGCATACACTTATCCTCATTAAATCCCCTGATTGCTAAAAGAAGGACTCTAAGTTGCTTTAATAAATAATATTTGCGCTTAGGGAGATCATCTAATGACATGCGCCAAATATCGTGCTGGACAAATCGGAGATACGCTTGTATTTTTTGTTTGGAAAACATACTTTACAAACTTAAAGTTAATTTTACAGACCTTTTCTAGGTTAGAGGAATAATTTTCAAATTGATGATTGCAGATTTACGAGCTACGATTGTAAAATAGTTTTGAATGCTTAATTTTTAATTTTTGAATTAACGGGAGATTGAAGGTGTCAGTTTAACTTTTTATACTGAATGAGTATAGCATCTCTTTGATAAGCTATCATAAACCGTAGAGTTATTCGTATAATTATGCGGTTTTATGTTTTACATTAAATATTAATAATTTGCACAAAGACTTCAATATTATTACATTTATAGTAGTTAAATAAAATAGCTACATATATGGAATAAAAATAATTGTTTTTTATTTCTACGTTGGACAACATACAAAAAAGCCAACCGCACAAACAGCACATTTGATTTTTGCCAACGCTCGGACAGAATGAACGAAATTTGAAAACGATAAAAAAAAGCTTAAAATAAATGGCCAAACAGAAAGTAAAGGAAAAAGCGATTGAAGAAACCTTGTGGCAATCGTGCGACAAGTTGAGAGGTTCGGTAGAGCCTGCCGAGTACAAACATGTAGTACTCGGATTGATTTTCCTGAAATTCGCCAGCGACAAATTTGAGCAACGCAGAAAAGAACTGATTGCCGAAGGCAAAGAAAAATACGTGGAAATGAAAGATTTCTACGCTATGAAAAATGTGTTCTACTTGGAAGAAATTTCCCGGTGGAGCTACATTATCAAAAATGCCAAGCAAAACGACATTTCCCTAAAAATTGACACGGCTCTCAACACCATTGAGAAAAACAACCCTGCGTTAAAAGGGGCTTTGCCCGACAATTATTTTTCACGTTTGGCATTGGACAAAACCAAGCTCGCTTCCCTACTCGACACCATCAACGACATTGACACGCTCAAAGACAACGGACAAGATGTAATTGGACATGTGTATGAATATTTCTTGGGCAAGTTTGCCCTGAAAGAAAGCAGCGGAAAAGGCAAAGGCGAATTTTATACGCCCAAAACCATTGTGAACTTGATGGCAGAATTGATAGAGCCCTATAAAGGCATCATTTATGACCCTTGCTGTGGAACAGGCGGAATGTTTGTGCAGTCTATCAAATTTATTGAAGCACATCAGGGAAGCAAAAAAGAAGTTTCCATTTACGGACAGGAAAACACGCCTACCACTTACAAATTGGCGAAAATGAATTTAGCCATTCGTGGTATTGCTGCCAACCTTGGCGACAAACACGCAGACACTTTTTCCAACGACCAACATAAAGACCTGAAAGCCGATTACATTATGGCGAATCCGCCATTTAACTTGAAGGATTGGCGAGGGGAAAACGAACTCTTGGACGACCCACGTTGGATGGGCTATGAAGTACCACCAAAAAGCAACGCCAACTACGGTTGGATTTTGAATATGGTGAGCAAACTTTCTGAAAATGGCGTAGCAGGTTTCATTCTTGCCAATGGCGCACTTTCGGGCGGTGGCGAAGAATATAAAATCCGTAGAAAGTTGATTGAAAATGATATGGTGGAAGCCATTATCATCATTCCCCGAGATACCTTTTATACCACTGACATCAGCGTTACGCTTTGGATTTTGAACAAAAACAAAAAGCAACGTACGGACAATACCAAAGACAAACCCAAAAACTACCGAGACCGCTCAGGCGAAATCCTATTTATGGATTTAAGGCGTTGGGGCAGCGAGTACGAGAAAAAATACATTGAACTCACAGAAGACGATATAAAGGAAGTAGCACTAAACTTTCACAATTGGCAACAAGCCGATTATGAAACCACCTACAAAGATGTACCCGAGTTTTGTAAATCTGCCCGTTTTGAAGATTTGAAAGCCAACAATTTTTCATTGGTACCGAGCAAATACATTGAGTTTGTGGACAAAGACAGCGGCATTGACTTTGACACCGAAATGAAACGCATTCAGCAAGATTTTAAAACCCTGCTAAAAGAAGAAGAAGACTCACAAGCACAATTGATAAACGTTTTTAAAACTTTGGGTTACAGTCTTGAACCATGATTTAAAAGGATTATTCGATCACTTGATTATGAAATATGAGGATTTAACATACAAAATTATAGGTTGTGCAATGGAAGTTCATAAGCATCTGGGAAATGGATTTCAGGAAGTTGTTTACCAAAGAGCATTAGCAATTGAAATGCAAATGCATGGAATAGCATTTAGTCGTGAGCATGAAATGCTTTTGCAGTACAAAGGATATGACATTGGCACAAGAAGAGTAGATTTTTTTGTTGAGGATAAAATTATGGTAGAAATCAAAGCGATAATAAATTTAGAGGATGTGCATTTAGCACAGGCAATGAACTATGTGGAGGCTTATAATCTTGAAATTGGTTTGCTAATCAATTTTGGTGCAAAAAGCCTTCAACATAAACGAGTGCATAATAATAAAAGGCTTGAACCATGATTACAAAGGGAGTTAAAAAATCAAGTCATCAAGAAAATCTTGCAAAATCAAGGTTCAGACGCTTGGGAGATTACATACAAAAGATAAACAACCGCAATAAAGATTTGGCGGTTTCTAATCTATTGGGTGTAAATATTTTCAAAAACTTTATGCCTTCCGTAGCAAATCAATCGGGTTTAGACCTATCAAAATACAAAGTCATTCAAAAAGGACAGTTTGCTACTAATTTAATGCACGTTAACAGAGATGAAGTTTTACCTGTTGCATTATTCACAGAAGACAAACCTGCCCTTGTCTCACCTGCATACATCACTTTTGAGGTAATTGATGAAAATGAATTACTTCCAGAATTTTTGATGATGGAGTTTCAACGCCCTGAATTTGACAGAAAGGCTTGGACATATTGTGATTCCAGTGTGAGAGGAGGTTTAGAATGGGATAGGCTTTGCGATATGGAAATTCCAGATATTGATATTGACGAACAAAGCAAATATGTAGCCCTATACAAAGGCTTGCTCACGAACCAAAAAACCTACGCAAACAGCTTAGAAGATTTGCAGCTGATTTGTGATACCTACATTGAGGATTTGATTAAGAAAGAGCCACTCAGAAGATTGGGAGAATATATTGAGTTGAATGAGCTACGTAATAGTGATTTGAAGTACGGTGTTGATGATGTGCGTGGGGTTTCTAATAGCAAGCAGTTTATGCCAACAAAAGCGAATAATGCAGGAAGAAATCTCGAAAGATTTTATGTGATATCGCCAGGTGAATTCGTTTACAACAGTCGTACAACTCGGATGGGTGACAAGGTAGGCTTAGGTTACAACAACACCGAAGAAACCTTTCTAACAAGTTGGAATAATAATGCATTTAGAGTAAAAAAGGATGCTCTGAACATACTCAATCCAGCATATCTGTATTTATTTTTTTATCGTTCAGAATTTGACCGATATGCTCGTTTTCATTCTTGGGGAAGTTCAACGGAACTATTCACTTGGGCAGATATGTGTGATGTAAAATTGCCCATTCCAGATATTAAAATTCAAGAAGCCATAGTTACGATTTACCATACTTTAGAAGCTCGTAAACGCATCAATGAACAGTTGAAAGAAAGTATAAAACCGCTTTGCCCTGTGTTGATGAAAGGGGTTGTGGAGAGTATGGAAAAAGAGCCAGTGATGAGATGAAAGAAGAACTAGACCAACTAAATAAATTGAGTGAATTTCAACTTGTCGAATACTTCCAAGATGGAGTAGTTGCAAGGGCTACAGGGAGTGACTTTGATAATCAATTATATACCACAGTAAGGACTAAACTGATTGGGAACAAAGCCTTAGAAAAGTTGCTACCAGAATGGATAAAGACAAAAAGGACTATTGACCAATTTTGGACATTTATAAAAGGAAGATTTAGTACTTATCAAGAACGTAGAGATTTTTTATGGAGTGAGTTTGCCCCAGTCCTAAACTATTTGGAAAAGAAATCTACTTCACCTTTAGAAGAAAGCATTGTGTTTGATGAAGCACATATTCATTCGCAATGGCAAAAAGCTCTTGAACGGAAACAAATCGAACCCGAAGGTGCGATAACAGCGGCTAGAACATTAATTGAAAGCATATTAAAGCACATTTTAGACGAACAAGATATTGAATACAATGATGCGGCTGAATTACCAGAATTATATAGAGAAGTTGCAAAATCTTTAAACTTAGCACCGGAACATCATCAGGAGCAAATCTTTAAACAAATTCTTGGGGGAGCAAGCGGTATTGTTAGTGGATTAGGAGCGTTGAGAAACAAACTTGGAGATGCTCACGGAAAAAGCAAAAAAAAACATCAAACCATCAGAAAGACATAGTGAATTAGCAGTCAATTTAGCAGGCTCGGTGGCAATCTTCTTGTTTAAAACATTTAAAGAAACCAAAAGCATTAAATTTTAACAATTTGACCAGCGACATCCTCATATACCAAAACCAAGACGGTAACATCAAGATAGATGTTCGCTTGCAGGAAGAAACCGTTTGGCTTACCCAGGCACAAATGGGGCAATTGTTTGGTAAGGACAAACGTACCATCAGTGAGCATATCAGCAATATTTTCAATGAGGGTGAATTGGAGAAAAGTTCAACTGTCCGGAAATTCCGGACAGTTCAAACCGAAGGCAATCGTGAGGTGGAGCGTGAGCTTGACCACTACAATTTAGATGTTATCATATCGGTTGGGTATCGGGTAAAGTCAGTTCAGGGCACACAATTCCGCATTTGGGCAACGCAGCGATTAAAAGAATACATCGTTAAAGGCTTTACGCTTAATGATGACCGCTTTAAGTCGGGCAGCTCAATGAACTATTTCAACGAACTTCAAGAGCGCATTCGGGAGATACGCCTTTCGGAGAAATTTTTCTACCAAAAAATCAAAGACATCTATGCCACCAGTATAGACTATGACCCGAAAGACGAAAAAACCATTGAGTTTTTCAAAATCGTGCAAAACAAACTGCTTTGGGCCATCAGTGAGCAAACCGAAGCCGAATTGGTGTACAGACGTGTGGATGCCAGTTTGCCCTTGATGGGAATGCTCTCTTATGACAAAAAGCAGGTGGCTTCCATTAAGAAAGCCGAAGTAAGCATTGCCCAAAACTATTTGGAAGAAGACGAGATAAAACTTTTGGGCTTGTTGGTTGAACAGTATTTGGCATTTGCCGGGACAATGGCACAGCAGAAAACACCAATGTATATGAAAGATTGGATTGAGCGATTGGATTCCATTTTACAACTAAACGGCAGGGAGTTGCTTACCCACGCAGGAAAAATATCTCATAAAATGGCATTGGAGAAATCAGAAGTAGAATATGAGAAATTTAAAAAGCGCCAAAAAGCGATTGAAAAGGAAGCGAGTTTGAAAGAGTTAGAAGGAGACATTAAAAAGCTAAAAAAATCTTGAACTATGATTTTGAAATGATTTAATGAAAACTATGATTGATGAAAAGTATAAGTATTCCGAATTAACGGGCAAAATTATTGGCTGTGCTATGGAATTGCACAAATATTTAGGAAATGGTTTTCAGGAAGTTGTTTATCAAAGAGCTCTGTCTATTGAATTAAATATGCAGGGAATTACCCACGTAAGGGAACAAGAAATGCCTCTGCAATACAAAGGTTTTGATATAGGAACAAGAAGGGTTGACTTTTTTATTGAGGATAAAATAATGTTGGAAATCAAGGCGGTAAAAGAATTGGAAGATGTGCATTTGGCACAGGCCATCAACTACCTTGAAGCCTATGGAATGGAAATCGGCTTATTAATCAATTTTGGAAATACATCGCTTCAATTCAAACGGGTTATGAAACCCAAACGAATTCAAAGTCCATCAGAAAATCAGAAAAATCATAGTTCGAGACGATGAAATTTACGGAGGCAAAATTAGAGCAAGCATTTACAGAGCTTTTAGGAAATGAAGGTTATCCGCATTTTGTGGGCAGTAGTTTGGTACGTATCAGTGAAGATGAAGTATTGATTGAAGAAGACCTGAAAGCATATTTGCTCAATCGCTATCAAAACGCCAATCTAACTGAAATAGAAGCCCAAACCATTATTCTGCAACTCAAAACACTTTCTTCGACAGACCTTTACGAAAGCAACAAAAAAATAATGCGGTGGTTGGCGGACGGTTTTATTCTGAAACGAGAAGACCGCAACCAAAAAGACATTCATATTTCGCTCATTGATTATGCAGGTTTAGACCGTCAGCGACAAAGTGAAAATTTAGACATTATTGCTGCCGAGCCTGAGGAACAATATCCGCCTGATACAAATATTTATAAGTTTGTCAACCAAATAGAAATTGTTGGCACCGAAAGGAGAATCCCGGACGGCATATTATACGTCAATGGTTTGCCTGTGGTGGTTTTTGAATTTAAAACAGCCATTCAGGAAAATACCACCATTCACAATGCTTTTGTTCAACTGACCACTCGCTATAAAAGAGACATTCCTGAACTGTTTAAATACAATGCCTTTTGCATCATCAGTGATGGTGTGAACAACAAGGCAGGTTCATTCTTTGCCCCTTACGAGTTTTACTACGCTTGGCGAAGAATTGCAGGTTTGGCAAAAGATGTGGACGGCATAGACAGTATGTTCACTTTGGTTCAGGGAATGTTGCATAAAAACCGCTTGAGGGATATTATTCAGAACTTTATTTACATTCCTGATTCGTCCAAAAAAGACGAGAAAATAGTTTGTCGCTATCCGCAGTATTACGCTGCTCGCAGTTTGTACGAAAACATTAAAAAAGCGGAGAAGCCAGACGGAGACGGAAAAGGCGGAACTTACTTTGGAGCAACAGGAAGCGGCAAGAGTTTTACAATGCTTTATCTCACCCGCTTGTTGATGAAAAGTAAGCATTTCGAAAGTCCTACCATTGTACTCATTACCGATAGAACCGATTTAGACGACCAATTGGCAGGACAATTTACCAACGCCAAACAATTCATTGGAGACAATGCGGTGGAAAGTGTAGAAAGCAGAGCCGATTTACGCACCAAAATGCAAGGCAGAAATAGCGGTGGCGTATTCTTGACCACCATTCACAAGTTTACAGAAGACACCGAACTGCTTACGGAAAGAACTAATGTAATTTGTATTTCGGATGAAGCCCATAGAAGCCAAACCAATCTCGATCAAAAAGTTAAGGTTACTTCCGAAGGTGTTAAGAAAACCTATGGTTTTGCAAAATATCTTCACGATTCTTTACCTAATGCCACTTTTGTAGGCTTCACAGGGACGCCCATTGATGCTACTTTGGATGTATTTGGCCAAGTAGTAGATGCCTACACAATGACAGAATCGGTAAGAGATGAAATCACCGTTCGTATTGTGTATGAAGGCAGAGCAGCTAAAGTCGCCTTGCACAATAGCGAATTAGAGAAAATTGAAAAATACTACGAAGAAGCAGCCGAAGCAGGAGCCAATGAATACCAAATAGAAGAAAGCAAAAAGGCAACGGCAACAATGAACTCCATTTTAGGCGACCCGGACCGTTTGCTGAAATTGGCAGAAGACTTTGTTCAGCATTACGAAAACAGAGTAAACGAAGGAGCAACTGTAAAAGGCAAAGCAATGTTTGTTTGCAGCAGCCGTGAAATTAGCTACGTGTTTTATAAAAATGTAATCTCTTTAAGACCTGAATGGGCAGAATTACGTATTGCTGAAGAAGGAGCTGTTTTAACGGACAACAACAAAAGGGAAATTAAACCAATGGAGCGTATCAAAATGATAATGACTAGAGGAAAAGACGACCCCCAAAGAAATGTACGATTTGCTCGGCACTAAAGAATACCGCAAAGAATTGGACAGGCAGTTTAAAAATGAAAAATCCAATTTCAAAATTGCCATTGTGGTTGATATGTGGCTCACTGGTTTTGATGTACCGTTCTTAGATTCAATCTACATTGACAAGCCTATTCAGCAACACAATTTAATTCAGACCATTTCGAGAGTTAATCGAAAGTTTGAAGGAAAAAACAAAGGATTGGTTGTCGATTATATTGGCATCAAAAAGGCTATGAATATGGCTCTTGCCAAATACAACAAAGGAGAAAGAGAAAATTTTGAAGACATTCAAGAATCGCTCATAGTCGTAAAAAACCATTTAGACCTTTTGGCTAAAGTCTTCCATAAGTTCGACAGTTCAAAATATTTCGGTGGTGCAGCTTTAGAACAGTTGAACTCTTTAAATATGGCTGCAGAATATGTTCAGTTGACCAAAGATTTAGAAACCCGATTTATGGGTTTGGTAAAACGTCTGAAAGCCGCTTATGATATTTGTGCAGGAAGTGAACGTTTAGCGCAGAAAGAAAGAGATTACACCCATTTCTATTTAGCGGTTCGGTCAATCGTTTTTAAACTAACCAAAGGCACTGCACCCGACACGGCACAAATGAATGCCAAAGTTCGGGAAATGATAAAATACGCTTTGGAAAGTGATGGCGTACAAGAAATTTTCAAACTTGGAGATGAAAGCCAAAGCGAGCAAGACCTTTTTTCAGAAGACTATTTGGCAAAGATTGATAAAATCAAGTTGCCGCACACTAAAATAAAATTGCTCCAACAGCTTTTAGCCAAAGCCATTGGAGAGATTAAAAAAGTCAATAAAGTAAAAGGAATTGACTTTTCCAAGAAAATGCAAACCTTGGTTGAACGCTACAACGAACGAAAAGAAGATGATATTTTACGAAGCGAAGTGTACGAAGAAATGGCAGAGCATTTGACCAATTTGATTTGGGAAGTTCAAAAGGAATTTTCAGCAGGAGACGAATTAGGAATTGACTTTGAAGAAAAAGCCTTTTACGACATTTTGAAAGACCTGTGTATAAAGTATGACTTCAAATATCCCGAAGACAAACTAATTGTTTTAGCCCAGGCGGTGAAAGACTTGGTGGACTCACAAGCCAAATATCCAGATTGGAGCAAACGAGAAGACATAAAATCCGCTTTAAAAGTCGGACTAATAATCCTCTTAGACGAACACGGTTATCCGCCAGTAGAAAGAGACGAAGTATACAAAGACATATTTGAACAAGCAGAGAATTTTAAGAAAAACAGAGTAATAACGAAATAATGCCTACGCTAAAAGCCATACACATTTGCAATTACTCAGGTTTAATTTTTGTTTTGGTGTTCATGAATGTTTCTCATTTCGCACAAGCCAACACTCAAGCCAAAAATTGCAGAAGATCCACTAGATTCTTCAAACCATATTCTACATTTCGATATTACAGAACCTCACATAAAGGATGGTTTAAAAATGAAGGGAAGGGTTCAAACCACATTATCTAATTGATTTTTCTTTATAAATTCTACAGAGCTCAAATAACCCAAAGAAGATGTGTCCTTTTAAATTATACCAAACATCAATATAGTATATAATTTCTCTTCTAGCTATTTGCCTTTTTAATCAGTTTTATAAACTCTTTTTTAACTCTTTACCTGTCATCATATCTGCATTTATTATTTTAGTGGCTTGATTATAATATACTTCTCGCTCTTTTAGTCTACATGTTATAAAATCCGATAATTTTCATCACTTATATTACGGAGCAGTGGCCGAGCCGTTTTATTTATAATAAGCCGATTGTATAATACAGGAACAGAGACTTTTAGATAAATTTGAATTAATGGAAAATTGAAGATGTCAGTTTAACTTTAATTTGTACAAAGACTTGAATATTATTACATTTATAGTAGTTAAATAAATAGCTATATATATGGAAAAACAATTGTTTTCATTTCTACGTTGGCCAACATACAAAAAAACCAACCGCACAAACAGCACATTTGGTTTTTTCCGACACGCAATGCCAACGCTCTGACAGAAATTGAATGAATAAATGACATTAGAACAATATATTGACAACTTAGACAAAAGGTATAGACTCGGAAACGCAACCGAACATACTTTCCGTGGCGACTTACAGCAACTCTTGGAAAGTTTGGTGCCGACAATCAGAGCAACCAACGAACCGAAAAGACAAAGTTGTGGAGCACCTGACTACATTTTGACTAAAAAAGATATTCCTGTTGGATTTATTGAAGCCAAAGACATTGGCGACAAAGACCTTGACGGCACAAAGAAAACAGGAAACAAAGAGCAGTTCGATCGATACAAAGCTTCTCTAAATAATTTGGTTTTTACCGACTACATTAACTTTCATCTGTACAGAGAAGGCGAATTTGTTACCAAAATTGCCATTGCAGAAATAACAGATAAGGGAATAAAACCTTTACCTGAGAACTTTGGCAACTTTGAAAACCTAATCCTAGACTTTTGCGTTCACGTTGGACAAACGATAAAAAGCTCAAAAAAATTAGCAGAAATGATGGCGGGCAAAGCACGCCTTCTTTCTGATATCATCGAAAAGTCGTTGACCAGTGATGAAGAAAACCAAGAAAACAGTACGCTGAAAGACCAAATGTTGGCTTTTAAGCAAATTTTGATCCACGACATTACGCCACAAGGTTTTGCGGATGTTTACGCTCAAACCATTGCTTATGGAATGTTTGCGGCTCGTTTGCACGATCCTACTTTGGATAATTTTAACAGGCAAGAAGCGGCTGAACTGATTCCAAAATCAAATCCGTTTTTACGTAAACTCTTTGGCTACATTGCAGGACCAGACATTGACGACCGAATTAAATGGGTAGTTGAGAACCTTTCTGAAATCTTTTTAGCGTGTAACGTAGAAGAAATTTTGAAGAACTACGGGAAAGCCACTAAAATGGAAGACCCGATTATCCATTTTTATGAAACGTTCCTAAGCGAATACGACCCAAAGCTACGTAAAGCTCGTGGCGTTTGGTACACACCACAACCCGTTGTAAACTTCATTGTTCGGGCAGTTGACGACATTCTAAAAACGGAATTTGATTTACCTCAAGGACTTGCAGACACCAGCAAAACAACCATAAAAGTAAACACCCAAACCGCAGACAAACGTTCGGCAACAGGTTACAAACAAATGGAGCAAGAAGTACACAAAGTACAAATTTTGGATCCAGCCACAGGAACAGGAACTTTCTTAGCCGAAGTGGTAAAGCACATTCACAAAAAATTCCAAGGACAACAAGGTATTTGGAGCAATTATGTAGAAACTCATTTATTGCCACGCTTGAACGGATTTGAATTGCTAATGGCGAGTTATGCAATGGCACATTTAAAGTTAGATTTATTATTGACCGATACAGGATTTAAGCCATCTGTTACTTCGAGCGGAGTAGAGAAGAGCCAACGTCTACGAGTATATCTTACCAATAGTTTAGAAGAGCACCACCAAGACACAGGAACATTATTTGCCAATTGGTTGAGCACAGAAGCAAATGAAGCCAACCACATCAAACGAGACACGCCTGTAATGTGTGTAATTGGAAATCCGCCTTATGCTGTTAGCAGTACCAATAAGAATGATTGAATTCAAAATTTAATTTCTGACTACAAGAAAAAGCTCAATGAACGAAAAATCAATTTGGATGATGATTACATCAAATTCATTCGCTACGGACAACATTATATCGACAAAAATGGAAGTGGCGTTTTGGCTTACATTTCTAATAACAGCTTCCTAGATGGTATTACTCACAGGCAAATGCGGAAACACTTGTTAGAGAGTTTTGATAAAATTTACATCTTGGATTTACACGGAAATGCCAAGAAAAAAGAAGTTTACCCTGATGGAAGCCCTGACCAAAATGTGTTTGATATTATGCAAGGTGTTTCAATTAACATATTTGTAAAAACAAATAAAAAGAAGAAAACGGAATTAGGGGAAGTTTATCATTTTGATTTGCAAGGAAAAAGGAATCACAAATATGAAACACTTAACAATTCAACTATTTCTGAAATCAAATGGGAAAAGCTTGTCTATTCTCAGCCATATTACTTTTTCGTTCCAAAAGATTTTGAACTGATAAAAAATTACGAAAAAGGATTTAAAGTAAATGAAGTTTTAAATTCAAACTCTAATGGCGTAGAAACTAAATGTGACGCTTTAGCTATTCAATTTTCCAATCAAAAACTTCAAACCGTGATAAATGATTTCGAGATTGAAACTGTTGATTTTTTAAAATCAAAGTATAAGGAAAAACAAGATTCAAGCGGTTGGACATTTGCACGAGCCAAAGAGAGTATTTTAAATGATACGTTCAAACAAGTAAAAATTAACTACAGACCTTTTGATGTAAAAGAAACAATAATTACTAAAAATTCGGGCGGTTTTATTGGTCGTTCGAGATTTGAAGTTATGCAACATTTACTTCAACCTAATATTGGATTAATTATTCCAAGACAAACAACACAAGATTATAGACATAACTTTATTACAGACAAAATAATTGAGGGAAACTTTACAGCAAGTGCTAAATTATTTGGCACAGGTTGCCTTTTTCCACTCTACTTATACCCAGAAAGTAATGGACAACAAACCATTGAACCGACTACTGAAAGAGTTCCTAACTTAAATAAAGAAATTGTAAAACGAATTGCGGAGAAATTAGATTTAACTTTTACTAACGAAAAAGAAACAACAGTAAATACTTTTGCCCCAATTGACATTTTAGATTACATCTATGCAGTTTTGCATTCGCCAACATACCGAGAGACATATAACGAATTTTTAAAAATTGATTTTCCGAGAGTTCCTTATCCCAAAGACAAAGACACTTTTTGGCATTTGGTAAAAATGGGCGGAGAAATACGGCAAATTCATTTATTAGAAAGTCCAACCGTTGAGCAATACATTACGCAATATCCAACGGACGGAGATAATGTGGTGGGCAAACCCAAATACAATGACGGTAAAGTATTTATCAACGACACGCAGTATTTTGACAATGTCCCTCAAGTCGCTTGGGAGTTTTACATTGGTGGTTATCAACCTGCCCAAAAATGGCTCAAAGACCGAAAAGACCGCAAATTGGAGTTTGACGACATTCTGCATTATCAAAAAATCATTGTAGCACTTTCAGAAACGGATAGACTGATGAAAGAGATTGATAAAATTGAGATTTAAGAAATGTCAAAACTTTTAGAGCGAATAAATACACTTTCAGAAGAAGTGCACACGAATTTTTCGATTTTGAAATATGTGCAGGTTAAAATTGCCCATTCCGACCATAGAAAAACAAGAAGCCATAGTAACCATTTACCACACATTAGAAACCCGTAACGCATCAACGAGCAGCTAAAGAAAAGCATTAAACCACTTTGCCCTGTACTGATGAAATGGTTGTGGAGAGTATGAAAGTTGAAACATTCGAAAGCTAAGATTATGTTTATAAAAAACATCCAAATAAAAAATTATAAGCTCTTTTCACCAGATGAGTTCTTTGAGATTAATGATTTAAATGTTCCTGATAATCACAATAATGGTTCAGGATTGACGGTTTTTGTTGGCGAAAATGGTTGTGGAAAATCGACTCTTTTGGATGCTTTTGCAATGCCCTATGTTTCCTATAAAACAGATTCCTTTACTTTATCTGACATTAATAACCCCAACGAAAAAGTTGAAATAAATATTCATACGAATGAAGTTTATACCTACAAAGGAACTATGCCTAAAATTGAATTTAAGGGCAAAGGTTTTGTCTTCAAAGGAGGAAGAAGAAATAGAGATAACAAAGGCTTTTTGTCTTCAATGGTTGTAACAGACCAACAGTATATTAAGGCAGATGGCGAAACAAGACCAAAGGATAACACGCCTGATTTAAGATTATCTGTCAACAATCCTTGGAGTGGCTCAAGGTTTAATGATATTGAATACTTAATTCTTGACAAAAATAGAACATATCAAACACGAAAAGGCACTTATAACAATACTCGCTTTGACAGGATAATGGAGGATTTGAATTATCAATATATTCAAAAAAAAGATAATCCATTAGATTGCAATAATACTTTAAAAGAGGTTAAAAATATTGAAGGCAAAGGAGTAATTGGAGGTATTAGGGAGGCAATTGATAAATTTTCAGAAATAACTGGAAATCAATTAAAACTTAAATTAATTGATAATTGGAACCCTTTCGCAAATGCCTTTTTTGGAACAGACAAAGAGAATTTACAGTCTATACCTCTCAATCAATTAGGTTCAGGGTATGAAATGATATTTTCCTTAATCTACGCATACTATCTTTCAAAGAAAGGACATAAAAAACTAATAGTCTTGATTGATGAACCTGAACTTCATTTACACCCAAAGCTGCAATCTGACTTTATTGATTTATTGTTAGAGTTTTCCAAAGATTCTCAAATCATTTTAACTACTCATTCACCGCTGTTTATTAAGCAAGCTATGGGCAATAACAATGTTCAAATTAAAATCTTAATTAAAACAGAAAATTCTGTATCGGTTACAAATCCTGAATTAGCTTTATTGCCTTATGTGTCTTCAAATGAAGTTAATTTTATTGCTTTCAAACTTGCTTCGGAAGAATATCACAATGAACTCTATGAAAGACTTATGCAGTTGAAAGCAACAACTAATAAAATAAAAGACTTTGATATTTCTTTTTTTCAGACTGAAAAAGGTAAACCAAAAGATTCACCTTGGATGGGGCGTCAGAATGAGGTTACTATTCATACTTTCATAAGAAATCAAATACACCATCGAGCAGATAACGGAGTGGCTGAATACAAGAGTTTAGAGTCTTCAATTGAACAAATGAGAAAATACTTAAAAGAAATCACGGAAGAATAAAATATGACCAGCGATATCCTCCTATACCAAAACCCAGACGATAACATCAAAATAGATGTTCGCTTGAAGGAAGAAACCGTTTGGCTTACCCAAGCACAGATGGCGCAAATGTTTGGCAAGGATAAGCGCACCATCAGCGAGCATATTAGAAATATTCTTAACGAAGAGGAACTGGACGAAAATGTAGATGTCCGGAAATTCCAGACAACCACTCAACATGGCGTTATTACGAGGAAAGTTATCCGCCAGTAGAAAGAGACGAAGTATATAAAGACATCTTTGAACAAGCGGAGAATTTTAAGAAAAACAGAGTAATAACGAAATAATGCCTACGCTAAAAGCCATACACATTTGCAATTACTCAGGTTTAATTTTTGTTGGTGTTCATGAATGTTTCTCATTTCGCACCAGCCAACACTCAAGCTAAAAATTGCAGAAGATCCACTAGATTCTTCAAACCATATTCTACATTTCTATATTACAGAATCTCACATAAAGGATGGTTTAAAAATGAAGGGAAGGGTTCAAGCCACATTATCTAATTGATTTTTCTTTATAAATTCTACAGAGCTCAAATAACCCAAAGAAGAATGTGTCCTTTTAAATTATACCAAACATCAATATAGTATATAATTTCTCTTCTAGCTATTTGCCTTTTTAATCAGTTTTATAAACTCTTTTTAACTCCTCACCTGTCATCATATCTGCATTTATTGTTTTAGTAGCTTGATTATAATATACTTCTCGCTCTTTAAGTTTAAATGTTATATAATCCGATAAATTTTCATCACTTATATTACGGAGCAGTGGCCGAGCCGTTTTATTTATAATAAGCCGATTGTATAATACAGGAACAGAGACTTTTAGATAAATAGACCGGCCATTTTCTTTAATCCAACTCATGTTATCATTAAAACAAGGTGTGCCACCACCCAAAGAAATGATCGTATTATTTTTCAGCTTCATCTTTTCTAATAAATGCGATTCCACTTGTCGGAAATATACCTCTCCTTTCCTTTCGAAAATTTCAGGGATAGTTTGGTGTGTATGTTGCTCTATATATTCATCAAAATCAATAAAATTGTATTGTAAAAGTTTTGCTGCAGATTTACCGAGATAAGTTTTGCCCGACCCCATGAAACCAATAAGAAAAACAACCATTGCTTAAGTATTATTGACTGACACTCTTGGATCTAATACAGTATATAGAAAGTCTATTAAAATATTTATAAAAACAAAAATAGCAGCTGTAAATAAAACTGTTCCCATTACTACCGGAAAATCAGATTTTTGGAGTGCATCTACCGCTGCTTTACCAATTCCTTTCCAATTAAAAATATATTCTACAAAAAAGGCACCTGCCATCATAGACGCAAATAATCCGGATATAGCTGTTATAACCGGATTCAAAGCATTTCGTAATGCGTGTTTATATATAACATATTTACGATTTACGCCTTTTTGCCACAGCAGTACGAATAAAATCTTGTGACAACACATCTAACATGGAGCTTCTAGTAAGTTGTACAATTATAGCTAATGGGCGGACGCCTAAACTGATCATCGGTAATATTAAATTTTTAGGAGCTAGTATTCTACCTTCAAAAGCATCTATTTCGTACAAGCTGCCGGTCATGTTTAATCCGGTAATATCACTCAATACATATCCAAAAAAATACGATAATAGAATAGCAGAGAAGAATGAAGGAACAGAAGTACCAACTATGGATAATATACTTATCACATTATCTGTAAAAGTATTTTGCCTGATAGCAGTTATCACGCCTAGTAAAATGCCTAATAAACTGGAAAAGATAATTGCCGAAACAGCTAATATAAATGTACCGGGCAAGGCTTCAATTAGTATTTCGGATACTCGCCTACGGGTTTGGTAAGAGCGGCGTAAATATGGTGTTTTTAATGCAATTATTTTTTCACCTAAGCTTGTTATGGGTATATATTCATATTTAACTTGATTTTTCTCAGTGTCTTCGTGGACTGATATAGGTGATAAGTCATTGATATACATTAAGAACTGAGTGCTGATAGGTTTATCTAATCCTAATTCTTTATTAATCGCTTCAATAGATGCAACGTCTGCACGTTGTCCTAAGGTTAAGCGTGCCGGGTCTCCGGGTAAAACGTTAAATAATGTAAAAACTATGATGACTATTCCTGCCAGCACTAAAATTCCGTAAACTACTTTTCTGATTATAAAATTCAGCACTTCCTTATTTCTTACGTGTATTACTAAATAATCGAGATCATATAAATTTTTATATTATACACCTCAATTAATTACTTCATATAAATATCTTCCAACTCTTGATAACTTGGAATATCATTAGCATGAAACTTTGTTGTAATTACACCGTCTTTAATGATCACTAATCCTGGATTAGAGCGAATAATCGTTTTTAAAGCGGTTGCGTCTACATAATAAAACGGAAATGCAGCATTGATATCATGCCTTAAACTTTCTACTTCTTGATACACACTGGCAGTGACCGCAAATATATTTTGATTTTTGGCTTGAACAGCTTTAGATAATTGTACTATATCTTTAAATCCTTCTACATCTGTTTTAGAAATATCATAAGCTACTACCATAAATGTATAGCCCGGAGCAGAGATCAAATCTTCTGTATACTCCTCTCCTTCGTCATCTCTTATTTCAAAATCATGAATAGAAGCTATTTTCCCTTCTTTAATAACATTCTCCTTTCTATCTACGTACGTCCACTCGTCACCTTGCGGCAAATTAGCAGCTTTAAACTCCTTCTGTTCTCCAGTATTTTTATTTTTATAGATAAATGTCAATTCTATATCAGCCTCGATACCGTCATTCATAGCTTCCATAATATTTGTGCCGGTTTTGTATGCTCTAAAATCTATCACCGGCAAGTGATAATAACACCAAAGCATAAAAGCAATCACTATAATTGTACAAATTCCCGTAATTTTATAAGCTAAAGATGCTTTGATCAAGGGTTGAATTGTTTTTCTGTAAAAGAAAATAATTAGTATAAGTACCAATAAAATCAAATCTTTATAAAAAGACTCCCACGGAGTTAACGGAATGGCATCACCAAAACATCCACAATCCGTGACCCTCCCGGTAACGGCACTATAACCTGTTAACCAGGTAAAAAATAGAATCATTAGGAGCAATAACCAGGATACTTCTTTACTTTTAACACCTAGAATTAAAGATAGTCCTAAAATAATTTCCAATACACAAATAAACATGGCGAGTATTAAAGCAAGAGATGCCAACCATTCCATTCCAAATAACACAAAATATTCTTCCAATTTATATGAAAACCCTATTGGATCATTGGCTTTTATACTTCCTGAAAATATAAAAAGCAATCCGACTAACCAGCGGGCGATATTTACTACTATTTGCATTCTTCTAGTTTTATCAGTGCAAAGATGGCATAATTTATAATATCATGATAGTTAGCATCAATGCCTTCTGAGATAATAGTCTCTCCTTTATTGTCTTCTATTTGCTTGATTCTTAACAATTTGGATAGGATCATATCAGTTAATGATTTAGATCGCATATCACGCCATGCTTCTCCATAATCATGATTCTTTTTAAGCATTAGAGTTTTAACATCAATTATAACTTTATCATAATGAGTACTTACCTCCTTAACTGACATAGACATTTCCTTATCATTATGTAGCTTAAGTTGGATCAAAGCGATGATACAATAATTTACAATTGCGCAATATTCATCTTCAATAGGTTCATTAACTTTATTCTCTCCTGTTTCTTCAATAGTTCTAATCCTTTGAGCTTTTATAAATATTTGATCGGTGAGAGAACTGGTCCTGAATATTCGCCAAGAAGTGCCATAATCTGCTGTTTTCTTTAAAAATATGGTGCGGCATCTATTCACTATTTGATCATACTGTTGCTCAGTCTGTTTGATATTTACCATATGCTTAGTGAATGTTTCAGGCATTTAAATTGTGGCTACACTTCAGGTTAAGTTAATAACTTATTATGTATTTTTGAAACCTCTTACACTTAAAAAATGCAACAACTATTTCTACTTACTTATATAACAATATGTTAGAAGGCAGAACTACTTTAAATTTTAATGGTAATTTGCTGGACTTATCCAAGCCAAAAATAATGGGCATTTTAAATGTCACACCAGATTCTTTTTTTTGATGGAGGCTATTACTTACAAGAGGCAAATGTTTTGAGGCATGTCGAAAAAATGTTGAGCGATGGAGCTGATATTATTGATATTGGAGGATTATCTACCAGGCCTGGGGCCAAGCCGGTTAGTGAAAAAGAAGAAAAAGCGCGAGTTATTCCTTTTATCACAGCGATTCGAAAATCTTTCCCTAATGCCCTACTCTCCATAGATACTTATCGGGCAAATGTAGCAAAAGCTGCTTTAGATCTTGGCGCACATATGATTAATGATGTATCAGGAGGCGAAATGGATGGAAAATTAATAGCGGTAATAGCTCAATATCCTGTTCCGTATGTTCTTATGCATATGCAAGGAACACCGGAAAATATGCAAGTGAACCCTCAGTATAAAGATGTATTAACAGACATTACAAACTATTTTATTTCAAAAATAGAAATCCTAGATAAAGAAGGTATAAAAGACATTATACTTGATCCCGGATTTGGATTTGGGAAAACACTGGAACATAATTATCAATTATTAGCAAACCTTCATTGTTTTAAGATATTTAATTTACCTATTTTAGTGGGATTATCCAGGAAGGGAATGATATATAAACCGCTCCATACGAACGCTCAAAATGCTTTAACAGGTACTATAGCCGCTAATACTGTCGCATTGATGAATGGTGCTAAAATGCTGCGTGTACACGATGTAAAGGAAGCTGCTCAAACAATTAAAATCGTAAGCCGGCTGTGACATATCTGATCAAAATAGCATTTTTGGAGTTTCGTTGGCTGGATGCTTTTGATATTTTTTTAGTTGGCGTTTTACTATATCAATTATACAAATTATTAAAAGGCAGCCTTGCTTTTAATATATTTATAGGTTTAATTCTAGTTTATCTAATGTCTCTGCTAGTAAAAGCTTTAGATATGCGTTTGCTTTCGGGTATCTTAGGCCGGTTTATAGATGTAGGTGTTATATTATTATTAATAGTATTTCAACCTGAGATCAGAAGGTCGCTAGTATTTATAGGCCGGGGAAATATTCTTAAAAAAGAAAATGTATGGAAAAAGTTTTTATCAAAACGTTTTGCTGCTCCGGGACATGTAGAACACACCATTGAAGAAATTTGTATAGCAGTAGAGCACTTGTCAAAAACTAAAACCGGAGTGTTAATTATTTTTCCAAAAACTTCGGAGCTGCAATCTTATGCGGATACCGGTATTCCTATTAACGGAAAGGTATCGAGTAAAATGTTAGAAAGTATTTTTAATAAAAAGAGCCCTTTGCATGATGGAGCTGTCATTATAGCAAATGAACAGATCAAAGCCGCTAATTGCGTATTGCCTGTTTCTGAAAATCCTGACCTTCCAAAAAGAGTTGGTATGAGACATCGTGCAGCTGTGGGCATGACGGAATTAAGTGATGCTTTTGCTTTGATCGTATCGGAAGAAACAGGCCATTTGAGCTATGCAATGGAAGGAAAATTAATAATGGATTTAAAATTAGAAGAGCTTAAAGAAAAACTTTATCAGTTTTTAACAGAGGGAATAACTAGTCATTAAAACTTAATTTATATAATCATTAGAAAATATAATACAGATTTTAGCTTTAAATAAAATATTTAATAATTTTTTAAGCCTTAAATGTTATTGATGTTTAAGCTTTATTAAGGCCTCTTTAAAATATATATAATATAAAATACTTAAAATCGAACCGCAATTCTTATTGTTCATTCGGGCTTAATTATTATATTTGCCCACTTTAAAACATCACAAATCTGAAACCTCACAAATAAATGCAAGCCAAAGGAGTAGTTAAATTTTTTGCGGTAGCCTTGATACTAGTATGTATTTATCAATTATCGTTTACCTGGATCTCATCTAAAGTAGAAAATGATGCAGAAGAATATGCACAGTCTTTTACAGAAAGAATGAGATTTCAAGATCAAGATTCCCTTTATGCATTTGCACAAAAAAAAGAGCAAGAATATCTAGATTCTATTGGTAATGAAGTAGTTTATGATTTATTAATTAAAGAGTATACTTACAACGAAACCAAGGAACTTCAACTTAACTTAGGCCTTGATTTACAGGGTGGCATGAGCGTTACCTTGCAGATCTCTTTAGAAGAGTTGGTTAAAAAAATGGCTAATGACAGCAAAAATCCTACTTTTCTACGAGCTATAGAACTAGCTAACAAAAGGCAAGAAAACAGCCAAGAAAATTATATCACCCTATTTGGCAATGCCATTAATGAGATTGATCCTGATTTTCAATTATCTTCTATATTCTCTTCTTTAGAAAATAAGGAGAAGATCAATTTTAATTCCAGTAACGCAGAAGTATTAGATGTTATCAAAGAAGAAGCTGATGATGCAGTAGAAAGGACATACAACATACTTCGGACCAGGATAGATAAATTTGGTGTTACCCAACCAAATATCGCCTTACAAAAATCGAATGGTAGAATTTCTGTGGAATTACCTGGCGTGAAAGACCCGGAACGCGTGCGAAAATTACTTCAAGCAACAGCAAAGTTGGAATTTTGGGAAACGTACGAAAACAACAACGAAATGCTAAGCTATCTTAATGATGCGAATAAGAAGCTAGCAGAGCAAAATAAATTACTTAAAGGAGATACTAATACTGCTATTTCTGAATCAGAAAACGACGAAAAAACTACAGACCCTTTAAATGATCTACTAGGAGATGAGGATACAAAAAATGATGAATTAGTTATTTCAGAAATAGGTGATTCTGTTTCTGAAAATGAGTTGACAGACCTATTAAATGTAGAAGGAGATACGGCAGATATCGAAGATGCTTCTTTATCTGAAACCTCTGCAGAAGACAATCCTTTGTTTGCGGTGCTCTACCCTGCCGGAAATAATACAGAACAAGGTTTTGTTTTGCAACCCGGAGCAGTAGTGGGATATGCTAGAGCAAAAGATATTAAAAAAGTGAATGAATATCTTAATATGGATATTGTTCGTTCCAGTTTTCCTAGAAATCTGAAATTATTGTGGGGTGCTAAACCGTATGCTGATGAAAGTGATGTATATCAACTTTACGCTATCAAAACCAGAACAAGCGATACACGAGCTCCTTTAGGCGGAGATGTGATCAATGATGCTAAGCAGGATTTTGCACCTGACGGACAAGTAGAGGTTTCTATGTCTATGAATACTGAAGGAGCCAGAATTTGGAAGCGAATGACCAATGAAGCTGCAGGCGCTCCTGATAATGAAAAAGATAATAAATGTATTGCCATTGTTTTAGATAATGTGGTTTATTCTGCACCACGTGTAAACGGAGAGATCAGCGGTGGGCGTTCTTCCATTTCCGGAAGTTTTGAAATAGCTGAAGCAAAAGATTTAGCAAATATATTGAAAGCAGGAAAGCTGCCCGCGCCTGCCAGAATTGTAGAAGAAGAGATTGTAGGGCCTTCTTTAGGATCAGAATCTATCGATGCAGGCCTTAAGTCTTTAGTAGGTGGCTTGGCCTTAGTATTAGTGTTTATGATCATTTATTATAGTGGTGGAGGTATCGTAGCCAATATAGCCTTGATCTTTAACCTGTTTTTTATCATCGGGATATTGTCTTCCCTTGGTGCGACGTTAACCTTACCCGGTATTGCCGGTATCGTATTGACCATCGGTATGTCTGTAGATGCCAATGTACTTATTTTTGAACGGATTAAAGAGGAACTGCTGCGGGGCAAAGGGCTTCGATTAGCTATTATCGACGGATATAAAAACTCCTACACTTCTATTATTGATGCAAATCTAACTACTTTATTAACGGGTATCATTTTAGCATTTTTCGGAAGCGGCCCAATCTTAGGATTTGCAACGGTATTGATCATAGGTATTTTATCTTCTTTATTTACAGCGATATTAATAACCAGATTAATTATAGATATCTATATTTCGAAAGATAAAGTAATTTCTTTTGCAAATGGCGCAACTAAAAAAGCTTTTAGAAATCTAAACATAGCTTTTCTTTCAAAAAGAAAAATCGCTTATGTTGTTTCATCTATTTTAATTCTTGCAGGCCTTGCTTCTATTATATCAAAAGGATTTGAATTAGGTGTAGACTTCAAAGGTGGACGTACGTATGTAGTTCGTTTTGATGAACCGGTTAACACGGCGACAGTAAGAGAAAGCTTGTTTGATGAATTTAATGAATATCCAATCGTTAAAACCTTTGGTGCTTCTAACCAAGTAAAGATCAATACGGCTTACATGATTGATGATAAATCCGTAGAAACAGACAGCATTATTGAACGTAAATTATATGATGGCCTGAATATATTTTTACCGGAGCAAACTTCATTCAATATATTTTTAAGCGATTATAAAATGAGCTCACAAAAAGTAGGCCCTACTATTGCTGATGATATTAAAAAAGGAGCAGTTTGGGCAACTATATTTGCACTCATAGGCATATTTATATATCTATTGATTCGATTCAAAAAATGGCAATTTGGCCTTGGGGCGGTGTTAGCATTATTTCATGATGTAATGATCGTATTGGGGTTATTTTCTCTCTTGAGCGGAATACTACCATTCTCCTTAGAAATAGATCAGGCATTTATTGCGGCCATTTTAACCGTTATTGGTTACTCTATTAATGATACAGTAGTTGTATTTGACCGTATCAGAGAATACCTTGCCCTCCATCCAACTACAGAAAAGAAAAAGGTATTTAACATGGCCATTAATAGCACTCTTAGTAGAACCATGATAACCTCCGTTACCACATTATTAGTGGTACTCGTCTTATTTATTTTTGGCGGAGAAGTTATTAGAGGATTCTCATTTGCGCTGTTAGTAGGTATACTAGCCGGAACTTATTCTTCTATATTTATCGCAGCTCCTGCTGTGGCTGATTTAGAGAAGGAAAAGTAGATTAATAGTGTTTTCATTAACAGGATTTATCTTTCTTCCACTTATTAGGCCTAAGGGATCACTAAATAGGCACATTCGCAAGTAGAGCAGTTTTAAAATCAGAAATTCCTGAGTTTAGGGAATGGTCTTTTTTTCAAGCTACTACAATCTCGAAATTGAGAGGGAGAGAAACATCAGATGTATGAAGCCACCAATAGGTGGCGAGTTTCTGCTGTTTTGGGTAGCATTTCTGAGATTGTTTGCGAGAAAAATCAGCCTTGAATTTTTTTTTGTTACTTTTCTTGAAAAAAAGAAAAGTAACAAAAAATCATTGCAAAAATAACCCCGATATTAGGCTTTTTTGGTTAAAATCTGGGTGATTTACACCTATAAATTTCATTGAACACCTTGGTATCATTCATTTTTATTACTTGCGAATGTGCCTGATTAATTCTGCAGTACGAGAATCTCGGTTTTAGCATAGTCTACTATCTGCTGATAAAGACTTTATGAATTGTAATTTGTAAATCAAAAATCGTAAACTCTTCTTCTATTCATTCCCTTTTCTATAATCAGCCAAGAATTTTTCTAGGCCAATATCCGTTAAAGGATGATTTAGCAATCCTTTTATGGAATCAAGCGGACAAGTTACTACATCTGCACCTACTTCTGCACATCGGACAATATGAAGTGGATTTCTGATAGAAGCAGCTAATACCTGAGTGGGATAATTATACACCGAATAAATATGACTGATTTGCTGAATCAAATTAATACCATCCCAAGATGTGTCGTCTAAACGCCCGATAAAAGGCGATAGATAAGTAGCTCCTGCTTTAGCTGCCAGTAAAGCTTGCCCTGCTGAAAATACTAAAGTGCAATTAGTCTTAATATTTTGACTGCTTAGATCTTTTATTGCTTTGATACCATCTTTGATCATAGGTACTTTTACAACTATATTTGGATGTAGTGCAGCTAGCTGATGCCCTTCTTCAATAATTCCTCTATAATCGGTAGATACAACTTCAGCACTTACATCAGCTTTTACTAATTCACAAATTTTAACATAATGATCTAAGATATTTTGTTCTCCGGTGATGCCTTCCTTAGCCATTAAAGACGGATTTGTAGTCACACCATCAAGAATGCCCATGTCCTTCGCTTCTTTTATTTGCTCAATATTCGCTGTATCTATAAAAAATTTCATCGTATAAATTTTATTTTAATTCAAAGTTAAGGATCAAGTGAAGATATTTCTCAACTAACTTAAAATGATAGTAACAAGATGTTAACAATTTTAATGACTTAGAATATTATATTGTAAAACAAGTTTAACGATTACGATAGTGGGAGAAATATGTTCAGGTTGAATTGATAGCTCAGTTAATAGCGCTTTTTCATCCGGTCCATATCACGCTTAGCATCTTTTTCTTTGAGGGACTCTCGTTTATCATGCTGCTTTTTTCCGGTAGCTACGGCAATTTCCAGCTTTGCCAATCCTCTTTCAGAAATGAAGAGTTTAGTAGGCACTATAGTAACCCCCGGGCCGGTAATTTTGCTTTCGATTTTATCAATTTCTCTTTTAGTAAGCAACAATTTTCGTTGCCGAATAGGATCATGATTATAATGAGTGCCCTTATCATACTCGGTGATGTGCATATTTTTAATAAAAAGTTCTCCTTTTCTGGTAAGGAAACAATATGCTTCATTAATATTTGCTTTGCCTGCCCTGATCGATTTTATCTCTGTGCCGGTAAGCATTATACCTGCAATAAATTTTTCAAGAAAATGATAATTAAACGAAGCTTTTCTGTTCTTAATATTTACTTTTTGATCACTCATACCCTGCTGCTTCTTTTATGTTTTTAATTGCCTGATAAAGATGAAAATAGTTCTCTAATTTTTTCTTTTTTCAATACCTTTTGTTCCTGCATACCTTTAGCAATGATCTTATCTTTCACTTTTGCTAAATAACTACACTTAATAGTATTTTTTCTAACCTCAGTGATGGTAGATGTAAATACAACTTTTTGCTCTATTGATGCCGGCGAAATATGGTCAATACTTAATTTAGTACCGATCCCCTCTTCATCCTCCTCTTTCATATCTAATACAAACTGGCGGCCACACCATTCGGCATCTCGTGCTAACGCAAAGGTTGAATACACCGGATGAACTTCGCCGGAAGGAAATCGTGCCGTATCTTTTTCTGATACAATTATAGAATATTGTTTTGTATCTCCTTCTTTGTAAAAGTGTTTCATAGAATATTTTAATAAAGCTATATTTTAAAATCAAGCGATTTTTCACTAACTTATCTTAATGCCTAAATTAATGAATATGAAATCGATATCATACTTACTTCTAACTATTTTCTTTATTAACCAAGTATTTTTTTCTTTTGGAGTGACGGTTATCAATACTAATGATAGCGGTATAGGATCTCTAAGAGCAGCGATGGAGGAAGCAAATATGAATGGCACTAGCATTGATTTTGATATACCAGGAACACCTCCTCATAGAATTATTTTATTATCACCTCTTCCTGCTCTCATTGAAGAAGATGCTCAAGGAACTAGCATAGAAGGCAGAAGTCAGCCAAACAATGGATATGTAGGTAGTGGACGTAAAATTATAATTGATGGAAATGGAATAATTGGAGATGGATTAGAAATTGCCGTTTCAGGCTGCGAAATTTCAGGAGTAGAAATAAAGAATTTTAAAAGTTTGGCAGGAAACTTTGGCAATGGAATTGTTTTTCATGAAAATATCGATGGCGATATGATAGATCAATCGATTGTTCAATTTTGTGTTATTTCTGACAATCAACGTAATGGAATAAAAGCAAGGATGGTGATGGATCTCAAAATTGAAAATAATTTTATCGGTACAGATTCAATTGGAGAAAATGATAGGGGTAATGCATTAAATGGAATTAGATTAGAAGACAGTGAGGGAGTAGATATAAACAATAATGTAATATCCAAAAATCGTTCCAGCGGTATCCATATTGTTAATACAGGGGATGTTAAAATTTTTTAAAAATAAAATTGGGATGAATGTAACCGGAGACATACCGCTTCCTAATCTTTTAAATGGTATTAAAATAACGGGGACATCAGAAGGAATTCAAATAGGTCGCCCAAATTTCAATGGTAAAAACTATATAGGGAGTAGTATATCCGGAAGCATTTCTATAAGCGGAACTACTAGAAATGTAGCTATTGAAAATAATCATATAGGTATAGATTCTTCTTTAACTGTTAATATGGGTAATGCAGGCCCGGGAATTGCCCTTAGCGATGCTGTTAAAAATGTATTGGTCAATAAGAACATAATTGCTTATCAAAACACTGGCATTTTGTTATCAGATACTGTTTCAAATATATTTATTTACCAAAATTATATTGGCACTGATACGAATGGTGTGCTTAATTTTGGAAATATGAACGCTGGTATATTATTTAATGACGATAGTCGAATTACAGGATGTAAAATTGGTACTTCAGACGGTAACAACTCCAATATAATTGCTTTTAACACGGGAGATGGAATCAGAATCTCCTCTCCAACAGCTGATTTTAATCCTATTAGACGAAATCTTTTTTATAATAATGACTTAGAAGGTATTTCTTTAAACAATGGAGGGAATGACGAATATCCATTTCCATTATTTAACCATAGAAGCGATACACTTATTTCAGGAACAGCTAATCCGGGAGATTCTGTAGAATTATATTATAATCATTCTGGAAATAACTTTCCACAAGGGCAGACTTATATTGGAACCACAATAACTGATAATATCGGAAATTGGTCATTATCCGGAAACTTTACAGATACTTTGTAACCTAACAGCTACTGCAACATCTACTACTAATAATACTTCTGAATTTACGCCTACCATTGCTAATGTACAGCTTTCAGCCAGTGATTCAGCTTTGTGTAAAGGCGATTCAATAATACTAATTTTTCCATACAACCTCCCCACAGGGAGCTTTGGATGGATTGAAATAAGTGACCCAACAAAATGTTTTAGGTAATGAAGACTCTATGATAGTCTCTCCTACTTCAACCAGTCAATATACATTAATTCCTCTTAATCTAGCTTTTTGCAGGACAGATACTTTAACAATAACTGTAGTAGATGTTATTGCTTTAGACGAACTTCGTGATACTACACTATGTCATAATGATAGTGTGATCATTGGAAAGCAAATAGACGGAGTATTATATAATTGGTCTACCGGAGAAAACACTCCATTTATCAATGTAACAGAACCGGGGATTTATTCTCTTACTATATCTCAAGAAGGCTGTGAAGTCTTTAAAGAAATAACGGTAGATACAATAAATTGTGATACTATTATTCCTCCAATTCCGCCATCTCCACCTATAGAAGTTGAATATTATCTATTCATTCCTAATGCAATTGCAATAGCCAGTAGCTCAAACAATAATGAATTAAGATTTAATTTTTCTGGTATTGCAGAAATTTCATTTTTATTATATAATCGATGGGGGAAGAAAATATGGAGTACAAATGACATCACTAAAACTTGGAGTCCTATTTCTGCCAATGAGGATTATTCCCAAATTCTCACATACTATATTACAGGAAGTTACTTAAACGGAAAAACGATTGAGCAAATAGGAACGATTCAAATAATTAAATAAATACCCTATGCATTAACACGCTTCAATCCGAATTTTTCTATTTTATTATATAAATGGCTTCTTTGAATGTCTATCTCTTCTGCTGTTTTAGATACATTCCAGTCGTTTTTCATTAATTTATGTTCAATGAACATACACTCCATATGATCTTTAAAATCTTGAAACTTGCTATATTTACCAAACACATCATCTGAGAAATGCTTGGCATCTGACATAACTACATTATTATTAACATCTTGCTGAGTAATCTTTTCACCACTCAAAATGATGAGTCGTTCTATCACGTTTCTTAATTCTCGAATATTTCCGGTCCAATTAACATTTTGTAAAGCTTCTAATGCATCAGTAGTGATTACTTTACGGGGAATACTATAATCTTCACATATTTCCTTCACAAACTTTTCAGCTAATAACGGGATATCTCCGGTACGTTCATTTAATGAAGGGACATGAATGAGTATCACACTTAACCTATGATAAAGGTCCATTCTGAAATTGCTTTCATCGATCTCTTTGATCAAGTCTTTATTTGTAGCAGCAATAATCCTGACATTTACTGTGATATCTTTCTCGCCTCCTACTCTAGTAATCTTGTTTTCTTGCAAAGCTCTCAATACTTTAGCCTGTGCAGACAAGCTCATGTCACCAATCTCATCTAAAAAAAGTGTGCCATCATTAGCTTGCTCAAATTTGCCTACACGTTGTTTTAAAGCAGAAGTAAATGCTCCTTTTTCATGGCCAAATAACTCACTTTCTATAAGTTCTGAAGGTATAGCTGCACAGTTTACTTCTACAAAAGGTCCATTTGCACGATTACTTTTTTCATGGATCCATCTTGCAACAAGCTCTTTACCGGAACCATTTTCTCCTGTTACCAAGACTCTTGCATCAGTGGGTGCTACTCTGTCTATTGTTTCTATGACTTTCTGAATAGCCGGAGACTCTCCTATAATTTCCCGTGTTTTACTGATTTTTCTTTTTAAGACTTTTGTTTCAGTAATCAAGTGAGTCTTATCTTGCGCATTGCGGATAGTAATTAATAGACGATTTAAATCTGGGGGCTTAGAAATAAAATCAAATGCTCCCTTTTTGACTGCTTCTACAGCTGTTTCTTCATTTCCATGTCCTGATATCATAATAACCGGCAAGTCTTCTTCCATCTCTCGAAGCTTTTCCAGTACTTCCATACCATCCATATGAGGCATTTTAATATCTAACAAAACGATATCAAAAGCGTTTTCTTTGATCAACTTCAATCCGGCTTGGCCACTATCTGCCTCTTCTACTTTGTAGCTTTCATATTCCAGAATTTCTCGTAAGCTTTTACGAATCGCTTTTTCATCGTCAATGATGAGTACATTAGGCATAGATGTTTATTTTTTAGATTTTACTTCGCCGTTTTTATACTTTGTAGTACTTATTAATTTTCCTTCTTCATTATATTCTTTCCAAACTCCATCTTTTTCATTCGCAATATATTGTCCTTCTTCTCTTAGTTTTCCATTTTCATGATAAGCTTTATATGGGCCATCTAAATCACCGCTTTTATAAGTAAACTCTCCTAAAATCCCCCCATTTTCATAATACCATTTTGTAAGTCCATTCCGCTCCCCATCTTTCCAATATCCTTCTTCTTGTGGAGTTGTTTTCTTTGGATAATTTTTTCTTTTATATCCATCTAGTTTGTCTTGGTCGTAAGTTTCTACAGAAGCTAAAGCTGCCGGCTCCTTCGAGTATTTATCGTATGTAAAAGTACGCGTAGCTCCATATCTTTCGCCATCCAGATAATTAATTTCTTTTGTAATGAATCCTTTATCGTTTACTTCAAAAGTAGCGCCTTGCAATTTATCATTTCGATAAGTAATTATTTTAGATAGAGCACCGGTATTAGTATACTGTTTCCAAACTCCTTCTTTTTTCCCGTTCGCGTACATACCTTCTTCCAATACCATACCGTCTTTAGTAACTTGAAAATGCTCAACATCTTTGATTTTGACAATTACGGTATCTAATTGGGCGTAGCTATTGAGTGAAAAAGCTATGGTTAGAGATATAAAGAAATGTTTTATATAGTCCATATAGCTTAAAATTTATCTATACCATTGTTTGGAATTAACAAATTTAACAAAATATACATTCTTTGATGTACTTGGTTAAAATTAATCCCAAAAGGTCTTTGTAATAGACATAAATAAGATCGTAAGCCTATAAGCCGGATTCTGTTTTCCCGCTATGCGGGATCTCTATCATTTATCTAGCTCCAGCATCACTGTTGGAGTCTATCGGCCTACCCCTCAACATTGGACGAGCAGCCCTTAATTGTTGATATACATGGCCTTTCAACCCATGAGGTTTGTTCGGCTATCGGCATTACTATCGATACCGGTGAGCTCTTACCTCACCTTTTCACCCTTACCCCGATTAACCGGGGCGGTTATTTTCTGTAACACTAGCTATTCCGCTAAAGCAGAATCCTCCTGTTAGGAGGCATGGCGCTCTTAGTTGTCCGGACTTTCCTCCCCGCTAAAGCGGAGCGATAGAGCGGCTTACGATCATTACTTAAAGAACACAAAAGTCGCGCCAAATCCATATTTAGGATCATATTGATTAACGAAATATTCCACCTGTTCGTATTCTTTTAATACTTCATGTACACGCTGCCTTAATACGCCTTTCCCCAATCCATGAATTACAGATAATTTTTTAATATCATTTATAATAGATTCATTAATGCAGGTATGAAGATAATTAATTTGATAATTTATGATTTCAAAATTACTCATACTCTGATGATCGGGAAGCAACTTTTCAATATGTAAATCTATGGCTACTTCTGTGCCTACCAATCGAAAACGACTTTTTATATCTTCTTTTTGACTATTTTTTTTGGATGTGGGTAAAGACTTTTTATTGAAGCTACGTCGTAATGGAGTAAGGTCGACCTCCTCCAATTTAGTTTTCAATTCCTTATAGACTAAAACCAAATACACTTTGCCTCCAAAAACGTCATTATAAACAAGCTTTTTAAAATAATTACTTTTACGGATTTTAATAGGATACTTAACAGAATTATTTGCTTTTTTATCAGTGACTATAAATTCAAAGCGAGGGTTATCATTAAAACTATCTAGAGACAGCTTGTCAAGATAAGTGATTGACCTGGTATCACAATTAATATTTAAATGCTTAACATTATCAGAAATAGTTACAGAAAAATCGACACTTACGGTTAACGAGGTATTATTAGCTAGATATAAACGCAGCACATCATTATCAGGATATACAATAAAGTGCATTCCGGTTGCAATTACCTTTTCTGTATCAGGTAAAAGATCAGCTACTTTCTCTCCCTTATTAAACTCCATTAAAAAAAGAAAAAGTGAAAAATAAAACCCTGCTCTTTATTATATTCTAGTGTCGGCAGTGGTTGCTTAAAGAAGTTTAATGTATTTAAGATAGGTTTCAAAATCTTAGAATTTGTTTTAATCGCAGATAAGTCAACATCTAATGAAAGATAATATTGCCTATATCGAGTAATATCACTTCGGTCTATAACTTGTCCATCTTGGATATATACATTATCAAAACCCCCTAACATGCCTTCTGCACCATACCCTACTGCAATATTAAGCCAGTGTGGTAAAAATTTCTTCCCTTCTTGAAAGGGCGTTATATCCAGAACTAACCAATATGTTTGAGCATTATAGTCTTTCAAGGTTCTCTCCGCCCATGAAACACCAAATAGATCTCGGCCTCTTTGCTCTAAACTGCCGGTGTATTCTTTGGAAGAACCGGATACTTTAAGCCTTAACTTTTGCTGTTTCCATAAAAATTCTTGCCCGACCATTAAGCCAGTTCCCAATATATTAAACCCAATATCACCCGGTGATGCTCCCCATTTTTCAGAAAAGCCATCTAATATTTCGATAGAAGTTAAAAATGTCAAACTCACTCCGGCACCCAACCATGTTGCTTTATCTCTTTTAATGCCGGTCCAACTGAAAATTTCTTTTGAAATATTACTTACCACATATGACGTCCATAAATGGCCCATTTTATCCATTTGCTGCCATTCTTTATTATCATTAAAAAAATGAAATGATGTTTTGTCGTAATCTTTATACCAATATTCATATAAGCCATACATCGTTACACCATACAGAACTCCTCCTCCTATAGCAACGGGAATTAAACGAGCATTAATGACTGAATCAGGGTTCCCATACATCGACCCGCCTTCTTGTGCATAGCAACGTAGTACGAATCCATTAAGTAGTATTACTAGTATAAAAACATAAAATGAAACAAAATTTTTCAAGGGCTTAGGCTGATCTGTTCAAAATGATACATGATATATAATGATATACATGAGCGATCGGTATTAAGTTCAACCCTTGGTTAATTTAAAATTCAAAACTAAAAATTCAAAATTATAACCAAATCGTACCTCGTAAATCTAAAATCGTCAATCTGTAACTCACATATTCATACGTTGCCTCATCGCTTCGTAAAGCACCATGCCGCTAGCCACAGAAACATTATAAGAAAGTTGTTCTCCAGGCATAGGAATTGTGCAGATTTCATCCACATAGCGAACGACCTCATCACTCACGCCTTTTTCTTCGCCTCCCATTACGATAGCAGAAGGGCCGGAAAAATCTACAGAAGATATATTTTTCGCACCCCTGATATCTGTAGCAATTACTTTTAGGCCATTTAATTGCAAATATTTAATAGCTTTTTCAAGGCTATTCACCTTTGATAAATAAATTTTGTTAATTCCACCTGCTGAAGCTTTTACCGTATCAGAATTGATTTGAGCGCTTCCCTTTTGAGGAAAAATTAATGCATGAGCTCCAGAGCACGCTACAGTTCTAGCAATTGCACCTACATTGCGCACATCTGTAACACCATCCAGTAAAATCAATAAAGGTGTTTCTCCGCGTTCATAAATATGTGGAAGGATATCTTCTATCTCATAATAATCCACCAAAGCAGTAAAGCCTATTACACCTTGATGAGCTTTTCGGGTAATTCTATTCAGCTTTTCTACGGGTACAAACTGAATATATACCGCTGCACTTTTTGCCAGATGAATAATTTGCTCTAACGAATTGTTTAATCCTTTTTGAAATAGGATTTTTTCAAAACGCTTACCTGACTTCAACGCTTCTATAACAGGATGCCTGCCGTAAATAAAATCATCCTGCTTCTTATTAGCCTGCATTATAGACTTGCTGCCCGGTTCTTTAATTCTTCAAGCTTTGCAGATATATCTTCAGATAATGCCTCCTCTTTAAACTGCTTAGCCATACGATCCAGCTCCTGTATAATTGCAAAAGATTCTTGAATTTCTCGTTCATAGATTTTCACTCCTTTCTGATCCAAACCTAAATAATAATCCAGATTGTCTTCTGATATAGCTAATAATTTAGAGACTAAAGGTCTGGCTTTTTCAGGACTTCCTGCTTGATAATAAAGCCTGGGAATAGAAACCATGTATACATTAAACGGAACATTTTTATGAGGCATGCCTTCTATACACCTGTCAAGTAAGGCTATCGCTTTTTCATTTTTCCTTTCTCGAATTAGTTGTTCAGCTAATCGCGCATAGTTATTTCTAAGATTATATGTCATCCGTAAGGTACCGTGATCGATAAAAATACAATCCTCATCCATATTTCCGAATCTAAAATCATTCATTAAATTATCATACATGATCTCCGTATGTATCCTTCCCGGTTGGCCTTTTGGCGTATTATTCTCAACAGGCACTAAACGATAAGTCAAGCCTTCTAACTGAAAATAATCCTCTAATCCCAGATAAACAGATGGGCTCACTGATATAGCAAAATATATAGGCCGTTCCCAATTATTTTGAGCAAGAATATCTAGTAGAACCAAATCATTTCTATAAATATAATTTTTATTTAGTGTCCATTTAACTTCAGGAACAATCTTATCTGCTAAATCGGGAGTAACCACATTATTTGCCAACATTTTATCTTTATCAACCTTAAGGCTAAAGTTTTTAGTTGGATAATAATCAGCCGTACCCCCACCGTTTAACCTTACTTTAGTTTGCATGTCATCACTTTCTATAAATTTGATCACATCCTTTAAATCAAAATATTTATCAGTGCTTATCCTTTTATTTTCATTGTAAATACAAACCTCCCTTTTATCTCCAATATATTTTTCAGAAGAAATAGACATGGGCACTGCATCTGCTTCATTGATTTTTTGACGTAATTTATCAATATACCAACCTACCGCAAGTAAGCTTGTATTAATAATACGAATATCAGGCCTGATCCCTTCTACCTCTTGTGCATACCATAAAGGGTATGTGTCATTGTCGCCTTGGGTAAATAAAATAGCATTAGGGGCACAAGATTCTAAATAATTAATGGCAAAGTCACGAGCTGTTTTTTTAGTAGAACGATCGTGGTCATCCCAACCTTGAAAACCCATCAAAAATGGTGCTGCAACAATGCAAATACCGATTGCAACTGATGCACTTACCATACCGGACAGTTTTTTAGTTTTTAGCCATTCATAGATGGCTAAGACAGCAAAGCCTATCCATATTGCAAAAGTTATGAAAGAGCCAGCTACTGCATAATCTCGCTCTCGGGGTTCGATGGGTGGTTCATTAGATTCTACTATAAGGATCATTAATCCGGTAAATAAAAATAGCAACATTACTACTGAAAACACTTTTCTGTCTCTACTATACATAAAGAATAAGCCAATTAACCCTAGTATTAATGGAAGAAAATAGAATTTATTTCTGGCTTTATCATTTTTGATGGAATCCGGCAAATTATCTTGTGAAGCTAGCCGTGCACCATCAATAAAAGGAATTCCTGAGATCCAATTTCCTTCTTTTAAACTTCCGTTTAATCCTTGGGCATCATTCTGCCTACCAATAAAATTCCAAAAGAAATATCGGAAATACATATAACCGATTTGATACCGGAAGAAAAATTTAAGGTTATCACCGAAGTCAGGTTTTTCTCCTTCTTTTAATCCAAGCCAATACCTGTAACCTTGTTGATCTTTACTTTGTTGAGAATATATCCTTGGGAAGAACATTTTGTCTTTGCTGGCATAAGTTGGTACCCTGTCTTTACCTGAAATCTTATATTCATCTTCCGCCTTATAGTATCTGTTGCCTTTTTCTTCTATTCCAATTCTTTGTGAAGTATAAATTGGGCCATATAGTAATGGGCGTTCACCATATTGCTCTCTATTTAAATAAGACGCTAAGCTATATGGATCTGCCGGGTCACTCATATTAATGGCAGGTTCTGCATTTGCCCTGATAACTACCATGGTATAAGAAGAATAACCTATTAATATCATCGCGAAAGCGATCATGCCTTTATATAAAGCTTCTTTTCTTTTCTTCACAGCATAATGAATCCCGAAAATAATTAGGCCTGTTAGTAAGATAATAAAGAAATATACGCCTGAGTTAAATGGAAGTCCAAACGTATTAACGAACAATCTGTCCATAAACGCCATCATACCCGGTATGCCCATAATAATTATATTCAAAATAAAGAACAAAATAGCCCCCATGATAACGAATGCTTTTAAAGCTCCAATGGGTGTAGTTTTATACCTTCTAAAATAATACACAAAAGTAACTGCAGGGAGTGCCAATAAACTTAATAGATGCACCCCACTGGAAACACCAATAATAAATGCTATTAAAATCAGCCAACGATCTGCATAAGGTTCATCAGCAATCGTATCCCATTTTAAAATAGCCCAAAACACCATAAAACTAAAGCAAAACGATAGCGCGTAAACTTCACCTTCTACAGCAGAAAACCAAAATGAGTCACAAAAAGTAGCGGTCATCGCACCAACAAATGCAGTACCTAATATAGCAATAGTATCTGACGTGGTATATTCATCGTTGACTCTGATAACAATTTTTTTAGCCAGCATTACAATAGACCAAAAAATAAATGTTACTACAAATGCGCTGGATATTGCTGATAAGGCATTAACTGTAACAGGAACCAATTCTACATTACCTCCAGCAAAGAGTGTAAAAATTCTTCCAATTAATAAAAAAGTAGGCGCACCCGGTGGGTGAACAACTTGCAATTTATATGAACCGGATATAAACTCTCCACAATCCCAAAAACTCACACTATCTTCTATCGTAATCAAGTAAATAACACTAGCAAGTAAAAAAACTACCCAGCCACAGATAAGGCTTAATTTGTTGATATTTTTCATAGTGTAATAGTCTGCATTTTGATATTCCTATAAGGAGTATACATTTTGAAAATGAATGAGCGAAAATAATAAAACTTTTGAACTTAAATTTGCAATTCGTTTAATAGATATAGATTATTTTAAAACAATTTTACTATATCTTTAGTACATTTTTGCTGTTAAAAAAAGTAAAATACTATGAATAAGCATACTCAATGCTCTATATGTCGTACAAAACTCCAAAATATAGATTTAAAAGTAATCGATTATACTGTTTCTCATCAACAATTTAATATTGATGAATGTCCATCCTGTAAGCTTCGCGTAACTAATCCTTTTCCATCTGAAACTGAAATAGGTAAATACTATGAATCAGAAGATTATATTTCCCACTCCGACACTTCCAAAAGCTTAATGAGTAAATTGTATCAAACTGTTAGAAAAATAACCTTAAAGCAAAAAGGAAAACTCGTTACTGAGGTTTCCGGTAAAGGAAGTGGCCATATATTAGATGTTGGAGCCGGCACAGGTCACTTTTTAAATACTATGCAAGAGTTAGGTTGGCAAACAACCGGTGTAGAACCGAGTGAAAAAGCTATCGCTTACGCTAAAAAACAATTCAACCTTACTTTGCTACCCACGGATCAATTAAAAAGTTTACCTGAGGCAAGCTTTGATGTGATCACGCTTTGGCATGTACTAGAGCATGTGCATGATTTAAATGAGTATGTTTCCACATTACAACGCTTACTTACTCCCGATGGAACGCTCTTTATTGCTGTTCCTAACTATACTTCCAATGATGGAAAACTGTATCAACAATATTGGGCCGGATATGACGTGCCTCGCCACTTATTTCATTTCAGCCCTTTTAGTATGCAGGTATTATTGGAAAATAATGGATTTAAATTGATTGAAAAAAAGAAAATGTTTTTTGATGCTTTTTATGTATCTATGCTCAGTGAAAAATATAAAAAGGGCAAAGTAAACTATCCAAAAGCATTTATGAATGGTTTAGCATCTAATGTTCAAGCATTCAAAACTGTTAATTCCTGTAGCAGTATCATCTATGTTGCTCAGAAATAGCTTTCGTATTAAATAATGCCGGTTTTTTATTGAAAAGATTAGATTCATTTATTAAATTTGCAACGCAGTTAAACTGGCCGATGGTGTAACTGGCAACACGTCTGGTTTTGGTCCAGAAGAGTCCAGGTTCGAGCCCTGGTTGGCCAGCATTTGAAAGGGAACTTTATTAATAAAGTTCCCTTTTTTGTTTTGAGCAATCATTTAGCAAAAATTTAATAATAGAGATGAAAACAGAAATAGAAAACATTGAATTAGCATTTTTAAGTTTTGACGATTATCAACAGCTTAAGCTAATGATGATTCAGGCATATGCAAATCTACCCAACGCCTATTGGAAGGAACATCATATCAAATCATTAATAGAAAAATTCGCCGAGGGGCAAGTGGTACTTAAAATTAATGGCCAAATTGCAGGGTGTGCATTGTCGATTATTGTAGATTATAATAAGTTTGATGAAAATCATACTTATAAAGAAATTACAGGAAATTACACTTTCGATACACACCGGCCGGATGGCGACATTCTTTATGGAATAGATGTATTCATTAGCCCCGAATATAGAGGCTTAAGATTAGGAAGAAGGTTGTATGATTATAGAAAAGAGCTTTGTGAAAGGCTTAATTTGAGAGGAATTGCATTCGGAGGGAGGATTCCTAATTATCATAAATATGCAGAAAACTTAACGCCTAAAGAATATATTGAGAAGGTCAAAAAAATGGAGATACATGATCCGGTGCTCAATTTTCAAATCTCTAATGACTTTCACCCTGCACGAGTAATTAAAGGTTACTTAGAAGACGATGAAGCTTCTAATGAATATGCTGTATTATTAGAATGGAATAATATATATTTTGAAAAAATAAATAAAAAACCTTTTACAAATAAAAAAGTTGTTAGGATAGGATTGATACAGTGGCAAATGAGACCTTATAAAAACTTGGAAGAGCTGATGCAACAAGCAGAGTATTTTGTTGATGCGGTTTCGGGTTATCGAGCTGACTTTGCATTATTCCCTGAATTTTTCAATGCCCCACTCATGGCTGAAGATAATCATCTTTCAGAGCCAGATGCTATACGAAATTTAGCTCAACACACTACTAACATAAAACAAAGATTTTCAAAACTCGCTATTGCATACAACATCAACATTATTACCGGAAGTATGCCCGAATTAATTGGCGATCTACTTTACAATGTAGGATATTTATGCAAAAGAGATGGAACAATAGAGCGATATGAAAAACTGCATGTAACGCCTGATGAAGCAAAAGTATGGGGCATGCAGGGTGGCAATGAGTTAAAGGCTTTTGATACAGACTGTGGAAAGATTGGAATTCTTATTTGTTATGATTCAGAATTTCCCGAATTAAGCAGGCTACTTGCTGATGAGGGCATGGACATACTTTTCATTCCTTTTTTAACCGATACCCAAAACGGATATTCAAGAGTTCGAAATTGTGCTCAAGCCAGGGCGATAGAAAATGAATGTTATGTAGCAATTGCCGGAAGCGTGGGTAATTTGCCTAACGTTCATAATATGGATATTCAATTTGCACAATCCATGGTTTTTACGCCTTGCGACTTTGCTTTTCCTACCAATGGTATTAAATCTGAAGCGACACCGAATACAGAAATGATATTAATTGCCGACGTTGATATTGATATGTTAAGAGAATTGAATCAATTTGGAAGTGTGCGTAATTTAAAAGATAGAAGAACTGATATATTTGAATTAAAAAAGCGATAATAGTAAGATTTTTTAAAAAGTAAAATCGTAATATTATATAGATTTTATCTATAAGAATGAATGCAAAAGACACGGGAATAATTGCTGATATCAATGTATCTAAAGATGCACATATATTAAGTGATTATGTTAAAGACACAAACAATAGGTTAATTGACCGTTTAGAATCTTTTGAAGATATTATGAGCTTAGAAGTTGGAGATACCAGCTTGCTAAGGTCACGAATGCTTGAAAGAGACCATAATATTAGGCAGCTTTATTTAAAAACAGAAGGCGATAATCCAACAGGTACTCAAAAAGATAGGATTGGCTTTGCTCAAGTTTATGATGCACTACGGCGAGAATTTGATACAATCAGCTTAGCCACGTGTGGCAATTATGGAGCATCTATGGCATTGGCAACAAACCTTGCTGGTATAGCTTGTATGATCTTTATTCCTAAAAATTACCATACCAAACGAATAGAAGAAATGGAAAGTTTGGGCGCTAAGATTATTCGATATGGCGATACGTATGAAGATGCTGTCATTGAAAGCAGTAAAATAGCCAATGAGAAAGGTTGGTATGATGCAAACCCCGGTGGAGGAAATACAAGCCTTCAGATAACTGCCTATAGTCAAATAGCTTTGGAGATATATGATCAATTAAGAGACGCACCAAAATATTGTGCGTTGCCGGTTTCTAATGGTACTATACTAGCAGGAGTATTCAGAGGTTTTTATAATTTATATAAAAGAGGTAAAACCTCCAAAATTCCGATAATGGTTGCAGGATCATCTGTCGCTAAAAATCCAATCGTGTACTCTTACAATCATAAGTTAGATAAATGTATAGACTTAAACCCGGTCAGGATTAAAGAAACGACTATTAATGAACCATTGATCAACTGGCATAGCTTTGATGGGGAAGAGGCTTTATATGCGTTACAACAATCAAATGGACTGGCATATAATATTAGTGATAAAAAAATGAAAGAAATGACTTCTTATCTTGCTAAAAGAGAATCTATCAAAGTATTGCCTGCTTCCACAGCCGGTTTGATTGGTTTATTAGAATATCATGCAGCTGAACACATAGAAAATGATAGATTTGTTGCTGTTTTAACAGCAAAAAGTTAGTGCATGCATTAATGATTTAATAAATTTTTGTTAAATGAATAAAAAATTAGATGGAAAGGCAATTGTATATTGCCAAGATGCTTTTAACACGCCTAACGGTAAAACTGCACATGGCTTAGTCAGGTTTACAAATCGGTATGATGTATTGGGAGTGATTGATCGCAATTATACAGGACAAGACAGTGGCCAAGTACTCGACCAAAGGCCTAACAATATTCCGGTTTACTCCGGCCTTACAGAGGCATTGGAAACATTTAAAAACAAAGGAATTGATATCCAATATTTCGTAATTGGCTTAGCTCCTGACGGAGGAAGGTTGCCAAAAGAAGCAAAAGAAACAGTTAAAGAAGCATTAAAGGCCGGATTAAATGTTGACTCCGGGTTACACGATTTTCTCACTAAAGATGAGGAACTAGTAGCTTTAGCGAAAGCTAATCATGTAAGTATAAGAGATATCAGAAAAACACCTGATAGAGATGAATTACATTTTTTTAGCGGTGATATAGAAAAAGTAGATTCCTTAAAACTTGCCGTGTTAGGAACTGACTCGGCAATAGGAAAGCGAACTACTGCGTGGCTCATTGTACAAGGCTTACAAAAAGCAAAATATAAAGCTGAAATGATCGGAACAGGACAAACAGCATGGATGCAAGGAGCAAAATACTCTATGATCATGGATAGCTGTATCAATGATTTTGTCTCGGGAGAAATAGAACATGCTATAGTTAATGCTTGGAAAAAAGAAAAACCTGATGTTATTGTGATAGAAGGACAAGGAAGTTTAATGAACCCTGCCTATCCGGGAGGTTTTGAAATTCTTGCTGCAGGCAGGCCGGATTATGTAATTTTACAACATGCGCCTAAGCGAAAAGAATATGACGGATTCCCTGGCTATAAATTACATGATTTAACTACTCAGATCAAAGCTATTAAAGTGATATCAGGACGCGAAGTGATTGCTATTACGTTGAATCATGAGGAGATGGATGTAGATGAAATTCAAGAAGCTTGTGATAAGGTAACAGCCGAAACCGGCTTACCTTGTTTTGACGTGTTACAAAATGGAACAGAAGGCTTAGTTGCATTGATCGCCGATAAAATAAAAAAATGAGCATCACCCTCAAAGACTTTGTATCCTTCGATTGTCTGAGAGTGCATGATCTTTCTATCCGCCCCAGACAAACCAAAGCAACTTATACCTTAGAAAAGAAAGATGGATCTTCGGTAAATAATGAATTTATCTATTCATATGATGAAGCTGTCTTTAAATCAAAAAATAGGGATGATGTTAATATAGCTTCTATAATGGTAGCTCAAGTAGCTATGAATTACGGACTTTTTTGTGAAAAAATTGTTTTTGAAGGCTTATATGATGTTACAGATCAAAGATTCATATTGGATATGATAGAAAATACCAGTCGTGAAATATACGTACATAAGCTACTTCAACCAACAGAGTTTTTATTAGCTACTTATAATCAGTTAGAAGTTGAGAAACCCAAACGCTATACTCATGCACAAATTGAATTTCAAACAGATGGATATGCTCATTTAACTAAAGCTAAAGTTGACAAAAAACCTGATGAAAATAAATATGCGATCTTAAGTAGCGGTGGCAAAGACAGCTTATTGAGTTATGGCATATTGAAAGAAAAATTTGACCCCCACCCTATCTTTATTAATGAATCAGGCAGGCATTGGTTTACTGCTTATAATTCCTATCATTATTTTAAAAAAAATGAACCGAATACTGCGAAAGTATGGTGCAATAGTGATCGTATTTTTAACTGGATGGCTAAACAAATGCCTTTCATTAAACCTAATTTTCAAAATATCAGATCAGATCAATATCCAATACGATTATGGACAGTAAGTGTTTTTTTATGGGGCGTAATTCCGATCGTTCGAAAACGGAATATAAAAAACATCATCATCGGAAACGAGTATGATACCTCGCTGCAATTACAATATAAAGGCATTACACATTATGCCGGCTTATACGATCAAAGTAAATATTTTGACAACGCTTACAGTAAATATTATCATAAAAAGTCTTGGAATATTTACCAATTTCTCTCTTTTACGTTCTTTGTCTGAATTGCAAATCTTAAAAATATTAGTAAAGCGCTATCCCGACTTGCAACAAACTCAAGTCTCTTGTCATGCCAGCCATAAAGAAGGAGAAAAGATGCTTCCATGTGGCAATTGCGAAAAATGCCGTAGAATTGTTGGTATGCTTGTAGCGTTAAACGAAGACCCTAAAAGATGTGGCTATACGGATCAACAAATTGATAAATGCTTAAAGAGTTTACAAACAAAAAAGGTAAAACAATTAGGCCCTGATGCCCAACAATTATATTATCTGCTCTATTCAAAAAATTTAATAAATGTGAGCCCTGAAAAATAAAAAAATGATCAAAGAAAATAAAGAGATCATGGGGCTTCGTTTTGATAATGAAAGAAGTATGATGGAAGATATGCCTATTTATATCAGAAAACATTTAATGAGTATTCTAAGTTATTATGCACAAAATATCTTCAAAATAAATAATAGGAAATGGACAGAATATACACTTACTGAACATGATTACAACGTACCTTACAGTTTAAATAAATAATATGAATAGCAGCAAGAACACTTTCATGTGGGAATCTTTTACATGGCAAGAATTAGAAGAAAAATTAAAAGTAGTAGATACTGCCATCTTACCTTGTGGAGCTATCGAACAACACGGCAGGCATCTACCGGTTGATATAGACTATTTTGATGCTGTTTACTTATCTCGAAAAGTAGCAGAAGCATGCAGTGACCCTAAACCATTTGTTTTACCACCCATTCCGTTTGGCGTATCTTACCATCATGATGATTTTAAAGGAACGATTAGTGTTACAAATAATGCTTTAGCAGCATTTGTATATGATATCGGTATGGCCGTTGCGCGCAATGGAATCACAAAACTCATCATCGTTAATGGCCATGGAGATACTGCTCCTACGCTTAATAATGCGGCACAAATGATCAACAGGGATGCAAAAATTTTTGTATGTGTAGACACCGGTGAAACAAGCGACATAGATATCAGCAGGTTAGCTTCTACTCGCAACGATATTCATGCCGGTGAAATAGAGACCAGCACTACCCTTGCTATACGGCCTGAAACTGTTCAGATGGATAAAGCGGTAAATGAAACCATGAAATTTGGAAGTACTTTTTTAGATTTTGATGATGACCGGTCTGTTAGTTGGTATGTGAGGACAAATAAAATATCTGAAAGTGGTGTAATGGGTGATGCTACTATTGCAACAGCAGATAAAGGAGAGAAAATGTGGGAAGTGATGATTGAACAACTAGTTAAATTTGTTGAGACCGTTAAATCTAGCCGTGTAGAAGACCTCTATCAAAAAAAGTATTAAACGATGCGAATCATCCGTGTCGAGTATCAACGGCTCGATCTTAAGCTTTCAGAATCTTATATTATTGCATATGAATTAGTAGATAAAACAACTAATTTCATATTATATCTACATACAGATACAGGCCTGATAGGCTATGGATGTGCAGCTCCTGACTTAGAAATTACCGGTGAAACTGCTGAAGAGGTCGAAATAGCTATTAAAGACATTATTATACCGGCTCTTCTTGGAGAAAACCCTTTTTTGTATGCCAGAATATTACATGAGCTGGAACCAAAACTCAAATCTTCTGCATTGGCAATGGTAGATATTGCCCTGTTTGATTTATTGGCTAAGAAAGCCCAGGTGCCTCTTTATCAATTACTGGGAGGATTTAGAGATAAAATTGCAACCAGTATTACTATCGGTATTTTACCTTTTGAAGAAACTTTAGAAAAAGCTAAGTTATATATAGCGCAAAGATTTAATATCATTAAGATAAAAGGCGGCTTAGATGTGGAAGAAGATATAAAAAAGATAAACGCGATTCGAATAAAGTATCCGCACCTTACTATTAGGTTTGACGGGAATCAGGGTTATGATTTAGATACTGCACAACATTTTATAATTGCCACGGAAAAGTTAAACATTGAGATTATTGAACAGCCCATCAATATAAATCAAGAAAGTTTAATGGGAATAATTAGTAAATATACTCCTATACCTGTTATGGCAGATGAAAGCTTAAAATCTTTAAAAGATGCCTTTAGACTAACAAGTAATGGATATTCCGATATGATCAATATAAAAATAATGAAAGTAGGTGGAATCTTAGCCGCTAACCATATAAATTCTGTTGCCAAAGCTGCTAATAATGAGGTGATGGTTGG
>CBDBZN010000002.1:0-60385 GCA_965213575.1 Chitinophagales bacterium | reverse complement strand
CTAATATTGTAAAATTAAAATATGTTGACCATTCAGCAGATTAAAGTTTTAATACGCTTACGATTAATTAAAATATATGCAATAAAGTAAAATATAGATTTGATTAAGTTGCCTCTGATATTATCAAATCATAAAAGGAAAATTTTAATCGTATAGTAAATTCTCCAAATTATAATTTTAAAATTTTTCTTATCACTTTAAAAGAGTAAAAAAGTAATAAGAATACTAAATTTAAAAAAATGAGCTAATTAAAAATAACTTAACCTGTTCAATTTAGGTTATTATACCATTTTGCTATAATAAATAGCCTCCAAAATTTTATATGATTAATATTTATAAGTTTATCAGTATTTAATTTTATTTCTTTATAAAGACGGCACTCTTTAATTACTTCCTCAACTACGTTTTTATTTTTATTAAGCCAAATTTCTTGAGGTGACACATAGCCCATTTTATCTTTTCTATGATATATCTCAGGAGCAAGAAAGTTTTTAAAGGCCTCTTTTAAATAATACTTTGGAATGTTATTTTTCATTAAATGTGTATAATTTGATTTGATGATTTTATTGTAAATGTTAATATTCAAAAAAGGTACTCGGCACTCTATGCTATGAGCCATAGACATACGATCATCACCAGTTAGATATTCTCTTAATCCATTATTGAAAAAAAAGGTTCTTGAATTATACTTTTTTTCTTGCTTATTTATTTCAAATGGGGTTATAGGAGGATAGTCAAAATAAAAATTATTCATATACTGTTTTTTTATGGCTAAAGGATCGTATTGCTTTACTTCTTCGTGAATAACTTCTTTGACAAAATCTAAGTTGAAATATTTACTTTTAATCCATCGCATCCATTTTGTTGTATGAAATGATTTAAATAATTCTTTATAATAAAATTTTATTTGTTCTGAGTATCCACCAAATAACTCATCACCACCTTGGCCCCCAAGCATTACCTTGATTCCATTTTCTCTTGCCTTTTGATATACTTTGTAAGGTTGAAGCATTCCTAGATAAAGATAAGGCTCGTCCATGTAAAAAAGTATCTTATCTATACTTTCAAAAGATTCTTTGCTGGTAGTATTGATCCAAAAAGGTTGAATACTCTTATTATATTTATGTAGAGTTGATTTTATATATTGAGATTCATCAAATTTAGGATAATCTGGGAAGATTGATGAAAAACTTTTAATATTCTTTGTTTTAGAAGCTAAATAAGATGTAATAACATTAGAATCTATCCCACCACTTAAGCTTACACCTACTGGAACGTCTGAACGCAAATGTAAGTTTATAGAATTTGTAATGTCTATGAAAACTTCATTGGGAGAGTTATATTGAATTATATTTTTACTGCTTTTGTAAGTAGAAATTTTATAATTACCTTTATTGTCAAATTTAAGATAATTTCCGGGAAGGAGTTGGCAGATTCGTGTATAAAAAGTTTGTTCTGAATGATCTCTCGCATTATAGTGAACAAAATCAAAAACAGCATCATAATTGGTTTCTATTAATGAATAATCCCAATTTGTTAACACTTTAATTTCTGAAGAAAATTTTAGTATTCCATTTTCATAATGATAATATAATGGTTTTATGCCAAAAGGATCTCGTGATAAGATTACCGATTTATCAATCTTATTATAAATCGCTAATGCCCACATTCCGACAAATTTTTCAAAGCAATTGATTCCAAACTTATGGAATGCTTTAATTATAACTTCAGTATCTGAACTAGTTTGGAAAATATAGCCAAAATTTTGTAATTCATTTCGTAGTTCAAGATAATTATATAATTCTCCATTATATGTTAAGATAAGATTTTCAAAATGAAAGGGTTGATGCCCATGATATGTCAAATCGATAATTGCAAGCCTCCTATGACCGAAAACGAGTTTAGCTTTTTTAAAGTTTTTAATATGTTCTAAATTATTATAAAAAGATATAGTATCATCTCCTCTTAATTGTTGAATTTTTTCTCCTGAAAAAATTGTAAACCCTTCATCATCAGGTCCCCTATGCTTCATTTTCAAATGAGACTTGTAATATGCTTTTAAAGCAATTTCTTGTAAAGGGGAATAAAATCCTGATATACCACACATATTTTAAAATTAACGCTTTTCCTACATTTATTTTTATCAGCTTAATTTAATTAAACATATAAATATTTATTAAAGTAAATGCATCTGAATGATATTTTTATTCTTATGAAAATATATCTGTAACCTTGTAAATAAGAATATTTTACTCCAAAACTATAAATACTATACTTACTTAATAAGAAATATTTATAACTTTTTATCAATCATATTTAGCAAGTCTTTTTCATTATCAAAACAATATTTTTGATATTTACCCATATATTTATAATAGTAACCTGGTAGAAATTCTCTTTCATACCCTCGGCCAGAATAAATTAATCCAGGAAGATTCATATGCCATCTATCAAATATAATTGATGATCCAATTGCAATTCCTACTTTACATTCATAAATTTTTTCAAGAGAACTAGATAACTCATAATCAATTGAAATATTATTATCTGTTGCAAGCTTCGTGTAAGGGGGTATAATTCCATAATTCTCTTTAAGTTTTCTTTCAAAAGGATGTGTGTAAATTTTAAGTGAAGTATTGGGTTTAGAGTTTTTGTATATGATGAGGTTTTTAAGGTAATGCATAAACATTTTATAATAAAAGTTGTTTTTAGATACACCACTCTTAATCCTTTCAAAGTTACTTTCTCGCCAATAGTAATAATTTCTTGCCCATTCAGCACTTGAATAATAACCTAAATCTATATTTGGCTCTACTTTATGTAGTTTAGAAGTGATATGGATTTCTTCTAATCCCCAGAGATCAATATCCTTGAATTTCTGCCAACCTAGTTTAATAAATAACTTTGCTTCTTCTTTTTGAAATTTTGAACAAAGTCGAAAGCTCACATCAGGTAAATAAGTATATCGCTGAAGCTTAAATAATGGCGTACTACTACTTATAACTATACACTCTTCTTTTAACCAAGTAGACAATAAAAAACTTGAAAGATATGATTTTAGATTCAACGAAACGTAGAAGTAGTAGCTTACTTGATCTCCGCTATTTAATAAACCTCTTACAAGAATTTCAAAAAAATCTACAATCCAAATTCTTGAATATCGATCTTTTAAAAATAAACTATATATAAGCGATAATTGGAAAATAAAAAATATATAGGCAAGTTTAATAACTTTTTTTATAGTTATTGATGAATAATAAAAATAATCCATATGATCATCATGGTCAAAAATGTCTATTTTGTTTACTTCAGCATATTCCTTAACATGTTGAATTCTAACTGACGTATTAGTTTTGAAGCAAAAAATTAAATGATCAACAGGTTTTTTCTTTAATTTAAACAGTATACTTAAAAATTTATATAATATTCTATAACTTAACACTATAGATTGTTTAAAATATTCCCAGAAGCTAAGATGAGATATATTTAAAGCACTTCTTGATAATAGTGATTTTATTACTGATAATTTATTATATTTATCATTTGCAAGTAGTAAATTAACTAAAAAAAGTGCAAATTTCATGAAGTTATTTGGTTAGTGTATTAATAGCCCTTTCTCTATTAACAAGGGAATTATATCAGAAAATTCCAAAGCGCAAATGCCTTTCCTATTTGCAATTTCAATTAAATCAGTTTTCCCGTCCGCATAACTCAAAAGGTGAAGTATATTTAATCTATCATTTGTTCTTTTTTTCCATGCCATTGAGGAAGGGTACAAGCCCCTTTTACTCAATTGCGGTTCACAGAATTGTATCGTACCTTTGTATTTTTTATTTAATTCTAACAACTTAATAATTTCAAAATACACCTTGATAGATTCTTCCATAGCATTAAAAGAAATTAAATCTTTATTATCTAAGGAAGTATGATATTCTTGATATTCCTTATACATTGTTCTCATGAGTGAACCAACTGGTAAATTAAAACCTGGGGAGCAGTATTGTCTCTCGTCACTACCTCCAATAGCATAATCTATGATTTTATGTGGAATGTTTTTATAATTGAGGATATGTTGAGCTGCAATATCTGCAATTGAGTTACCACGTTTTGAACATTTGTATGTAAACATACCATCATCTCCAATACAAGTAATGACATATCCTGCGTGAAGATTCTTTAATAACTCTTGCCCAGATTTATTCAAAAATGAAATTATCCCAATTGTTTCTGGAGCAAAAACAAATCGGTATGAATATTTTCGATTTGGAAAATTCTCTTTAAGGTATTTATATAAAAACGCAGTTACTAAAGGGCCGGATAATTCATTATTTGCCATACTTGGATGACAAACATAAGTTGAAAATAATATTTCTTTTTTTGTTTTTCCTGGCAGGTAAGATTCACCATAAGTTAATGAACCGGGTTCTAGGCTAGAATCAATTATTACTTCATATTCACCATCTTTTGGTAAACGCTTAAAATCATTATATGTTATACAAAATCCCCAATCCTCTTTATAATATGATGTAATATATGGAATTGCATTGGGTTGATCCTTAAGGAAGTATAATCGGGATTCTAAATCTTTAAATTGGATTTTTCCTTTAAAGGGTTTAGAATAATTTACTATATGAAGATTATTTGATTTAAAATCGGCAATTTTTTTCCCCGTTGGGGTTAAAATATAAGCATCTTTAATATTCCATTCGTTTGGCACAGTCCAATCAAAAACTTTTATTCCAGATGGAACTTCGTGAATTTGGAGTGGAATAATCTCGTTTAAAATTTTAAGACTTTCCCTCAGCCCATTACCAGTAATACTTCGGCAAAGTGGCCAAAGGCGGTCAAAATATTTTTCTATTTTTTTTTTCATAGATATTGCTAATTAAGCATATTCCATTTTAGAACAGTATCTTCTTTAATAGATTTAAGTGTCTTTTTACCAATGACCTCTTTAATAGATCGAGGGCTAATGCCTGAGGCAGGTCTTTTCCAGGTTAGATGTTTTTTCTCTATAACTTCTCCATGTTTTATATTTCGAGAAGCAACCAAACTTCTTCTAGCATTTTTTCTAGCTAATTCTTCCTCTGGAAGAGCTGTAAGTTTAAAAGAGCCTAATAAATCTTGAGAGTATTCAATTTTATTCCAAAATAGTTTTAAATCATCTTTATCCATTGCATGATAATGATCGTTTCCAGGTAAAGATTTATCATGTGTGAAGTGTTTTTCAATAATCCTAGAACCTAAAAGAAAAGCTATATACAGTGGTTCCATATTTTGGGGTAAAGTATGATCTGAATAGCCGGGAATTACATGGGGAAATTTTTGTTTGAGATCTAATATCATTCCTAAGTGAGCATTATTATTTTCTGTCGGATAGTTAAGAACACAATGAAGTAAACTTAATGGGTTGCCAAATTTTTCAATAACTTCAACAGTTTCTTGAATTTCCCATAAATATGAAGCACCAGTAGATAAAATTATTGGTTTTTTGAATTTGCAAATATGCTCGATAAATGGATGGTTGGTCAAATCTGAAGAAGAAATTTTATAAGCATGCATTAAGTCATTTAAAAAGTTTGCAGACTCAATATCAAAAGGAGTGGATAAAAATTCTATATTGACCTGATCACAGTATTTTTTTAAGTTTTCATATTCTTTCTTCCAAAATTTATCATACTTTTTAAAAAGCTCATATTGGGTCTTTGTCTGTTCCTTATTGATATCCCAATAATATGGGCTGTTTTTAGAAGCTATAGTTTCTGCTTTATAGGTTTGAAACTTAATAGCTTGGGCACCTCCTTCTTTTGCTTCATCGATTAGCCTTTTAGCTAAGTCCATTGATCCTTCATGGTTAACTCCTGCTTCTGCAATGATATATGGTTTACTTAAAGTTATTGAATTACAATCTTTATTAAAGAGATCTATTAGCATTTATAATTTTTATTTAAATAATTTTCCATTTGGTTTCAGGCCTTAGATACCCTAAGCTTCTATCAAAATTTAATTTTCTAGAGGAGTCGAAATTTAAATTTTCAACTTTAAATGATATAACATCTTTTGCGGCAAAAATTGTTGAAAAGTTGGGATAGTGAATACCAATGTCAAATGAATAAATTCCAGATTGGAGAGTATTGGTGAATTTAAATTGAATAGTATGACTTCCCGGATTTAATGATTTGATTGAGTTAAAGAAGGATGTTGAAAAATGGGCAAGTAGTATACCGTCGCTACTTACTAGTCTAGCTTCGATGATTGGTTCTTTAACTTTGTTAGTTAGTGTTATTTCAATATTAACGATAATGTCTTCCTCAAACATGAAAATCCCAGTTGAGTCATCGTTAGAATTTTTTAAAGAAACTTTATTGATAGAGCCAGCAGGAGATTTATAGCTAGGTTTAATGTCAATGGTTTCTCCTTCTAATGATTGATTTATGACACTTTGCTTATATTCTGTTATTACGGTTTTAGTGTTATCATATATTTTTAACTGTCCCTTATCTAGCAATATACATTTTGGACATAACGATTGAATAGATGCCATGTTGTGACTAACAAATAAAACTGTCCTGCCACTTTGAGAGACATCTTTCATTTTACCGATACACTTATCTTGAAATTCCTGATCTCCTACAGCTAGTACTTCATCAATAACTAATATCTCTGCTTCTAAATGTGCTGCTACTGCAAACCCTAATCTTACTAACATTCCTGAGGAATATCTTTTAACAGGAGTGTCTATGTATTTTGCACAGCCAGAAAATTCAACAATTTCATCGAACTTAGTTTTGATTTCTCTTTTTTTCATACCAAGTATTGCCCCATTCAAGTAGATGTTTTCTTTTCCAGTAAGTTCTGGGTGGAATCCTGTTCCCACTTCTAATAATGAAGCAATTCTACCTTTAATTCCCATTCTACCAGTAGTAGGAGTTGTTACTTGAGATAATATTTTAAGGAGAGTTGATTTCCCAGCACCATTCTTACCAATTATGCCAATTACCTCACCTTTATTTACTCCGAAATTTAAATTTTTTAATGCCCAAACATATTTTTGTCCCTTAGTAGTTCTATCATTTTCCTCTCCAACTTTCAAGAAAGGGTCTTCTTTTCCGCGTATGCGGTATGACCATCTTTTGAAGTCTTCATTTAATGATCCTGTTCCAAACTGACCTAAACGGTATTGCTTACTAACATTCTCAACTTTTAAAACTACATCACTCATATAGTGTATATATTATACAGTATCAATAAATTTTTTCTCAACTTTATTAAATATCGTTAATCCTATTATAAGTATTATAATCATAGATATAAAGCTATACAACAAATTAAACCAATTCAATTCACCTTTTCCTAATACACTAAATTTAAAAGTTTCAATAACAGCAGTCATTGGATTTGCTAAAATAATCCATTTAAATTTTTGATCAACACTATCTAATGGATAAACTATTGGAGTTGTATACATCGCTAATTGAACTCCAAATTGAATTAAATGCTTCAAGTCTCGATACTTAGTAGTTAGGGAGGATATTATAATTCCAAACCCTAGACCTAATCCTGCCATAATAATAAGAAGAAAAGGCAACAAAAAAATTGCATAATTAGGAAATATATTGACTCCTTTGAAAATATATATAAGATAAATTAGTACGAAAAGCGAAAGTTGAACACCTAGCCTTAATAAATTTGAAATTATAACCGAAATTGGAACTACTAATCTAGGGAAATAAACCTTGCTAAAAATATTTTGATTAGCTATAAAGGTATCTGATGTTTTAGTCAAACTTTCTGAAAAGTAAGTCCATAGTGTTGAACCAGCCATATAAAATAATATTGGAGGAGAACCATTAGTGCTAATGCCTGCTATTATGCTAAATATTAAAGTGAAGATTGAGGAAGTAAGTAGAGGTTGAATAAAAAACCATATAGGTCCTAATATGGTTTGTTTGTAAATAGCAATAAAATCTCTTCTAACAAATAGAAATATTAAATCTTTAAAGGCAAGTGTATCCTTAATACCTCTTGAAAGAATAGACCCTTTAGCATCAATAATTTTATCAAAACTATTCCAGTCCGTTTCTTTTACCATACTGTCCACCCACCTTCATTTAGAATGTTAGTGCCTGTTGTGTAGCTAGAAGCATCTGATAATAAATAAATTAATGCACCTGCAACTTCATGATTATAACTCATTCTTCCCATGGGAGTAAATTGGGCAAAATTTTCTTCAAACTTTATTTCATGATTATTCCAAACGCCATGAGGAGTAATCATATTTACCCGAATTCCTTTATTTGCCCAATAGGAAGCAAGATATTGAGAGAGCGCTTGAACACCACCTTTAGAAGCTGAATACGCAGCTGGACAACCCATTTTTGTACCTTTATACAAGTTTTGATTAGGTGCTACGATGCTATAAGTTGATGGGATATTAATAATGTTTCCACCATTATTTTCTGCCATCCAACTACCTATAATTTGACATGTTAAAAAAGTACCTTTTAAATTAGTCTCTACTACTGCGTCCCAATTCTCTTCTGTATAATTTTCAAACGGTTCAAAAAAATTATTTGTTTTATTTTGATGATTATTAACTAAGGCATCAATTTTTCCAAAATTTTCTAAAACAGTTTTTTTTAGGTTGTTAACTGATTCTCGACTAGCAACATCAACCTCAATACCTAACATGTCCACATTATACTTTTTTTCAAGTTTTTGAGCCTTTGTAGAAGGGTTAGATTGAGTAATATCTGCTAATATAACATGTGCACCATATTGCGCGCATGCCTCAGCAAAAGCACTTCCGATAAGTCCACAACCTCCTGTTAGGATAATAACCTTATCTGTAAGATCAAATTTTTTCTTGAAATCGATTAATCCCGGATCGGTAGTTCTTTCAATGTTCTTCATTAATTATATTTTCTGAAAACTGGCTTTATTGCATCACCAACTAAATATTGTTCGTAACCATTTTCTAAAGCTTTGCATAATATATTACAGGATTCAGCAAATGCTTCTAACATCCAGTTAATGTCAGATATGGTATGCGAATAACATGGAGAAAGAATACCTTGATATAAAATTCCTCTTTTAATCATTTCTTGCATAAATAATGTTCTATAGTGCAGGTCTGGTTTACCGTATTGATTTTTTACAACTAAGCCTACATTCCAGTTAAAACCTGTCAACTCAAGACTTTCTTGGAGATTTTGATTTTTAATAATTTGAGTAGCATTTTTTATAAAATAACTTCCAATGTCATGATTATGTTTGAGTACATTTTGTTTTTCAAAAACCTCCATAGTAGCTAACCCAGCAGCAATAGCATGTGTTTCACCACCATGGGTAGTAGAAACTAAAAAGACTTTTTTCGTTCCAGTATTTTTTATACTACCGAGTTCCATAATATCTTTTTTTCCTGTCAATGCACAGAACGAAAATCCGTTTGCAATTCCCTTTCCCCAAGTTGCGAGATCTGGCTCGGCATTAAACTTAGTTATAGATCCTGGATAATCCGTTTTAAAACCTGTAATCATTTCATCCATAATCCAAAGAGTGCCATTTTTATGGGCTAAATCAATAGCATTTTTATAAAAGTCGGCATCTATTTTATTAAATTTTTCCGGTTCAGATATAATGCAGGCAATTTGATTTGGATACTTATCAAAAAGTTCATGCAATGACTTAAGATCATCTGACTTATAAGTAACAGTCATTTGTTTGATTTCTTTAGGAACTCCAAAATCACATTCTGTTGAACCTATAAACCAATCATCATAAGAATAAAATGGATGATCATGTGGACGGGCTACAATATTTCTTCCGGTATAAGCACGAGATAATTTAACTGCTGCTGTAGTAGCTACAGATCCATTTTTTGCAAATTTAATCATATCATGCTGAGGTAGGAGCGATAGAAAACGTTCGGCCATCTCTCTCTCAATAATTGATGGACGAGAGAAGTTTGATCCTTTTTTAAGTTCAATCATTACTCGATCAACGACAGGTTGATAAGCATGGCCTAATGATACTGAAGTCAGTCCCATAAGCGTATCAATATATTTATTCCCGTCTAAGTCCCATACATAACAACCATTTCCATGTGTAATAGCTGCTGGAGAATTGATTGGAAACTGATCGTCACCTTTAGAGTAGGTATGCGCACCTCCAGGAATTAGATTATGAATTACTCGCCGAAACTCATTGGAAGCTTTAAAGTTACTTATATTAGGTAATTCTAATTTATTCATTATTTAATGATCCTATCCTGCTCTAATGATTTTTTATAACCGGAATTTATTATACTGGTTTTATTAAGTTCAAGAATTTCCGGTTTCTGTTTTAACAAATTTACAACATCATTTATTGAAAAATGAGAAATATCTTTTAACTCTTTAAAAATTCTTTTTACAACTAATAAATCGGCTTCTGTGTCAACGGAAAATTTAAATTTATATTCTGAATTTGTCTTTTTCCAGGCACACTGAAATAAACCAGAGTTTTTAATATATGGCGTTACGTGCTCTCTTTCTGATTGAAGTTTAGCGCTTTCCCAAGCCTTTTTTAGTGCATCAAATGTAAATACCTCAGTATCATAACCGTCTTCAAGATAATTAGGTGCGTGGTTTGAATTAGAAAAATAATCCACCTTTCTTAATTCAAATTCTTGTATACATTCATCAATTACTTGATAAGAATGTAGTGGGCAATCAGAAGTTATTCGCACAACTGTATCAAATTTTCTATTACTTGAAGTAATAGCTTGGAAATATCTATCTAAAACATCATTTTCGTCACCGCAAAAACATGGGATTCCAATAGAAGAGCAGAGTTTTTTGATTGTTATATCTTCTGGATTAGTAGTTGTCGCAACCATAATTTGGTCAATATTTTTGCTAGGCTTAATCCTTTCTATTTGCCATTCTAGAAGTGTTTTATTTTCAATTTTTTTTAAAACTTTTCCGGGAAGTCTAGACGATCCTAAGCGTGCTTGAATAATTAGTAATTTCATCTGTTTAATGAAGATTTTCTAATTAAGTTAAAGAATTTGAAACTCTTTTTTTGCTAATTTCATATGTAAATCTATAATTTCCTTTTGTAGATTTAATTCGACATTTAATATATAATTTTCATTACTATTTTTTTGAGGCTTTATGGAGGTAATTATATCATCTGTTTTTTTACTTGGCTTTAGTCTAAAAAAGTCACTTATACAAACTGCCGTTTGTCGAGGATTTCTAACTAGAGACTCATAATTAATGATTTCTATATGATGTGGTGATGATTTAAGTTTTAGCAACTCTGAATTGGACCGGTAGTAATAATAAGCACATCTGTTAATTTCATCGGAATCTATCCAGAAATCATAGTCTGTTTCTGCTACCCATCGAGGAACTCTTAAATTAGCTATAATTTTAAAATCAATTAAGGGTTCTGGGGAATTTGTATTAAGACTTTGATTACTAAACCATCCTTTTTTTACTAATGAACTAATGACATCGTTTGGTTGCCTAAAAATAAATAGTCCCTTAAGATTTTTATACAAGCTATTAAGACTGGCAAATGTGAAAACGGAATCTGTTACTTTTATTGCGATCTTATGCTTCTTAGACAAATGAAGAATTTCGTTTCTACCTAAAGAATTTTTGATTCTTTCATCGACTTCTTTTTTTGATTTAGTATTGTAGACGTAAGTTATTTCCTTAGGTTTAAAATTAATACATCTTCCTGAAAGATTGTTGATGAACAGTTCATCATACAAATAAGCATTCCAAATATACTTTTGCGTATGCTCATTTAACTCTTGGAGTTTGTACATACATTTATGGAAAAAAGCTGGATCGTAGAAATATTCAATATATTTACAAGAAGCCACTAAACTACCTAAAATGCTTGTTCCACTTCGTCCACAGCCTCCAATTAATAGCATATTACCAAGTATACTTTCAGAAGAAACTTTTTCTTTCATATTGAATGCTTTTTATTAAGTTCTTCGGCATACTTATCCATTTCATCTTTATTTTTAGTTAGGTTGTTTTCATGCATCCGATATCTATATAGAGGAATATTTAAATTATATATACTATATTTTTTTTCAAACCTTATTCGTAAATCTTCTTCTTCTCTAGCTCTAAACTCTTCATCATAAAGACCAATATTATATAATAAATCTTTTCTAAATAGAATTCCACATGCTATAGGTTTGCTTTCTGAACATACGTGTTCAATATGATTACCTTTTTCATCCACAAAATAATAATTTGTAGAGACTGCGTCAATATTATTATTTTCTACTAAAAACATTTTGGTTATGTAAAGCAAATCTCGTTGAAGATAATCATCAGCATCTAAAAATATTACAAATTGGCCCTTAGCTTTTTTTATCCCAAAATTTCGTGCGGCACTAAGACCAACATTTTTTTCTAAGTGAAAAATTCTGGCATCATCCATGTAATTATCGAGAATTTTTTTAGTTTTATCGGTGCTAGCATCATTTACAATAATGATTTCATAAAGGTTATTATCTAATGATTGATCAAGAGCACTTCTAATAGCACGTTCAATATACCGATCATAGTTGTAAGCTGTAACAATTAATGAGATCATAAAACCTTTAGAATATTTCTGTGTTTTAGTCTAAAAAATACATCAGACACAAAGTTACTAAAGACTATTCATTTATTCTTAATTAATTTATTATAACCTTTAAGTACTTTTAATAATTTATTATGTTGTTAATATTAAATCTTCTAACTTTGAATAGTCATAGTAAATGAAGCAAATAAGTAAACCTATAAGTTAAACCAATCAATTATGAAATTTATCCATTATATATTTTTAGTATCATTAGCATTAGTAATTTTATTCGCTTGTGATAACGGTGGTCGTAACGAGGAATTATCTACCATGAACGATGAGCAAAATCAACAATTAGATGAGTATGATCAAACAATAGAGGAAGAGTCTGTGTCTAACCGAGGGAAAGGCACTATAACACTTACTGCCTTAGAACCTTATTCACCTGAGTTTCCTGATGCTAAAATAACAATGATGGCACCTAAGGATAATTCATTTTTAGATAATGGAAAAGTGAAGTTTGATTTTAAAGTTGAAAATTATGATTTAATGTCACAAACGACTGATGCTATGAGCAAGCATTGTGCAAACTCGGACAAAGGCCAGCATATTCATTTGATTTTAAATAACGAGCCCTACCTAGCAAAATATGAGCCTTCTTTTGAAGTAGATTTAGAAAAAGGCAATTATGTCGCCTTAGCTTTTTTATCACGTTCTTACCATGAAAGCATTAAAAATCCTCAGGCAGGAGTTTTGATGCAATTTACCGTTGGAAAGAAAGATGAAAATCTAGGCAAAGCAGATTTAACAGGCTCACATATGTTTTACAGCAGGCCAAAAGGAACTTATAGCGGCGAGGATACTAAGAAAGTTCTTTTAGATTTTTATTTAGTAAATGTTAACCTTTCTGAAGCTGGTAATAAAGTACGAGCTACTATTAATGGTGAAACATTTTATATCACCAATTGGGTCCCATATTTTATTGAAGGTTTGCCAATGGGTGAAAACACTATTAAACTTGAATTAATAGATGCTGAAGGAAATGTTATTACCGGCCCATTTAATACAGTTGAAAGAACCATTACCTTAGAAGAAGGAGAAAAAAAGGCATCTTAATAATCAGAAATATTTTTTGTGTCGGGTAAAAAGTATATTTTTGCCCGATATTAATGGTACCCGTAGCTCAGTTGGTTAGAGCACCGGATTGTGGTTCCGGGGGCCGTGGGTTCAAATCCCATCGGGTACCCTTATTTATTCTTTGAAAGCTCCAATGAAATCAGTGCTTTTAGCCTTGATTTGTTTGGAAACTTAAAAAGTGGGGCAAATAAACGGGACAAATTTTAAAAAGGCTAAACCGAGAATTTTTTACGATATACCCTGGTTTTTCAGCATGAGTAATTCACTCTATTTTCAATCATTCTTCCTAGCTTCCGGAATTAAATAGCGCATGTGCCCAAGTAAGAAAAATGAATGATACCAAGGAGTTCAATGAAATTTATAGGTTTAAATCACCCCGATTTTAATCCCAAAAGCCTAATATCGGGGTTATTTTTGCAATGATTTCTTCTTACTTTTCTTTTTCTTGAAAAAAGAAAGTAAAAAAAAAATCAAGGTTGATTTTTCTTGCAAACAATCTCAGAAATACTACCTAAAACAGCAGAAACTCGCCACCTATTGGTGGCTTCATACATCTGATGTTTCTATCCCTCTCAATTTCGAGATTGTAGTAGCTTGAAAAAAAGGCCGTTCCCTAAACTCAGAAATTTCTGAGTTTATAACTGCTCTACTTGCGAATGTGCCTAAATACCGATTACATATTTGATATTAGTCCATTTTAGGCTTCACCTTAATGCGACTATTTTTATGTAGTATCGGCATTTTCCACTGATAAGTTTTATAAAATAGTGGACTATCTTATAAATTACATTGGTATAATAATTTTATATCCTTTTTGAAAGGTTTTATCTAGCTCATGAATGATCGGGTAGAAACCTTGCTCTTGCCATTTACGCCGGGCAATTTGAGCTTTTAAGCGGGTAGTGATGATCTTTTTAGCTTCAGCTATCTTTTCGTTGTCTCTTTTTATTCCTTCAGCTTCGGCAAAATTGATAAAATCTTCAAACAATTCCTGGCTAATTGAAAACTCTTTCTTAAACTGATCTATATTTTTGTATTGATCATAAAAATCAGTATTTGTATTAAAATGGTTGTAAACAAATTGAGGGATGATTCCTTTTATTAAAAGAGATACAAGGTATTGATTGGTTCCTTGCGTGTCAACAGGAATAATAACATCAGGAGTGATGCCTCCGGAGCCGTAAACTGTTTTGCCCTGTGAAGTATGGAATATATTCGTAGAATCAGCAGTATCTGTTACCGCTTCATTATCATGATAGTTTAAGCCTTTTTCATCTTGTCCGAAGGGTTTTTGAATACATCTGCCTGAAGGAGTAAAATAACGGGCTACTGTAAGCCTTATTGCTGAACCGTCATCTAAGGTATGTTGTTCTTGAACTAAACCTTTTCCAAATGATGGCCTTCCCACAATAGTACCTCTGTCCCAATCTTGTATGGCTCCTGAAACAATCTCACTGGCAGAAGCAGAACCTTCGTCAATTAAAACCACTAAAGCTCCTTCTTCAAATAATTTAGATTTACCGGCATAAAAATCATTCCGGTTTGCATGTAAGCCTTGGGTATATACTATAAGTTTATCTCCACTTAAAAAATCATCAGCAATCATTGTTGCGGCATTAAGATATCCTCCGGGATTTTGTCTCAGATCAAGAATAAGTTTTTCCATACCTTTTTCAGTTAACTCCTGCATTTTTTGTCGAAATTCAGAATATGTGGTAGAACTGAATCTATTAATCTTAAGATACCCTGTAACCTCATCTATCATATAAGAAACGTCTACGCTGTATAAAGGTATTTTGTCTCTGGTGATGGTGTAATCAAGCAAATCTTCTTTATGATTTCTTTTTATAGATACCGTGACTTTAGTGCCTTTAGGGCCTCTTAACTTATCAACAACATCTTGATTAGTGATTTCTATACCGGATACTTTTTGACTATCTATTTTAATTATTTTGTCGCCTGATTGAATGCCTAATAACTCAGACGGGCCTCCGGAGATAGGAGTGACGACCATGATTGTATCATTAACAATGAAGAATTCTATGCCTATGCCTTCAAAATTTCCTTCTAATGATTCATTGACTTGTTGTAAATCTCTGGAAGGTATATATGATGAAAATGGGTCTAGATTATCGAAGATAGTATGAATAGCGGCCTCTTTTATCTTGCTTTCATTAATGGTATCTAAATATCTATTATTTATAAAACTCATAATATCGTCTATCTTAGTGCCATTATTTTCAATAATATTATAGATAGGTTTTTTACCGTTAGCGATTTCATTGTATTTGATGCCGATCTGCATGCCTAAGGCTAATACAAGAGCTAATATTAAAGGAAGTACGATATTAATTTTTCTATTATTCATAAGTTTTTTCGAAATGTAAAGATACAAAAAGCTTGCACCTGTAGTCAAAAAAAAAGCGATCCTGAGTGGGATCGCTTTTAATAAAATTTAATAAAATTTATTGTTTAGCAACTAGTTCTATATCTAATTCTACGTCGTTAGATAATACCATTTCTTGCATAGTACTTTCAAACATTACATTAAAATCTTTTCTATTAAAAGTCATATCGCCTGTGATTTTCATCATTCCTGCACTGTCAATGATGTTGATATCATCTACAGATTCTTCTTTTGTTATTCCCCTTACCGTTAACATTCCCATAACTTCTCCATCTTCGGTACCGTTAATAGTAAAAGAAGCATTAGAAAAACTGTCTACTGCAAAAAAATCATTAGAAGATAAGTGTCCTTTTAGTTTCTCAGGTGTTTTGCCTTCTTCTACATTATAATTGCTATCAGTAGGATTAATGGAGCTCATATCAACTACAAAATTGCCACCTGTTACTTTACCATTTTGCATAGTGAGCGTACCTTCTTTGAATCTAAGATTTCCTGAATGAGAATATACTCCTACCATAGTGCCTTTCCACATTATTTTACTTCTATCTAGATCTATATTCATAGTCATTTCTTCAGATGTAGAGTCCATTTTCTGATCCATATTATCGGCCATCTGATTATTATCTGATGAATTACAAGCAATTAAAAACATAGAAGCACTAAATGCTACCAAGGCATACAAACTAATTTTTCTCATTTTTTATTATTTATTTTGGTTTTAAGATTAGCAAATATATACATTCAGCACTATTACTCATAATAGATTAAATAATTATTAATGTTGAGAAAGGCTTTCTACAGATGTAGAAACTAATACTGAAAATAGGCCATCAGGAGCTTCGTTTCAGACTCAGTATTTCATTGGCAAGGTTTTCTAATACTACAATTAATTATTAATAACTAAATTTTAGAAAATATGAATGATTCGATTAAAAAAAATCTACAAAAGATTGTAGATATATGTAAAGATGGAGTAGAAGGTTATTCCAGAGCTGCAACGGAGTTAGAAGATGGTGAGTTAAAAACTATCTTTGGCCGATTATCTCAGCAACGAAAACTTTTTATTGAGGAAATTAAAGATGAAGCTAGAGATTACGGGGTGAAACTCGATATTGATGGTACAACGAAAGGTGATTTACATCGTTTTTGGTTAACTGTTAAATCGAAATTAACAGGGCATGATGATGAAAAAATTATTGAAGCAAGTTTAACAGGTGAAAATGCTGCTGTAGAAACTTATCATGAAGTTTTACAAGAAAATGACCTTCCTTCCAATCTTAGGGATACCTTAAGTAAACAAGTAGATTTAGTTAGTGGCGCGATAACTCAGTTAAAGGAGTTTAAAAAATCAGTAGCGCATTAATTAAATAATTATGTGGATGAAGCGTATTATGCTTCATCCATTTTTTCTTTTTTTCTGCCAAATTGTCATTGCGGCATAAAATGATTATTTTTGCATTCTAAATAACAATTAATGGCAGCACAGTTTTCAGGCGTAATTAAGTTTCCTAAAAAAATAGATGAAGAAAAGCAAGGTTCTTCAATTTTAAAAGAAGCACCCGTTGAGCCAAACGGTAAAAAATTTTATATAGAAAGTTATGGGTGTCAAATGAATTTCAGTGATAGTGAGATTGTAGCTTCTGTATTAATTGACCAAGGCTACAGCACCACTAATAATTTTACTGATGCTGATCTTATTTTAGTAAATACTTGTTCTATTCGTGAAAATGCCGAACAGCGAGTTCGAGGTAGGCTAAAACAGTTTAGTGCAGTCAAAAAAACTAAATCAGGTTTATTGATTGGTGTTTTAGGTTGTATGGCAGAGCGGCTGAAGAAAAAACTCTTAGACGAAGAAAAACTGGTAGATATGGTGGTGGGCCCCGATGCTTATCGAACACTTCCTGATTTAATTGAAGAAACTACCGGTGGGCAAAAAGCTGTAAATGTGTTACTTTCCAGAGAAGAAACATATGCAGATATCAATCCTGTTCGCTTAGGAGGAAATGGCATAACTGCTTTTATTTCTATTATGAGAGGTTGCGATAATATGTGTTCCTTCTGCGTAGTGCCGTTTACTCGAGGAAGAGAGCGTAGTCGAGATGCACGTTCTATCGTGGAAGAGGCTAGAATGTTGGCTGAACAAGGATATAAAGAAGTAACATTATTAGGTCAAAACGTAGATTCTTATAAATGGACACATGAGGCTACCTCCAAAACTGTCAATTTTGCCAATTTACTAGAATTAGTAGCGCAAGTCGATGCTAATGTAAGAGTACGATTTTCGACGTCCCATCCCAAAGATATTACTGATGAAGTTTTATATACTATAGCAAAATATAAAAATATTTGTAATTATATCCATTTACCGGTACAGTCGGGAAGTACGCGCATATTAGAATTAATGAATCGAGGATATACTAAAGAGTGGTACATGGAACGTATAAAAGCTATTAAAAAAATCATTCCGGATTGCGGAATTTCTACAGATATTATTATAGGATTTTGCACAGAAACTGAAAAAGACCATCAAGACACATTAGATATGCTAAATTTTGTAAAATATGATTTAGCCTATATGTTTAAATATTCAGAACGGCCTAATACATTGGCAGAAAGAAAATATGAAGATGACGTTGATGAAGAGGTGAAATCAAAAAGATTACAAGAGATAATTGAATTGCATCGCAAACATTCTTTAGAAAGTAATCAAAAAGATGTTGGAAAAACATTCAAAGTGCTAATAGAAGGAGTTTCCAAAAAATCTAAAGATCAATTATACGGGAGAAATGATCAAAATAAAGCTATTGTATTTTCTAAAGGCAATCATGAACCGGGAGAGTATGTGCAAGTAAAAGTTGAGGAATGTACTTCAGGCACATTAATTGGCAAAATAGTTGAATAAATGGCTATACCGAATTTGCAATCTATCAAGCAAAAATATGGAATCATTGGTTCTTCTCCTAAGCTTGACAATGCACTTAGTGTAGCTATAAGAGTAGCTGATACCGATCTATCGGTACTGATCACAGGAGAAAGTGGGGTAGGGAAAGAAGTTTTTTCTAAAATAATTCATTCATTAAGTAAGAGAAAACACGAGCCTTTCATAGCGGTAAATTGTGGAGCTATTCCGGAAGGAACAATAGATTCAGAGCTTTTTGGTCATGAAAAAGGAGCTTTTACAGGGGCGCACGATAGCAGAAAAGGGTATTTTGAACAAGTAAATGGAGGAACGATATTTTTAGATGAAATAGGAGAAATGCCATTGAGCACTCAGTCGCGATTACTGCGTGTGTTAGAATCTCAAGAGTTTATTAAAGTAGGTTCTTCAAAAGTGCAAAAAACAGATGTAAGGATAATTGCAGCTACTAATGTGGAATTATTATCTAATATCCAATCAGGCAAGTTCAGAGATGACCTTTATTATCGGTTAAGTACAGTTCCCATAGCGGTACCACCTTTACGAGAACGAAAAGAAGATATTCCATTGTTATTTAGAAAGTTTTGTGCTGATTTTGCAGATAAGTATAATACTACAACTGTGAAATTAGATATCTCTGCAATAAGTGTATTAATGAAATATCATTGGCCGGGTAATATAAGGGAATTAAAAAATATAGCCGAGCAAGTCTCTGTACTAGCAAAAAATAGAGAAATAGGGAAAGAAGAATTATTAGAATTTATTCCCAATTCAAACGCTTCTAATTTACCTATGCGCATTCCTAATCAAGAAAAATTGAACGGGGAAAGTAGTTTTTCTTCTGAAAGGGAAATTTTATACAAAGTTTTATTCGATATGAAGAGTGATTTGAATGATCTTAAAAAGGTAGTATACGAGCTGACTCAAGGAAAATATGATGGAGAGGTGGAGCCGGAAGATCTGCCAAAAAGCCTCGTGCAACGTTCTAATTCTTATGCTACAGATAAATTGAGCTCTTTACAATCTGATGTGAAAAAAAGGGAAGATACTCCTGTTGTGTTACATGATGTTTCAGAATATTCAGATGCCACCATTGACGAATCACTTTCTTTAGAAGATCATGAAAAGCAATTGATCATTAAAGCGCTGGATAAACATAAAGGTAAACGAAAATATGCTGCTTTAGACCTCGGTATTTCCGAACGGACACTTTATCGTAAGATTAAAGAGTATGAGATTGGGGAATAGATTTTAATTTGAAGTTTAGAGTTTAAAGTCAACAATTCTAAACTATAACTCTTAACTATCAACTAAGTTAACTATAGTCTACTCGCTACAGGATACTCTTAAAACTCATCTCCCTCAAAACCATCACTATCTCTGTCGGATCGTTTTTTCTTTTGATTTAAGTAATAGCTGAAACTTAAAACAATTTGTCTGGATCTCCACTGAAATTCTGAGATAGAAGTAAAATTATCCGTTTCGGTAACTGATCGCCTAATACGCGTATTGAAAATATCTCTCACGCTTAGCGTTAAAGTTCCTTTAGTTTCTAGGACTTCTCTAGAAATTCCTAAGTCTGTGGAATAGATTGATTTTGTACTACCCTGCGTAGTTTGTTGTGGAGCTCGATAGTTAAAGGATAGTTGTATGTCTGTCTTTTTATTAATGCTCCACTTACTAAATCCTCGAGTCGACCAAGTGTAAGTATCAGCAAATAAATTCCGGCCTTCATAATTACCATTAGTAATAGCACGGTAAAAATTAAAATTGGCGTTTAATCTCCACCATTCTTTTAAATTATAAGAAAAATTAAACTCCAACCCGTAGGCATTTTGTTTAGATAAATTTACCGGAATAATTAAAATAGTGTTAGCCGTATCAGATATATTGATTCGCTCGATAACGCCTGTTCTATGCCTGTAATAAATGCTACTCAAAAGAGAACCTTTTCCCCAAGTAGATAAATATCCAAGTTCTAAAGAGTGGGTATACTCAGGATTTAAATTAGGATTACCAACATAAAAATTTCTAGGATCGCTATAGGAAGAAAAGGGTAGGAGTTGCCGAAAATGCGGACGACTCAATCTTCGAGAATAGCTGAGTTGTAAGTCATTATCTTTCTTTAGCTGATAAGAGAAATGAGCACTTGGAAAGAGGTTTAAATACTGTCTTTTATTTTCTTCTCCTGTTAAGACTAAGAGGGTAGTGATGTCTGAATGCTCGGCTCTCAATCCTAATTGGTTAGAAAAGGCTTCCACTTTATTGCCAAACATTAAATAACCTGCATAAATACCTTCGTTGTATGAAAGTTGACTATTTAAGCCGGGCAAAATATATATTGTTCCGCTCGAATCTTCCTCCTGCACCTGAAAATCATTATATATGTCTCTAATAGTGGCTTTTAATCCCGCTTCAAATTTTCCTTCTGTTCGAAATGGATGGACATAATCTACTTGAGCCAACCAGTTTTTCTCATCTTCTGTGTTATTAACAAATTGTCTAAAGTCTCCTGTATTTTCTTCTGTGCTTTGTTGTAAAATAACAGAGTTCTCTCGATCATCGCTTTGGATCCATTTTACAGAAGCAGACAGTTCTTGTCCCTTTTTCTTAAAAGTCTTTAAATAATCCAACGAATATTCATAGTTACGTTGAATTTCTTGCTCCTCCTCATCTCGTGTAACTACTTGCTGTAAAACATTTTCTTCATTATAATCATTGTATTCTATGAAAGCCGTGTTGTTCCCGTCGCTGTAGTTATATAAAAATGAAGTGGTGATGGTGTGATTATTTTTAAGAAAAAACTCAGTACCAAACCTTACATTATTGGATAAACCTCCACGTGTGTGATCTCTGAATCGCTCAAAAGAATAAGAGGAGTCATTTGTTGTAAACTCTTGAAAAGAATACCCATAACCCGGATTTTTTCTATAATTTAGCCCATAGTTAGCAAAATAGTTGATATTCTTAGTACGATAATTTAAACTAAAAGATCCACCATAGTTGCTTGGGTATCCTGCTTTTAAGTTAAAGGAACCATTTAACCCTTTTTGTCGCTCTTTCTTTAAAACAATATTAATAATACCTACTTCACCTTCTGCATCATATCTGGCAGAAGGATTGGTGATTACTTCAATACGCTCAATAATATTGCCTTGCAATTGCCTTAAAGCATCTGCTTTGCTTACTAAGCCGGAGGGCTTGCCATCAATTAATATTCTAACATTTTCGCTTCCTCGTAAACTGACATTCCCATCCACATCTACAGCTACAGATGGTACATTATCCAATATCTCAGCTGCATTTGCTCCGGTATTGCTTAAATCTTTTCCTACATTAAAAACTCGCTTCTCGAGCTTTAATTCCATCTCACTTCGTTCTGATTCTACCACGATTTCATCTAATGATAATATACCCTTTTTAAGAATTATAATACCTGCATTAAAACTAGCAGTAGATATTATTATATTATTGATAATCTTTGACTTGTAGTCAAGAAATGAAATTTTTAAATAGTAGCTTCCGGGGAGCGTACTAATTGTGAATGTCCCATCATCATTTGACGCCACTCCGCCCATTAATGAAGAATCTGACGACTTATAGAGGGCAATGGATGTATAAGGAAGCACCTCGCCACTTTCATCTTTTATAACACCTGAAATAGAAAATGTTTCGGCCTTTTCTATTCGTTGATAATCCTGCTGTGCGTTAATCGTATAATTACAAACTATAAATACAATAAAAGCGAGAAAATAATTTGAAATAAGACTCATTATTCAAAGTTAATGTTTTAAAATAACTCAATAATTCTCCAAAATGGAGAAAATGAATTTTTACTTTAAAAACTTATCTTTACAACATCATGCATCTAAAATTCCCAACTTTAAACCTCAAACCTCAAACCTGCCTGCCGGAAAGGCATGCTTCGAACATCAAACAAACCACATACATCTTACATCCTATTTCTTGCATCCTACTTCTTATTACCTACTTCTCACTACTTACTTCTTGCGGTATTTATTCTTTTTCAGGAACATCCATTCCTCCGGATGTGAAAACTTTTAGCGTATCAGAATTTAATAATCAAGCAGACATTGTAGTGCCTACATTAAGTCAAACATTTACGAATGCTTTACGAGATAAATTTAATACTGAAACCAATCTTACATTGATCAAAGCCGATGGAGACTTATCATTTGATGGTGTGATCACAGGGTATCGAGTAACCAACGTAGCTCCTACAGGAAATGAGACAGCGGCATTAAACAGATTAACCATTACCGTAAGAGTTGATTTTAAAAACACCAAGTCAGAAAAAGGAGAGGAATGGACAGAATCTTTCTCTCGATTTGCTGATTATCCGGGTACGGTAAATTTATCAAGCGTTGAGGGGCAGCTTATTGATGAAATTATCGATCAAATTATTCAGGATATATTTAACAAAGCAGCAGTAAATTGGTAAATTTGTAGTAAATCATGACGAAAGCTGTTTTTTCCTCCATTATTAAAGATATCAATGCTATTGAAAAGCATGATTTACCTGCGATCGAAGAACTGATTAGAAAATACCCGTATTGCCAGTCGTTTTTTCACATGCAACTAAAAAAATTACAATTAGAAGAAAGGGATTACACTTACAAACTTCCGGTTATTAGTGCTTGTGTAGCAGACAGAGAGCAGCTTTTTAACCACATTTATCTTTCGAAACCGACACCTCAAGCAACTTTGTTAAAAAAACAAGTTGCTTTATCTAAGCCGGTTAATCCACCTAAAGAAGAAGTAAAAGACAAAAATGAGATTGAAAAAAAGGCAGCGGAGATAAAAACACCGTCTTCTAAAAAAGCAGCAGCCACTAAAAAAGCGGTTAAAAAAGATATAGCAGAAGAGACCCCTATAAAAGAAGCTACGAGTTCAGCTATAAAAGGTAAAGCAGCCGCTACTGAAAAAGCTGCTGTTAGTAGTAAGGCGAAAAAAGCTTTAGTTTCTAAATCCGATAAAACTCCTAAAGCTCTTCCCAAGTCAACCCAGCCTTCAAAATTAAAAATTAAAAATAAGAGATTACCTGCAAAAAAGATATCATCTACATCATCGACTAAGTTAAATGTTGTTTCTCCATCGGTCCATGTAGATAATTCTAAAGCTTCTTTTTATCAATTGGTTGAGCAGGTTCAGTTCTTCTTCAATGGAAATTCAACAGAAAAATAATGCAGACTACCTTTTCTATCGCATATGGTTCGGCGTATAACCCTGGAAGCAGAAGCCGGTAATGACTTAAAAGAAGCAAATGAGTTTATAAATAATTCGCTTAAAAAAGTTAATCAAAATAAAGATAAGCCAGAGCATTCAATCAATTAAAGAAAAAGCATCCAACAGTCTAAGAAAATCTGATGATCATATTACAGAAACATTAGGCACAAATACACGCTCAACAAGGCCAGTTTAAAAAAGCTATCGAGGTTTACAAAAAACTAAATTTGAAAATATCCTGAAAAAAAAGCTTACTTTGCGGATGAAATTAAAAAGCTGAAAAAGAAATCTAAAAGCACAGCTTCTATCAAAAAAACTAAATCATGATCACCTACATTATCTTAACCATTGTAATAATTATTGTTTGTGCATTACTTGTCCTTATTGTGTTGATCCAAAATCTAAAGGTGGTGGGTTAAGGCACAGCTTTTGGTGGTTTTTCTGATCAGTTGATGGGTGTTCAAAGAACGACTGACTTTTTAGAGAAATCTACTTGGACGCTTGCCATTGCCTTATTAATCTGCAGCCTTTTGTCTAGTATGATTGTTCCAAGGACAGAAGTCGCAGACGATGAGCTGAATCGGTCAAAAATTGAAGAGCAAATCCAAAATGCTCCTCAGCCTTACAATCCACAGCAACAAGGCGTTCCTTTAGAAGAGGATGTGGAATAAAATTAACCGATCAGCCTCACTAAACTCCGCTTAGCGATAGGTAATAATGTTTCCTGAAATGGAACTTCCATTTCACTTTCAAAGACGTAAGTTGCCGGATTAGGCAAAGTTCTATCTGTTTTAATCAGGTCAACTTTAAAGCTTTCATAAGTATTAGCTAAAGATTTAGTGTAGGTTGTTACATAATTGGTTTTAATTCCTCGATGCTTCTCATTAGCAGCTTCTATGATAGTAACCTGATAATTATAAACTCTGGTATCTTTTTGCTTCCCCGACCTAATAAATATATATCCATCATCTTTATTTAAAGGGATTAATCCTACCGGCTCCATAGTTGATTTGCTCTCTACGATTTCATATATTTCCTTTCCCACTTCTAATTGATTTTTTATCCTAGGTAAAGCATAGTTGACGATTTGCTCTATTTCTTGAAGTGTTTTATCTTCTTCAATTAATTTTTCATATTCAACCTGAAAATTTTTCAAGTCAACCTTACTGATTTTCTTGGGAAAACTGTTAGTAATCAGTTTCTTTTGCTCATTTAGTGTGATAAGATTGTTATAGTGCAATATTAAATCAGATAATATAGGGTAGAGTGCTTGTTGATTAAAAGACTCTTTAGCCTGTTTTAAATATGCCAAAAGCAAATACTTCTTGTATTCAAAATCTAATAATCCTTCTGTTATCCAATTGATGCTTAGCTGTTTCATATAATATTATACGTATATATCAATAGAATTGTTGCGAAATGCAGTGCTATTTTGTCATATAATAACAGCTTATTGCTCTTCATAAAATAAAAGCGGATATATTGTCAGTATAAGATGGTTTGGCATGAATTATGATTACAGTTACTTTGTAATTTATATTACTAAACATTTTAAACAATTTATAAATGGGAAAAAGTTAATATTAAACCATTAGCAGACAGAGTTTTAGTAAAACCTGCCGCTGCTGAAGAAAAAACAGCCGGAGGAATAATTATTCCTGATACAGCTCAAGAAAAACCACAAAAAGGAACTGTAATAGCTGTTGGTAATGGCAAAAAGGATGAACCTTTAACGGTTAAATCAGGTGACGCTGTTTTATACGGCAAATATTCAGGAACAGAAGTAAGTATTGAAGGAGAAGATTACCTTATCATGAAGGAATCTGACATATTTGCAATTGTATAATTTCATTAAACTTTAAATATAAAAATTATGGCAAAAATTATCGATTATGATATAGAAGCTAGAGATAAGCTGAAAAAAGGTGTCGATGCATTGGCTAATGCAGTTAAAGTTACTTTAGGCCCTAAAGGACGTAATGTAGTGATCGACAAAAAATATGGTGCACCTACAATTACAAAAGACGGTGTAACAGTAGCTAAGGAAATAGAATTAGAGGATCCTATTGAAAATATGGGTGCTCAAATGGTTAAAGAAGTAGCTTCTAAAACTAATGATGCTGCCGGTGATGGTACCACTACTGCCACGGTCTTAGCTCAGTCTATTATCAAAGCTGGGATGAAAAACGTAGCTGCCGGTGCAAACCCTATGGATGTGAAGAGGGGAATTGACAAGGCTGTTGAAGCTATCATTGCAAACTTGAAAAAACAATCACAAGTTGTCAAAAATGACAATGATAAAATTAAGCAAGTAGGTACGATCTCTGCTAATAACGATAGCAATATTGGTGAGTTAATTGCTCAAGCTATGGAAAAAGTAGGTACTGAAGGTGTGATCACTGTTGAAGAGGCAAAAGGTACAGAAACTACCGTAGAAGTAGTAGAAGGTATGCAATTTGATAGAGGATATCTTTCTCCATATTTTGTTACTAACTCTGAGAAAATGGAAGTTGAATTGGATAATCCATACATTTTGATTTTTGATAAAAAGATCTCTAGTATGAAAGATTTGCTTCCTGTTTTAGAAAAAGTAGCACAAAGTGGAAAGCCTTTATTGATTATTGCTGAAGATATTGAAGGTGAGGCATTAGCAACTTTAGTAGTAAATAAATTAAGAGGTACGCTGAAGATTGCTGCTGTAAAAGCTCCGGGATTCGGTGATAGAAGAAAAGAGATGTTGGAAGATATCGCTATTCTTACCGGTGGTACTGTAATTTCAGAAGAAAGAGGTTACAAATTAGAAAGTGCAGATGAAACTTATCTTGGCCAGTGTGAAAAAATCACTATTAATAAAGATAATACAACTGTAGTAAATGGTGCAGGACAAAAAGAGGATATTACTGCCAGAGTGAATCAAATTAAATCTCAAATCGAAAGCACTACTTCTGATTATGATAAAGAAAAGCTACAAGAAAGGTTAGCTAAACTTTCAGGTGGGGTTGCTGTATTATATATTGGTGCTGCTACTGAGGTAGAAATGAAAGAGAAGAAAGATCGAGTTGATGATGCTTTACATGCTACCAGAGCTGCTGTTGAAGAAGGAATAGTCGCAGGTGGCGGTGTTGCTTATATCAGAGCTTTATCTGCATTGGACAATATAAAAACTGACCATGAGGATGAAAAAGTAGGGATTGCTATTATTAGAAGAGCTGTAGAAGAGCCTTTAAGACAAATTGTACAAAATGCCGGTTTAGAAGGATCTGTGGTTATTCAAAAAGTAGCTGAAGGAAAAGGTGATTTTGGATACAATGCTCGCGCAGAAAAGTATGAAAACTTAATGGCTGCAGGTGTTATTGACCCTACGAAAGTAACTCGTCTTGCGTTGGAATATGCTGCGTCTATTGCCAGTATGTTACTTACAACAGAATGTGTTATTGTAGATAAACCATCAGAAGAATCAGGCCCAATGATGCCTCCGGGTGGAATGGGTGGCGGTATGCCGGGAATGATGTAATTTGATTAATTAGCTAATTAGCAGATTTGCTAATTAGCTAATTACATTTCGTTTATCTACCTCTGATTTCTATTTTCAGTCTTCTAACTATTTCAAAAATCTAAATTGTAAATATTGTGAGATGCTTCTCTTCGTTGCACTTCGATCAGCATGACGTGTAACGAGCCGTCACTCTGAACGCAACATAGTGGGAGTGAAGAGTCTCTTAAAATAATTAAAACTTTTAAATTGACCAGCAGATTAATTAATTGCTAATTAGCCAATCTGCTAATCCGCTAATCAAATTACTCGTGCTCTTCGGCGCTATCTTCTATCATTTGGATAGGCCCTAGTTTGCCATCTTTACTTTTATCATATCGTAAAATAAAATCTTCGACTTGCTCCGCACCTAATCGCTTAGCTATTATCTTTTTATTTTGATCTACAATGAAAATTTTAGGAGTGCTATTAATATCATAATCACTTCTAAAATAGCTGTGTCGTTCTATATCTGCTACATGGATCCAGTCATGTAAGTCTTTTTCTTTAACAAATTTTTTCCATTTCTCATCTTCTACTTCTACACATGCCGAATAAATCGCTACGTCTATTCCTTTTCCTTTTAGGTCCTGAAATGCTTTGTCTAATTTAGGTACTGCTTTTTTACAATGTCCGCAATCCGGATCCCAAAAGAAAAGAATAGTATATTTGTGTTTAGAAGCGACATCATGCATGGAAACATATTTACCTTCTGTATTTTTCAAAACCATCTGAGGTGCTTCCTTACCAATTAAGATCGGACTTAAGGATTTTGCTCTATCTTTTATTCTAAATAAATTAGTCTCGTCTACCCAATAGGCATAACCATTGGCATAATAATTATCCACTATATGGACATATACCGCATCCATGCCCATAATATTTGAATTGGCATATTTATTTAACATATTAGCTAAAAAATATTTTATTAATTCTGATTCTTTAGGCGTACGGTTAATAAGATAATCTACCGATTTAATTATAGAATCAGGAATTTGCAGTGTGAGCTTATCCATATAAGTATTAAATTTATTTTTTAAGATAGGTGTCCGTACAAGGCCATCTTCTGTCAAATCAATGTTATCCCAAAAATGTGCTTTATAATATTTATATGTAAAATTCGAATCGATCATATTGCCTTTAGGATCTTTAGGTGGGTCAGGAATTTCAATCTCCTGCATAGCATTTAAAACTTTTGCATAAAATATAGAAGGATTTTTTTCAGCTATCTTTATTTGATATGCTTTGGCTGCTTCATCATTACTTTTCAATTGTCGATTAATTTCTTCGATCCTTTGCTCATCTGATTTTTTAGGCTTTTCTATTGCTTTTAAAATTTGCAATTCAGCTTCTAGCTTTTTATTTTCCTCTTGCTTTTGAGTCCAAAATTTTAAGAACCCGTAAAAGAGCTCGTTATCTAATGAACCTTTTATTTCCATACCCTTGATAATGTTTTCCTTATCTGTTTCTACCGTGATTTCTTGTTCATCTCCAATTAGTAGTTCAAAAAAATTCTTATCTGGCAACACTACTAAATAAATCCCTCTTTTCAAGGGTTCTTCACCTTTAAACACTACTACACCTTTTTTATCCATCATAACAGAATCTACTTCTAAGTACATCTGTGCTTCATATCGGTAAGCTAATTGGCATTTTCCTCCGTTATAACCATCAATTTTAGCTTTGATCATGTATCCATCTTTGGCTATAGCCAGAATACTTAGTAATGTAAATGAGAGGAAGAGATAAAATTTAACAAATTGACGCATAATTACTTTTTGAAAATAACTGAGCATAAATCATTCAGCTCAATTACGAATATTTAATAATTGATTCTTGATATTTAAATCTAGTATGAAAAAATACATTTCACAAGAAATATAACAAATAATATTCCAAGCTATGTAATTATATGTAATCTTATTAGATATATTGTTATTACTGCTTGAGATGATGGTTTTACACGTTTAGTTATTAATTTTGATAATTATATATGTATTCTATTTAAGACGGTTTAATAGACAAGCTATTTATAGCGCTCAATAATTTAACAAATTAATTGAAAGATTTAGTAAATTTAAATATGACAACAAATATTCAACATTCAACTCTTGGCAATATGCCTGATCACTCGCGTGTATGGATTTATCAAAGTGATCGGCCATTTACAGACAAAGAAGCTCAAGCAATCAAACATGCATTGCAGATATTTACAAAGAACTGGGCTGCTCATGGTAAAGCGTTAACTGCAGCAGGAGATGTGTTGTATAACTGTTTTGTTATTTTAATGGTAGATGAGCAATTAGCAGGAGCAAGCGGATGTTCTATAGACAGTTCTGTTCATTTTATTAAAACTATTGAACAAACATATCATGTTAACTTATTTAACAGGCTTAACATCACTTATAAAATCAATGAAAAGATAAATATAGTTTCACCCAAAGAATTTAAGAATTTGATCCAAACCGGTGAGATTGGCCCTCAAACTACTGTGTTTAATAACTTAGTCCAAGATAAATCTTCTTTTATGACTAATTGGGAAATAATGGTACAAGACAGCTGGTGTAAAAAGTTTTTAACACCAGCTGTTTGATTGTTAACTAACTAATATCTCAATACAGCACTTAAATTTTCGTTGATTTGGCCTTCTTCGCCGTCATTGAGGATATATACTTCTCCATTATTTAGAAGAGTATTCACTGCCGCCATATTAAATAACTCATCATCTCCCATTTTAGGTACAGCGTGGGTTTCAACCTGATCTTTAGTTTGATCATAACGGCCCCATAATTGCTCTTTTGAATTTATGAATAAGGTATCGATATTACCTTGAACAGATGCAGAAACGATTTGTTCAATATCATTGATGATATGTTTTTTGCCAACAGCTTCCACATGCTCTTTAATTCTGGATTGCTTGTCTTCTGAAATATATTTTTGGATAATTTCTACACTCCTTTTATGTAACTTATCCGTGTTAGTTGTTTCCGGGCTACCTTCAATAAATTCTTCTGATAAAAAATTGTAGGTATTAGCTGCTTTATAAATAGGAAATAAATAGTCTACGCAAGCAATAATTAATACCTCTTTTTTAGGATTTAATATATTAGTAATATGTGTATCAACTGCCCTAAAGAACTTTTCTATTTCTTGTTTTTTAACTGTATCATTTTGCCTCCCATGCCCATGAAACACAGCAGTACTGTTTTTTCCTTTAGAGTCGTGTTGTAGAGACTTTTCTTCATAATCAAACCCAACTACTTCTTCTAATCTAGTTGGGCAATCTATTGGAAGAGCAACAGGTTTTAATGCTACATCATTACCTTCATACAAAAGAACATCTTTTAATGTAAGGCTCAATAAAAAATAATTTTTTTGTTGATTTAAGATTGGAATTAAAGGTTTTAAATAAAAATGGCTCCCAACATGATTTCTTTCCTCAAAGGAATTTGGTAATTGATAGCATTTAAATAAATCTTTGGCTAAAAAAATAGCTAATCCATTTGAAAAATGCCTCGCAGCATTTTTATCTTGAGATAAATCAATTAAAGGTTTTATGTAATCACTGATCTCGTTATCAGATAATCCTCTGAGAGATAACTGCGTTTTTACTTCTTTGATTTGATTTTTTAATTTAATGAGATCTTTCCCATTATTTACTTCTTGTCCGGTTTTATGAGTCGGAAGGTATATTGATATGCAATTTGTATCGTGTATATTAGCTAGTGTGTTAAAAGCTTCTTTTTTAAAATTTTCCATTTTGTACATATTTTTGATTCAATGTATATTTTATGCAAAAAATAAGCCAAAGAGAAAGGAGTAATTTACTTTAAATAATGTGAAATAGAGTACCCAATTAATGTGAAAGTGTGTAAAAAATTTATCACTAATAATAGTTCAGCACTTTAACACATTCTATTAAGCCATATAAGACATTGGCATGAAATTCTCGTGTAATTAAACAATATATCATAAATAAATAATATTATGGAAGTCAAAAATGTAAAATCAATGTTATTTGAATTACCTGATCTACCTTACAGCAAGAATGCTTTGGAGCCATTTATTGATGAAATGACAATGGAAGTTCATCATGATAAGCACCATAAGGGCTATGTAGATAAGTTAAACAAAGCCTTGAATGAATGTAAGGCGGAATACAACTCTTTGGAAGATATTTTACTTAATGTATCTAATTATCCGGAAGCAGTTAGAAACAATGGCGGAGGACATTATAATCATTCTTTATTTTGGAAGATTATGTCACCTAAAGGAGTAGGGGAGCCTACGGGAAAATTAGCAGAAGCTATAGAAAGTCATTTCAATTCACTTGCAGAATTTAAAGAGAAATTTAAAAGTGCAGCTACCGGACAATTCGGATCAGGATGGGCTTGGCTGATCGTAAATAATGATCATAAGTTAGAAATTTGTTCTACGCCAAATCAAGATAATCCATTAATGGATGTAGTGGACTGTTCCGGAACGCCGATTTTCGGCTTAGATGTATGGGAGCATGCATACTATTTGAAATATCAAAATAAAAGGCCTGATTATGTGGATGCCTTTTGGAATGTAGTAAATTGGAAGGCTGTAGCCGAAAACTATAGCAAAGCCTTAAAATAATTAGTAAAGATTTATTTAGATAATAGATCTGCTTTTATAAAAAATTAAAAATTAATTAATAATGGATATTAAACATGATAAAGAAACTAACAAATTTTATGTGAAACTGGATAGTGGTGAAGCAAATTTAACTTATAGTTATAGGCAGGAAGATATACTAGATTATAAGAGCACTTATGTGCCGAATGAACATAGAGGGCAAGGTATAGCCGGAGAAATTACTGATAAAGCATTGCAATATGCTAAAGAAAACAATCTAAAAGTAGTTCCTTCGTGCCCATTTGTAGAAGATTATATTAATCATCACGAAGAATATAGTGATATTATAGCGTAGGATAATCCCATAAATTTACTTATTGAATAAATTAAAGGTATTAAAAATTTGCTCGTTTATTTGCCCCACTTTTTAAATTTTCAAACAAAAGAAAGCTAAGAGTACTTATTTTATTGAGAAATTCAAAGAAAAGAAAAGTACCCGGGGCGGGAATCGAACCCGCACGAATCGCTTCACTGGTGTTTGAGACCAGCGCGTCTACCAATTCCGCCACCCGGGCATAAATGAAACTTGACAAAGATCGGAAAATTATTTTCTATTTTATAAATGTTTGTTGATAATCTACATAGGGTCTTGTGTACATATTTCCCCAGGCTAACAATACAAATCATAGAACGTATTAGTAGAATGCTTGTTAGTAGGCAATAAGAGCTTTCAATATAAATTGGAATGATTTTCATACATTTTTATGCAATAAATGATTTAAAATAATATAAATATCTAATATGAAAAAATTAAGTGTAGTATTAGCATTTGCCATAGGAACAAGTGCTACTATATTTGCTCAAGAAAAAAACCAAGTTAATGATGATATCAATTTCTTAGAAATGATTCAAACTGATATTCAATTAACTCCTGAGCAAACTGATAAAGTAAATAATATTAATAGAAATTTAGCTATGGAAATTCAGAATATTGCAGGAGAATATACCCTTGATAGTGAAGTATATCAAAATAAAGTGCGATTAGCTGTTGAGCAAAGAGATGCACAGCTAAATGATGTTTTAACGTTAGAACAATATGCTGTCTATTTAAATAATATAAGTAAATACCAGTCATATGACGCATATTATTCTGATGATGACTTAGAAATATCTAAAGAAAGTGATGGTGATATTGAAGTTGAAACTGAGGAAGGAGACATTACTATTAATGACCGAAAAATGGTGATTGATAATGATAAAGAGGACACCAAGACTAAAGTCAAAAAAGGTAAAGTAAAGTATAAAGATGATGATGCTGACTATAAGAAGAAAATTAAAGATGATAAAATAGTGATTAAAAAAGATGGTAAAAAAGAAGTAGTTAAAGATGATGAGGCTAGTAAAGAAAAAGGAGATATGGAAATAGAGATTGAGGATTAACATTTTTTTAATAAAATTTTTTCAACAAAAGCCGTCTAAAATTAATTTTTGAGGCGGCTTTTTATTTATAATCATTCGTAAGCAATGATAAGTATGAAAGAAATATACCTAATGTATTTTAATACAAGTTTACTTTTTTAACTTTGGGAATGGCCACTTCTCTAAAAAATCTATCCAAGTATAATGTTAAAACTGTTCCTAGCGGGAAAGGTAAAAAGATCGGAATAGTAATATCAGAATGGAATCAAGACATTACCTTTTCTTTGAAAGATAGTTGTATTGATACTTTAATAAAACACAACGTACAAGAATCAGATATTTATATATCTTTTGTTCCCGGAAGTTATGAATTGCCACTAAGTGCGCAAAAAATATTCATAGATCACCAATTAGATGCGGTAATTTGTTTGGGTTGTGTTATTAAAGGAGAAACAAAACATAATGATTATATCAATCAGGCGGTGGCCCAAGGGTTAATAGATTTAAACTTGAAGCATGCTATTCCTTTCATTTTTGGCGTATTAACTCCTAATGACATGCAACAAGCTATTGACAGGGCAGGAGGAAAGCATGGTAACAAAGGAGTTGAAGCAGCTATTACTGCATTGAAGATGTTGAAAGCTTAATAAGTATTTAGTCATTATTACCGCCATGTGGTTTTTCGTCCATTCTCTGCCGTACCTTTCAGCATTTTTGTCAACCGATTACCACAACAGGAAGATGAATACATTGAACAGAATTTTGACTTTTACAAGAAGAATTGTTAAAAAAATCCGTGGAGTGGAAAATTTTTTGGCGGGTGTTGTTGCTTGTGGGCGGAGTTTAGCTCTTTTGCTGCTGGTGGCGTAGCTAATATTTTTTTATGCGTAATTTTTCCTACACATAAAAAAATATTAGCAGCAAATGTGCTAAACGAAGCGTTGGACAAGACATGTGTATGGCTGTTGAGCGTGGGGCTTATATCGTAAAGTTTCTGTCATTACGCGACTTTCTGATTGTAAAGGTGTTCCTGAAATTTTACAAACAGTCTGCTGATGTTTGCCACGTCTCCTAATATTTCTTTCGCATCTTCCAATGATTGATACTTGTTTGTCAGCAAGATTGGGAGTTTCTCCTGGTCGAGTTCGTCCACGCCTGTTTCAACGTATTTGCTCAAGACGAATGAGATAAATTCTCTTTGTTTTTCACTGAGCAAAGCAAAGATGGTCGCTTCGGCTGCTTTGGCTCTGGCTTCTCGGGTCATAGCAATATAGTCGCCATTGAAAACATATTCTAAAACATCATACAAATCGCTTTTTTCCATATCCACCAACTTCTGTAAAGTCAGTAAGTCGTCTTTTGGAAAACCTGCTGCATCTAAATTCTCCAACAATGTTTTTCTAGTCAGTGGATTGCTCCACAGCTTCCGCAGTTCTTCCTCGTCTTTGAAAAATTTGGGCAATTCGCCTAGTAGATTATTCAAAAATTCTTCTGCCGAAATGGGTTTGCCGTCTGCACTCCAAAAAGAAGTTGAAACCATGTGTTTAATTTCTCTTTCTTTTCCGTTGCGCAGTTTGATTTTAATTTTCTTTTTATGCTCTATTGGTTCAGAAGGTTCTTTTGGTTCTTTCGGTTGATACTCACCTTTAGGTTCTTTTACTCCGCTTGGCTCAGGATCCAATGGCTCGCCATCCCATTCTGAATCAGAAAAATGTTTGTAGGCGTCTACAAAGTCGTAAATGGTAAAAAACTCTTTTCCGTCAAATAGTCTTGTGCCACGACCCACGATTTGTTTGAACTCTATCATGGAATTGACGGGACGAAGCAACACGATATTGCGAATATTCCGTGCATCGACGCCCGTTGAAAGTTTCTGGGAAGTGGTGAGAATGGTGGGCAATGTCTTTTCATTGTCCTGAAATTCCCGCAACAGTCTTTCGCCTTCTTCTCCGTCATTGGCTGTAACACGAACACAATAGAAAGGGTCTTTGCTCTTGGCGTATTGGTTTACCAAATCACGAAGCAAGGCGGCATGAGCTTGATTTGCACCGAATATTATGGCCTTTTCATTTTGATTTGCTTCATCTAAAAAGATGTTTACCCGCTTTGCTTCTCTTTCTACAATTTCAATCGTGCGGTTAAAGTCTTTTTCTTCATAAAGTTTGCCTTCTTCAATTTCGCCTTCTACAATGGTATCGTCCGGAGTGAATCGATAATCGTCCAGGGTGGTTTTAATGCGTTTTACCTTGAAAGGCGTTAAGAATCCATCGTTTATACCTTCTTTAAGTGAGTAGATGTAAACAGGTTCACCAAAATATTTGTAGGTGTCCACATTGTCATTTCGCTTGGGTGTAGCGGTTAATCCCAATTGCACTGCCGGACTGAAATATTCCAAAATGCCCCGCCAATTGCTTTCGTCATTTGCCCCGCCACGGTGGCACTCGTCAATAATTATGAAATCGAAAAAATCAGGCGGGTACTGCCCGTAGTTTGGGACGGGATTGCTTTGATCATCGGTGCCAGACATGAAAGACTGAAATATGGTAAAAAAGATACTTCCATTGGTGGGCACACGTCCATTCTTGTTTACTTCTTTAGGTTTTATACGCACCAAGGCATCTTCCGGAAATGCTGAAAATGAATTGAAAGCCTGATCAGCTAAAATATTTCTGTCGGCTAAAAACAATATTCTTGGCCTGCGGCTGCCATCGCGCTGAAGGTTCCAGCGGGTTTGAAACAGTTTCCAAGCGATTTGAAATGCAATGGCTGTTTTTCCTGTTCCTGTGGCAAGGGTGAGCAAAATCCGTTCACTGCCACTTGCCAAGGCTTCCAAAGTGTTTTTTACAGCTATTTCCTGATAATAGCGCAATTGCCAAGTGCCGCTTTTGTCTTCAAAAGGGACATTGGCAAATTTTTCTCTCCATTTGTTTTCTTCAGCAAAGGTTTTATCCCAAAGGTCACCAGGACTTAGAAAGTCTGTTACCAAACCTTCTTCGCCTGTTTTCATACAGATTTGATAAATTTCTTTACCATTAGTGCTGTATGTAGTGTCCAGTTGGAGTTTTTGTGCGTCCCGCTTGGCCTGCATTACACCTTCGCCAACTTCTAATTCATCACATTTGGCTTCTATCACGGCCAACTTGATGCCTTTGTGCACCAGAATGTAATCTGCAATATGTTTTCTGCCCCGGCCGCCACCCGATTGGATTTTGCCTTCGGTAATGCGGTATTCACGAAGCACTTTAGAGCCTTCTGCCACGCCCCAACCACAAGCCTTTAGCTTTGGGTCAATAAGTTCTGCTCTTGTTTCTGCTTCGTTCATATCTTCTCCTTAATCAAATGATTATCAAATAAATCGGGCTGCCAATCACATAACCATCACATAAGAATTTAAGCCCAAAACGGTATGTAACTGGCATATTTTCTCGATTTACTGTCAGGGTCATCTTCTTTAATTACTTTTTCATCAATGGCATCTCGAATAATGCGAGAAGCAATTGAATAGTTATGGTCTTCAATTTTGAATCTTTCTCTCAAAGTTTGATTTGTCATCTTCTCGTTTGATACATATTTCAAACAAGCGTGCTGATAGCAAGCTCTGATTTTTTCTTTTTTATCTAAGTCATTCAAAGTTTTGTAACAATACATTGTAACACGAGTTCTATTCTCTGCAACTATCACATTGATGGCAGGCAGTTGATACAATTCATTGTAAAAATCACCTTGTCCAATCCACTGCCTTTTTCTTCGCAAAAACCCATTCTTCGCATAAGGTCTGCTAATTTTTCATTGCGTGATAAGTAAGCATCAATAAATCGGTCGGGTGTAACCAAAGGTGTTCCGGGATTTGATATTTCAATTCTGTCGGAGAAAATCTCAACCATTGGGAAACCTTTTTCGGTCAAGTCCTGATGTATAAGTGCATTGGCAACTAATTCTCTGATGGCGATTTCAGGATACATTCGGGTTTCATTTCTCAATGCTTTTCCTATTTCTTCATTGGCGGGCAATTGGCTGTTTATCCAATCTACTAAACCTTCAAAACCTAAAGCATAACCTTTGGTTCCAATTTGCTCCCGTTCGGTTTCAACTTTGTTTTTGCCCTTGTAAACGATAACACGAACTGATTTTCGTTCCACGCTTTCAAAATCTTTTAACTGCTTAGCAAAAAGCAAAGCCCCTAATTTGGTAATTGCATAACCATTATTCTTTACTACTAAACCTTCATCCATAAACTTATCAATTACGCCTTGCTGATTGGATGGATAAGGTAATTTCAATAAGTCAAAATAAGTTTCAGTGCTTAAATACTTGGTAATATCTGATGCACTTAGATTGTCTTTGGCGGTTTCTTTTTCAAAAGGTATGGTGTCTTTCTTCCAAATTTTAGCTTGCTTCTGCGGAAACTCATTTAACTTTCTGGTGATGCTGCTTATTCGAATATATGCCTGATGTAGAAATTCAACAGGCTGGTTTTTGGTCGCAGGGATTACATAAATTGAAATATGTCTGGTTGCGTCATAATCAAACTCATAAACAACAAAATCAATTCTTGGATTTAATCGAGTGAGCAGCCAATGTTCTAAATCTTCATTTCCTTTTTTGGCGGTTTTGGCCTTGAAGGTTGTTCCTTTAATAATTTGAGTTTTGTTTTCTACACCGAAAACTAAATAGCCGAACGGCTGATTGTGAATGCAAGCACCGTTGGATAAAGCTGAAATACGCTCTCCAATTTCTTCTGCTGAATGAAAATTGAGTTTGAACTCCACCCATTCACTTTCGTGTGGCTGTATTATAAGATCGTTTAATAATTCTATCAATTGATTTTCAGTCATACTGCTACCGCTTTTTCAGTCATTAACTCTCCTGCAAATGCTTTTTGCAAGATTGATTTTTTCAGTTCTTCCAAATCATTAATTTTTTGCTGATAAATGGCTTCAAGTTTTTTCGTTTCTAAAATAAGATCATTAAGTTTTCTAACGATTTCGTTTTGTTCGTTTAATGAAGGAAATGGAATTGGAAAACTTCTTAATGCTGTCAAGCGAACAAATTCCTGTGCTCCACCATTTGACATATACAAAACATATTTCATTGCCAATGATGATTTCAGATAGTAAAGCAAGTAATTCATATTGATGTTATCACTTGATTTAATTAAGCCAACATTCTTAATGCTGAAAACTCTTTTATCATCAACTATTGCAGCCATTCCCCTGTTTGCTCCAATCATTGAAATTAGAATATCGCCATAAGTTACATTGGAACGCTTATAAAACTTTTCGTGGTCTGTTTCGGTGATGAATTTTGTATCATCAAATGAAAGTCCGTCAAGTTTTATATTCTTTTGAGTAACAAAAGGAATTCCTTCTTTAATGTATTTCGGACTATCGTGTGTGCCGTCTTTTACTTCAGTTATTTCATTTAGCTTTTTCGTTTCCCAATTCCCATTCTCAAACACCCCCTGCAAATAGCTTTCAAAAAGTTCTTTGGCGTTTTTGAGGTTTTGTTCGGCATTGGCTTTTGCCTTGGCTATGGCGGCAAAGGTTTCATCTAAGATGGAAACTATGCGTTGTTGTTCTTGGTAGGTAGGTAAAGGAACTTTTAATTTTTTTAATCCTGTATTAGATATATGTATTATTCCTGTGCACCTGTTATGTATCTATCTAATTGGTCATACGCAGAAAATGTATCAAAAAAATAAGGCAAATATTTTTTAGCAAAAAGGCCTTTTTGGGGTCTAATTACATTAATATCTCCGCCCAAAATCACTCCATCTTCATCAATTTCACGAGCAAGAAGCATATCTTTCTTTGATGCAGTTGAGGTGCCTGGAACTAAAATATCTCCTTTTTTTGAGTAAAATGCTCCTGTCTTATTTGTTCTTGAAAGGTCTCTGCTTTCAATTAGAGCATTTTTATGCTTAGTGTATAGCTCACCGTATAAAATACATTTAAACTTACCATCATCTTCCAAATCAGATTTCCTTAGCCCATTGCCCCTTTTCCATTCAATTGGCAAGTTTATTAGTTGCTCTTGCTTCATATCAATTCCAAAATTGAGTTAAGGATTTCGGCATTTGTCTGAACCTTTATTGTTCCTGATTTTCTTGATGGCTTGATTTCTTTCATTTGCGGTTTAATCATAGTAATCCTATAATCCTTAAAAATCATGGTTCAAGACTTCTTATTGTTGTTATGCACTCTTTTAAACTGAAGGCTCTTTGCTCCGAAATTTATCAGCAAGCCAATATCTAAATTATAAGCTTCCACATAATTCATGGCTTGCGCTAAGTGAACATCTTCCAAATTAATAATAGCTTTAATCTCCACCATTATTTTATCTTCTACAAAAAAATCAACTCGTCTTGTACCAACATCATAACCTTTATACTGCAAAGACATTTCTTGTTCTCTGATAAAATTGATATTCTGCATTTGCATTTCAATAGCTAAAGCCCTTTGATACACTACTTCTTGAAAGCCATTGCCTAAGTGCTTATGCACTTCCATTGCGGCTCCAATTATTTTTATGTGTTAATTCCTTTTCTTTCATAATCCAATGTCTGAACCTTGATTCTCAAGATATGCTTGATTTTAATCTTAATCATGGCCATCCTCTAATCCTTATTAATCATGGTTCAAGACAATGAGGTTTTCAATGCTTTCCATCACTTCTTCAGCTTCGTTATCCAATGCCCGCATTTCTTCCAAAATTTCTTGTGGTTGGCGGAGTGGGTCAGCTTCTGGTGTATTTGGGTTTTTGACACTCAAATCAAAAGTGCTTTGGTCAATGTCTTTAATGTTTACCGGCCAGGAGTTTTCGCTATCCGCAAAGGTTTTTTGGAGTTCTATAAATTCAGCCAAATCCTTTTCATTGAGCGGATTGGTCTTGCCCAAATTGCGGTCAAGGTTCAGCGAGTAAAACCAAACCTTTTGTGTGGGCTTGCCTTTTTCAAAAAACAGCACTACCGTTTTTACCCCTGCACCTGTGAATGTTCCGCCCGGTAAATCTAACACGGTGTGCAGGTTGCAGTTTTGCAACAATTCTTTCCGCAAAGCAATGCTGGCATTATCGGTATTGCTCAAAAAGGTATTTTTAATTACCACACCTGCTTTGCCGCCTGCTTTCAATATTTTAATGAAGTGCTGCAAAAAGAGGGAAGCCGTTTCGCCTGTTTTAATGGGGAAGTTTTGTTGCACTTCGGCACGTTCCTTTCCACCAAATGGCGGATTGGCCAACACAACATTATATCGGTCTTTTTCCTGTATGTCTGCTAAGTTTTCGGCAAGGGTGTTGGTGTGTATGATGTTGGGGGCTTCCACACCGTGCAAAATCATGTTCATAATGCCAATGATGTAGGCCAATGATTTTTTCTCTTTGCCGTAAAAGGTTCGTTTTTGCAAAGTCTCCCATTCTTTGGTTGAAAGGCCGGACCCTGAGCCTGTCGAAGGGCCTGATTTCAGATAGTCGAACGCTTCGCACAAAAAGCCTGCAGAGCCCACTGCACCGTCATAAATTTTGTCGCCTATTTTTGGGTCAACCACTTTTACAATGGTCGTAATGAGCGGTCGGGGGGTGTAGTATTCGCCACCGTTTCGCCCTGCATTACCCATGTTTTTAATTTTATCTTCATACAGATGGCTCATTTCGTGCTTCTCTGCATGGGTGCGGAAACGCAACTCGTCAATTCGGTCAATCACTTCACGCAAATTGTAGCCGCTTTGTATGCGATTTTTCAGTTCGCTGAAAATCTCGCCAATCTTGTATTCAATGGTGTCGGCATTCTCGGCAGAAAGCTTGAATTTTTTGAGATAGGGAAATAGTTTACCGTTTACAAAGTCCAAAAGGTCGTCACCTGTCAGGGCATTGTGGTCAATTTTTCCATCAGCTAATTTGGGAGCTGCCCAAATGCTCCATTGATATTCCTGGTCAATAATAGGTGTGTAAGTTTTTCCTGTAAGTTCGGCAGAAGTGGCACGGTCACGTTCCAAGTCGTCCAAGTATTTCAGGAACAGCACCCAAGATGTTTGTTCAACATAATCCAATTCACTTCCGCAACCTGCGTCTTTGTGTAGTATATCGTCTATATTTTTAAAAGTCTGTTCAAACATTCGATTTCTTTATTTCAATTCTTTCGTTTCTCATTCATTTTCTGTCCGAGCGTTGGCAAAAAACAGCCCTTTCGGTTTTTTCAGCGTTTGTTTGCGTGTCGGCAAAAACAAAATGTGCTTGAATGTGGCGGCTGGCTTTTCAGCATGGCACACAACTTGTTTATAGTCCCTATTTTATGGTGACAAGCCATCTAATTTTGGGTAGATTTTCACCATAAGGGTGGTTTTTATCTGAGCCTAAATTTAGGCATTTAAATATCCATATTATTAAACGGGCTTTTATCTTTTGAAATCATCAAAGAAATTTACAGTAAGTTTTCAGGAAAGCTAAAAGAGGAGCTTAGGAAAATTCAATCTGACCTTGAATTTTCCCAAATGAAAGTGTCGAACCCGAAAAACTTCGCTGACAGGCTGATAAATTACGCGCAAGACATGCGTGAAGTGTGGGATACAGTGGTTTTTGAGAATAAGCAAAAGCTTCAACATATGATCTTTCCAAAAGGAATTAGATACAACACGAAAGATGATGATTGTCGAGCCCCTGCTATGGACAAAGTTTTTGGCTGGACTGCTCTCAAACACGGCGAAATGGAGCAAAAAGAAAAGGGAAATTCTCCAATCTTTATGAAAAATTCTTCTTTGGTAGCGAGAGGGGGAGTTGAACCCCCGACCTCCGGGTTATGAATCCGACGCTCTAACCATCTGAGCTACCTCGCCAATTAAAGATTGCAAATTTAAGATTTAATATTTAAAAGTAAGTATACTTTGGCCTAAAACTCTGACAGTTCTTTGTATAACTTTTGAACAGGCAATCCAACTACATTATAATAGCAACCTTCAATTTTCTGAATGCCTATCATGCCAATCCATTCTTGTATAGCATAACTGCCAGCTTTATCATATGGTTGATGTTGATCTATATAATAATTAATTTCTTGATTATTTAAATATTTGAAAGTGACTATTGTTGTTTCTCTAAAAGAGACGGTTTTATTTAAATTACATAAAGCTACGCCGGTAATTACCTGATGAGTATTGCCGGAAATCTTTGATAACATTTGAGCGGCTTCTACTTTATTATTTGGTTTGCCTAAAATCTCACTGTTTATTAATACAATTGTGTCTGCAGCGATAATTAATTCATTGGGGGTTGATAAACGTTGTAAAATTGCTTGAGCTTTTTTCTCTGCTAGATAAACCGGAACTTGTTCTTTAGCTAATGTATCAGGATATATTTCTTCCACAGCAGCTGTTTCGATCCGAAAGATCAATCCTAGATCTTTTAATAATTGTGCCCTGCGCGGGGATTTAGATGCTAATATATAATTATAGCTGTTGTTGATCAGGTTCAACTTTTTATTTTAATTAGATAATAGAAATAACCCATAGAGCCGACCCCAAGTATCATAATAGCTTTGGTAATATTACTGAGCTGACGGTAATCTTCTTTTGACCTAGCTTTTATAAGATGATAAATCATAAATAGTAATGGGATTTGTAGTGTAGCGAAAAGGTACATCCATGTTTCATATGCTTCGCTTACTATTTTTTGAGTTTGTATGAATATAATTCCTACAATTAGCAGGATGCCTAATATAATGATGGCAATCTTTGTTTTAGTAGCACCTAAGATGACTGGAAGTGTATTTGCTCCGTAAGCTTTATCTCCTTTAACATCTTCCATATCTTTGATAATTTCTCTAATAAGTGATATGAGAAAAGAAAAAATTGTATAGCCAAACGAGAATAATAATATGCCATGGACAGCATACATGTCACTGGCAGTAACAGGATCAAAAATAATAGATTCAAAGAGTCCTACTATAAAAATAGCCATTGCAGTTAACCCGGCAATAACTAAATTGCCGATAAGAAATTGTTTTTTATAGGAATTTGCATAAAACCATAATACGCCTGAAATGACCGGAAATATAAACCCTAGCTTAATATTTCCGACAACCCAGCTTAAATAAAAGCCTATGATAATAGCAACAACATTTAGTGCTAAATGTAAATAATAAGCTTCCCTTTGAGGTAATATTTTTCCGACAATAACTTTATCAGGTTTGTTAATTATATCAATGTCTACATCGTAATAGTCATTAATGATGTAACCTGATGCAGCAATTAGTACAGTAGTTAAGCTTAGAAGGAAGAAATGAACCGGATCTAAGGTGGAAAATTTTCCATATAGCTCCATAATAGGGATGAAAATAAGATAATGAAGCGCATGTTGAGCTACAAAAAGGATAAGTAGATTAACTGGACGAACAGTTTTTAAAATCGCAGTTAACTTATTCATTTAAATAATAATTGCAGAAAATAAACAAAAAAAGAGCGATCAATGATTAAACCGCTCTTTAAGATGTATTAAAATTTAAAACTAATTCGTAGCTAAATATTCAGCAACCCCTTCATGAGAAGCTTTCATAGCCGTCTTTCCTTTAGACCAATTCGCCGGACAAACCTCCCCGTTTTCTTCAAAATATTGTAAGGCATCAACCATTCTCAATACTTCATCTACACTTCTTCCTAAAGGTAAGTCATTAACCACTTGATGGCGTACTACGCCACTTTTATCAATTAAGAATAAGCCTCTATAGGCAATTAATTCACCGCTGGCGATCATTTCACCATCGTCGTTATAATCATAATCTCCTACTAATACATCGTAATTGGTAGAAATAGTTTTGTTTGTATCTGCTACTATTGGGTAAGTGATGCCTTCAATACCACCTTTGTCTTTAGCAACCTGAAGCCATCCCCAATGAGACATTTCCGTATCTGTAGAACAGGCTACTACTTGTACATCACGAGATTCAAATTCTGATAACTTATCTTGAAAAGCATGCAATTCTGTAGGACATACAAAGGTGAAATCTTTAGGATAAAAGAAAAATACGACATGTTTTTTTCCAATATATTGTTCCAAAGAAAAATCCGGAACTATATTCTTTCCGTCGACAATTGCTTGTGCTTTAAATAATGGTGCTTTACAGCCTACTAATACTGACATAAATAATTTCGTTTAGTTTAAAAGTTGTTATACAAAATTAACATTATCTATGTTAATATAGTTCTATCTGAAATAAAAAATATAAACAAATGCTTGAGCATGTGTACTGAGACTTTATTTGCCCATATTATCTTTAATTAATTAGTATTATCATTTGGTTGTCAATTTTTAAGCCTGTGGAATAATAATTGATAAATAGTTGTATTTAAACTAAAATATATTTTATGAGATTTTTAAAAATGGCATTTGGAGCTTTAGTAATAACTATAGCTGTTGCATGCTCTAACACACCTGAAAAGGAAACAGTAATCATTGAAAAAGAACAACCGGTTGTAGAAAAAGATAATACTGCCCCTGAGGAGGAGAGTTCTAATTTAGAGTTTAAGGTAGGTTCAAAAGACGGAAAAATTGACGCAGAAGTGGAAGGAAAAGTTGATTAAATCACTAAAAGAGGAGATGTAAATCTCCTCTTTTACTTTTAAATATATATGAGATTAATTATTATCATAATAGGAATGATTGCCTTAGCATGGGGAATTACAATAATTGTTCCTTCAAACCTTAAAAAAGTCCAAGGTAATCAAGAACAACAATCGCAGGGTGGGCAGTTCCAAGGAGGACAAAGCTCTTCTCAAGCGGGTACGAATAAAGCATCATCAAAAGATAAATCAGCAACTAAAAAAGATAAGAAAGGAAATGAAAATAGCCAAAGCAAATCCACTAAAGAAAAAAATAGTAATAAGTCAGATGATAAGCAACCTACTAAATATTCAGGTAATTACAGCAAAGACGACTTATTTAACAAAGGGTATAACTTTATTTCTGCAAGTTTTTTAACCAGAGCGATACAAGGCAAGGATGTCTTTAATCATATGGAAGTGCTGAAAAATGCTAGTCCCGAAGATATTAATAAAGAAGTGACTTCAGATGCTCAAAAAATGGCCTTTTGGATTAATATTTATAACGGATTTAGCCAGCATTTTCTTAAAAAAGACCCTTCTTTATATAAAGAAGACCGAGGGAAGTTTTTCAGTAAAGATCAGATAAATATAGCAGGGTTTACAGTTAGTTTAGAAGATATAGAACATGGTGTGTTGAGAAGAGGAGCTACCATATGGAGCAAAGGGCGAATACATAAACCTTTTAAATCTGATTTTACTGAGACATTTCAAGTAAATAACGTGGATTACAGAATACACTTCGCATTGAACTGTGGAGCAAAGGGTTGCCCGCCTGTTGCAGTATATTATAAAGGACAAGCAGATCAACAGTTAAATAAGGCTATGGAGCACGAATTATCTACAGAAGTTGAAGTAAAAAAGAAAGAAGAGAAAATATTAGTGCCTGCTTATATGTCATGGTTTGTTGGAGATTTTGATGGAGAAGGTGGTATTCGAAATTTGTTGAAGGAACGTAAAATGATCGCTCAAGACGTAGACTATGATGTAGATGCTAAAGAGTATGATTGGAGCTTACAAGTAATTAATTATATAGTATATTGAATGTAAAGATTATGAATTAGGTCTTATTTCTACTTCTGTCAATTCCAAAATTCAAAATTCAAAACTAAAAATTATTACAATCGCACTTCGTAAATTAAAAATATAAAATTATTTTTCCGACTTTTTAATAATGATATCAAAATGTTTTTTATTCACCGGTTGTACTGACAAACGAGAGTGGGTGACTAACATCATGTTTGATAAGCGATCATCAGATTTTACATCTGCTAACGACACCGGATTAGCTAATTTTTCTAGAGGTTTTACATCTACTACTACCCAACGATCATCTTCTGTGGTGGGGTCTTGATAAGCTTCTTTTACTATTTCAACAGTGCCTACGATGGTCGGTTTATGTACACTATGATAAAATAAGGCGATATCACCCTTTTTCATAGCTTTCATATTATTTCTTGCTTGATAATTTCTTACTCCGTCCCAGTGGTCTTCACCTAATTTTACTAAGTCATTCCAAGAGTAAGTATTGGGTTCAGATTTCATCAGCCAATGATTCATACGCTCAATTTTATAAATGTCATTAAACAAAATTAGCTAATTAGTAAAATTTACTAATTAGCTAATTATAATAATTATAGAATAATAAAACCTACTTTTTCTTGGTTGGTTTCTTTTTAGGCTTGTCTTCCGATTCCTCTTGCTCTAATTTTTCTTTTAGATCAGATAAGGCTTCGATGTCACCTAGTGTAGATTTTTCCACTTTTCTGTTAAGTGATTTAACTGCACTTTTAGTCACTCTGCTTTGATCACGTTTAGCAGTCCTAGCCCCTTCTTTTTCAGCTCTTTGTTTATCTTCATGAATTCTTGAATGCGAAAGAATAACCTTTCTATCTTCTTTTGTAAATTCAATGACTTTAAACTCTAGCGTATCATCTACTTCCAACTCTGTACTATCATCTTCTTTTTTAAGATGCTTAATAGGAGCGTAGCCTTCTAAGCCATAAGGTAACAATACAACAGCACCTTTATTATCTTTACTTAAGATTGTTCCTTGATGGATAGATCCTTCTGTAAATACTGTTTCAAAGGTATCCCATGGATCATCTTCTACTTGCTTATGTCCTAAAGAAAGTTTTCTGTTTTCATCATCGATATCGAGTACAACTACATCCATATCTTCTCCCACCTTAGTAAATTCATTAGGATGTTTTACTCTTCTTGTCCATGATAAATCAGATACGTGAACCATGCCACCAATCTCATTTTCTAGGTCAACAAAAACACCATAAGGAGTAATGTTGCTTACTTTGCCTGTAAATTTTTTGCCAATAGGGAAATTGTCCTTGATCTTGTTCCAAGGGTCTTCCGTCATCTTTTTAAGGCTTAAAGACATTTTTCTTTCGTCTCTATCGATTGTTACAACTTCAGCCTCATGCTCTTCATTAAGTTTAAAGAACTCTTTCGGATTAATATTTTGATTAGTCCAAGATATTTCAGATACGTGAATTAATCCTTCTACTCCAGGAGTGATTTCCAAGAAAGCGCCGTAATCTTCGATGTTAACAATTTTTCCTTTTACTTTAGAACCTTCACCAACGTCTTTACCTAGTACTTCCCACGGATGTGGAGTCAATTGTTTTAGCCCGAGAGAAATTCGTTTTTTGTTATCATCGTAATCTAAGACAACTACGTTTAACTTTTGATTAAGCTCTAATACTTCACTAGGATGGTTAATTCTTCCCCATGAAATATCTGTAATATAAAGTAGTCCATCTAAACCGCCAAGATCAATAAATGCACCGAAATCAGTGATATTTTTAATAGTACCTTCCAGTACTTGTCCTTTTTCAAGTTTAGAAATTATTTCTTGTCTTTGTACTTCAAGGTCGCTTTCGATTAACGCTTTGTGAGATACAACAGCATTTTTTATGGTCTCATTGATCTTAACGACTTTGAATTCCATTTTCTTTCCGACAAATTGATCGTAATCAACGATAGGTTTTACATCAATTTGTGAACCTGGTAAGAATGTTTCTAATCCAAATACATCGGCAATTAATCCACCTTTAGTTTTACTTAAGATCTTACCTTTAACTACAGTACCTTCATTATAAGCAGCAACAATATTATCCCATGCCTTCATCATTCTGGCAATTCTTCGAGATAAAATTAATTGGCCTTTTTTATTTTCTTTTTGAAGTACATATACTTCTACCGTATCGCCAATTTTTAATTCATCTAAATCTTTGAATTCTGATAAAGATACTAACCCATCAGATTTGAATCCGATATTGAGTACTGCATCACTAGTGGTTTTAGCTACTACAATACCTTCAATTATTTGGCCTTCATTAATATCATTTAAAGTGCTTACGTAAGCTTCTTCGTAATCTTTGATTTCTTTGTCGGAATATGGCGTATTAAATTTACTTCCGGAATCCCAATCAAAATCATCGTGCTTGCTGCTACCGTTTTTGCCGGCAGTTGTTGTAGTAGTACTTTCTTCTGTTGTCTTTTCTTTTACTTCAGAGATAGTTTCAACTTCCTTGTCTTCAGCCTTAGTTTTCGCCAACGTTTAAATTTTTAGGTTAAAAAAATGAGGACAAAGGTACACTATTTCTAAATAGTTATCAAACTATTAGCAAAAAATTAACACGATTAATAGTAAGATTTTAAAAACTATGAATGAAAACTTCAAAAATGAGCTATAAGAAGTTATTCAAATTTGTAGAAATACTTAAATGATTAGAACCACCTGCTAAGTGATACCCAGCGCTGCCATAAGCTATTTGGAATTTCTTTATTCTTATTTCAAATCCCCAGGAGAGGCCTGTTAAACCTCTTCTATTAGCAATAATCATTTCTCTCCTTCTTAAATGATTATATCCAAGCCTCAATCGCATGTTTTTACCTAATAATAATTCACCCCCTACAGTGAAGTGACGCAAAATTTTGTCACCAATATATTTTTTTTCTTTCTCATTATTAGTGGTATCAATCCCAAAAGTAAGGTTTTCTTTGATGCTACTAGGATCATCATACCTAACGTCAAACCTTTGTAAATTATGGGCGGTTAAGGAAAAACGAAAGGGGAGATGTTCCAATTTTTTAGAAACGCCCATTTGAATTTCAAAAGGCAATGATTCTCTGTTGCCCGCATAATAAGGTTTTAACTGCGTTCCAATATTTTTAAAAACAGTGGTAAAAACAAACTCTTTTTCTTTATCGTAATACATTCCGGCAATATCTACCGCTGCTCCTAAAGAAAAATACTGTTCTAAAAAAGAAGTGATAATTTTTCCGGTTACTCCATAGGAAAGATATTCGTTATAGCTTTTGCCCCAAGATAAATGCGTAGACAGTTCTGAGGCAGTAAAATTACCACCTGTTTTAGTGCCGTCAGGATTAGCTCCAACAAATGTTCCGTATGAAATATATTGAATACCGGTTGTAAAATTACCGGCTTTTTCAGAAGAAAATCCATATCCTACATAGCCGAAATTTATGCCTGCAAAGTGAATAGCATTGTTAAAGGAAATTTCTTTATTTAAAGAATCTGTTATAGCAGCAGGATTTTTATAAGCAAGATTGATGTCGTCATCTTTTATTGCAATCAAATCATTTCCCAAAGCTGTTTCTCTGGCAGAGACAGGTAAGTTTAAAAATTCATACGTACTTTGTCCACCTATTTGGCTGTAAATCAGTGAAGTAGAGAATGTGTAGCTTAATATAAGAAGGGATCTGGCAATGCCCATGTGATAGAAACGATAACGCATCGTTTTTATTATCAATGCTTAAAACTTAAACGCATCCCTTTATTTGACTCATTAAATTGTCCATTTTTATAAACCATATTTCCATTCACAAAAGTGTGTGTAACTATTCCTTTAAAAATATTATTCTCAAATGGAGACCATTTACATTTATAATAGATATTAGATTCATTGACTGTCCATTTTTTATTAATATCCACAATAGCTAAATCTGCATAATAACCTTCTTTAATGTATCCTCTTTTAGCAATCTTAAAACAATCAGCCGGGGCATGACACATTTTTTGTACGATCTTTTCCAGGCTGATCTTATTTTGGTGATGAAATGTAAGCATGATATTAAGCGTATGTTGTATTAATGGAATGCCTGAAGGAGCAGTTGTGTACGCATTCTTTTTTTCTTGTAAAGTATGTGGAGCATGATCGGTAGCGATAACGTCTAATTTATCATCTAATAAAGCTTCAAATAAAGCATTTTTATGATCGGAGTGTTTAATAGCCGGGTTGCATTTAATATGCATACCATATTTATCATAATCAGAAGCATCAAACCATAAATGGTGCACACAGACTTCAGACGTAATTCTTTTTTCTTTTAGAGGCTTGTTATTAAACAGTTTCAATTCATCAGCCGTAGAAATGTGCAAAATATGGAGGCGAGTATTGTGTTTTTTTGCTAATTCTACCGCAAAAGAAGAAGATTTCAAACAGGCTGCTTCATTTCTTATTTTTGGATGAAATTGAATAGGAATGTCTTCACCATATTGAGCTTTATATATTTCAAGATTTTGCCTTACTGTTGCTTCGTCTTCACAATGTGTAGCAATGAGCATAGAGGTTTCCCCAAAAATTTTTTCTAAAGTTTTTTGATCATCTACCAACATGTTACCGGTAGATGAGCCCATGAAAATTTTTATTCCGCATACAGTTTTAGGATCTGTTTTTAAAACTTCCTCAATATTATCATTTGACACTCCCATATAAAAGGAATAATTTGCTAAGGAATTAGCTGCTGCTATTTGGTATTTATCTTCCAGTAAATCTTGTGTAAGGGCTGCCGGCTTGGTATTAGGCATTTCCATAAATGTAGTAACACCGCCGGCCACAGCAGCTTTAGCTTCATGATAGATGTCAGCTTTATGGGTAAATCCGGGTTCTCTAAAATGTACCTGGTCATCAATAATCCCCGGAATCAAATATTTCCCATCTGCAACTACTTCTGTATAGTTTTGATTTTGCGCTAAACTGATATTTGCATCGATGCGGGAGATGATTCCTTTGTCGATTAAAATATCTAAACATTGAATAGTACCTTCATTAACGACTTGTGCACCTTTTATTATATATTTCTGTGTTTCCAAATTAGAGTAAAATTTCTACAAGATAATGTTTTATGAGTTCTTGTCAAATTTGATATTAATTTCCAGCTTATTACTTGTTAAATAAATGTGTGATCTTTGAAAACTAATGATAGCGGCTATTACATAAATTACATTGGCATACTTGTTGATGTAAAAAAAAATATAAAACTTTACATTATGGAAAATCAAGAACTTCTCGAAAATTTGTCATCTATCAGTACATTATTAGATGAAAGTAAAAGACATTATAAAAGGTTATGTAGAAAAACTGATGATTCTGTATTATATACTTCATATAAAGAGCTATTTTATGAAAGACAAAGCCAGAAAAAGGAGATTGATCATGAAATAGAATTGCTTGAGTCTGATTTAGGAATAGATATTAAAAAAACTAATCATTCCTATTTAAGTATTTTGAAAAAATCTTTACAAAAAGAAAATGCTGCATTTGAAAACGATACTGAAATTGAATTAATGAATAAATATCATAATATTCTAATTACAAGTACCTTACCTCGTACAGTTAAATGGACATTATTTCATCATTGGGAATCATTAAAATCAGAAGTAAAAATGCTTAGCAGAAAACTAGAGCCAATGCATGTAGCTTAGTTTTAGAATATTAAAACATGTAAAATTTTCTTATTAAAAACTCTTTCTCAAATCATAAGTAGCAGACATTTTCCTGTAAAGATCACTTGCCATTTCAAAATCAAGTGACTGTTCACCATCTGATAAAGCTTCTGTAGGAGATGGGTGAACTTCTAATAAAACTCCATCTGCACCACCCATAATTCCTGCTAAAGCCATAGCCGGCACATATTTTTTTATTCCTACTCCATGTGATGGATCAATAATAACCGGAAGGTGGGTTTTATCTTTTAAGATTGGCACTGCATTTAAATCGAATGTATTTCTATACGCTTTTTCATAAGTTCGAATGCCTCTTTCACATAAGATAATTTGTTCATTACCATTTTTATATACATATTCTGCAGCATGCAGCAGCTCATCAATCATTCCCGAAATGCCTCTTTTCAGTAAAACCGGTTTGTCTACTTTGCCTAATGCATTAAGTAAATTAAAGTTTTGACTATTTCTGGCGCCTACTTGAAATATGTCAATACAATCATACATTAATTCAATTTGACTAATTTCCATTACTTCAGAAATAATAGCGATATTATGTTTTTGAGCTTTTTTATGAAGCGCTTTAAGTGCTGAGATGCCTAACCCTTGGAAGGAATAAGGAGAAGTTCTTGGTTTGAATACCCCGCCGCGTATTATTTGGATATTATTTTGAATAGCATGATCAATTAACAAGTCAATTTGTTGTTCACTTTCAATGGCACAAGGGCCTGCCATGATAGAAAAACTATTCTGTGAGATAACAGCGTTATTGAAAAGTTTTATTTCTGTAGGAGATGATTTCCAATTTTTCGCGACTAATTTATATTGATCAGGGTTATTATAGATCTTTTTTATTCCTTCCAATCCTTCCAATAAAGATTTTTCTATAGAAGTCCCGTTGTTGCTGACTATGTAATGTCCTGTTTGGGTTTTTACTTCTGTAAAAGCATGTTGTGCTCTTTCAATTTTTTTAAAAATTGCTTCTTTATATTGAGTATTTATATTTGGAACTAGTTCTATGATCATGCTTAAATATAAAGATATAACAATAATAAATGTGAATAGGTTTAGGTATAGTGAATAGCTAAAAAATTATAACATGCCTTTTGTAGAAGGTAAGGTGAGATTAGCCTTATCCTTTTTAACAGCCATTTTAATTGATTTTGCTAATGCTTTAAATATAGCTTCAATTTTATGATGTTCATTGTTTCCTTCAGCCTTTATGTTAAGATTACATTTAGCTGCATCTGAAAATGATTTAAAAAAGTGGTAAAACATCTCTGCAGGCATATCGCCAATTTTTTCTCTTGTAAACGTAACGTTCCATTCCAGCCAACTTCTACCGCCAAAATCAATTGCAACTTGTGCTAAACAATCATCCATCGGCAACATGTATCCATATCGTTCAATTCCTCTTTTATTGCCAATCGCTTTATAAAATGCTTCACCTAAAGCAATGGCAGTGTCTTCTATCGTATGGTGCTCATCTACATGCAAATCACCTTTTACCTTGATCTTTAAATCGCTGCCGGAATGTTTAGCAATTTGCTCCAACATGTGGTTAAAAAAATTTAACCCTGTAGCTATTTGAGCTTTACCGGTTCCGTCTATATTAAGTTCAATATTAACATCCGTTTCGTTCGTTTTTCTATTTATTGTAGCTACTCTTTTAGGGTTGATCAAATACTCACTTATTTCTTGCCAATTTGTTGTGGAAAGGGTTGCATCAGAATTTGGTTCAGCTGATAAAAAAATAGATTTGCAATTTAGATTTCGAGCTAACTCAATATCAGTAAGCCGGTCTCCTATTACAAATGAATTAGCGAGGTCATATTCAGAAGAAATATATTTTGTCAGCAATGCTGTACCCGGTTTTCTTGTAGGAAGATTGTGCTCAGGCAACGACTTGTCTATCAAAATATCATCAAACATAATTCCTTCTCCTTCTAAAATACTCAGCATTTTGTTATGTGCAGGCCAAAATGTCTCTTCGGGGAAAGATGCAGTGCCAAGCCCATCCTGATTGGTAACCATAATAAGTATAAATTCTTTGCTGGCGGCAATGGCTCTAAGTCCGGATATGACACCCGGTAAAAATTCCAATTTTTCTAAAGAATCAATCTGTTCATCAGCCGGCTCTTTGATGATCGTACCATCTCTATCAATAAATAAAATTGTTTTCATTATTTATAATTCAATATCCTTTAATGCGGTGATCAAAGCCTGATTTTCTTCAGGAGTGCCTATAGTGATGCGGAGACAGCCTTCACATAATTCCAGTTTAGTGCGATTTCGAATAATTATTTTCGATTTAATCAATTCTTGATAGATTTCATTAGCATTTTCAGTCTTAATAAGTAAAAAATTAGCATTACTTGGATAAACTTGTTTAACATATGGGAGCGAGCTGAGCGCTTCTTGCAATTTATTTCGTTCTGATAAAATTTTTTCTACTTGTTGATTTTTAGCAACAACACCATTTTCTATATATTTTAAGGCAGTTTCTTGAGTGAGTTGACTGACATTGTATGGAGGTTTAATTTTATCCAATACTTTTATAATGGCAGGATTAGCAAATGCCATTCCTAATCTTATGCCTGCCAGTCCCCAAGCTTTGGATAAAGTTTGTAATACAATTAGATTAGGATATTCATCAATTTCGTGCACAAAACCTTCTTGATTGGAAAAGTCGATATAGGCTTCATCGATCACGACAATTCCTTTAAATTTTTCTATGATTTTTTGAATAGTAAAAGTATCAAAACTATTGCCTGTAGGATTATTAGGCGTACAAATAAATATCAATTTTGTGCTGGAATCAATAGTTGCTAATAAAGTATTGGTATTGATCTTAAAATCTTGCGTAAGCGGAGCTTTTTTTACTTTAACATCGTTGATTTTTGCACTTACTTCATACATTCCATATGTAGGCGGCATGATGACTACATTATCTTTTCCCGGATTACAAAATGCCCGAATTATTAAATCAATGGCTTCATCGCTACCGTTTCCTAAAAAAATCTCATTAGTACTAATCTGCTTGATTTGTGCTACTTTTTCTTTAAGTAATTTTTGATGAGGATCCGGATAACGATTATATTTATTAGAGTATGGATTTTCATTAGCATCTAAAAATATGCCTTCACTGCCTGTAAACTCATCTCGTGCAGACGAATAAGGCACAATATTTCTGATATTATTTCTTAAAAGTGTTTGAATATCAACCATGTTATTTCTTTTCGATCTCTTTTAAACGGATGCTTACCGCATTTTTATGTGCCATAAGTAACTCATTAGTAGCCATAGTTTCTACTGTTGTGCCAATATTAGCTAAACCTTGCTTAGTGGCTTTTTGAAAAGTGATTTTTTTACAAAAACTGTCAACAGACACGCCACTATAAGCTTTAGCATATCCATTGGTTGGCAAAGTATGATTAGTACCGGAAGCGTAATCACCTAATGACTCAGGCGTATAATTGCCTAAAAATACAGAGCCGGCATTTGTAATCTTTTGTGCTAAATTATCATCATGTTTAGTATTAATAATAAGATGTTCCGGAGCATAATAATTACTGAAAGTAATAGCTTCATTCATATTCTGCAAAATGATAATTTTACTGTTGACTAATGCTTTCTCAGCTAATTCTTTTCTAGGTAATGTTTCTACTTGATTATTAACAGCTGTGACCACTAGATTTGCAATATTTTCACTGTCGGTTACTAAAATAACTTGGCTGTCTGCGCCATGCTCAGCTTGAGACAACAGATCTGCAGCAATGAATTCTGGATTGGCCGAATCATCTGCCATTATTAATACTTCAGAAGGGCCTGCAGGCATATCAATGGCAATTCCTTCTGCATTTACCAATTGTTTAGCAAGTGTAACAAACTGATTTCCGGGACCAAAAATTTTATATACTTGAGGTATTTGGGATGTTCCATAGGCCATTGCAGCTATCGCTTGAGCACCTCCAATCTTAAATACTTTATCAATACCTATTAATTGCGCAGTATAAAGTATGGCAGGATGAATGTTACCGTCTTTTCCGGGTGGAGTACATAAAACTATTTCTTTACATCCGGCTAGCTTAGCAGGAATGGCAAGCATCAAGACTGTAGAAAATAAAGGAGCAGTACCACCGGGTATATATAATCCTACTTTTTCAATACCTACTGACTTTCGCCAACAAGTAATTCCCGGAGTTGTTTCAACAGTAGATTCGGCCGTAATTTGATTACTATGAAAACGTTCAATATTAGCTTTTGCAACATTTATAGCTTCTTTAAGGTCATTGGAAAGAGAATCATAGGCTTCATGTAAGGTAGCCATACTAACACTAAAATCTTCAATATCAACTTTGTCGAATTTTTTTGCATAATAGGAGAGTGCAATGTCACCACGTTTTTGTACGTCTACTAAAATATCCGATACTGTTTCTTGTAAAGACTTATTATGGTGAGATGGGCGTTTGCAAAGAGCTTCCCAATTTTCAGGAGATGGATATTTTATAACTTGCATCTTAATCAATCATTTTCTCAATTGGTAGAACCAATATTCCTTCAGCGCCTGCTTCTCTCAAGTTTTTGATGTTTACCCAAAAATCATCTTCAGTAATCACTGAATGTAAAGAGCTCCATCCTTCTTTAGCTAGAGGCATGATAGTAGGGCTCTTAACTCCGGGAAGAATTTTAATAATTCTATCTATTGCCTCATTTGGTGCGTTCAACAATATGTATCTTGAATTTCTTGCATTGTTAACCGACTTGATCCTAAAACTAAGGTCATCGAGAATTTTTTGTTTAGCAGAGGATAACTCATTATTAGAAACCAATACAGCTTCTGAGTTATATATAACTTCAATTTCTTTAAGCCCATTGCTCATCAAGGTACTACCGGAACTTACAATATCACAAATAGCATCAGCTAATCCTATGCTTGGGGCTATTTCTACAGAGCCGCTAATTTCATGTATTTTAATATCAATATTTTTTTTATTGAAATAATTCTTTAACGTTACCGGATAAGAAGTGGCAATATTCATCCCCTTTAACTCATGTGCGGTGGTAATAGGTGAAGATTTTGGTACGGCAAGTGATACTCTACATTTAGAAAAACCCAGTTTTTCAACAATAGCTAATTTATTTGCGCCTTTTTCTTCTACAAGATTTTCTCCAATGATAGCTATATCTGCTACGCCATCTTCAATATAGCCGGGAATATCGCTATTTCTTAAAAAAAGTAACTCTACAGGAAAATTAGATGCAGGTGCTTTTAATTTTCCATTGATGCGGTTAAACTTAATACCACATTTTTTTAATAAGTCGATAGAATCATCTGTGAGTCTCCCGGATTTTTGTATAGCTAATTTCAGAATAGTATCCATTCTTTTAATTGGTTTAAAACGATTAGTAAATTATTGATTAATAAAACCGTATGCACTTTTCCCTTACAGGGAATGATGGATAGAATGGATTTGGTGTACATATCTATTAAACATGTTGCAAATCTATTTATTTTGCTTTGTTTATACAAATCTAGAAGTATATTAATTTGCTTTTCTTATATTAGACGGCTGATGAATCAAATAATACTCAAGGTCGGTGCATTTTCCGGAGCTGTTATTATAACCGGAATGATCATTATATTTTCTTTAACTGACCTTACTAGTTATGGGTTTAAATCAGCAGAATTGGTTTCGCTTTTGCTACTGGTTATAGTCTTAAAAGCTGCTGATCTGTATACAATTAATTTTGCGAAAAATCATCATTATGGCGGTATCATAAATTTTAAATCCGGTTTTCAAGCTGCTCTACAGATCACCTTACTTGTCGCTTCAATTGTTGGCATTTACATCTATATTCATTTACAATGGGTTGATCCCGGTTTAATGGAGTTATACTATGGCCATAGCATACAGCAATTACAATCTAGTGGAGTAGAGCAGGAGCTTATTAATCAACAGATTGATCAAATTAGTGCAGATGACAGTATTTTATTCAGGCCTTCATATTACAGTATGATGTTTTTTATGAGTATACTTTTTACAGGCTTGATATTAGCTGTGATTACCGCTTTCATTTTAAAAAAAGACAAATAGATCTATAATGATTGTTGTTACAGGAGCTGCAGGTTTTATTGGCAGTTGCTTAATTGGAAAACTAAATGAACATCAGCAAGAAAATCTGATTTTAACAGATGACTTTTCTCCCACATCTAAAAAGAATAATTTTTTTAATAAAAAATATGCTTTGAAAATTCACAGGGATGAATTTTTGATTTGGTTTGATGAAAATCATAAACAAGTAGATTTTGTTTTCCATTTAGGAGCACGTACAGATACCACTGAGTTTGATCGAGCCATATTTGATCGATTAAATGTTGAATATTCTAAATCTATATGGAAAATTTGCACGAGACATAGTATTCCTTTAATTTACGCTTCATCTGCAGCGACTTATGGTTTAGGAGAGCTGGGTTATAAAGATAGTCATCTTACTATACCTGACTTAAAACCCTTAAATCCTTATGGAGATTCTAAAAATGATTTTGATAAATGGGTGATCTGTCAGGATAAAACGCCACCATTTTGGGCAGGATTAAAGTTTTTTAATGTCTACGGCCCTAATGAGTATCATAAAGGTAGGATGGCATCAGTAATTTATCATGCTTTTAATCAAATTAAAAAAGACGGAGAAATGAAATTATTCCGCTCTCATGATTCGGAATATAAGGATGGTGAACAACTGAGAGATTTTATTTATGTAAAAGATGTGGTGCAAGTATGTGAATTTTTAAGAAAAAAACAACCTGAATCGGGTATTTATAATTTAGGAACCGGCCGGGCGCGAACCTTCATTGATTTAGTATCTGCAACGTTTAATGCAATGGAAATGCCTATAAAAATATCGTTTATTGATACGCCTTTGGACATTAGAGATAAATATCAATACTTCACCGAAGCAGACATGAAAAAATTGCGTCAAGCGGGATATCAAGATGAGTTCCAGTCCTTAGAAAGTGGAGTAGAGGAGTATGTTAAACAATATTTGCTATTAGGAAATTACTATTAGAATCCGCCATTAATAATGAGATGCTTCATCCGCAATAGCGAGTTTCAGCAGGGCGTGTCAAAAGTCCGTCACTCTGAAAATTATTTATAAGCTATTTCCAGATCTTCAAAAGTATTATCAGAAATTACTTCAATAGCTTTTAGATAAGAATCGTTAATGTCATTGATGATCTCATAATATGCGCCGGTATTGAAAATATTTCTACCAATAAAAGCTTTTAGCTGAATTTTTAATATTTCCTCTACATTATCTGGTGTGATACCTTCCGTATCTATTTTGTTTTTTGAAGCATATTTAATAAAGTCCTCTAAATATTCTTCATCTTTTCCAAATTTAGCCTTGAATTCATTCACTGAATTATATTTAGCAAGCTCTTTTCGATTTTTATCAGCATAACTTACTGAAAATGAATTTATAATGCCTTTTTTCCGTGTATTGATATAAAAATCTGATCGCTGAGTTGTATCTATTGGTATAAAAAAATCCGGCATGATACCTCCTCCTCCATATACCGGCCGGTTATGAGGCGTATAATATATCAAAGAATCAGGAAAATTAATACTGTCTTCACTAACTAATTGTCCTTCATCGTATCTATTTTTTAAATCTTTTCGATATGCCTCGACACCTTTATCGTATGGTTTTTGAATGCATCTACCGGTTGGTGTATAATATCTCGAGATTGTGAGCCTCATAGAAGATCCATCCGGTAAATTGTATGGTTTTTGCACCAGGCCCTTCCCAAACGACCTTCTTCCAATGATAATGCCCCTGTCATGATCTTGAATAGCACCGGAAACAATTTCACTGGCAGAAGCCGAGCCTTCATCGATCAATACGGCGAGTTTGCCCTCTTCAAATGCTCCTCGGCTGGTGGCTTTTGCTTCATAGCGTGGACTGGATCTTCCTTCCGTGTAAACGATCATTTGATTATCTTTAAGAAACTGATCAGCCATATTAATAGCAGTATTTAAATAGCCTCCCGAATTCCCTTGCAGATCAAGAATTAAGTGTTGCATCCCTTGTTCTTTTAAGGTTTTAAGGCTTGTTGCTAGTTCTTCACTGGTAGTAGCTGCAAAACGGTTCACTTTAATATAACCAATCGTGGGAGTAGCCATATAGG
>CBDBZN010000001.1:0-77510 GCA_965213575.1 Chitinophagales bacterium | reverse complement strand
TGAGCAACTACATCACTATAGTAAATTGGCTTAGCTTTTGTGAATCGTATAGTACTACCATTTGCAAAAAGATAAATTCTATCTTCTTGTAAATTTCTATTATTTAATATTACTTCACTTTCCCCTGTATATTTCAGAAAATATAGATCAACGCTATTAACTTTTAAAACTATTATGCTTCCATCCAACCCTTCTGAGATTAAGTTTTTACAAGGGGTATTTTGAATGGCATGGCTAATAAACATCATGTTGAAAGACTCCAATTTGGTTACCGAATCGGATACAACAAAGTTTTTGATATCATTATATTCTTCTTTAGATATATTAAAAACACTGGAAGCAGTAATCAATATTTCTAATCTATTTGCTGTAAATTGCCTATCGGCATTTATTAACTCAAACAAGCGAACTAACACTACTACTTTTTGAGGCTGCGTTAAAGTTTTATTGATTTTTTTACAAATAGCTAGTGTCTTAACAGAATCTTTCATAGAAGTACGAGATTCTCTCTGTTTTTCTTTAGCTTTTAAAGCAGCAATTTTAGGATTTCTATGAATTTTTTCTGCTACAGGCTTTCTTACATCTTGTACTTGTTCGTCAAATTGAGCTAGATATTCAGCAACCATTTGCTCTCCAATTTGTTCTTTAAGAAATGCGATTACGTATGCTCTCTTTTCTTTAGTAACTCCTTCATTTTGCTTTGAAACAATAGCAAACAAGGCCATTAATGCCTTAAGTATTTCTTCACTCATATGGTGTTTTTAGAAAAGTATTTATTTCTCGGACTTAAATCTCGCTATTTTTGTCCTTAAAATAAAAAAGGATGATTTGTCATCTATGCGCTCGAAGTGAAATTCAAGTTTTTCACCGGTTTTTTTTGCAATATCAATAAATCCTAATCCGGCACCGCCTTTTTCTGATAACCTCGATTCTTTTAACTTTTTCATATATAGTTCCTTAATACCATCTTTATCTAACTTGTTGATATTTTCCAGCATCATTTTAAGAGAAACTATATTTTCATTTTTAATAGTATTCCCGGTAGTTATAGTATACACATTTTCATGTTTGCCTACTATAAATATTCCCGAGCCGGCAATCCCCTCTTCTAAAGTTCTATCAGTATTATGCTTAGTAATATTTTGCAAAAATTCTACCATCACATGAAAAACCCTTTTTCTGACGCTGCTAATTTCATTAGCTTCTTCTAAATTTTTTTGAGCTAATGAAGCAAAGTGTTTAATAAGACGTTGAGTAATCTCTCCTTCATATACTATTGAAAAGTTCTTTTCGATCATAGTTTTATGAAATTTCTTAACAAACTGCATATGGTCATTCGCTCTTATTTCAGAAGTATTTTTTGATTCCATGATTTAATGTTAAGCTTGTAAGGTAAAAACTAATATAAGGTTATTTAGCTATTCAAAAAATGAAAAAGCTTAACTCAAGGAATTGTATATAATATCATACATTTAAAATTTACTGTTGATCATTAAAACATATAAACATATTTATTTTATATTTAATTAATAAATTTGTATCATTAGCTCTATTAAATGCCGAAGAAATCTCTATCTATTTTTAAATTATTACTTTTTACTAGTATAATATGGACGAATGCATCAGTAGCTCAAAACGATACTGATGTGGAGGCGCTACTGGAAGTTGCCAACGGGATGTATAAAGATAAAAATTACCTCCACGCCCTTTACAGATACGAAATTTTGGATACTTTAAAACCTAATGATGAAGAGATACAATATGCTTTGGCAGTCTCTTATATAGATGTTTTCTTAAAAATTGATAAAGCAACCCAATTACTTAAAAATGTATTGGCCTTGAGAGATCCAAGTGGAGACATTTACTATTATTTAGGTAAATCTTATCATCTTCAAAATGAATTGGACTCAGCTAAAAAATATTATGAAGCAAGCATAGCTGCAGAAATAGAACCTACCGTAATATCCCGAGATGAGATTTTAAGAAATATTGAAATGTGCAATAATGCCGTATTTTATCTAAATCATATGTTGGATACCTCGGTAACCACTATTCGAAATATAGGAAATATAGTCAATACTGAATATAGCGAATATGTGCCCGTTGTGTCTGCAGATAAATCTACATTGATATTCACTTATAGAGGGCCGGGGTGTACGGGAGGACTTCAAAATATTGAAGGCAAAGAAGATGATAGAGGTTTCTATTATGAAGATGTTTTTATAGCGTACAGCTATGGCGACAATTGGACCATTCCTGTTAATATTAGCGAGACAGTTAATACAACTGCTCATGATGCGGTAACCAGTATCACAGATGATGAAAAAACACTACTGGTATATCGAAATGACGGGGTTAGTAGCGATATTATGATTACAACTAAAGATAAGAAGAAAAATGATTGGACTAAACCTAAAAAATTAAGTAAAGCTGTTAACACAGAGTATTATGAAAGTCATGCTACACTTTCCGGAGATGGCAATGAAATATATTTTGTTTCTGACAAACCCGGAGGCTTCGGAGGGTTAGATATTTATCGTTCTAAAAAAGACGAAAAAGGTAAGTGGGGTGAGCCGGAAAACTTAGGAGAAAATATTAATACTCCTTACGATGAAGAAGCTCCTTTTATCTATAAAAAAGGGAATGTGTTATACTTCTCTTCTAAAGGACATAATAGCATGGGAGGATATGACATCTTCCGTTCCATAGACTTTGGTGGTGAATGGACAAAGCCCCAAAATATGGCTTATCCCATTAACACAACTGATGATGATTTGTACTTCTCAGTATCACCGGATGGCAAAATGGGCTATTTCGGATCAAAGAGGCAAGGTGGTTATGGCTTATTAGATATATATACTGTAAATCTGGATAAACTGTCGCTTCCTTTCTTTTCCGGCGAGGTAGATGTAGTTGATTATGGAGATGAAGAAGATACCACTTCATCAGTAAATGATGCATTAGTAGATTCTACCGATTTAGCAAGCAATGATACACAAAATGAAAATAACGCCGCATCAAAGCAAAACAATTCAAGTAGCCTTCCTGATAATGTGAATATAAATGAGCTGACTCCTAACGAAGTATACAACATGCTCCTAAAATATTTTGGCAATAAAACATTTAATGGATTTATTTATAAGGTGCAATTAGGTGCATATGAAAGCCCTCAAAAATTTAATTCAATTATCACCAGAACGGTCTCCGGAGTTACTGTTAAAAAATATCCGGATGGATTGACAAGATTTTTTACAGAAGAATATTCTACTATGAATACCGCTCATGAAAATAGATTGGGATTAAATAAAAATGGTATCCCGGATGCCTTCATAGTCGGTTTTTACAATGGCCAAAAGTTGTTTATCGAAGAAATTCTTGAGTTTTTTATGTCACAAAGCAAGTAAGTGTTAATATGTTAATTTAGCATATTATTTATGCTAAGCTTCTAATAATTAAACCATTTCAGATAAAATCATATAATTAATTGAAATGATTTCTTTATGTTTTCCACACTGTATCCACATTTTTTTATATTGAAACATTTTGTATTTTGCGCCGTATAAAAATTTTGGATTAAACATTTTATTCTAAAAACGGTTTTTTTAATAACCTGAGAAAAATAAAGAATGAATATCAAAGTAATACTGTTAAGCTCGCTACTTGTTTGTATTTACCAATTAACGTCATTACATGCAGAACAAAGAAGAGATTGTAGAAATGCTCTTATTCTATGTGATACAACCCCTATAACAGACAATATATCATCCCCTAGCTTCGGATCAGTATTTGATTTCCCTTCTTCACCTTGTGGAACAATAAGTGAAATTTATCCATATTGGTACAAATTTGAAGCTCAAAATGATGGCAATTTTGAAATGGGAATATACCCTCAAGATAGCACCCATGATTTTAATTTTGCTTTTTTTGATATTACTAATGGTTGTGCACCAACAGACAGAATTACAATGGCATGTAATGATAGTACAGTAAACTGTGGTCCTACGGGAATTTCTTCCATTGAAATGGCATCTGACACATGTAATCCTGTAGGTGAAAATAACTGGGTCAGTACTTTGAATTTAATTGAAGGACGAATTTATGCTATTTATATAGAAGGAGATGGAGGCAATCCTCCCCCTACAGGTGCAGCATTTACTGTACGTTTCCATATGAATAACTTAGCTAATCCTGTTTTATTTCAAACTATAGCAAATGTTACACCGGCCGGCCCTGTTGTTTTATGTAATAATGATAGCACGGAGTTAATTGCAGATGAGGCTGATGCTTATCAATGGTATAGAAATGGAACAATTATTTCTGGCGCTACGAATCAAAATTATTTTGCTAAAGTTGGAGGAAATTACACTATCGTAGTTACTAGTGGATTAGGATGTGAGGACAGTTTAGATGTGCCGGTAATCGTTAATGTTGTCACACCTGTTGCAAATGTCACTCCTGCAGGCCCTGAGACTATTTGCGATAATGACAGTATCCAATTGACTTCCAGCTCGGCTGATAGTTATCAATGGTATAAAAATGGAACAGCGATCGCCGGGGCGACTGATCGTAACTATTTTGCTAAACAAGCGGGAGATTATACCGTTAAAATTTCTATAGGAGGTTGTGAAGATAGTTTAACTACACCTGTTACGATAAATACAATTCCTGCTCCTACAGCAAATGTTACCCCCTCAGATTCTATTGTAATTTGTAATACTGATAGTGTAAGGTTAACTTCTGATCCTGCAAATACTTATCAATGGTACAGAAACGGCAATGCTATTTCAGGTGCTACCGGGCAGACATATGATGTCAGACAATCAGGAAGTTATACCATAGTTGTTGCAAATAATTTAGGTTGCGAAGACAGCCTTACTACTCCTATTGTAGCAACTACTGGCTCTGCTCAAGCAGGTATTCTTCCTAAAGATACCCAAGAAGCTTGCGTTGGTGAAACCATTACGCTAACTGCTGAATTTCCGGCGGATAGTTTTTATCTGTATAGAGATGGCATATTTGTGGTAAAAGGCACTAGAATGACATATATGCTCAACACAAGCGGGAATTATACATTAATAGCTTTTTCAGGAGCTTGTCAAGATAGTTTAGATGTACCGGTCACGCTTATTTTTCACCCGTTACCGACTGCAAACGTAACTTTAAATACAAATGATTCAGTTTGTAATGGCGATAGCGTTGAACTGGTTTCTGACCCTGCTAATAGTTATCAGTGGTTTCTTAATGGATCAGTTATAGCCGGAGCAACCAATCAAAATTATTTCGCTAAAACTTCAGGTTCCTATACTGTTGCTGTTACTAATACTTTCAATTGTAGTGACACTTTAAATCTAGGCGTAGAAGTTACGATTTTGCCTAATCCTGTAGCCAGTGTCTCGCCTGCAGGGCCTGTTTCCATTTGTAACGGTGATAGCATTGAACTAACTTCCACATCAGCTGACACTTACCAATGGTATAGAAATGGAACTGTTATCGCGGGAGCAACTGATCAAACTTACCAAGCAAAGTTAGATGGTAATTATACTTTAGTAGTAACCACGCTTGGTTGCTCTGACAGCTTAACAACCGCCGTATCTGTTTCAACAATTCCCTTCCCGATAGCCAATGTAGTGCCAAGTGGCCCGGTAAATATTTGTTCAAATGATAGTATAGAATTAATATCAGATCAAGCAGATGCTTACCAATGGTACAGGAACGGAGTTGCTATTGTAGGGGCTACTGACTCCAATTATTTTGCTAATCTAGATGGGGATTATACGATTATAGTAACAAATGGAGGGATGTGTTCTGACAGTTTAACTACAGCGGTGGAAGTTACGACCATTATCACTCCGATGGCAAATATTACGCCTAATGGTTCATTGAGTATATGTACGGGCGACAGTATTGAATTGGTTTCTGATCCGGCTGATACTTATCAATGGTATAGAGATGGAACAATTATCACGGGAGCTACTAATCAAGACTATTTTGCTAAAACAAATGGTGATTACACAATAGTGGTCATGAATGGCGGCATTTGTACAGATAGTTTAACTATTCCTGTAACTGTAATAGTTAAAGCCTTTCCTATAGCAAATGTGACACCCAATGGACCTGTCACAATCTGTGATAATGATAGTATTGAATTAGTTTCTGACCTCGCTGATGCTTATCAATGGTATAGAGATGGAACTGCCATCGCAGGAGCAACTGGCTCTAATTATTTTGCTAAACTAGATGGCGATTATACAATTGTAGTGACTAACGGCACCAACTGTTCTGATAGTTTAAGTATAGCGGTAGAAGTAAATACGATTGCTACACCTGTAGCAAATGTAACACCTTCTGGTTCTGTGAATGTAAGCCAAGGTGATAGCATTGAGTTAATAGCTGATCCTGCTGCAACCTATCAATGGTATAGAGATGGAGTAATAATAACAGGAGCGACTAATCAAAATTATTATGCCAAAATAGCCGGTGATTATACAGTAGTAGTAACCAATGGCGGTGTTTGTTCAGATAGTCTTGCCACAGCTGTTATGGTTAATATTATAGCTTGTCCGATAGCTAATGTATCACCTCCCGGACCTGATACTATTTGTAGTAATGATAGTATTGAATTAGTTGCTGATGTAGCTGATGGCTATCAGTGGTATAGGGATGGAATCGCTATTAGTGGTGCAACCGACTCTAATTATTTTGCAAAAAATACCGGTGATTATACGGTGGTAGTGACTAATGGAGGTGTTTGTTCCGATAGCTTAACTACACCAGTTTCTATTACCGCTAATCCTACGCCGATTGCATTTATTACGCCAAACGGAATTATTAATATCTGTAATAATGACTCAGTATTATTAGAAGGGCCTTCGGGAATAGATGTGTACCAATGGTATAAAGATGGAGATCTTATTGTTACTGCAACGGATTCTTTTTATTATGCTAATGCTCCAGGCGATTATACAATAAAAGTTACAGAAAATGGATGCTCCGACAGCCTTGCTACTCCGGTAACTGTAAGCACAACCACTGCTGCTGTAGCTTCCGTATCACCTTCTGGTTTAGTGAACATCTGTACCGGCGATAGCATAGAACTAACAGCAGGGCCTGCTGATTCTTTTCAATGGTATTTTAATGGCAGCCTGATTACAGGCGCTATAGATTCATTTTACGTTGCTAAAAATGCCGGAGATTATACATTAGTAGTAAGAAATGATAACGGCTGTAGCGATAGTTTAGATACACCGGTTACGATTGTTATCAATCCGGTTCCTTCCGCAGCAATTATAGATACCAACGGCCCTATCATTATTTGTAACGGACAAGATGCTGTCGAGTTAATTTCTGAGTCGGAAGTCAATTATCAGTGGTTATTGGATGGTAATCCTATTGCAGGAGAAACTGACTCAAATTTGATTACTAGGTTTAGTGGAAACTATCAAGTAATTGCCATTGCAGGAATAGGTTGTTCAGACACTTCCGATGTAGTGACTATTTTTGCAAATCCATCACCAACAGCACAGGTAACCATTATCGGGTCAACTACTTTATGTGAGGGAGATAGTATCATATTTATTTCTGATTCTACAGCTGATACTTATGAATGGTATAGAAATGGCGTACAAATCGCAGGAGCTAATGATTCTATCTATACTACAGACACTTCAGGAATGTATCAATTAGTTTTAGTAAATAGTTTCGGATGTGCAGACACTTCCTCTGCGATCAATGTAATCATAGCGCCACCTGTCACTCCTGCGCCGGATGCTGTAAAAGATATTGTAAATATTTGTGAAGAGGATACTGCGATTATTGCTTTCTTAAATAACGATCTTAACTATGATAATTCTTCAATGATAACTATTTTAAAAACTGCATCAAATGGAACAACGTCTTTTGCATCAGTTGATAGTTTAGTATATATTCCAAATCAAAATTTCACCGGAAGTGATACCATTTTTTATGAAATTTGTAATCAATTGAGTCCTTGTGATACCACGGGAATTTCCCCATGTGATATTGCTTTTATAGTAATAAATACCGGATCAGTTAATGACCAGCCGATTGCTAATAATGATAGTATTGTTATATGCGAAGATTCTTCGATCAACATTAATGTTTTATTAAACGATATTGATCATGATGGAGATTTCATGTCGGTAATGTTGTTAACACAAACTCAAAATGGAACACTAATATTCGTTAGTAATGATAGTGTGATTTATACCCCAAATACTGGTTTTTCCGGATTAGATACCTTTACATATAGCATAGTAGATTCTTCTGCAATAACAGCTTGTAATCCATTCAGTACTTTGTCTGATACAGCTACTGTAATTATTAATGTGATTGGTAATAACCGGTCACCTGTTGCATTAGACACCTCTTTGACTACTTGTATTAATGAAGCTAAGATAATTGATATACGTTCTTTAATAAATGACCCGGATAATAATATTTTTAGCATAGCTGTTATGGCTAACACTACCGCTTCAGGTACGATTGGAATAGTAAGTCAAGATTCTATTATTTATGAGCCTGATGAAGACTTTGTCGGAACAGATGTAGTTCAATTGATAGTATGTGATAATAACCTCACAGGATGTGGAACTTCTTCTTTATGCGATACCTTTGAGTTAACTGTAAACGTGCTGCTTCAAGGAGATTGTGATACTACTAAAGGGACAGAATTTGTAGAAGTTACGATACCGAACGGTTTTTCTCCTAATGGAGATGGAGTCAATGACTTTTTTGAAATTGTTGGAGTAGAAAACTATCCTAATACTGAATTAGTGGTTTTTAACCGATGGGGTAATAAAGTATATGAAGCATCTAATTATCAAAATAAATGGGATGGGAATAATAAGAATGGGAATAGGATACCTGATGGCACTTATTATTACATCATAACATTAGATGATATCCAAAAACCTTATAATGGCTATGTGGAATTACATAGATAAAAAGGAAACGAATATGAAAAAAATTATACTTAGTATAAGTTTGCTATTAGCAGCAGTATATTATACTTCTGCGCAGCAAGATGCACTATATAGTCAATATATGTTTAATAAACTGTTGATTAACCCCGGATATACCGGCCAACCGGAAGCTATTAGCACTACTGCCGCCTTTAGAAGGCAATGGGTTGGATTTGACGGATCTCCTACTAATTTCTCCATTAATTCTCATATGCCTTTTAAAGGTGATCAAGTAAATTTAGGTTTAATAATATCCAGCGATAATGTAGGAGTAACGCAAACCACCGGTATTTTTGGAACTTACGCTTATAGATTAAACCTCGACATAGGACAATTAGGATTAGGAGTAGACGCAGGATTTAATTTACATAGAAGAAAATGGGGCGAAGTAGACCCAATTAATCCGAATGATGATGTTTTTCTTCGTGATACAAAAACTTTATTCTTACCCAATGCAGGTGTTGGTTTTTATTTAGAAAATGATGTCTACTATGCTGGTTTATCAATTCCGAGATTATTAGCTAATAAAATTGATTATACTAAAAATGATGTAAGTACTTCTCGTTTATCAAGGCATTATTATTTGATGGGAGGTTATAATTATGAAATTAATAGAGATATAGTTTTACAACCTTCAGCTATGATCAGAATGGTAGCAGGCGCACCCATTGAAGTGGATATTACTGCCGGGGCATTATTTAATGAATCTATTTGGATCGGTACTACTTTCAGGACCGGAGATGCCATTGTGCTATTGCTTAATTATCGACTAGATGATAAAATATTTATTGGATATTCTGCTGATTTTACTTACAGTCAATTAAGCAGGTATTCTTCAGGCACTCATGAAATCACCTTACGATATAATTATGCTAAGGCAAAAAGTTTCAGGTCTAAATACTAGTTGGAATTTTCTAGCGGGAAATTATCTGTATGCCAACTTTGCATTTTTCCTTTATCATCATAAAATAGCATAATTTCGAGTCCATCTTTTTCTTGATCAATTAAATTTTTAGCATCTTCTACTCCCATCACCATAAAGGCAGTAGCGTATGCATCTGCTGTCATGCAATCTTCTGCAACTACCGATACACTTAAAAGATTGGACCTTTCAGGATAACCTGTTCTAGGATTAATGATATGAGTATATACTTTGTCTCCTACCCTATAATAATTTCTATAATTACCCGAAGTCGCAATAGAAAGATTATTTAATCTTATAACTGTTTCTATCTCCCGATTGTTGATGTTTACATCTTTGGGTTTATCAATGCCTATTCTCCAGGCGTTCCCATTGGCATTATGGCCACGACACCTCACTTCTCCACCTATTTCTACCATATATTCATAAATATTTACAGATTCTAAATACTTACCGACTTCATCTACCCCAAAGCCTTTTGCTATGGCACTGAAATCCAATTTAGAATTGATATTTTTTTTAAACACTACTTTTCCTGAATCGGCATTAATTATTTGAAAGTTATCAAATCCCATTAATTGAAGTAACGAGTCAACATTGTTACTGTCTATATCAAGGGAATCATTTCTTCGTTCTGAACCAAATCCCCAAAAATTTACCAGCGGTAAAATAGTAGGATCAAATGCTCCATTTGTTTTTTCGTATACTATTTTTGCTTCATTAAAAACTGTTTCAAAAAGATCATCCACACTAATAGCAGGAAAAGGCTCATTTACTTTAGAAATCATGGAATTGCTTAAATATGTAGAAAAGGTGTGGTTAACTCTTGCCAGGATAGAATCTATTTTCGTTGTATAATTTTGGTTAAGGCTATCTACATATATGATACTGTAGGTAGTGCCCATTGTTTGCCCTTTAAGGGTGTGTTGAAATTTCTTTGGGCCATTATCACAGCCCAGTATAAACAAAATATACAGTAGAATTGCGCGAGCAGAAATTTTTAAAAACAAAAGCTATATGCTATTTAGTGCGTTAATAACAGCTTCTTCAATTGAGGCTTTTGGAGTACTTTTTTCAAATTTTTCTCCGGTTATTTGCTCATATAATTCAATGTACCGTTCAGAAATGTTCTCAACTAGATCATCACTCATAAACGGCATTTGTTGCCCTTCTAAACCTTGAAAACCTTGGCTTATTAGCCATTGTCTCACAAATTCTTTCGATAATTGTTTCTGAGGCCGGCCAAGCTTTTGACTTTCTTCATAAGTATTTTTATAAAAATATCTGGATGAATCGGGCGTGTGGATCTCGTCAATTAGAAAAATCTCCTCATCTTTTTTACCAAATTCATATTTAGTATCTACTAAAAGTAAATGTTGTTTGTCGGCAATTTCTGTACCTCGTTTGTATAAATGCCTGGTGTATGCTTCTAATTGAAGGTATTCATGTTCCGGTATAATGCCTTGTTTAAGTATTTCCTCTCTGGAAATATCTTCATCATGCCCTTCATTATTTTTACTAGCCGGAGTAATGATCGGCTCAGGAAAGGGGTCATTTTCTTTCATTCCTTCCGGCATTCCTACTCCACATAATATCCTTTTACCGCTTTTATATTCTCTCCAAGCATGTCCGGTCAAATATCCTCTAATTACCATTTCTACAGGATACGTATCGCAATGATAACCTATTGCGACATTCGGATGGGGTGTACTAATTAACCAATTAGGGACTATATCTTTTGTTTCATTTAAGAATTTAGCTGCTATTCGATTAAGTACTTGGCCTTTATAAGGGATCGGCCTGGGTAAAATATGATCAAAAGCTGAAATTCGATCTGATGTAATTGCCACTAAATATCCACCCTCGATCGTGTATACATCACGTACTTTGCCTTTATAACGACTTACTAAGCCCGGAAAGTTAAAGTCGGTTTCTAAAACTGTTTGCATTTATGCGTATGGATTTTCTGAAACTCCGCCTGGATCATCTTTAGAAATTATAGCTTCCCAAATTACAATTTATCATTCTTTATCGTAAGCTTGAATTATATCTTTGACTAATCTATGCCTGATAACATCCCTTTGATCAAGATAGATCGTGGCAATTCCTTGAATATTTTTTAGAATATTTAAAGCAAAACCTAATCCCGACTCTTGTTTTTGGGGCAAATCAATCTGTGTTAGATCTCCTGTAATAATGCATTTCGCAATCGGCCCGATTCTGGTTAAAAACATTTTTAATTGAGCAGACGTAGCATTCTGAGCTTCATCCAAAATAATAAAAGCATTATTAAGCGTCCGCCCTCTCATGAAAGCCAATGGAGCAATTTCTATCACCCGTGTTTCTAAATAATACTTTAACTTATCCGGTGGGATCATGTCATCCAAAGCATCATATAAAGGCCTTAAATAAGGATCTATTTTTTCTTTTAAATCTCCGGGTAAAAAACCCAAATTTTCTCCTGCTTCCACAGCCGGTCGCGTTAAGATGATGCGTTTTACCTGTTTTTCTTTTAAAGCTCTTACCGCTAATGCCACAGCAGTATATGTTTTACCTGTTCCCGCAGGACCAATGGCAAACATGATATCATTATCTGAGGAGGCATCCACCATACTTTTTTGATTAGGCGTTTTAGCCCTTATTTTTTGCTTATGAGCACCATATAAAATGATATCTTCATTAGAAGATGGAATGCCCGAGTCAAATCGAGATGATTCTGATAATAGATTTTCTATGCTTTGGAAAGAAATTTTATCATTTTTAAATATAAACTCTTTTATCTGTGCAACTTTCTCTTTGAAAAGATTAAGCGTATAATCATCTTCTCCTGCTACATTAATTTTGCTGCCTCTTGCTGTTATATTTAAGCTTGGAAAAGCCTTTTGAAGTAATTTGAATTTAGCATTGCCGCCTCCAAAAAATTCTATTGGGTCTACCCCGTCTATACTAATTACTATGCTATTCAATAAATATGTTTTAATTTTTAAGTTTAGATAGGTGAATGCTGAGGTTCTCGAAGCATATTTTTCTATTAATTGCTTAAAGTTACTAAATATAGTTTGATGACAATATCTATTTTTATATAAAATAGCCAATACCTGATTTCATATTAGTTACTATCTTTGCGAAGCATGTCAATTATCACCCTAACATCTGATTTTGGATATAAAGATCCGCATATTGGCGTTATAAAAGGCAATATTTTAAAGCAAAACAGAGAGATCCAAATAGTTGATATAACGCATGATGTAGAGCCTTTTAATTTGCCTGAAGCAGCGTATATTATAAAAAATACTTATCATCATTTTCCGGATGGCAGCATTCATATTATAGCTATTAATACAACAGAACTCAATCAGCGATTTTTAGCAGTTAGCTATAACCAACATTGTTTTTTAACTCCTGATAATGGCATTTTATCGCTCATCATAGCCGATAATGTGCAACAGATCGTAGAGTTAGAGGGGAATGAAAATCTTAAAACTTTCCCTTCATGGGGTGTACTCATTCCTGCTGCATGTAAACTTGCCTCCGGCAAAACTTTACTGGAAATAGGAACACAAACAAATCAATATGAGCAACGAGGAGTCTTACAACCTACCGTTCAACAAACCAATATAAGAGGCAGCATTATTTATATTGATAGATATGGTAACGCCGTTACTAATATTAGCAAAGAATTATTTGATACAAATCAACTTGGTAGAGCTTTTATAGTATATTTTAAAAGAGAAACCATTAGTGAAATTTCTGAAAATTATCATGTTGTGCCCGATGGAGAGAAGCTTTGTTTATTTAATGCTAATAAGCATTTAGAAGTTGCTATTAAATTCGGCAGTGCAGCTGATCTTTTTGGATTTAATATTGGCGATACCATACAAATTGATTTTATATGATTACTAGAATTGTAAAAATGACTTTTGAAGAAGACAAAGTGGATGATTTTATGAAGATTTTTGATGAAGTACAACATAAAATTAAAAACTGTGATGGATGCAGAGATGTATATTTATTACAAAGTATTCATAGTCGAAACATTTGTTTTACCTACAGTTTATGGGATAATGAAACCAGCTTACAGGCCTATAGGGATTCTGAACTCTTTGAAAGTACTTGGAAGCGGACTAAAGCGTTATTTTTACTGAAAGCAGAGGCTTGGTCGCTTAAACAGTTGAAAGATTGAAGTTTATAGTTTATAGTTCAAAATTTAATGTTTAATGTTACAAGCTATTAGTTTAGAGTTTAGAATTCAAAATTGTTTGAGAAATACTGTTGGATGGATAGCAGTAATTTTTCTAATGGCTTGTGGAAACAATCATCCTATTTCAGCTATAAAGTTGTCCAGTACTAAGGGAAATAGTATTGATTTATCTTCTATCAAAAAAAATAAGGTAACTGTTTTCTATTTCCTCTCTCCTACTTGTCCACTTAGTGAAAACTATACACTACAGATTAATGAACTTAATGAAAGGTATAGAGATTCCTCTATTCATTTTTTTGCTGTGATACCGGGGGAGGACTACACCCAAAAAGAATTGGATATTTACCTCGACACTTACCTTTTAACCATACCTGTTTTATTGGATAGCCATAAAGACCTTACTAAGAAATTAGGTGCTACAATAACTCCTGAAACATTCTTACTCGATAATTCCGAAAAGGTAATATATAGTGGTAAAATCGACAACTGGATCGTTAAGTTAGGACAAAAAAGAAGTGTGGTTACGGAGTTTTATTTACAAGATGCGATTGACGCTATTTTATCTCAAAAGCCTATTCCAGTTAAGAAGATTCAGGCGGTGGGATGTTTTATTGAGTAAAACTTTCTTTCATAGCCCGGGGTTTAAACCCCGGGCTATGAAAGAAAGTTGACAAACCTAACCATGATTTTATAACTTTGAAAAGAAGTAATAGTTACGATATTAAATAGGAAGGAAAGAGAATCATCATCAATCATGTATAAGCTTAGTATAATCTCGATTATTTTATTATTCGCAGCTTGCCAGACAGACCAACCGGTCACATTCACCACTGATATTGCTCCTATCATTCATCAAAATTGTACGCCTTGCCATCGTCCCAAATCCTCGGGCCCTTTTTCCTTAATTACCTATCAAGATGTAGTCAAAAAAGCTAAAACAATTGCTCAAGTCACTCAAGATCGTTATATGCCTCCATGGCCGGCTGATAGAAATTATACAAGTTTTATTAATGAACGAGGACTTTCAGAAAATGAAATTCAACTGATACAAGATTGGGTAGTACACGGTATGCCATTAGGAGATAGTATTAACATTCCTCTTCCTCCGGTGTATTCAGAAGGGTCACAATTAGGCGAGCCGGATCTAGTACTAAAAATGCCTCAGCCTTACCGTATAGAGGGTGACAATAAAGACCGTTTTATAGTCGTAAAAATACCTTTTGAACTTCCTGCTGATACTTTCATCAAAGCAATTGAATTTGTGCCCGGTAATAAAAAAATTGTACACCATATGAATGCTCATCTAATAAATTATGAACCGGGCAAAAAAACAAGTTTAGATAGCGGTACTTATATTATTGAAGACAATCATTTTGATAACCTCTCGACTATCGAGCAGTTAGATCTTTCTAATGATGATGGCAGTTATCCTATGCTCGTTCCATCTATCAGTAATTATTTACCAGGAGTAACTCCTCTCCTTTACCCTGATGGAGTAGGTGGATATAAAATGGCACAAAAAGGACTGATTTTAGTTAAAAATCTTCATTACGGTCCTACTCCTGTAACTGCTTATGATCAATCCTATTTTAATATCTTTTTTATGGATAAAAAACCGGAACGTCCTATTAAAGAATTTCAAATGGGTACATCGGGTGTATCGCCTGTAGTACCGGAATTAGCTTTAGAACCTAATGCTAAGCAATCATTTACTACTCAATTTACCGTGCCAACAGATATTTCCATCTTAACAATCAACCCTCACATGCATTTACTGGGTACCAGTTTTTGGGCGTATGGCATTCAACCTAATGGAGATACCATCCGGTTGATCAAGATTCCTAAATGGGATTTTAGATGGCAATATTATTATACTTTCCCTACTATGTTAAAAATACCGAAGGGTACTACACTTTATGCACATGGAACTTATGACAATACAGCTGGCAATCCAAATAATCCCTTTTCTCCACCTCGAAAGATCAACACTCCGGAAGGATACATGAAAACGACCGACGAGATGTTTCAGCTAATAGTAACCTATCTTCCTTATCAACCGGGAGATGAGTATTTAGAGTTGGAGTGAATTTAAGCTTATTTCACTAAAGCGATAGTGCCGGACTTAGACAATTTATTTCCAAATATATCTTCAGCTTCTAAAATGTAGGTATAAATCCCTACTTCTTTTTCTCCCTCACTATCTATTCCTTTCCAAGGATTATTAAGATCATTAGTATTATAAACAAGCTTACCCCATCTATCATAAATCTCAAATCTTATTAATTCATTGATACCTCTGTTGAATATCAATAATTCATCATTTAATCCATCACTATTAGGAGAAAAGGCAGTAGGAATGTCAAGCAGTAAAGAAACTACTTCTATTAATATACTATCTGTATTCATACAGCCATTACTATCTATAGCTATTAAGATATACAGCATATCCTCTGTAAGAGAAGCAACGGGATTAAGGACAGAAGGATCAGATAAGTGATCTTCCGGTATCCAGATGAAAGAATCTACGGTTATTTCTCCATTTAGTTGAAGTGCGTATCCTTTTACAATAACTGTATCGTCCATTAATGAAACTTGGGGTAATGCTATAGTTGTAATAGTAAAACTATCACGAGCTACACAACCATTGCTATCCTGAATTGTTAAAACATACTCATTTAACGTAGTATTCTGTACAATTTGGAAAAATAAAGGATTTGAAGAATCCGCTAGATTTAAATTTTCAGCAGGATCCCATATAAATGTGCCAACAATATCTTCAGGAATAACTTTGATATTTAATGAGTCTCCTGAGCAAACGAATGTGTCTGGCACTTCAAATTTTGATACGGGAAAAACTTCTATACGAGATATTAATGTATCTATACAGAGATTGTATTTGACTTCAACTAAAATGATAGTTGAAGTATCTGGTTTAATAAAATTACGAGAACTATCCGGATCATTTAATGGGTAATCTGTAGTCCATGTAAGTGGTTTATTTACAACAATTTCTAAAAGTAAAGAATCTCCTAAGCATACCTCTGTATCTATCGGTGTTATGAAAGGTAGATTAAGATCATGAAGTTCTATTACAAGTTCATATGACTTGTTAGAGCATTCATTTGTAAATGTAAATGATAATATCTCAAGGCTTTCTACAATATCATCTAAATTAGGATATATAAATATTAATAGTGAATCTTCATTAGGAGGAAAAGTTATACTATCAGGAATATTTTCGAAATCTATACCATTTTGTGCAGAACCTGCTAGGTTAAAATAGATAGTTTGTGCAGTGTCTATATTTTTATTACGTCTAGTGATTAAAATTGATGCTGTATCGCATCCCTCTACGGCCAAGGAATCTATAACTTCAAATTTCAAGGTTGGCAAGACTTCAATATTAGAAGTTAAGGTATCTAAGCAAGAATTATAATTAGTTTCAATGAATATTGTGATAGTTGAATCAGGTTGAATATAATTTGATAGGTTATCAGGGTTAGGTAATTGGTAATTTGTATTCCAACCATATATCTCATCTATATCAATTTCAAATAAAATAGAATCTTCAAAGCATATAGAGGTATCAGCCGGACTTACTGATGCGGGAATATTATCATGAATAATTATAACTTGATCATATGGAGTATTAGTACATTCATTAATTAATGTAAATTTTATCGTATCTACACCTTCCACATCACTATCTACTTTAGGATTAATATATACATATATAGAATCTTCAAAGGGCGCAAATGTGACACTGTCAGGAATACTATCATAATCAACACCATTGGTTGCAGAACCGCTAATAATGAAATGAACCGTTTTTGCTGTGTCTAAACCTGTGCAACTCCGCGTAAACAGCAGGGCTGCACTATCACATCCTTCAATCGCTAATGAATCAGGAATGTGAGTCACTACGTCCGGACTACAAATACTTCCCGCTTTAAGAAAAATTCCTGAATCATAAGCACAATCTCCGGCATCAGCAATAGCTAATTTAAATCTATAAGTTATGCATGGTATTACAGCTACTGAACTGGGCAGAACAGTAGTATATCCATCATATTGAATATTTAACGTATCCGGCCCTGAATCATTTGATACATAATACTGGCCATTGGTAAAGTCACATATTCTTAAAGAATCATATCCCCAACCACCACTAAAACCTAAAGAATCTTCTCCGTTCAATGTATTGATCAATACCGGAGTTTGCGTTCCGGGAATTAATGCAATATTCTTTTTGCCAATAATGCCCGGCCCACTAATAAAAAATGCAAAAATGTCATTATATTCACTACATACGAATTCCGGATATTCTTCTGAAGCAAATATATATTCAAATTGTAAAAAAGCAGAGTTAGCCACTATATCAAATTCAAAACTACAATGCTCATGGCTTTGTATAAGGCCACTTGAACCTCCATAAGCAATGAGCAAACTGTCTAAATCTGCATCGCTTGAATCAGAACAAGGCCCAAAAGCATTCCCCCCGGCTGCATCTGAATTATTAGGGCCTATTGCAGTTACAATATTTCCTGAAGTTAATAGTACCCCACTATCCAGTCCTAATTCGGTATTAGTTGCATTAAAATATCCCGCAGCAGAATCGGGACAATCTCTGATTATATTGGATATTGTAACGCCTTTCCCTATTAATTTGTTTATTAATAAAGAATCATTCGTTTCTACTTCAACTTCAAGTTGTGCAGATGCACTCAAAGCGAATAAGCAGATAAGATAGATTGTTAAGAAGCGCATTATATATTATGTATTTGATATCTTATATATAAATATACTATATAATTAAAGATATGCAAACTAATGCTATAAACTATTTAGTAATCAAGTCTCTAATACTAGCTTCCCACTAGCAAATTACATCCTCTCAAATCACTATTATCTATTCTACCCAATACTCGGAACCTATCTTGTCCAAGTATTTCGCCTAAGTCATCTGTAGCAATAAAAGCGCAAGAGTGTACATTGGCCAAATCGATGATGTTAAGAATACCCTTGCCGGTAGTAGTTACACTTAATGGATCATTTATATCCCTCACCATTAATTTCATCCATGGAGACGTTTTAAAAATACCCTGGCCTTTAGAATAAGCTTGGGAAAGCAATTCAGTCATACCATATTCTGAATGAATTGCATCAACTTTAAAGCTTTTTTTTAAAAGGCCGTGTACTTCCTCTCTGGTGATTTCTTCTCTTCTACCTTTCATCCCCCCCGTTTCCATCACCACCAAATTATTAATTTTTGGCAATTCATATTTTTTCACAAAATCGAGCAGAGCATAAGTTACACCGATCAATATTTTTATCCTATTACTATTTTTTTTATATAAGTCAAAATACAGCTGCTCATCATCTTTTAAATAAAAACAGTTTTTGTTTAACCCAGAAAGTTTATTCAATTGCTCTACCATATATACCAAAGAAGAATCACCTTGCTCGAGATAAGAAGGTAATAATGCAAAAAATTCATACTTTTCTACTGATCCATATGTTTTTGTAAATCCATTGCGCAGACTTTGATTATAAAGCTTCATATCTGTAACATAATGCTCACTTCGACCCAGTTGATTACCAGTTCCGCTACTTTTAAAAATTTTCTCAACTTCAGCATTACCTGTAATAACAGAATGTGTTTTAAATAAGCTAATGGGCAAAAATGGTATTTCTGTGAGAGTCTGTATATTATTTATATCTAAATCTAGATAAGATAAAAATTCTGAATAAACCCTATTATTAACACTTTGATAGTTGAATATCCTTAAAGCGGTTGCATTAAAAGTAGCTCTTGAAATGTTATCTAAATCTTTTATAATATTTGAAATGATGCTCATCGGCAATAAAAAATGCAATAATATTTGTAATATAGCTGTTATAAAAATAAACCTATTTATTTGATTTTGTGTTATTCATAGTATGTTACGATATATATACTTATTACTTTCAATTCTTCTTATCGGCAGCTGCGTAAGGCCCCCGGAATATCCGCCTGAACCCATTATAGAATTTGTCTCTATGGATAAAGATATTGTTACTAATACCGGAGATTCTGTTCAAATTATATTAAAATTTACGGATGGAGACGGAGATTTGAGTTTTGAAGAGGGATATGACGAATCTAATTTATTTGTTTTAGATACTTTAAACAATCCACACGTTATTGTTGGAAAGCTAGGGGAAGTAGAACTAGATTCGGGACAAACTATTGTTACTGCAAACGTATTAATTGAGGATAATAGAACGGGTTATTTATATAATTACATAATGCCTTATATAGAACCTCGAAATGAGGATGAAAGTATCTCGGGCTTGATATATATTAACTTTAAAACGCTAACCTGTAGGCCTTTTATTCCACCAAACCCTACACCACTGAGCATTGATACGGTATCATTAACTATTCAAGTATTTGACAGGGCTGATCATGCAAGTAATAAAGTGACTACTACACCTATTTATATCCAGTGTAGATAATTATTTTTTACTTTTCCGTGACTGCACTCTATATGTACCTTTCGCTAACTCATAACCATTAGAAGTGATGACTTTAAACATATTTTGCCTAGCGGTATCAATATAAAATTGATCTAACACAGATATTTCAGTAGTATTAATACGATCAATTTGCTTAATCGCTTTAGCCACTGCTTTTACAACTTCTTTATGTGTTTTAACAAATTGCATAATTATTATCAATTTACAATTTTTTAAGCTCTTTTTAAAATAGATAATAACCAGCTATATTTATCAACTAAAAAATCAAGAGATGGAAAAATTGACCTATTGTGATGAAAATAATTTTAAAATAAATACACTTAGTCCTAATAACCAATACTATTTAAAACTTCAGCAACCCAAGGAAATTCAATGGGGAACATGGACATGTGATATTGCTTTTTATGAAAATCCTGAAAAATTAAAATATTACCGAAAAGGTTATCAAGCCAGTAAATTGGATGATGATGGCATTTTTGTGAAGTGGTCTAAAGATGGCAATTGTGTTGTATTCAATGAATTTTTATTAAATAAATTATGTGATTTTGTTTTTATAGATTTAGCTTTAAATATTCATTACCGTGTTACATGGAATAAACAAGAAGCTAATTTTTGGAAGGGATTGGTAGATAGAAAATATCAAAAACAAGAAGTGCTAAATCACTTGTACAACTTAAAAGTTTATCCACGTAAAAATTTTCTCGACCCTCTCCAAATTAGTCGATTTGGTGGATTAATCAAAGATAAAAAGTGGAAGCCTTAATGTGGTAACCTACTGTTCAGATATTCAATCATTTTAGGATCATCAGGTGATATAATGTATTGAGCTTTGTAATTTGTCTTAATAATTGTTCGATTTTTATTATTTCTAGCATAGACCCATAAGCTCCCGTATTTTCGGTTATAATATTTACCATAATATCCAAAAAGCCCGCCGTTTCCAAAAGTCCTTAAAGTATTAGGAAATTTAAATATTGATTTTTCAGGTATTATAATTTCAGTAATGTTACTATAAGCAATGGCTTTATATCCGGCAGGATAATGGATTAATAGATTTTGATTTGTTAATTCGTAATGTGTAGGTGCATAGCGGTAGGCGAACCAAAGTCCTGCACCGACAAATATTCCTATACTTATAAATGCGACCAGCAATTCTTTAAATTGTTCTTCTCGTATTATCGCATTGTACAGTAAACTTCCTAAAGCATAGGCTAATACTAATATTAATCCTCCTGTAAGTATTTTTCCTTTGGTATCGAAGTTGGTTTTAAAGATAGTTTTATTCATGATCTATCTATATTTTAAATCTACTTTATAAATATAAATATTATTTAGAGCTAAATGTAGAAACATTAATATAACGTTATATTTGCCAAATGATTATTAAGGAAAACCACCAGCTTAAAGAGCTTAATACATTTGGCATAGCTGCTTATTCAAAATTTTTCACAGAGGTTGCATCAAAAGAACATCTTGAGGAGATTATACAACACAAATCGTATAAAAGTACTCCTAAGATGATTCTAGGAGGCGGCAGCAATATTTTGTTTACTCAAGATTATGACGGACTTATTATTAAAAATGATATCAAGGGCATTGAAAAAATAAAAGAAGATGATACTTATTATTGGATTAAAGCATATGCAGGAGAGAACTGGCATGATTTAGTGATGTATTGTGTAGATCATAATTATGCGGGTATCGAAAACTTATCGCTTATACCGGGTAAAGTTGGTGCAGCACCTATGCAGAATATTGGAGCATATGGAGTAGAACTTAAAGATGTTTTTGAAGAGCTGGAAGCAATTAATATAGCTGACGGAAAAATGGAAATATTTAAGAAAAAAGACTGTGAGTTTGGCTATCGAAGTAGTGTATTTAAAACAAAATTGAAAGGTCTATTTTGTATTTACTCTGTTACGTTAAAATTATTAAAAAAACCTCAATTCAACATCAGCTACGGTGCAATCGAATCGACTTTAGATGATATGAATATTTATATTCTCAATATAAAAGCGATCAGTGATGCGGTGATAAAAATCAGAGAAAGTAAGCTGCCGAATCCAAAGATAATCGGAAATGCAGGAAGCTTTTTCAAAAATCCGGAGATCCCAACTGACCAATATAAACAGTTACAAAAAGCGTTTCCCGATATTGTTGGCTATCCTTTACCTAACGGAACTACTAAAGTAGCGGCAGGTTGGTTGATAGAACAATGTGGTTGGAAAGGCAAAAAAGTCGGCCATACAGGCACCCATAAGAATCAAGCATTAGTATTGGTAAATTATGGAGGAGCCGAGGGAAAAGAGGTGTATCAACTGGCAATAGATATTCAAAAATCTGTACAGGATAAATTTGGTATAGAGATCACGCCTGAGGTAAATCTGATTTGATTTTCATCTACTCTTCCACAATAATGAACATATCCTCATTACTTTTCTTCATCCAATATTTTTCACGTGCAAACTTTTCAACTGATCTTTCATCAGTAAACAATTCTTCCTGTGTTTCTTCTACTTCTTTAAGTTTATCTTTATAATAAACTCTTTTTTCTTCCAAGTCGTTTAATTGTTTGGTGAGTTTAACCTGAGAAATAATATCATTTCGATCAAAAAAGATCATCCATAATAGAAAGATAAAAATAGTAATAGCGTACTTGTTCTTAAACTGTGTAGGAATTTTAGCATAAAAATCTTTTAATTTTTGCATAATATTATTCTCAGCTAGTCACTAATTATTATTTAGCAATCATTAACCAATATACTTAAAATTTTTCCCAATATATTTAGCAGTACTTCCTAACGCCTCTTCAATTCTTAACAATTGATTATATTTTGCCATTCTATCTGTCCTAGATGCTGAGCCGGTTTTTATTTGTCCCGTATTCAACGCCACCGCTAAATCAGCTATAGTTGTATCTTCTGTTTCTCCTGACCGGTGGCTCATCACGCTCGTATATCCATTCTGCGTAGCTAAATTCACTGCATTGATTGTTTCAGTTAGTGTTCCTATTTGATTTACTTTTACCAATATTGAATTAGCAACTCCTTTATCAATACCTATTTGCAAACGATTTACATTAGTAACAAACAGATCATCACCAACTAATTGTATTTTTTTTCCTAAAGCGTCTGTCAATGCTCTCCAACCATCCCAATCATCTTCATCTAAACCATCTTCAATAGATAAAATAGGATACTTTTTGGCCCAATCTACCCAATACGCTACCATTTCTTGAGAAGATATCGCCTTTCCGGAAGATTTCTTAAAAATATACTGTTTTTTCTTTGCATCATAAAACTCAGAGCTAGCTGCATCAAGAGCTATGTATACATCATCACCAGGTTTAAACCCGGCGTTTTCAATAGCTTTTAAAACTGTTTCAATAGCTTCTTCATTTGAGCCAATTTCCGGGGCAAATCCGCCTTCATCACCAACATTAGTAGAATAGCCTTTATCTTTTAGTACCTTTTTAAGCTGATGGAAGATTTCCACGCCCATTCTTAATGACTCGCCAAAAGTATCCGCTCCCACCGGCATGATCATAAATTCCTGAAAATCTATCTTATTATCAGCATGAGCACCACCATTTATGATATTCATTAATGGAATCGGTAGTGTATTGGCATTTACTCCTCCTAAATAACTATATAAATACTGGCCCAACTCATCTGCCGCGGCATGAGCAACTGCCATAGAGACAGCAAGTGTAGCATTAGCCCCTAATTCAGATTTATTTTCGGTACCATCTAAATCAATCAATATTTGATCGATTAAATTTTGGTCTAGTACACTACAACCTTCCAGCTCATCATTTATTTGTGTATTGATGTTTTCAATAGCTTTTTGCACCCCTTTTCCTAAAAATCTTTTTTTATCGTTATCACGCAATTCTACAGCTTCATATTTACCCGTAGATGCCCCTGAAGGAACAGCAGCACGGCCAAATGCACCAGTCTGTGTCAACACTTCAGCTTCGACCGTGGGGTTACCTCTTGAATCCAAAATTTCTCTTGCATGTATATCAACAATTATGCTCATTCCTATTTTTTCATTAAGTCGATAAATGTGTTAAAAAGATATCTGGCATCATGAGGGCCCGGAAATGCTTCGGGATGATATTGAACAGAAAAAGCTTTTTTACCTTTTACTTTAATACCTTCAATTGTTTCATCATTTAAGTTAACATGGCTTATTTCGACCAAATCAGATGCTTTTATAGCCTCAGGATTAACTCCAAAACCATGATTTTGAGTAGTGATCTCGCTTTTGCCGCTTTGCAGGTTTTTCACAGGGTGGTTTAGCCCGCGATGGCCATGGTGCATCTTGTATGTTTCGATATCTAGTGCTCTGGCTAATATTTGATGTCCTAAACAAATGCCAAATAAAGGTTGATCATCTGCTAAAATATTTTTTACTGTTTGTACGGCATAATCCATTGGCGCAGGATCTCCCGGCCCGTTAGAAATAAAATAACCATCCGGATTCCATGCTTTTAGGTCTTCATAATTAGTTTTTGCAGGAAAAACTTTCATGTAACAGCCTGCATTTGCTAAGCATCTTAAAATGTTTTGCTTAATACCCAAATCTAATACAGCTACTTTATAAGTTGCCTCCTCATTTCCAAAATAATATGAATCTTTGGTACTGACTTTTGAAGCTAATTCCAATCCTGCCATTGATGGTTGGCTTGCAAGCTTTTCTTTAAGCTGATTAACTTCTAGGATTTCTGAAGAAATAATGGCATTCATAGCCCCTTTACTTCTGATATGCCTGACTACTGCCCTGGTATCTATTCCAGAAATACCCACTACTTCTTCAGAAATAAAGTACTCTTGTACAGAAGAGTTTGTCATTGGACGTGAAAAAGTCTCTGTAAAACTTTTACAAACTAATCCGGCTATTTTTACAGAATCTGACTCCACTTCACCTTTCATAGTTCCATAGTTACCAATATGAACATTTGTGGTCACTAATATTTGTCCGAAATAAGAAGGGTCTGTAAATACTTCTTGATAACCGGTCATTCCCGTACAAAAACATATTTCGCCCATAGTTGTACCTATTTTACCGGCAGCTTGTCCTTTAAATATGGTACCATCTTCAAGTAATAATATTGCAGGATTTTCTTGAGTCATATATAATTTTTAATATCAAAATTTTCTTTTCATTGGCCTTACAAAGGCCTGAATGTTTAATAAAAATAAAGTTAACTCTAATTCAACCAATCCTAAAATTAAAAAAGGGATAAGATGTTAACATCTTATCCCTTTTCATTATAAAATCAGATCATGCTATTTGCTGGTATCCTCTTTTTTATCGTCTTTAGGTTTTTGCTCGGTTGCTTTAGGAGCTTCTTTAGCTACTGCTTGCTTAGACTCGGATGTTTTTGCCGGTTCTTTTTTAGGAGCAGCGGGTTTATCTCCTGTTGTCGACTTAGAGCCTCCACCTCTTCTACTTCTTCTAGTAGTAGTTTTAGCTTTAGCAGGTTGGTTATCTTTTACCATCAACTCGTTAAAATCAACTAACTCGATATAGCACATTTCAGCATTATCACCTAATCGATTACCTAATTTTATGATTCGAGTATATCCTCCTGCTCTTTGTCCTATTTTTTGAGCTACTTCCCCAAAAAGTTCAGTTACTGCATTTTTGTCTTGAGTATATTTGAAGACCATTCTTCTCGAATGAGTTGTGTCTTCTTTAGCTCGATTAATTACAGGTTCTGCATATGATCTCAAAGCTTTTGCTTTAGGAACTGTTGTTCTAATCCTTTTACTCATGATCAAAGAAGTAGTCATGTTGGCAAACATTGATTTACGATGTGCCGACTTTCTACTTAGATGATTAAAACTTTTACCGTGTCTCATAACGTATATTTTTTATTTCTTACTATTCGTCTCCTAATTTATATTTGGAGATATCCATTCCAAATGATAATCCTTTTTCAGCTAATAATGCTTCAATCTCTACTAAAGATTTCTTACCGAAATTTCTAAATTTTAATAATTCAGAAGTATCATATTTTACCATATCAGCTAATGTATTGATCTTAGCTGCTTTTAAACAGTTATATGCTCTTACTGATAGATCCATATCCTCTAAAGAAGTTTTCAATAACTTTCTCATATGCAATACATGCTCATCTACGATATCCTCTTCATCATTGTCGTGCGTATCAAAAGAAATATTTTCATCTGATATTAACATTAAATGTTGAATCATAATTTTAGCCGCTTCTTTTACAGCTTCTTCCGGGTGGATGGTACCATCTGTAGTAACATCTATGATTAGTTTTTCATAATCAGTTTTTTGTTCTACCCTAGTATTATCAATTAAGTATTTAACATTTTTAATAGGCGTAAAGATTGCATCAATAGGAATTAATCCGATCGCTTCATCTTTAGGTTTATTGTCTTCAGCAGGAACATAACCCCGGCCTTTTTGAATGATTAATTCAATATCTAGGTTTACCCATTTTTCCATATTGCAAATAATCATGTCTGAATTCACAATTCTAAAATTATTAGTAAAGCCTTCAATATCACCTGCTTTAAAAGTTTCTTTATCTTTTAAAGAAATGAAAATCTTTTCTTCCATCGCATCGCTGTCACCCACGGCCTTGAATCTAATTTGCTTTAAATTAAGGATTATGTCTACTAAATCTTGAGAAACACCTTTAATAGTTGCAAACTCGTGATCTACACCTTCTATCTTCAATGCAGTAATTGCATATCCTTCTAGGGAAGACAATAAAATTCTTCTTAAAGCATTTCCAACGGTCACGCCAAAACCCGGTTCAAGTGGCCTAAACTCGAAAGAACCTTCAAAATCAGTAGCTTTCTGTAAAATTATTTTATCGGGTTTATGAAAAGTTAAAAGTGCCATATATGTTTTATTTAAATCGTTAGGTATTTTATTTAGAATAAAGTTCGACTATTAATTGCTCCTTAATATTTTCAGGAATAAATTCACGCTCAGGCATTTGTAAAAAAGCACCCGAAAATTTATTTTGGTCCCATTCTAACCAAGGGAAAGAAGTATTCTTGTTTGCGAGCGAATTTTGAACTGCCTCCAGGTTTTTTGATTTTTCCTTAATGCTTATCTGATCACCCGGCTTTAATAAAAATGAAGGTATATTAACTATACTGCCGTTTACTGTAACATGTTTGTGTGTAACCAACTGCCTTGCAGCTCTACGAGTAGGGGCAATACCTAATCTAAATACTGTATTATCTAACCTGGCTTCTAATAATTGCAAAAGATTTTCGCCGGTAACACCTTTTCTTCTATTTGCTTCTTCAAATAAGTTAGCAAACTGCCTTTCCAGTACACCATAAGTATATTTCGCCTTTTGTTTCTCTTTCAATTGGACGCCATATTCTGAAGAAGACTTTCGCCTCTTATTAGCACCATGCTGGCCCGGAGGATATTTTTTCTTTTCGAAAGCTTTGTCGAAGCCATAAATTGCTTCGCCAAATGATCTTGCTTTTTTAGTTTTTGGCCCTGTATATCTTGCCATAGTTAATTATGAGTTTTATTAATTTTAAACTATACTCTTCTTCTTTTAGGAGGACGGCAACCGTTATGAGGTAACGGTGTAACGTCTGTAATCAATGTCACGTCAATACCTTTAGTATAAATCGCTCTGATAGCTGACTCTCTACCGGCACCCGGCCCTTTTACAAAAACTTCTACTGATCTGAGGCCTGCTTCATAAGCGACTTCAGCAGCCTCGGCAGATGCAACCTGTGCAGCATATGGTGTATTCTTTTTTGATCCTCTAAATCCCATTTTTCCGGCAGATGACCAAGAAATTACATCACCTTTTTGATTAGTGAAAGTAATAATGATATTGTTAAAGCTAGCTTGAATTCTTGCTGCTCCTTTCGGTTCAACTTTAACTTTTCTTTTTTTCTTAACTACTTTAGCTGTTTTTGCCATATTGTTATTCGTCTATTTTAGCTTCTAATTATTATTTAGTAGCCATTTTTTTGTTTGCCACTGTCTTTTTCCTTCCTTTTCTGGTTCTTGCATTCGTTTTAGTTTTTTGCCCTCTCACCGGAAGCCCTTTTCTGTGGCGAACACCTCTATAAGAACCGATATCCATCAGCCTCTTAATATTTTCTTTTACTTCTGATCGTAATGCGCCTTCAACTTTAAAGTTGTCAGCTACAATAGTTCTGATCGTAGTTGCTTCTTCGTCTGACCATTCATCAACCTTTTTATTAAGGTCTACACCGGCTTTTTTCAAAATATTTTGAGCGGTTGGCCGGCCAATTCCGAAGATATAAGTAAGGGCTATCTCGCCTCTTTTATTTTTGGGAATATCTATTCCTGCTATTCTTGCCATATTTATTACAATTTCACTAAGGTGAGTAATTACCCTTGCCTTTGTTTAAATTTTGGGGTCTTTTTGCATATAACGTATACTTTACCCTTTCTTCTGATCACTTTGCAATCTACGCTACGCTTTTTTACTGAAGCTCTAACTTTCATTTTTAAATTCCTCCTATTTATATCTATAAGTTATCCTACCCTTCGAAAGATCATATGGAGACATTTCCACTTTTACCTTATCACCCGGAAGTATTCTTATATAATGCATTCTCATTTTTCCCGAAATATGGCATACAATTTCATGTCCATTTTCCAAGCGTGCTTTAAACATAGCATTGGATAATGCCTCTATAATTTCTCCGTCTTGTTCTATCAAATCTTGTTTTGCCATATCGAAAAAGAATGCAAATATACGATTTTTATATTAATTCTTTTATTTCTTTATTATGTTTTACTGCTTCTTCTATATATTCAAATGTAGAAAGCACATCTACTCCTTGTTTAGTAACTGCTACAGTGTGCTCAAAATGAGCTGATACAGACCTATCTTTAGATACAATAGTCCAACCATCTTCTAACTGTATTACATCTTTAGTTCCTAAGTTAACCATTGGTTCAATAGCAATTACTAATCCTTCTTTTATTTTAATGCCTTTACCTTTTCGCCCGTAATTCGGAACTTCGGGTTTTTCATGTAAATTTTCTCCAATTCCATGTCCAACCAATTCTCTGACTACACCATATTGATGTTGCTTCTCACAGTACTCCTGAACAGCAAAACTTACATCTCCTAAGCGATTACCAGGTTTAACTTGTTCTATAGCTAGACTTAGAGAGTTTTTAGTTACCTCCAATAACTTAGCAGTTTGGTTACTTACTTCACCAACCATAAAAGTATAGGCAGAATCTCCAAAAAAACCATTCTTCAACACTCCACAATCTACAGAAATAATATCACCGTCTTTTAATATTCTATTACCGGGAACACCGTGAACTACTTCTTCATTAACAGAAATACAGACAGAACCTTTAAAACCATTATATCCTTTAAAAGCCGGAACAGCATGATTGTCTAAAATAAATGCTTCTGCAATTTCATCCAATCGTTTAGTAGTAATACCGGGCTTTATCTCTAATGCAACAGTAGCTAAAGTTTTTGAAACAAGCAAAGAACTCTCACGAATAAATTCAATTTCTTCTGCTGACTTATAATGAATCATTATTATATCGCAGCTCCTGCAGAAGCACGCCCTTTTATTCGTCCGGATTTCATTAGTCCATCATAATGGCGCATCAACAAATGACTTTCTACTTGTTGTAAAGTATCTAAAACTACTCCAACTAAAATAAGTAATGAAGTACCGCCAAAAAATTGAGCGAATTGGCTATTTACACCTAACATGGATGCAAAAGCCGGTAATATAGCAACAAAAGCTAAAAATATAGCACCGGGTAAGGTAATTCTTGACATAATAGAATCAATAAATTCAGCAGTTCTTTTGCCTGGTTTTACTCCGGGTATAAACCCACCATTTCGCTTCATTTCATCTGCCATTTGAACCGGATTTACGATCAAAGCAGTATAGAAATAGGTAAATAGCAATACTAACATACCGAAAGTAAAATTATACCAAAAAGACGTGTAATCTGAAAAGGTACTAACAATGCCTTGTCCTGTATCAGACTCAGGAAAAAACTGAACAATAGTAGCGGGTATAAACATCAATGCTTGCGCAAAAATGATAGGCATGACTCCTGCAGCATTTACTTTTAAAGGAATGTATTGCCTGACACCACCATACTGCTTATTTCCGACAATCCGCTTAGCATATTGTACCGGTATGCGCCTGGTTCCCTGTACTAACATAATGACAACTGCTATGATAAGGGCTAAGACAACCATTTCTAATAAGAAAAATACTAATGCTCCGGAATCTGACCGAGAAGTAAATTCGGCAAATAAAGCAAATGGTAGGTTAGCAATAATACCTACCATAATGATCAAGGAGATACCATTCCCGATACCTTTATCTGTAATTTTTTCACCCAACCACATTACAAACATTGTTCCTCCTGTGAGCACAATGACTGTAGACAGCCAGAATAAGGTAGAATTGATAACAATGGCTCCTCCGGCTATGGCATTTAAGTTGACTACATATGCAGAAGCTTGAGCGGCAGTAATAGCAATAGTAAGATAGCGGGTATATTGGTTCATTTTTCGCCTGCCACTTTCTCCTTCTTTTTGCAATTTTTGGAAGTAAGGTATGGCCATTCCCAGTAATTGTATCACGATAGAAGCAGAAATATAAGGCATAATTCCCAACGCAAAAATAGAAGCCCTGGAAAAAGCACCTCCTGCAAACATATTTAAAATACCTAATAATCCGCCTTGGCCTTGAGCGTTTAAATTATCCAATTCAGCAGGATCAATACCCGGTAAAACCACATATGAACCTAGACGGTAAATTAATATAAAACCAAGTGTATTAAGAATACGAATCCTTAAGTCGTCAATTTTATAAATATTTTGAATAGTATTAATTAAGCCCTTCATTAATTTTATTTATGCCTTTTCGATTTTGCCCCCTGCCTTTTCAATAGCTTTCTGAGCTGATTCACTAAAAGCATCTACTTTAATATCTAGTTTGGCTTTAAGTTCTCCTCTACCTAATATCTTGATCTTAACATCTTTTCCTATACTCATCAAATTCCTTAAAGTGTCTATATCGAGAGAAGAAAGCTTATGTTTATCAGCCATTTCTTGTAATCTATCTAAGTTGATCACGGTATACTCAATTCTGCTGATATTTTTAAACCCTTTCTTAGGCAATCTTCTTTGAATAGGCATTTGACCCCCTTCAAATCCAACTTTACGGCTATATCCCGATCTGGACTTAGCTCCTTTGTGGCCTCTCGTAGCTGTTCCACCTTTTCCGGAACCTTCTCCTCGAGCGATTCTTTTTCTTGTTTTAGTAGATCCTTCTGCCGGTTTTAAAGTATTTAAATTCATTTCTTTAGTTTCTTTATTAGTTTAACTGAACAAACTTAATAAGTTTATTGTTCAACTTTAACTAGATGTTTTACTTTCTCTATCATCCCTAATACAGGAGGAGTTCCTTCTAATTCTACCGTCTTATTAATTCTATTTAATCCTAGTGCTTGCATAGTTGCTCTTTGCTTATTAGGACGATTAATTATACTTCTAACTTGCGTTACTTTAACTTTAGCCATAGCTTTTTATCCTTTAAAAACTTTTTCTAATTTAACTCTTCTTTGCCTTGATACTGTAAGCGGGTCTCGCAATAACGTTAAAGCCTCAATAGTAGCTTTCACCACGTTATGTGGATTAGAAGTTCCTAAAGATTTAGCCAAAATATCAGTAATCCCTGCGCTTTCAAATACCGCACGCATAGCACCTCCGGCAATAACTCCGGTACCACTGGAAGCAGGCTTTAAAATTACCCAAGCAGATCGAAATTTAACACTTTGTTCATGGGGGATAGTTCCATGTAAAACGGGAACTTTGATCAGATTTTTTTTAGCATCGTCAATGCCTTTTGCAATTGCCTCTGTTACCTCCCTGGCCTTACCTAAACCGTGGCCTACGATGCCATCTCCGTTACCTACTACAACTACAGCAGAAAAACTAAAAGTTCTACCGCCTTTAGTAACTTTAGCTACACGATTAATTGCAACGACTTTTTCTTTTAAATCAAGCTCACTTGCTTTTACTCTTTGAATACTTTCTGTTGACATATTATATTAAAATTTTAAACCTCCTTGCCTGGCGCCCTCAGCCAAAGCTTTCACTCTTCCATGATACAAATATCCGCCTCTATCAAAAGTAACCTCTGATATACCGGCAGCCTTAGCTTTCTCAGCTATATTTTTTCCTACCACTTCAGATTGTTCTATTTTAGAACTTTTATCATCAGATATTTCTCTTGATGATGCTGCTGCTATGGTATGTCCATGTTCATCGTCAATTAGTTGAACATAAATATCTTTATTACTTCTATACACAGACATTCTGGGTTTAGCAGCAATCCCTGCTACTTTTTTCCGGATTTTATACCTGATTTTATTTCTTCTTAACTGTTTTTTAGCTAACATAGTCTTTATTATTTAGCCGCTGATTTACCTGCTTTACGTCTCAAGATTTCACCAGCATATTTAATACCTTTCCCTTTATATGGCTCAGGTTTTCTAATAGATCTGATTTTTGAAGCAACCTGTCCTAATAATTGATTATCAATACTCTCCAAAGTGATCGTTGGATTTTTACCTTTTTGAGTTTCTGTAGAAACTTTTACTTCATCGGGTAAAGCAAAAATTATTGGGTGTGAATAACCGACAGCGATATCCAATAATTGCCCTTGGCTGGTAGCTCTATATCCTACTCCAACTAATTCTAGTTCTTTTTTATATCCTTCCGTAACTCCTATAACCATATTATTGATTAAAGCTCGGTACAGCCCATGTAAAGATTTATGCCTTTTTTGTTCTGTAGGCCTGGAAAGGATTATTTCTTTATCCTTCACCTCAACTTTGATCTCTTTATTAACTTGTTGGGCTAACTCACCTTTAGGCCCTTTAACTACAACAACATTATTATCAGTAACTGATACTTGTACGTTGTCTGCTAAATTTATGGGTGCTTTTCCTATTCTTGACATATCGTATTAATTAAATTCATTAAGATACCATACAAAGGACTTCTCCTCCAATATGATTAGCTCTTGCTTGTTTGTCTGTCATAATACCTTGAGAAGTAGAAATTATAGAAATTCCTAATCCGTTAATAACTCTAGGCAAATTATCTCCTGAAGCATATTTTCTTAAGCCCGGCCTACTATATCTCTTTAATTCTCGAATGACCGGAAGGCCGGTGTCTCGATCATATTTTAAAGCAATTTTGATTACTCCTTGGCCACCTTGTCCGGCTTTCTCATCAAATTTATATTTCAAAATATATCCTTGATCGTATAAAATTTCAGTGATACGTTTTTTAACATTAGAAGCAGGAATTTCAACTACCCCTGTGTTTGGCTTGTAAACCATTCCTAATTCTTGTTAAATAATCTGCTATAGTATCTGTTACCATCTTTATTTAATTATTAATTTTTAATGTTGAATTATGAATTTTAAGATTTTCTATTAAAAATTAAACATTTATAATTCAAAATTTTTACTACCAGCTAGCTTTTGTTACGCCCGGAATTTTTCCATCTAATGCAAATTCTCTGAATTTCATTCTACAAAGGCCAAAGATTCTGATGTATCCTCTAGGCCTACCTGTAAGCATACATCTATTTCTCATTCTTATTTTAGAAGAATTTCTAGGCAGTTTATCCAATGCTTCCCAATCACCTGCTGCTTTTAATGCAGCACGCTTTTCAGCATATTTTTCTACCATTTTTCTTCTTTTTACCTCTCTAGCTTTAAGCGATTTTGAAGCCATTTATATTAGTTTTTTTGATTTTTAAAAGGTAAGCCAATCTCTTTTAAAAGGGCTAATGCTTCTTCATCAGATTCGGCAGATGTAACAAAAGTTATATCCATACCTTGAATTTTGGGTACTTTATCGATATCAATTTCCGGAAAGATGATCTGTTCAGTGATGCCTAAGGTGTAATTTCCTCTTCCATCAAAGCTCTTATCATTAATTCCTCTAAAATCTCTAACACGTGGTAAAGCGACCGTAATAAGCCTTTCTAAAAATTCATACATACGCTCACCTCTCAAAGTTACTCTTGCACCGATCGGCATCCCTTCTCTTAACTTAAAGTTAGAAATAGATTTTTTAGCAATCGTAGCTACTGCCTTTTGACCTGTAATTGCTGTCATTTCATTAATAGCATTTTCAATTACCTTTTTATCGGCTACAGCAGCTCCTAGTCCTTGATTAATTGAAATTTTTTGAAGCTTAGGCACTTGAGCCACACTTTTATACTTAAACTGCTCTTTTAATTTTGGAGCAATTTCTTTAGTATACCTTACTTTTATAGCTGGAACATAACTCATTATTTGATTACCTCCCCTGATTTTTTTGACTTTCTAATAAGCTTTCCTTCACTTCTCTCTCTTGATACCCTTGTTGGCTTACCTGATTTAGGATCCAACAGCATAACATTTGATACATGTATAGGCGCTTCTTTTTTGATTATTCCGCCATTAGGCGATTTAGCATTTGGTTTTGTATGTCTAGATACTACTCTTACACCTTCAACCAATACTCTCTGTTTTTCTTTATTGACAGATAGCACTCTACCTTCTTTTCCTTTATCTGCACCGGCAATAACCACTACGTTATCACCTTTTTTTACGTGCAATTTGATATTGTTATTCTTTTTTTGTGCCATAACTTATTATATAACTTCAGGTGCTAAAGAAACAATTTTCATATATTGTTTTTCTCTAAGTTCCCTTGCAACCGGACCAAAGATCCTTGTTCCTCTCGGTTCATCATTCGGATTCAGCAATACTGCCGCATTTTCTTCAAATCGAATATAAGAACCATCCTTTCTTCTCACTTCTTTTTTCACTCTAACTACTACTGCAGGAGAAACTTGTCCTTTCTTAACTTGTCCTGATGGAGTAGCATCTTTTACAGATACAATAATTTTATCTCCTAGTGAAGCATATCTTCTACGCGTACCGCCTAAAACTTTAATACATAAAACCTCTTTGGCTCCACTATTATCTGCTACTTTCAATCTTGATTCCTGCTGTATCATTTTATTTTGCTTTTTCGACTATTTCTAATAATCTCCAACGTTTGTTTTTACTTAATGGCCTAGTTTCCATTATTTTCACAACGTCACCTTCGTTACATTCATTTTTCTCATCATGAGCAATGAATTTAGTCGTTTTTTTAACGAACTTACCATATATAGGATGTTTAACTTTTCGCTCAACGGAAATAGTAATAGACTTTTCCATTTTATTGCTGGTTACAACCCCTGTTCTCTGTTTTCTTAAATTTCTTTCAGCCATCAGTAATTATTTACTTGCTACTTTTTTTCTGTTGCTTAGCTCTGTATTTAACCTAGCTATATTTTTTCTCATCGACTTTAACACCACCGGATTATCTATAGTAGAAACAGTATGGTTAAATATTAATTTATCATAATGCTTCTTCTCATCAACTATCTTTTGTTGAAGTTCTTCAGTTGATAATTCCTTTATATCTTGTTTATTTATTTTAGCCATAATTTAAGCTTTTAAAAGCTAATACTATTCTGCGTAATCTTTACGTACAACAAATTTTGTTTTGATCGGTAGTTTTTGAGCTGCTAATCTTAATGCCTCTTCTGCTACTGCCAATGGAACCCCTTCCGCTTCAAATAAAATTCTTCCGGGTTTAACAACAGCTACCCATCCTTCTGGTGCACCTTTTCCTTTCCCCATTCGAACTTCAGCAGGCTTAGAAGTAATCGGCTTATCAGGAAAAATTCTGATCCAAACATTTCCTTCTCTTTTCATAAACCTAGTTACAGCAATACGGGCAGCTTCTATTTGCCTATTTGTTATCCAAGCTGGTTCTAATGCTTTTATACCAAATGAACCAAAGGCAATATTTGTGCCACGAGTAGCATTACCTTTAACTCTTCCCTTCTGCTTTTTTCTATATTTTGTCTTTTTAGGCAGTAACATGTTCTAAATTAACTTCAGTTAAACTTTTTATTAAACTTTCTTTTTGGGCCTTGTCCGGGGCCTCCATCTTGTTGGCCGGTCATAGGAGATAAATCTCTTTTCCCAAATACTTCTCCTTTACAGATCCATGCCTTTATGCCAATTTTACCATATACTGTTTGAGCTTCAACTAATGCATAATCAATATCTGCCCTGAAAGTATGTAGCGGTGTTCTACCTTGCTTATATTCTTCAGAACGTGACATCTCAGCTCCACCAAGTCGTCCGGAAGCTCTTACTTTTATTCCTTCAGCACCCATTCTCATAGTAGAAGCGACAGCCATTTTAATAACTCTTCTGAAGTTCATCCGATCTTCAATATTTCTAGCGATCGTTTCTGCAACAATTTGTGCATCTAAATCCGGCCTTCTAATTTCTCCAACATTGATCTGAACTTCCTTATTGGTTAATTTTTTCAACTCTTCTTTAAGTCGGTCAACTTCTCCTCCACCTTTACCGATGATAATTCCAGGTTTAGCAGTTTGAACAGTAATGATTAAGCGTTTTAATGTACGTTCAATAATTATTTTAGATACCCCACTTCTTCTTGGAAGTCGAGCCTTCATATAATTTCTTATTTTATCATCCTCAATTAGTTTATCGGCATATCTATCGCCACCAAACCAATTGGAGTCCCAACCTCGAATGATACCTAATCTATTACCTATAGGATTCGCCTTTTGACCCATACTTATTTATTATCTTTTTTTTCTGTTTTTTTAGCTTTAGGAGCTTTTGCCGGAGCTTCTTTCGCTGTAACTACTTCTTTACTGTCTACTATGATTGTTACATGATTAGATCTCTTTCTAATCCTATGTGCCCTACCAAATGGAGCCGGACGAAACCTTTTTAACATTCTACCTCCGTCTACACATACTGATTTTATGTATAAATCACTATCCTCTACTCTTTCTCCCTCATTTTTAATTTGCCAATTAGAGATAGCTGAAAGTAACAGTTTCTCAACTTTTTTAGAAGCTTCTTTGGAAGAATATTTAAGTGTTCCTAAAGCTCTTTCTACTTGCATGCCTCTAATCATGTCTGCCACTAACCTCATTTTTCTAGGCGAAGTAGGACAATTATTTAGTTTTGCTATTGCTTCCATGATCTCTTATATTATAAATAAATCTATTTTATTTTTTTAGATGAATGGCCTTTAAAATTTCTCGTTGGAGAAAATTCACCTAATTTATGCCCCACCATATTCTCTGACACAAAAACAGGGATGAATTTATTGCCATTATGCACGGCAAATGTATGCCCGACGAAATCAGGAATAATCATTGATCTCCTAGACCAAGTTTTTATTACTGACCTGTTGCTATCAGCATTCATCTTTTCAACTTTTCCCATTAAGTTATGGTCAACGTATGGACCTTTTTTTATCGATCTAGCCATAAAATAGTTTTACCCTTATTATTTCTTTTTCTTTTTACCAATAATTAATCTAGTAGATGGATTATTAGGATCTCTAGTTTTCTTTCCTTTGGAAATCAATCCATTTCTAGACCTCGGATGTCCACCTGAAGACTTACCTTCACCACCACCCATTGGATGATCGACAGGGTTCATCGCAACACCTCTAACTCTAGGCCTTCTACCTTTCCATCTTGTTCTTCCTGCTTTTCCAAGGCTTTGAAGATTATGATCTCCATTAGATACCACACCCACAGTGGCTCTGCAAGTTAATAAAATCATTCTTGATTCGCCTGAAGGTAGTTTAACAACCGCATATTTTCCTTCTTTAGCAGATAATTGTGCCGAAGTACCTGCACTTCTGACAATTGCTGCTCCTTTACCGGGACTCATTTCAATATTATGTATCGTAGTACCTAGAGGCATATCTTTAAAGAAAAGTGTGTTCCCTATCTCAGGAGCAACACCTTCACCCGAAGTAATTACGTCACCAACTTTTAAACCCTTAGGAGCGATAATATATCTTTTTTCTCCATCCTTATAATTTAATAGAGCAATATAAGCAGTTCTATTAGGATCATATTCGATAGTCTTTATAGTAGCCGGAATATTGTCTTTGTCTCTTTTAAAATCAATGATCCTATATTTTTGTTTATGGCCACCACCTAGATATCGCATAGTCATTTTACCATCATGGTTTCTACCACCACTTTTGTTCTTTTTAACCACTAAACTTTTTTCCGGAGTGCTCGTAGTTACTTGATCGTGTACATTTGCGACTCTGAATCTCAATCCCGGCGTTACGGGGCTATATTTTTTTAATGCCATGCGTCTCTAATTATATATTGCTATAAAAATCTATGGTGTCTCCATCTGCTAAACTTACAATAGCCTTTTTGTAAGATCCGGTTACGCCTTTAGACACACCGGCTTTAGTATGTCTTTGCTTAGCTTTTCCGGGCATAACTATAGTTTTAACTTCTTTAACTGATACGCCATACATGTCTTCAATAGCTTTTTTAATTTCAAGTTTATTTGAAGTTTTGTTTACTACAAATCCGTATCTGTTATATTGCTCACCAATATTGGTAAGTTTTTCAGTAATCAATGGTTTTAGAAGAACTTGTGTCATTTCTATTATTTCTTAGTTACTTTTTTAGTTTCCTCTTTCTTATTAGCTTTATCTGCATCCTCAAAAGCTTTGATTGCACCTTCAGTCATAATAAGATATTGTGCATTTACAATATCATATGTATTAAGATTATTTGCTGTAGCAATATGAGTTTTAGGTACATTTCTACTTGATAATAAAATATTCTTATCTGCTTCAGCAGTTACAAGCAATGTTCTTTTGCCACCCATTTTTAAGCCTTCTAACATGCCTATGTAATCTTTAGTTTTAGGAGCATTTAACTTAACATCGTCTAATACAACTAATGTTTCATTTTTAGCTTTATAACTAAGAGCAGAATTACGTGCTAATGTTTTCACTTTTTTATTTATTTTAATCCCATAAACCTTAGGCCTCGGGCCAAATATTCTTGCACCACCTTTAAACAAAGGATTTTTGATGCTACCTTTTCTAGAACCACCGGTGCCTTTTTGTTTATGCAATTTTCTGGTAGAACCTGATAATTGAGATTTTTCTTTAGCTGAGTGCGTTCCTTGTCTCTGATTAGTAAGATATTGTTTAACCGCTAAATAAATAGCATGGTCATTAGGCTCTACTCCAAACAATGAATCTGGCAAAGTAGCTTGCTTACCTGTCTTTTTTCCTTCTATATTAAGAATATCAACCTTCATGATAATATTAATTTTTAACGATCACATATGATCCTTTAGCACCAGGTACAGCACCGGTTACTAAAATTAAATTCTTTTTAGGCAATACCTTAAAAACTCTCAAATTTTTAACGGTAACCCTATCTCCACCGGTTCTCCCTGCCATTTTTAATCCTTTGAAGACTCTAGCAGGATATGATGCTGCGCCAATGGAACCGGGCGCTCTTCCTCTATTATGCTGCCCATGGGTTTGACCTCCAACTCCTGAAAAACCATGTCGCTTAACTACTCCCTGAAAGCCTTTACCTTTAGATGTACCTACTACTTCTACGAGATCATTTTCTTTAAAAATATCTACTGTAATAGTATCACCTAAAGCTTTTTGTATTTCAAAGTCTCTAAATTCAACCACCTTTCTTTTAGGGCCGGTTTTAGCTATTTCAAAATGCTTTTTAAGGGCATTAGGTGTATTTTTCTCTTTTTTATCGTCAAACCCTACTTGATAAGCATTATACTTATCAGTGTCCTCTGTTTTTACCTGTGTTACCGTACATGGCCCTGCTTCAATAATAGTACATGTAGTTTGCCTACCTTGATTATCGAAGATACTGGTCATACCTATTTTCTTTCCTATTATACCTTTCATAACTTATGCTTTAATCTCTATATCTACACCACTAGGTAATTCTAATTTAGATAGAGCGTCTATAGTTTTTGATGTAGAACTATAAATATCCATTAAGCGCTTGTATGTAGCTAATTGAAATTGCTCTCTAGACCTTTTATTTACATGGGGAGACCTTAATACAGTAAATATTTTCTTTTGAGTAGGAAGTGGAATTGGGCCACTCACTACCGCACCTGAATTTCTTGCAGTTTTAACGATCTTTTCTGCAGACTTATCTACTAAATTATGATCGTAAGATTTTAGTTTAATTCTAATTTTTTGAGCCATCTCCTTAAGCGTTTACTTTTCCTTTAGCTTTTGCAATTACTTCCGTAGCAATATTACTTGGTGTTTCAGCATAGTTTGAAAACTCCATCGTAGAAGTTGCCCTTCCTGATGAAAGTGTTCTTAATTGAGTTTACATATCCAAACATCTCAGACAAAGGAACTTTAGCCCTTATCAATTGAGCACCGGCTTTAGGTTCCATTCCTTCCATTAATCCTCTTCTCCTGTTTAAGTCACCAACTATATCTCCCGTATATTCTTCCGGTGTGATTACTTCCACCTTCATGATTGGCTCTAATAAAACAGGGTTTGCTTTCGGCACAGCCGCTCTAAAAGCAGCTCTTGCACAAATTTCAAAAGATTGTTGATCAGAGTCTACGTTATGGAAAGATCCGTCATAAAGCCTTACTTTCATACGCTCAACAGGGTAGCCTGCCAATACACCGGTATTCATAGCTTCTTTAAACCCTTTTTCTACCGGCCCTACAAATTCTTTAGGAATGGTACCGCCTTTAATCTCGTCAACAAATTGTAATCCTTCTGACTCAGGATCATCAGCCGGGCCAATTTTAAACACAATATCAGCAAATTTACCACGGCCACCGGATTGTTTTTTCAATACTTCTTGATGCTCTATAGTAGTAGTAATTGCTTCTTTGTAGGCAACTTGTGGCGCACCTTGATTACACTCTACTTTAAATTCTCTTTTAAGCCGGTCTACAATAATTTCTAAATGTAGCTCACCCATTCCACTGATAACTGTTTGTCCTGTTTCATCATCAGTTTGAACTCTAAAGGTAGGGTCTTCCTCCGCTAATTTAGCTAAAGACATACCTAATTTGTCGACGTCAGCTTGTGTTTTAGCTTCTATTGCGACACTGATAACCGGCTCAGGAAATTTCATACTTTCCAATACGATCGGACTATTTTGATCGGATAAGGTATCACCGGTCTTTAAATCTTTAAAACCAACACCTGCAGCGATATCTCCTGCTTCCACTCGGTCGATAGCGTTTTGTTTATTAGAGTGCATTTGGTATAATCTTGAAATCCTTTCCTTGTTGCCTGATCTTGTATTTAAGATATATGAACCTGCATTTAAAGCTCCGGAATAAACTCTAAAAAATGCCAACCTGCCTACGAAAGGGTCAGTAGCAATTTTGAATGCTAATGCACAAAAAGGTTCGTCAACTGATGGTTTTCTAGAAACCTCTTTCTCCGTATCAGGATTAGTTCCTACTACTGCATCAATATCTAAAGGAGAAGGCAAGTAAGCGCATACTGCGTCTAATACAGCTTGAACACCTTTATTTTTAAAAGCAGAACCGCACATCATCGGAACGAACTTATTATCCAACACAGCACCACGTACTGCATTTATCATTTCTTCTTCTGTGATGCTATTAGGATCATCAAAGAATTTTTCCATCAACGTATCATCGTACTCAGCAATTGCTTCTAATAATTTCTCTCTCCATTCCATCACTGTATCTACAATATCAGCAGGAATTTCTACTTCATCATAAGTCATACCCATATCGCCTTCATTCCATACGATGGCTTTATTGGTAATTAAGTCTACTACGCCTTTGAAACTTTCTTCTGCACCAATAGGAACTTGCAGTGGAATAGCAAGTGAACCTAATTTATCTTTAACATCTTTCACTACAGCAAAAAAGTCAGCACCTGACCGGTCCATTTTATTTACAAAACCGATTCTAGGCACTTTATAATTATCTGCTAATCTCCAGTTTGTTTCAGACTGAGGCTCTACGCCACTTACTGCACAAAATAGAAACACCAATCCATCTAATACCCTTAAAGAACGATTTACTTCCACAGTAAAATCAACGTGTCCCGGAGTATCTATAATATTCATGGGATATTGCACCCCTTTCCAATTCCAAGATGTTTTGGTTGCAGCAGATGTAATGGTAATACCTCTCTCCTGCTCTTGCTCCATCCAGTCCATGGTAGCAGCACCATCATGTACTTCTCCAATTTTATGAGACATCCCGGTATAGAAAAGCACCCTCTCGGTAGTAGTGGTTTTTCCGGCGTCAATGTGAGCCGCAATACCTATATTTCTTGTATATTTTAAATCCTTTGCCATGTTTTATACTCTATAATGTGAAAACGCTTTATTTGCTTCCGCCATTTTATGTGTATCTTCTTTTTTCTTTACAGCCGCACCTTCACCTTTTGACGCTGCAATAATTTCATTTGATAATTTCCTCTGCCATTGATTTACCACCTCTTTTTCTGGAATAATCAATCATCCATTTCATGCCAACTGCCATCTTTCTCTCCGGGCGTACTTCTGAAGGAATTTGAAAAGTAGCACCACCAATCCTTCTACTTTTTACCTCTACGGCAGGCATGATATTATTTAATGCTTTTTTCCAAGTTTCATAACCATTTTCTTTACTATGCTTTTCAACAAGGTCAAGACTATCATAAAATACTTTGAAAGCTGTACTTTTATTACCGCCCATCATTAAAGCATTTACGAATCGGGTCACCATAGTATCATTGTACTTTGGATCTGGATCAAGAGGATTTTTTTTAGCTCTATTTTTTCTCATATCTTTTTACTTAGCTGCTTTTGGCCTTTTAGCACCATATTTTGATCTACTTTGCAATCTGCCTTCTACACCGGCAGTATCTAATGCACCTCTAATAATATGATACCTAACACCTGGTAAGTCTTTCACCCTTCCTCCTCTGATCAATACGATAGAGTGTTCTTGAAGATTGTGTCCTTCTCCCGGAATATAAGCAATAATTTCTGTTTGGTTAGTTAATCTAACTTTAGCAACTTTCCTCAATGCAGAGTTAGGTTTTTTAGGCGTAGTAGTGTATACTCTAGTACACACTCCCCTTCTCTGTGGACAAGCATCCAAAGCTCTTGATTTACTTTTAGTCTCAAATACTTTCCTTCCTTTTCGTACTAACTGTTGTATTGTTGGCATTGCATTCTTTTAAAAAATGGAACGCAAAAGTAGGAAAATTTAAGTGAACATCCAACTGATGAAAACTTTTTTTGAAAAAATATTTAAAAGAATTGCTTTACTAAATAACTAGTAGGTAGAAATAGTTACTTTTGCTCACCTTACATAGATTTTACATAAAGTAATTCTCTTAATGAAATATACGCCAATTAATCCAAAATTATTTATCAACAATAGGGCTTCATTTACAAAAAATATGAAGCCAAATTCCATAGCTATATTTCATGCAAATGATTTAATGCCAAGAAATGCAGATGCATTATTTAAGTTTAAGCAGAACTCCGACTTATTTTATTTATCGGGGATCGATCAGGAAGAAACAATATTAATACTAGCTCCCGGATTCCCTGATGAGTCAATGCGAGAAATACTTTTTGTGAGAGAAACAAATGAAGAAATTGCTATTTGGGAGGGCCATAAATATACTAAAGAAGAAGCTCAGGATGCTTCTGGAATTCAACATGTATTTTGGGTAGATGCTTTTAAAAGCAAACTTTCTGTTTTAATGAACCACGTAGATCATTGTTATTTGAATTTAAATGAACACGATCGTTTTCACACTGATGTGCCCTACAAAAATTTAAGATTTGCCAATGACATAAAACAACAATATCCGTTGCATGCTTTTGAACGGTCAGCTCCTATCTTACACGATATCCGTTCGGTTAAATCAGATATTGAAGTGCAGCTGATTCAAAAAGCTTGTGACATTACCGGATTGGCTTTTAGAAGAGTGCTGGAATTTGTTAAAATGGGTGTTAAAGAATACGAAATTGAGGCAGAGATTACTCATGAATTTTTAAGTAATGGCGCTACAGGTCATGCTTATGACCCTATCATCGCTTCAGGATTTAATGCGTGTGTACTCCATTATATAACAAATAACGATACATGCAAAGATGGGGATGTAATTTTATTTGATTTCGGCTCAGAATATGCAAATTATTGTTCAGACTTATCGAGAGCCATTCCTGTAAATGGCCGTTTTACTCAACGCCAAAAAGATGTATATAATGCTGTTTTAAAAGTATTTAAAGAAGCTTCTAAACTTTTAACCCCGGGTACTAAGGTAGATGAATACCATAAAGAAGTGGGCAAGATCATGACAGATCAATTGATCAGCTTAAAACTCTTGGATAAAGCCGATGTTAAAAATCAAGATCCAAAGAATCCTGCTTATAAAAAATATTTTATGCATGGTACCTCTCATCACCTTGGTTTGGATGTGCATGATGTCGGGGATAAATTTCAACCTATGAGAGTTGGAAATGTATTTACGTGTGAACCGGGAATTTATATTAGAGAAGAGAACTTAGGCATTAGAATTGAAAACGATATATTAATTACTAAAAACGGACAAAAAGATTTAATGAAATCTATTCCTATTGAGGTAGAAGAAATTGAAGATATTATGAACAGCTGATGGGACGGATAAGAAGCTCAATCCCTAATGCTTTTACGTTAAGTAATACTTTTTTAGCTTGCTTAGCTATAATTTATATATTTGAAGATAAGCTGTATTTGGCGTCAATGCTTATTTTAATAGCTGCTGTCATAGACTTTTTGGATGGATTTGTAGCCCGCCTTTTGGGCGTTTCATCGGAGTTGGGAAAACAATTGGATTCGCTTTCCGATATGGTTATGTTTGGTGTAGTTCCCGGTTTTGTGATGTATCACCTTCTATATAATAATGAAGCTAACTTTGGCAGCTACACTTATTTATATGCTCTTTCTGCTTTTTTGATCCCAATCACTGCGGCTATACGATTAGGCCGGTTTAATATTAAAGAACCTGATAAAGAAGCATCATTTATTGGCCTTCCCACTCCTTCTACAGCGATATTTATTGCTGCTATTCCAATTATACTTTTAGGAGAAGGATCTTATATGAGAAGTCTTTTTACTAATCAATATGTGTTATATACCGTAGTTTTTACGCTGTCTTTTTTAAGCATCAGCAATATTAAAATGTTTAGCTTGAAATTTAAATCTTTTAATTGGCCTGCAAACAAGATCAGATATATCATGTTGATCCTTTCGCTAGCTTTGATTATAACTTTTAAATATGTCGCAATTCCATTTATAATTCTATTATATGTATTTTTATCCTTAATTAACAATATAAATAAAAATGAAGTACAGAGCAGAAATTAATGTGATGCCTTTGAAAGAATTATTAGACCCTCAAGGAAAAGCTGTTGCTTCCAGTATTCAAAAAATAGATTTTAAAGAAGTGTCTGATGTGCGTATTGGAAAACATATCACGTTGACATTAGAAACTAACGATAAAAGTACAGCAGAGAAAAAGGTGGATGAAGCATGTAAAAAATTATTGTCTAACCCGGTAATGGAATATTATGAATTTGACCTTTATGAAGAAAATTAAAGCTATTCAAGTTTTATTTTTTTTAGGTTTTATTTCAATTCTCTCTTGTAGAGAATGCGCCGACTGTTCTAATCCAAATGTAAATAACGGCGACCCGGAAACTTTTTGTGAAGAAGACTTATATCAAATAGAAGGCACGGCAGGTTGGCAGTGTGAAATTTAATTTAGAATTTAGAGTTGATAATTCAGAATTGGGGTTAATAATATAAATTCTGAACTATCAACTTTTGTTATCTTTAGTTTGACATCATAATCTGCAATCTTTCAATTTGAAATTTCAAATCTAATATGGGTAAATTGTTTATTGTTCCAACTCCCATTGGTAATTTAGAAGATATTACTTTTAGGGCAATAAAAACACTAAAAGAGGTTGACCTCATCCTAGCAGAAGATACACGACAAACTAAGAAACTTTGTAGCCATTATAATATTGAGACAAAGCTCCAACCTTATCATCAACATAATGAACATCATACAACAGAAAAAATTATACATCTGCTAAAATCAAACACTCAGTTGGCTTTAGTATCAGACGCAGGCACTCCGGGCATCTCAGATCCGGGATTTTTAATTGTAAGAACTTGCTTACAAAACGATATAGCTGTAGAGTGCTTGCCCGGTGCTACCGCCTTTATTCCGGCTTTAGTTAATTCCGGTATACCTTGTGATAAATTTATATTCGAAGGATTTTTACCGCATAAAAAAGGCAGGCAAACCAGGCTGCGAAAACTTGCAGATGAGGACCGGACAATGATATTTTACGAATCTCCTCACAGATTGATAAAAACACTTTCTCAATTTATGGAACATTTTGGGCCAGATAGGAACATCTGCGTTTCGAGAGAGTTAACAAAGGTATTTGAAGAAAATATTCGAGGAAATATTGAAACTGTTTTAGCACATTATGAATCGAATAAACCTAAAGGAGAAATCGTTATAATTGTTACAGGGAAAACAGATAAAAGCTAACAAATGAGGCATCTGAATTATGTATTACTGTCTATATGTTTTGCTTTGCTATCATTTTTAGCATGGCCACCGCTAATATTCAGTTTTTTATTATTTATCTCCTGGATCCCAATCCTCTTTTTACAAGATACCATACAAGTAGATAAACCTAAAAACTCGAATACTTTCGTATGGCTATACACTTATATTGGATTTTTGATTTGGAATATTTTAACTACTTGGTGGGTCTGGAATGCTTCTCCGGGTGGAGCTGTAATGGCCATGATCTGTAATGCTTTATTGATGTCTGTTCCATTTTTATTATTTCATCGGGCAAAGATTTTACTCGGCAGATCAGCCGGGTACATAGCGCTTCTTTCTTTATGGCTTGCCTTTGAATACATCCATTTAAGATGGGAGCTGACTTGGCCATGGCTGACTTTGGGCAATGGATTTGCTAAAAGTATCAAATGTATTCAGTGGTATGAATATACCGGAGCTTTAGGCGGTAGTTTTTGGATCTTAATTACAAATATTTTTATTTATGAAAGCATACGCAAACTTTTAGCCTATCACAACTATCAAAAGCAGATCGGAGCTAAATTAAATTTTATTAGAGTCAGCTTCCTGTTTTTTAATCCGATTATAATTATTGGCTTACCTATTTGGTTTTCTTTATATCTATACAATAATTATCATGAAAAAGATCAACCCTTAGAAATTACGGTGGTACAACCAAATATTGATCCGTACACTGAAAAATTTTCAGGCTTAAGCGCACAAGATCAATTAAATAAAATTCTTTCTTTATCTGTAAAAGGCCTTACGTCAACTACTGATTATTTAATTTGGCCGGAAACTGCCCTTCCTCAAGGCATTAAACTATCCGATTTATATAGTAATAACTTAATTAATGAAATAAGGAGTTTTTTGTTGGATTATCGCAATTTAAATCTAGTTACCGGCATTTCTGCTTATCAATATTATACCGAAAAAGAAACTTCAACTGCACGGAAACTCCAAAATGGCACTCAATATTATGACGCTTATAATTCAGCTATTCAAATGCAGTATACAGGAGATATTGACATATACCACAAATCAAAATTAGTACCGGGAGTTGAACGGATGCCCTACCCTTCTTTGTTTAGTTTTTTAGATATTTTTGCTATTGACATGGGCGGAATAACGGGAAGTTTAGCTACGCAACGCGAACGATCTGTATTTAACAGCGGAACTACTACTGCGGGAACCGTCATTTGCTATGAATCTGTCTTTGGAAATTTTGTGGGAGAATATGTTTTAAAAGGTGCGAATGTACTGTTTATCATTACCAACGATGCTTGGTGGCAGAACACTCCCGGACACATCCAGCACATGCATTATGCGTCTTTAAGGGCAATAGAGCATAGGCGTAGTTTTGCGCGGTCGGCTAATACAGGCATTTCTTGTTTTATAAACCAAAAAGGAGAAATCCTTCAACGAACTAAATATGAAGAAGATGCAGTGATTAATGGCATTATTAATAAAAACAATGACCTGACTTTTTACTCTGAGCAAGGAGATTTTATTGGAAGAGTTGCCTGCTGCTTCTCAGTTATAATAATTATATTGCTTTTTGTGAGGAAAAAAACCAGGAAATTTTTTGCGTAATTATGAATATAGATTTAAAAAATATATGCTTGCAAGCATGTGATATTATAAAAGAGGTAGGCCATTTTATTCATGCTGAATCTAAAAAGATAAATCCTGCTATAATTGAGTCGAAAGGACAAAATAATTTTGTAACCTATGTCGACAAAACTGCTGAGGAAAAATTAGTTAAACAGCTCGCAAAGCTGATCCCCGATGCAGGATTTCTTACAGAAGAAGATACAGAGAATACAAAAGGTTATTATCAATGGATCATTGATCCGCTAGATGGCACTACAAATTTTATCCATCAAATACCTTTTTACTCAATCAGCGTGGGGCTAACTCGCCAAGACAAGTTAGTAATGGGTATTATTTATGATATGAATAGAAAAGAATGCTTTTATTCTTGGGAAGGAGGCAAAGCGTATCTTAATAAAGATATTATAAACGTTTCTGTGTGCCCTACGTTATTTGATGGACTTATTGCAACAGGATTTCCTTATGAACATTTTGACAAATTAGATGCATACATTAAAACGCTCAATCAAGTGATAGAAAATTCCCGAGGTGTGCGAAGGCTTGGTTCAGCAGCTTTAGATTTAGCTTATGTAGCTTGTGGCCGATTTGATGGCTTTTTTGAGTTTAATCTGCATCCCTGGGATGTAGCAGCCGGAGCTTTTTTAGTCCAACAAGCGGGTGGGCAAATAACTGATTTTTCAGGGAAAGATGATTTTCTGTTTGGAAAAGAAATTATAGCCGGTAATGATAAAGTTAATACAGGCCTAGTTTCAATGCTGAAAAGTAATTTTAAATCGTAGTATAAGTTTATGTGTAAAACGCTTAATAGTTTAGCAAACTTTAAATCTAACAAGAGCCGCTAGGGAATAAAAATAAATTAGCTTTTAATATAAAAATTTACCAGCTTTGGTATGAACTAGACATTGTAGGAACAAAAAAGCCCATTTATTAATCTATGACCGGAGTTATAAAACTAATCGTCTTTATAGTAAGTTTTACTTCGTTACTACTTACAATCGCTTGTGGTGTAACTGGAGGACAGAATGAAAAAGAGCCTGCAAGGATAGAATTGCAGATAAATACTCAAAATGATGATATTGCTTTGAGAGATAGCATTGGTTTTTTTGCTGAATCATTACTAGGCACCCCATACGTTTATGGTTCTTGCACAAAAAACGGCTTCGACTGCTCAGGATTTGTTTATTATGTTTTTAGTCAGTTCGACATTGATGTTCCCAGAAGTTCCGCTCAATACGATACTTTTGGACAAGAAATTCCTATTGAACAAGTGAAAAAGGGAGACATATTGGTCTTTTTAAGCCCTTCTCGCAATGCCATCGGACATGTAGGTATTGTTTTAAAAGCAAATGGACAAGAAAGTGAATTTATTCATGCTACTTCAGGTAAGGCAAAACGTGTGGTAGTGACGTCTCTAACAAATGAAGGCTATACCCGTAGATTTGTAAAAGCTATAAAAGTGATGGAATAACTATAAAAACTGAGGGCGTGATTTATAATCGTCACCATATGCTTATTTTATTTTATAATACACGTTTAAAATAAGTTTTATTTCAACTCGTCTAAACAAGTATTGAACCATTTACTTTTTAAGCTTACTAACTGCTGATGGAGGTGATTTTTTCGTTTGTTTCTTTTCTATCGCTGCGACTAAGCCGGCTACTTTTTCCCCTTGCTTGATACAATCAGGCAATCCTACCCCGTAATAAGATGCACCGGCTAAAAAAATATTTGGTGTCGATTTTAGCGATTTTTCAATTTGTTTTACTTTGCGTTGATGCCCTACGAGATACTGAGGCAATCCATTCGTCCAACGGAAAATCCAGGATTTGTGTAATTCACCGTTCCAATCAATGATGGGTTTCAGCTCTTTAGTTGCCAATTGTATCAATTCTTCATCAGTTAACTTTAAAACTTGGTCATTTTTATATTTGCCGTAATAACATCTTATTAATACATACTCTTGTGGCGCCCTATGTTGCCATTTAGATGAAGTCCACGTGCAAGCCGTCATTTGAATAGATTCATTTTCAGGAATGATAAAGCCGGTCGCATCCATTACATGTTTAATGTTCTTTTTAGAAATAGCTAAAGTGACAATCACGGTGGAAGCAAATGGAATATCACCTAGTAATTTTGAAGCTTTATTATTTAACCTATTCAAAATACTTGCCGTAATATAGGCAGGAGTCGTAAAAATGACATATTCTGTTAGTAAAGTTTTACCGGTTGATAATTTTAATTCATATTCTCGACCAATTGTTTGGATATCATTAACTAATACTTCATTAAACTTATTTACATACTTCAGTTTATAAATAAGATATTCTACTAATTTATGAATACCCCCTTTTAAGCTTAAAAAAACAGATTCTGTGTTTCTAACTTTAGTTTTTAATGTTTGCTTAACGGCTTTGGTAATACTTCCATGATGCTGTTCCATTTTTCTAAAATGTGGCAATGTAGAAAGTATGCTCAACTCGTCAGGATTTGCCGCATGAATGCCTGCAAACAAAGGGGCGGCTACTTTTGTAACATACTCCTTACCAAATCTTCTTCCAAAAAATGCAGCAAGTGATTCATCTGTTATTTTTTTTCTTTTGGGAATGAAGGGCTCTAAAAGAACTCTACATTTACCGGAAAATGTAAACAAAGTATCTGTTAAAAATGGAACTACTTGCGTAGGCACCATAGATACAAACCCTTTAGGCAAACTATTTAATTTTCGATTAAAGTATATAAAATACTTATTGTTTAACGGATTGATCAAATTATGGGCATATCCCAACTTTTTGATCAACCGCACAGCTTCCGGTTTAGTAGAAATAAATGAATCGGGCCCTGCTTCTATAATAAATCCATCCTCATTTATCGTTTTTATTTTACCCCCAAATTCTTTGCTTGCTTCAACGATCGTGATATCAAACTTATTGAATTGCTGCAAAAAGTAGGCAGTTGACAGCCCGGTGATACCTCCGCCAACTACGACTATTTTCTTTCTTTTAAAATTTTTCTCTAACGATTTCTTCAAAACAATTTATTAATGTACTATTATCATTCAACATATCAATGCGTTCTAAATGCACACCGATTTTCTCTGCTTCCGGCTTGGCTTCAATATCTATATCATAAATCACTTCTAAATGATCTGCAATAAAACCTACTACGCATACTAAAGCGGCTTTTCCATTTTGTACAGATAAGTTGCTAATCGCATCTACAATATCAGGCCCTAGCCAAGGTTCCGGGGTTCTACCCGCACTTTGAAAAGCAAACTTCCATTTTTTGATGTTTAGTTTTTCAGCAACCAACCGGCTAGTTTCATTTAGCTGATTTTCATATGGATCATTCCATTCTCTTATCCTGACCGGCAAACTATGAGCGGTAAAAAAAACCATCAAATCTTTTTGCTCTTCCTCACTAAACTTTTCCATAGCCTCACTTGTTTTTTTGCTTAGCGCTTTGATAAACAATGGATGAGTATGCCAGTTTTCGATTTTATGAATTTTGAATTTATAATTATTATCTAAATTAGTTTGTTCAACAATATTCATGTATTTACCAATACTCATCTTTGAATAATGCGGAGCCATGACTAAAGCTAGTATTTCTTCTACCCCGTCTTTCTTCATTATTTGCATTACTTGTGGAATCCAAGGTTCCCAATGCCTCATGCCAACGTACACTTTATATTCTTCTCCCAAGCGTTCTTGCAAGCCATTTGCTTGGGCAGTTGTTATCTCTAATAATGGAGATTTACCTCCGATCAGTTTATACCGGCCAACTAATTCTTCTAATAATTCGGGAGAAGGCTTTTTTCCACCTCGAATATCGGTATAAAATGGCTCCACATCCTCCATTTTATTGGGAGCTCCGTATGCCATTATTAATACGCCCTTTTTCATTATTATTGTTTTAAAGCCCTCTCTTTTAAAAGTTCTATCAAAAGTAAAATTTTTGAAGCGGTTTTTATTTGATTTTATAAACTTAATCGATCCTTTTAGCTTTCGTATGCTGATTCATCCTCAAATTATCCAATCCTTCTATTAACACTAAACCTGGGGTTTTATCTACTGAAATTGTACCGTATTTATCTTCTATTCCAAATAATTTAGCTCCATTTATAGTAGCCCAAGTCAACAGTTGCATTAAAGATATACCAGGATAATGCTGATGTGTAGTTTTTAATTCTTCCAAGATTGAAAGCTGATGATTAGATGCCAAGCTGTCTGTTCCTATAACTATTTGTCCTGCATCAAAATAGTTAATATTAGGCAACTTGCCTTCTATATATAAATTAGCATTCGGACAAAAACACCACCAAATGTTTTTACCTGAATTATTTACCTTTTCTATATCTTCTGCAGAAGTATAAGTATTGTGTACCAGCAATATCTTTTGGTTTTTATCAAAATAAGGCAATACACTCTCAACAGAACTTTTACCGGTAGCTTTCCAATAACTTAAGTCGACACCAAATGCTTCCATTTGTTTTTTTATCCGGCCTTCTTTTTTCTTAAAAAATTGATCTTCTGCAGCACACTCCTGATTGTGAATAGAAATAATAGAATAGTTACTGCTCTGTTTATTAATCCACTTAAATAGATTGGGGCTTACTGAATAAGGTGCGTGAGGCGTAAAACTATTTGATAAATAATATTGATCAAACTTGTCTTTTAACTGCTCAAACTCGTGTATTCGAAGTTGAGTTAAATTTTCCTGAAGCCCGAAAAGTTCTATGAAACTATGATAATATAGGTTACTTTTTCGTTTTACATCAATTGTATTGGCCGTGTTAACAATGTCACCAACAGCTATAATACCTGCGTCATACATTAGTTTGTCTTGAATAGCGATTGCTTCATCAATTTCTTTAAGATTATAATTTCGAACTTTTACCACTTGATCAATAAAAGCTTGCAAACCGGTTTTTTCAGCTATTAAACCTTTTGTATGAGATAATTCTAAATGGCAATGGGCATTTACAAAACCCGGAACTAATAAGCCTTTATGATGCTCAGCAGCAACATCTTCATTGATGTAATTTATAGATTGAATCAGGCCGTCTTCATCAATGCTTAATTGGCATCCGGTAACAACCTGTCCATCAATAAATATATAATCCGCCGAAATATTCCTCATCTTATTCTTTAAAAACTGCTTCTAATATATCAGGTGATTTTATATTATTAAATCCTCCTAAATGCAGCTGATAATAGATCAAAACTTTATTTAATAACTCTTTCCTATACAACGCAGGCACAGAAAAAAACTTTATCTCCTGTACACTTAATTGCATCAGCTTAGATAAAAGCTCACTTAGCATTATACTAATTGAATTTACTGAATGAGCATACGGTTGAAAAGACCCAGAGTGTAAGTTAAATGCATTATTTTGTTCAGAATAGCTACCGGAGGGGTAGAAGCCTAAATATTTAGTCAGTTTAATTAAAAAGTAAAGCGGAAAATTAGCTACGCTATCTTCTGTTTCATCTAGCAAACACAAGGAGTTGAAAATAAACTGAAACAGTTCTTTGTTTCTTTCTTCTTCTTGAACAGCTTTTAAAATCACTTCTGCTAAAAATAAGGCGATAGAACTTTTCACCACTTCAAACGGTATAGAGGTATAAATATGAGTATATTTTGCTTCAGATATTCTTTGAATATCTTTTCTTTCGTTCTTATAAACCACTAGGTCCAGTAAACTTAATGGGCGATATAAATTAGCTTTTGATTTACTTTTTGCGCTTCGTACGCTATTTACAATGTATGATTGCCACCCAAACTCTTCTGTATATATTTTGCAGATAATGCTACTTTCAGCATATTTTATCGTTCTTAATACAACTCCTCTGGTTTTATGTAACACAGATTAAATTTACGAATTACGAGTTACGATTTAGCATACTATTTTATCCATTGCCCCAAATTGACCTCCAAATATCAATATATTTAAAAAAACGGTCAACTCAGTTTAGGAGGGGGCAAACTTTAAACCTCGAACCTCGAACTTACACTAAAAACTATCTTCTCTAACCACCTTGCCATCTTTATAAACTTGCTGTTTAAGAAGCCTTCCATCTTCACTCCAAAATTTCCAAACTCTAGCCGGAACACCATTTTCATAAAACTTCTCTGATTCCTTATGCCCCGTAGTATACCATTTTATAAAAATCCCGTTTGGTTTGTGACTGACAAAATTACTTACCGACTTCATTTGCCCATTGTCATACCAGGAAATTAATGGCCCATTGAAATAATCTTTATAATACATAGTTTCTATTTCTTTATTTCCATTACTATTCCATAGAACCAATTGAAATTTATTTCCTCCTTGATCGTAATATATTTGCTTTTCTCGATTACCGTTTTTACGCCAATATTCCCATTTCCCTACTCTTTTACCGTGATCGAGATTCGCTTCAAGCCAAAGTTTAGTAGGTTCATCTTTAAAATAAACCAGCCATTTGCCATCAAGTTGATGCTCTCTTAATTCATATCCTTCTACAAAATCATTAGGATCATCACCTATTAATTTTGTTTGGCGCATGTGGATTGTATCTCCATATATGATTTTATGCTGTGCAGTAGCGGTATATTTTGTACAACCTATTATCAGAAATAGGTAAAAAATAAAACGAAAAAGGCTCAACGTGTGTGCTGAGCCTTTAATATGATCGTATAAGTTTTTATTATCCAAAATCATCAAATGCTATATTTTTTTCAGGAACACCAAGATCTCCAAGCATTTTCATCACAGCATCAAGCATCATCGGCGGTCCACAAAGATAGTACTCTATTTCTTCCGGCTCAGGATGATTTTTTAAGTATATATCATAGGCAGCTTGATGGATAAAGCCGGTAGGGCCTGTCCAATTATCTTCAGGCAATGGCTCAGATAATGCCATATGATATTTGAAATTAGGAAACTTTGCTTCAATTCTTTCAAAATGATCGGTATAGAAAAGTTCTCTTTTAGAACGCCCTCCGTAGAAATAAGAAACTTTTCTATCAGTTTGCATGGTTTCAAATAAATGGAAGATATGAGATCGCAATGGTGCCATTCCCGCTCCACCACCAATGTATACCATTTCTTTTTTAGTTTCTTTAATAAAAAATTCTCCATAAGGCCCGGATATAGTTACTTTATCACCCGGTTTTCTGGTAAATACAAAGCTGGAACATAAACCCGGATTTACATCCATCCATCCATTTTTTCCTTTATCCCATGGTGGAGTGGCGATCCTAATATTTAACATAACAATATTACCTTCTGCGGGATGATTGGCCATAGAATAAGCTCTATAAATGGGTTCATCTACTTTAGTTACCAAATCCCACATTTTAAATTTGTCCCATTCCTCCTTATATTCATCTTCAATGACCATATCTTTGAAATGATATTGCCCTTCCGGCACATCAATTTGAATATAACCGCCTGACTCAAAATCTAAATTTGTTCCTTCCGGTAACTTAACGATAAATTCTTTAATGAAGGTAGCTACATTATGATTTGATACAACCTCACATTCCATCTTTTGAATTCCAAAAATCTCTTCAGGAACTTGAATTTTCATGTCTTCTCTAACTTTTACCTGACAGCCAAGCCTCCAATCATTTTGAGCTTGTTTTCTGGTAAGGTAATTCATTTCGGTAGGTAAGGTCTCGCCTCCGCCTTCAATAACTTGGCATTTACACATTGCACAAGTACCGCCACCGCCACATGCAGAAGGAAGAAAAATGTTTTGAGTAGACAAAGCAGTTAACAACGTAGAGCCCGGCGAAACGATCAATGGCTTATCTTCATCGCCATTAATAATAATTTTAACATCTCCTGAAGGTATAAGTTTTGCTTTAGCATACAACAGCAATCCTGTTAACGATAGCAGTACAATTAAAAAAGCAACAACACTAAATACGATAGTCATATCAATCTACTTTAATAGTTTAGTCTAACTTAATTCCCATAAAACTCATGAAGGCAATACCCATTAATCCTGTTATGATAAAAGCCATTCCCAGGCCTCTAAGTGGTGCAGGAACATTTGAGTATCTGATCTTTTCTCTGATTGCTGCTAAAGCAATGATTGCTAACCACCAGCCAAATCCCGATCCCAAACCAAATACGGTGGCATGAGAAAAATCATAATCTCTTGCAACCATAAATAAAGATCCTCCTAAAATAGAACAGTTAACAGTTATCAGCGGCAAGAAGATACCCAGCGAATTATATAAAGCAGGGAAAAATTTCTCAACGATCATCTCTACAAGCTGTACCATTGAAGCAATTACTGCGATGAACACAATAAAACCTAAAAAGGTAAGGTCTTCACCAAAGATACTGGTTTCGGGTTTTAAAAAATATTCATTGATCGCCCAGTTAGCGGGAATAGTTATTCCTAATACGAATATTACCGCTAATCCCAATCCCATTGCTGTTTTAACTGTTTTTGATACGGCTAAGTATGAACACATTCCTAAGAAGAATGCCAAAATCATATTTTCTACAAAAGCAGCTTTAGTAAATAAATTTAAATATTCCATTTAGCTAATGATTAGTTGTTAGTCAATAGTGATTAGATTAAGAGATATCAATTAATTTAGTGTTTCTGGATCTTTGGATCCAAATAATTATTCCGATTAAAAACATTGCAGAAGCAGGTAATAGCATTAAGCCATTTCCAATATAACTGTCAGGCATTATTTGAAAACCTAATAATGTGCCACTTCCAAATAATTCTCTCATAGCAGCGACAACCACTAATAACGCACCGTATCCTACTCCGTTTCCAATCCCGTCTAAGAAGGAAGGCCAAGGTTTATTTGCCATTGCGTAAGCTTCTAACCGGCCCATCACAATACAGTTAGTAATGATCAATCCAATATATACAGATAATTGTTTCCACATATCAAAAGAGAATGCTTTTAGTACTTGATCGACAATAATTACCAAAAATGCTATGACTACTAATTCTACGATCATCCTTACCCGTGGTGGCACTCCTTTTCTCATTAAGGATATTGCTAAATTAGAAAACGCAGTTACAGCTATAACTGCAATAGACATTACAAAAGCAGGTTTAATTGCTACTGTTACCGCTAATGCAGAGCAAATACCCAAAACCTGAACAGTGATAGGATTATTATCATTAAGCGGATCTGTTAATAACCCCTTATTTTTCTTTGAGAATATCGCTTCTTTTTTCTCTTGCCCAGTAGCTTCGATAGTTGAATTTTCAGCCATAATTATTTTTTCTTTATTGAATCAAAATATGCTAAATAGTTGCCTATATTTTTATATAACATATCAGAAACACCTATACTGGTCATAGTTGCTCCGGAAATACTGGAAACCTGATGATCAGGATCTGTAATGGTCTTGGTAACTGCAACAGATACGTATTTTTCATTTATGTTATATATTTGTTTACCTACAAAACTTGATCCAAATTTAGGATCATCTTTAATTTTAGCACCTAATCCGGGCGTTTCAGCTTTATGATCAAAAGCCACACCTTGTACTGTGTTTAAGTCGCTTTTAATTGCTACATATCCCCATATTTCATCCCATAAGCCAAAACCGCTCATCGGCAAAATATAACTTCTTTCATTATTATTTTCATAGATATAAAGTGGTAATTGCCTTTCCTCAGCCGGCTTTTTTGATTCTTTTTTAACATTTATATCTAAAGCGTTTACACCTTCTATAGGCTTTCCATTTACATCTATTACTAATTGTTCAATAGAATTATCAAATGTTTCTTCAATATTAGGAACACTATCTAACCCAATAGCTTTAAGAATATCCTTCTTATTAGATAATTCGACATTATAATCTTGTTTTTGCTTTAAGCCCGTTGCAGCTAAAGCTAAACAAACTGCTACTATAACTGTTAAAGCAGTTATATAGATTACAGTATACTTGTTAGAATTAATATTTGACACGTTTAACCCTCCTATTTATATTTGCTTCAATTACATAATGATCAATTAGTGGTGCTAACACATTTAATAATAAAATCGCTAACATCCAACCTTCAGGATAAGCCGGGTTGGTTACCCTTACAATTAAACCTACTGTACCGATTAAAAAGCCATAGATCCACTTACCTGTGTTTGTTTGAGATGCCGTAACCGGGTCAGTTGCCATATAAGCCATAGCGAATAAAAAGCTACCCATCATCATATGGCCGTAAAAAGGCACTGTTAAAAAGGGAGCATCAGGAAAATCAGAAGCAAGAGCATTAAATACGCTAGACATAAATAATAATCCCAACACCATCGATATCATTATTCTCCAACTTGCTACCCCTGTCATCAATAAGATACCTATACCTATAAAAATAGCTATTTTACTCATCTCACCAATAGACCCGGGAATAAAACCCATAAACAGGTCAAAAGATGAATACTGGCTATGGACAGCTTCCATACCACCCTGAACAGCTAGCCCTAAAGGTGTAGCACCTGAAAATCCGTCAATAGGAGTAGATCCCGCAGCCATATGGAAAAAATCACCCGGAATCATATTATTTACTGCTTCATGCAAAAAACTATAATCGTACGCTATCCAACAAGTATCACCGGAAATATAGGTGGGATATGCAAAAAAGATAAATACCCGAGCAGTCAATGCTACATTAAGTATATTCATCCCTGTTCCACCAAAAGCTTCTTTCCCAATTATTACGGCAAATGCAGTGGCTACGCCTACCATCCATAATGGGATATCCGGAGGCATAATTAAAGGTATCAGCATGCCCGTAACCAAAAACCCTTCTTCCACGGAATGCCCTTTTTTAGCAGCGAAGAAAAACTCAATGCCCAATCCTACCACATGTACGACGATAATAATCGGCAAAAGCTGGATAAGCCCATAAACTGCTTTTTCTAAAAGCCCATCAGTCAAATCCGGAAACATTCCCAACGCTAAATAATGTTGATGCCCAATATTAATAATTCCATGGATTAAACACAATTGAAGGGCAATTACTACGTGAAACATAGTTCGTTTAAGATCGATACCATCTTTTATGTGTACGCCACCTGATGCTCTGGTGATGTGATTAGGAGTAAATAAAAAAGTTTCTATGGCATCATAAGAAGTGTGTAAGAATTTATTATCCTTAGTAGCCGATCCAATCTTATCAAGTAAATTCCTTAAAGGCTTCATTAAGTTATAGATTTTATCTTGTGTGTTACTGTTATCCTTGTTCTCTTATGTCGTCTAATCCTTGTCTTAAGATATGCTGCACATCAGTTTTAGATGTACAAACAAACTCACATAATGCTAAGTCTTCTTCAACAACTTCATAAATGCCCAATCCTTCCATTTTGTCATAATCTTTATACATAATAGACTTTAATAATTGTACAGGATAGAGGTCCATTGGTAATACTTGTTCATATTCGCCGGTCATCACGAAAGCTCTTTTTTCTCCATGTGTATTGGTATTAACCCTATAATCATTATAATATCCGATATTAGCCAACAAGCCTGTCCAAAAAGTCCTGGACATACTGGGACGTGGATATGAAGGAAGCAACCAACCCATAAACTCATATTCATCTCCTTCTTTTACGACACTCACCGAGTGATCATAAAAGCCAACATGCCCATAAAAATCAATTTTAGTACCTGTTAAGACAGTGCCGCTTATACACCGCACATGGTTTTCACTTAAATTATGCTCCATCATATTTTTGATAGAAGCTCCAATATGTGCTTTGTAATAACGCGGTTTTTTAACTTCCGGGCCACCGAGCGCAATAATTCTTTCTGTATTAAAAACCCCTTCTGTAAATAAACGGCCTACTGTCAATACATCTTGTGGATTAATCGTCCATACAATATCTCCTTTTTTGATAGGATCAATATGATGAATTTGGATACCTACTACACCGGCAGGATGTGGCCCTTTAAACCCGTGCAAAATAACATTTTTTGTTTGCTTAAGTTGAGCTGACCTTTTAGATGCTGCATCATAGCTCAGATGAATAGGGCCATCAGTTAATTTTTTTAACGCATCTATTCCTGCTTGAAATAAATGTGCTTTGCCTTCTGAAATATAATTATAATCAGGAGCTAATGGTGCAGTATCAAAACCGGAAATAAAAATTGCTTTAGGTTTAATTTCAGGATCTGCAATAAGGTTATATGGACGCTGACGCAGCATAGGCCATGCCCCACTCTCTTTCATCGCAGCTATGACTTGCTCTCGATTTAAAGTCTTGGGATCAGATTGCTTAAAAGCCTTTTTCTCGAATTTACCGTCAGATTTAATAACAATTTCAATGATAGCTCTTTTCGGCCCTCTTTTAATTTCTGCAATTTCGCCACTCACCGGAGAAGTATATAAGATATCCGGAGCATCTTTATCATAAAAAACAGGATCTCCGGCTTTTACTTTATCTCCAACGTTTACTACTGTTTTGGGTATAGGCGAAATACCTACAAAATCAGTTGGTTTTAAAGCATAGGTATCAGATTTATAGATATCTGTAGTGATTCGTTCAGGCACACCCAGAATTCCTATATTTAAACCTTTTTTTAATTTGATTACTTCGCTCATTAATGTCCCCTGTGTTTAGCTAATATATCTGTAAATTTAAGAAGTTGTTCTTTCAATACTCGTTTATTATTTCAGCTTTTTTGGGCACTACATTTATTTAGAATTAATCTAAATAAGTCTTTGCTTTATAAATATTACTATATATATAATATGCTAAATTTTCAAATATATTGTGTGTTAAATAAAATAAAAAAAGCCTGCAATTAGCAAGCTTTTAATATATTGATTTTTTTTGAAAAAAGTATTTAGTTAACCGACTTCACTAATTCCTTAAAAGAATCCGGATGATTCATAGCTAAATCAGCTAAAACTTTCCGATTTAGATCGATATTTTTTCCTTTAAGCTGTCCCATAAAAACAGAATAGCTTAATCCTTCCTCTCTCAACGCAGCATTGATCCGTTGAATCCAAAGACTTCTGAATTGTCTTTTCTTTTGCTTACGGCCTACATATGAATAAACCATTGCCTTTTCTACAGCATTTTTAGCTACTGTAAAAACATTTTTTCTTCTGCCGAAGAATCCTTTGGCTTGTTTTAGGACTTTCTTTCTTCTTTTTCTAGATGCTACTGCATTAACTGAACGTGGCATAATATATTTTCTTTAAACTTTAAGCTACTAACATTCTTTTTACGTTGGCTGCATCAGCCGGATCGACAATTACACTTTTACCTAAGTTTCTCTTGCGTTTTTTAGACTTTTTAGTCAGAATGTGGTTTTTAAAGGCATGATTTCTCTTGACCTTACCGGTACCCGTTATTTTAAAACGCTTCTTTGCGCTCGAGTTTGTCTTCATTTTAGGCATAACAATACAATTTTAAGGGGTGCGAAGTTAATTAAAAATTATTTTTAATCCACATTTTTTGATAAAAAGTTGAAATATGAAATTAATCTGAAAAATCTAACTATTGAGAATCATCTACAAAAGGTTTCTCTTCTAGTACTTGCTCCTATCAACTTTTCAAGTTTTTATATTCTGGAATTTGATCCAAAAAATTATATCCTTTTTCTTTTTTTATCTCACAGCAATAAGTTTGCTGCCCGTTGGTAACCATTAAATACTTCACATTAAGTTTCATATTATAGCGAGCTGCTTGATCAAGTGTTTGCTGGCCTAACTTTACATTTGGAGCTTTGCATTCTACAATTAGCAGAGGTTTAATTGCATCATCAAATGCAACGATATCACATCTTTTTTTCAACCCATTTAGCGTAATTGGCATTTCAACAGCCATAAGTGTTTTGGGATATTTTTTATAATTGATTAAATATGTCATGAACTTTTGTCTTACTAATTCTTCAGGCGTAGCTGATACAAATTTTTTCCTGATCAAGCACCATATCAACCGCTTACCTTCTCGTTCTATGATCTTTAAAGATGATGTCATACTATTCAAATCTAAAACAAAATAATGCTAATTTTATCAAATGGCCGAAACGATCGACAGTGCTATTAAAAATATTAAACACAAGCAGTACCACCCCGTCTATTTTTTACATGGCGAAACACCTTACTACATTGACCTGGTTGCTGATCTTATAGAAAATGTAGTACTTGATGAGGGGCAAAAAAGTTTTAACCAAACCATATTTTATGGAAAGGATACCGATGTACAGACTATTTTAGATACGGCTAAACGTTACCCAATGATGTCAGACTATCAAGTTGTGATAGTAAAAGAGGCACAAGGCATCAAAAATATTGAACGGCTTTTACCTTATATTAAAAACCCTTTAAAAAGTACAATTTTAGTAATTTGCTATAAATATAAAAAATTAGATAAACGGACTGCTTTTGCAAAAGCCCTCACTAAAAAAAGTATTGTATTAGATAGTAAGAAGCTATACGATAATCAAATTCCACCGTGGATTGAAAAACATGCCCGTCACCTTCATTTATCCATTAAACCCAATATTGCTGCGCTTATTGCTGAACATATCGGCAATGACCTATCTAGAATAGCGAATGAACTTAAAAAACTATCTATTATATTACCTAAAGGCAGTGAAATAACTGCTGAAACAGTAGAAAGAAATATAGGAATTAGTAAAGAATACAATGTATTTGAGCTACAAAACGCTATTGGCAGAAAAGATTATTTAAATGCAAATTTAATTATTAAGTACTTTAACGCCAACCCGAAATCAGGGCCAATGATGGTTGTTTTAGCCACGTTGTATACGTTTTTCAGCAAATTATATATACATCATAGTAGTAAAAAAAGCTCAGATAGAGAATTAGCGAGTTTATTAAGCGTAAACCCTTTTTTTATCAAAGATTATAAAATTGCAGCTGCAAATTTCGCAAAACCAAACGTGGAAAATGTTTTGAAAATATTATATGATTACGACTTAAAAGTAAAAGGTATAAATAGTGTTACTAGTGAAGGGGCACTCTTACAAGAAATGATCAGCAAAATATTGCATTCATAATAATTATCGGGTGTGTAATTGGCTTAGTATATGGAGGGGATGTTATGATAAACTTCTTTGGAACAACTGTGTGAAATATTAAGCTCTGATATTTCTACATGATATGGTGATTACAGTCTTAATAAATATTAGCAAGATTATTCATTATATATTCTTTATCAATATTAAGCTGTTCAATAAGCTTCTCGATTGTATTGAATTTTATTTCTTCTCTTACTTTGGCATGCATCATCACCTCTATCTTTTCATCATAAATATTATCTTGAAAATTAAAAATATTTACTTCTATGGATTGGCTTCCGCCATTAAAAGTAGGCCGATTGCCAATATTCATCATACCTAAATAAATATGATCTTCCCAACAAACTTTTACTGCATATACCCCTGTAGGTGGAATGAGCTTATGTTTTTCAAATAACTTCATATTGGCTGTTGGAAAGCCGATACCCGTTCCGATCTGATTCCCTTCAACTACTTTTCCGGTTATGATATAATCATGACCTAATAAATCTATTGCCTGAGTTATTTCATTATTATTAATGGCTGTTCTAATTTTAGTGGAATTAACTGCAATATCATTAAGTAACTCTTTTTTTATTTCCTCTATTTCAAAGTCATTCTTTTCAGAAAACATTCTTAACAAATCAAAATTTCCTGTTCTATTTTTACCAAATTTATGGTCATACCCTATGATTATTTTTTTAGGATGAAAATGTTTCACTAAAAACTGTTTGATATATGATTCAGGAGATAAATTAGCAAAGTCTTCATCAAAAGGGATGATAACTAAATTATCTAATCCGTAGTGTTCTAATAATTTGATTTTTTCTGATAAGGTGCTAATGAGTTTTAAGTCACTCTCCGGGTCAAAATAATACCTTGGATGAGGGTCAAAAGTGATGAGTACGGTTTCCCCTTTCAATAAGTCCGCACTATCTTTTAATTGATGCAGTACTTTTTGATGTCCCAAATGAACACCATCAAACATGCCAATGGTAACGACTGCATTTTCAAAAATCGGTAAATTTTCTATCCCTTTAAAAACCTGCATCACATTTGAATTTTCACAAATTCTTTAATTTTATTTTCAAATTCCTCTACGGAAATAGCATCTTTTAAATGGCAATCTCCAATTTGAGTCCTTTTAAGTGATGATAAATATGCACCATTATTTAGCGCTGCACCAAAATCATGTACCAAAGACCGAATATACGTTCCTTTACTACAGTCTACACTAAAATATATAGCTGGAAGTGATATTTCGGTTATGTCAAATCTATTGATCTTCACTGTTCGCTTTTTCAGCTCCAGTTGCTTTCCTTCTCTCGCTGCTTCATAAGCCCTTTTACCGGCTACTTTTACTGCAGAAAATGCGGGAGGCATTTGTCCTATTTCACCCGTAAAAGAAGCAGTTTGTTGATGGATATTTTCATTAGTAATGTTTGTAATATCAAAAGTTTTATTTATTTCAGTTTCCATATCATACGATGGCCTTGTTGCTCCCAAAATCATTTCTCCGGTATATGTTTTATCTTGAGCTTGGAAAGATTCTATTTGTTTGGTCATTTTTCCGGTACATAGTATTAGCAATCCCGTTGCTAACGGATCTAAAGTGCCTGCATGGCCTACCTTTACCTTCTTTTGATTAAACGTTTTTGTCAGCAGAAATCTTATTTTATTAACTACATCAAATGATGTCCATTCATAAGGCTTATCAATGAGCAAAACCCCTCCATCTATAAGTTTCCTATAATCTTCTGTTGATTTTACTGACATAACATGACAACAATTGCGGCACTCCCCACTATAAAACAATAAATTGCAAAGTAAATTAACTTACTGCTTTTTACTAATGTGATCATAACATTGCATGCAAAAACACCAGCTATAAAAGCACTTATAAAGCCAACGACCAAAGTGCCGGCAGATAAACCGGTGGTCACCATGTCGCCACTGAATGCATCTTTAACATTCGCTCCAATAATAGGTACTAATACCATTAAAAATGAAAATTTTGCAATGTCTTCTTTTTTAACTCCTAGTAATAATCCGGTGGCAATCGTGCTTCCAGACCTTGAAATTCCGGGTAATACTGCAACAGCTTGTGCCAAGCCTATCACAAAGGAATTTTTATAAGTAATTTCACCATAATTATCTTTTTTAAAATGTGTTAATAGCAATAAAAAACCTGTGATCAGTAGCATACATCCTACAAGCAATATATTTTCATCAAATAATGACTCTACTTCTTCCTTGAAAAATAACCCTATGATGCCAACCGGTATCATAGAAACAATGATTTTTAAGGTGTAAACGGTAGCATCATTCCAACGAAATTGCAAAACGCCTTTTAATAATTGCCATATATCTTTTCGAAAAACGACAATTGTACTTAATACTGTCGCACCGTGTACAACAACGGTAAAGGTCAGGTCTTCATCTAAATGAATGCCCAATATGGCTTTACCTAATTCCAAATGGCCGCTGCTGCTGATAGGAAGAAACTCCGTTAACCCTTGGATGATCCCAAGTATGAGTGCTTCAAGAAAGGACACTTTATTACAACTTTGGTTTACGCATAATTGCGTAAGCTTCAATAATAAAACCTATAATTACTACAATTGGGGCAATAGTAATTCTACGTGTGCTGTATACTTCATCCGGATTAAAAACGTTAGGATCTTCACTAGCTCCACCTGCCATTAAAACAAAACCAATAATAATAACAACTACTCCAAGCCCCATCAGCATGTAATTAGTTTTATCGTATAACAGCCAATCGGGCTTATTTAAATTGTCTTTCTCCATGTTAATTAATATTAATATTTCTAATAAAGCTCATCCAGTTTCGTATATAAGTATTTTCTGACCGCTCTATAAGTACTGAGCCAGGAAATTAAAATCCCTATTAATAAAATGATGATAAATAAAACTAAAAACTTAGTTGGATCTAATAATACAATGAGTTCAGGAATTTGTTTATTTCCATAGTATAATATTCCTATCAATGCAAGAATGGCAAGTAAGCCACTTATAAAACCATTTAAAATGCTTTTACCCATAAAAGGCTTGATAATAAACCAACGCATAGCTCCTACTAATTGCATACTTTTAATCAAAAATCGATTGGAATACATGGCTAATCGGATCGTACTGTCAATTAAAGTTATTGCAATAATGAAAAGCAAAATACTCAAGATAGCCATGATCAAGCCAAGCTTACGAACATTATCATTAATTAATTCTAGTAGCGACCTTTGATAATATATTTCACTCACTTCAGGATTGTCTAACAATTGAGCTTCAATAAATATCATGCTGTCTTTATTGGTATAATCAGCTTTAAGATTTAAAGCAATAGATGCGTATAATGGGTTATAACCTAATGTTTCTAAAAAATCTTCATCAAATTCTTCTTTCATCATTGTTGCAGCATCTTCCTTTGAAATATACTTGGTAGCTTTTACATACGGCTCAATATCTAATCGTTTCTGAATTTTATAAATATCTGCTTCTTTTACATTATCTTTTAAAATGACCGACACCTCAATATTTTCTTTGAAATACTCAGATAATTTATGAGCATGCAATACAATTAGGCCTAGCAATCCTAACATAAAAAGAACCAAAGCAACACTGATTATCGAATAGATGTAAGTAGGTTTTACTTTTCGTGGATATTTCCTATCTTCTTGTGCTGCCATCAGTTACTATAAATAATACACGAAGTTAGTAAAAACTTATTAATTTAGTTGTTTCAATTACTTACACAAGCTTATATATAAAGACTCATTATTTCTTAAACCTCTACCTTAGGATGAAAACTTTAAAATATAAATTTGCTATAGCGGCGATAACTTTTCTATCCTACCTACTGAATAATGGCTGCTCATCTACCGGACAAAATAATTCTCCTTCGACTGAGCCGGCTAGTTCGCTTGACGATTATTGGTATCAAGGTAAGGCAGAAATAACCAGTTATGATTTAAAGCAAGCTCGATATGGTGAAATTCATTCCGGTGAGGCGGTGCTGATTTTTGTTACAGAGCCATTTTCAAAATCTAAGCAAGTTAAGCTGGATAATGCATCTTCAGCAGGCGATGATGCAGTTACTATTTTAAAGATGAACTTCACCAAAAGTTTTAATACCGGTATATACCCTTATTCAATGATGCAATCGGTATTTACTCCAGTCGACCTCGAGCAATATCCACATGCTTTGAAAGTAACAACAACTTCTCAAGAATGGTGTGGCCATACCTTTACTCAAATAAATAACAGAGCTAAAAAGTATGATATTTCTCTTCGATCTTATTTTGAATCTGAAGGTGATGAAAATCTTATTTTAAATAAAGTGTTTTTGGAAGATGAGCTGTGGAACAGGATAAGAATTAATCCTAATAAGCTGCCTCTGGGCAAAACAGAAATGATTCCCGGTACTTTTTTTCAGCGATTAAAGCATATTCCGTTTCAAATATATGAAGCAAATTGTTCTTTGGAAGGTGCTGTGCTTGAAAACTTTGAAGATCAAGCTCTTTTATGTTATTCTCTTACCTACTCTGACTTAAAAAGATCGCTAAAAATATATTTTACTAAAGATTTTCCTTTTGAAATATTGCATTGGGAAGAGCAGCAAATGAGTGGTTTTGGAAATAATATTCATCAATTGACTACTACAGGTACCAAAAAAGCAACGTTAATGATTGATTATTGGAATAAGAATAGTGTTAACGATAGCAGCTTGAGAAAAGATTTGAAGTTGGAATAGTTTTTTTAGTATAAAGTTGCAAGTATAAAGTATAATTTAAATCTGCAATGTCTTCTAATCTTTCAATCTTTCAATCTGTAATCTGTAATTTTCCAATCTTCCAATCTTTTAACTAACTTCGAACTATCATCAAGCCCTTAATGTTTGCATTTCATGAGTTATTTATCTGAACTAAATCCAGTACAAAGACAAGCAGTAGAACACATTAATGGCCCTTCTTTGATCATTGCCGGTGCAGGATCAGGTAAAACGAGAGTTCTTACTTATAAAATCGCACATCTTATAAATAATGGAGTCGATCCATTTAACATTTTAGCACTTACTTTCACCAATAAAGCAGCTAAAGAAATGAAAAGCCGGATTGCCAGCGTGGTTGGTGACGAGGCCAGAAATGTATGGATGGGTACTTTTCACTCAATCTTTGCAAGGATATTACGTGCTGAAGCTTCTAAATTAGGTTATCCGTCCAACTTTACCATTTATGATATGGATGATTCTAAAAGCCTTATCAGAGGTCTATTAAAAGAATTTAATCTTAATGATAAATTATACAAACCAAATATTGTGCAGTACCGCATCTCAAGTGCCAAAAATAATTTAATCTCTCCTGCTGAATATTTAGCAAGTCCCGAACTCATGTCGGAAGATGAGTCCAGTGGCCGTCTTAAACTGGGAATGCTTTATTCTTTATATGCCAAACGCTGCTTTATGTCTGGTGCGATGGATTTTGATGACTTACTTTTTAAAATGTATGAACTGCTAAATAAATTTCCTGAAACACTTCATAAATACCAGCATTTCTTTAAATATATTTTAGTAGATGAGTTTCAAGATACGAACTATGCTCAATACGCTATTTTAAAAAAATTGGCTGATGTATTTCAAAATATTTCGGTAGTCGGTGATGATGCTCAGAGTATTTATTCTTTTAGAGGAGCTGTCATAGATAATATTTTAAACTATGAAAAACAATATCCTGACTTGCAGGTTTTTAAGCTGGAGCAAAATTATCGCTCTACCCAAACCATCGTAAATGCTGCTAATGAAGTGATTGCTCGCAATAAAGGCCAGTTAGACAAAAAATTATGGACAGATAATGACTTAGGTAATCGAATCAAATTAATAAGAACTCAAAGCGATAACGATGAAGGCAGAATTGTCGCTGATGCTATTGCAGAAGAAATGCTTCGCAAACATTACAAAAATGATGATTTTGCTATTCTTTACCGCACGAATGCCCAATCCAGGTCGTTTGAAGAAGCACTGAGAAAGCGAAACATTCCCTACCGAATTTATGGAGGCATGTCTTTTTACCAAAGAAAAGAAATTAAAGATTTTATTGCCTACTTAAGATTAGTTGTTAATCACAATGATTCGGAGGCTTTGAAAAGGATTATTAATTACCCTGCTCGGGGAATCGGTAAAACTACTTTAGAAAAAGCTATCGTTATTTCGGGCGAACAGGGACTGCCTTTATGGGAGATTTTTTCTAATATACATCAATATAATATAGGCAGCAGGGCGGCACAATTAATTGGAGATTTTGTGACCATGATCAAAAGTTTTGCTACGATGCTAACCACTCACAACGCATATGATTTAGCTTTTCATGTAGCAAAATCAAGCAAATTACTTACAGAACTTCACTTAGACAAAACTATAGAAGGATTATCCAGATATGAAAACTTTCAGGAATTACTCAATGGTATCAAGGAGTTTACTGAAAATGATGAGTTTATAGATGAAGAAACGCAAAACCAATTAGACAATAATAAAAATTTAGCGGCTTATTTACAAGACATTTCTCTTTTAACAGATGCAGATAACGATAAAGATGATACGAATAAGGTCAAATTGATGACTGTTCATGCTTCTAAAGGATTGGAATTCCCTTCTGTATATTTAGTAGGATTAGAGGAAAATCTTTTCCCTTCTATGCTTTCTGTAGGTAGCAGAGCCGATTTAGAAGAAGAACGAAGGCTGTTTTATGTAGCATTGACCAGGGCTGAACAATCGCTTACACTCTCTTATGCCAATACAAGATATAAATTTGGCAATTTAAATTTTTGTGAACCCAGTAGGTTTTTAAATGAGATCCCTTCTATATACATCGAGCAGAAAGGAGCACATGCAGCGGGGAATCAGCCATTAAAGCCATTTCCCAATGATCCGCCTAGTAAATTCAAGCCTTTAACCAGTGGGGTTCAACAAAAATCATCTAACTCTGGCACTTATAAACCATCTCCAAACTTTACGCCGGATAGCCCATCTAAAATAGAAACCGGTATGGAAGTAGAACACCAACGATTTGGTTATGGCAAAGTGATCAACCTAGAGGGTCGGCCGGATAACAAAATTGCTACGATCAACTTTAAAGATGCAGGCGAAAAAAAGATTATGTTACAGTATGCCAAGCTGCAAATTAAAAGCCAATCGAAAGTGTAGGGTTATTTGATAATTGGTATTTTATGCAGCGCTTAGCTCATAATTTTATATTCTTTTTCTCCACTCGTATTTTATTATATTTGTATATATGTGGGACAAATGGCAATCCTTACGAAGTCAATACATCAACCTGAATTTAGAGGAAGTCATAGACTATGAAAAATTCTCGATGATCTCTATCGTATATAATTCTACTAAAATAGAAGGTTGTTCTCTATCTGAAAGCGATACCTGTGTTTTGTTAGACAAAGACATTACGGCTAAAGGGAAACCTCTATCTGATCATCTAATGGTGAAAGATCATTATATGGCGTTTAAATTTATTAAACAACAAGCTAAAGAAAAAAGACAGTTATCTAAAAAATTCTTACAAGAAGTAGGATCGTTGATTATGAAAAACACGGGAGGGATCGTCAATACCATATCCGGCAATTTCAACACTTCCAAAGGTGATATAAGATTGACCCAAGTATATGTTGATCAAAAATATTTTTCTGACTTTCATAAAGTTGATGCATTATTAGGAGAACTAATTCAAAACACAAACCAACAGTTGAATACTGTAAAAAATCCTAACCAGATTCTAAAACTTGCAGCTGATGTACATTATCACATTGTAAATATACATCCGTTTGGAGACGGTAACGGGAGGACTGCTCGGATGTTTATGAATTATGTCCAACTTTATTTTAATGAACCTCTGATTAAAATTTTTACTGAAGATAGAAGTGACTATATACAAGCATTAAACGAAGCTGAGAACAATGAAAACATAGGTGTTTTTCATGACTTCATTTGCACTCAACAAACTAAGTTTTTTAATGAAGAGGTATTAAAATACCAAAAGATGAATAAAGGTTTTATATAGGCACATTCGCAAGTAGAGCAGTTTTGAAATCATAATCTCTGAGTTAGGGAACGGCCTTTTTTTCAAGCTACTACAATTCATTTTCTTACTTGCAAATTTCCCTATAGAGTACTAACTTACCTAATAACAGAGACATTTCGGATTTCAGAAACCATTTTTGTAGTACCATTAGGGTCAACTTTATTTTGATCATTAAATTTGTATAAAGATTCGCCTTCCAATCTGACTACGACAACTCCATATATTTCTTTTCCGTTAAAAGTACCGTCCCATTTTTGCCCTTCATATACTTTCTTCCCTCTGCGCTCATAGACATGAATTTTCCAGTTATCTGCTAATTTTTGAGAGCGTATACTTAAAAAATCATTTAAGCCATCCGTACCCGGCGTAAAGGCATTAGGGATAAAATACAACGGGTCACAATCATCCACAGTAACTACTTCATATGTTTTCATAACCATACAACTGTCCGGCTCGGGGCCCGTTATCCTCACTGTTATAACACGCTGCGGATCATTAGAATTTCCTTCGATATTAATTGCTTGCGTAGCTTCTCCTGTACTCCAATTGTACAAAATTCCTCCTTCAGGAGCAATTAAAATTTGTTCTTCTTCATTACAAAGTGTATATAACTCAGTATTAGAATCTAAAACATTTACTAACACGCTAGTTTTAAGCGTACAGCCAAACATGGTATCTGTAATTAAAACCTCATAATTGGTAGTTTCTTTTGGAGAAGCGATAGGATTAGGCCGTGTTGTATCACTTAAAGTATTAGTAGGATCAAACCATTGATATATTCCTCCTCCCGATGCATTGATATTAATATAGTCTCCAATACAAATCACCACATTCGAATCTATTTTTAACTCAGGGGCAACCTCTACTAAAACAGGTTGATAATTATAGTCACATTCAGCAGGCCCGTTTGCATTATCCAACTTACCCCAATACAAAGTAGTGGTGTCCCGGCGATACAATATAAGTAAAGTCTTCCCACACTTTATTGGTATCAATCCACCAAGAATAAATTCCCAATGGCCCATTACTCATTTCCAATGTAACAGACTCACCAAAACAAATAAAAGTATCGGGAGTGATATCCATCTCTGGAGAGCTGACTACTTCCAGTACTCTTGAAAAATCATTTGATCCACAAGCATTAGAGGCCACTATTCTAATCTGGTAATCACCCGGCTCAGGAAACTCCAAATATGCTTTAGAAGAACTGAAGGGTTGTAATACATCATTAACATACCAACTATATGTTGCGCCATACGACTCTTCTACTTCAAATAATTGTCTTTGCCCGGCACATAATGGAGTAGGAAAATCAAAAATAACCTCTGGCACACTAGATACCGTAACTGAATCGCAAGCCCACGGGCCGTAACAATTCCCATTATGCTCCCTAACGCAAAACTCCCATTTTACATTTGGTGTAGTAATTATTGGAACTATGCCACTTGCCATATCTTCTAACCATAATGCACCATTCAATGAATAATCATAAGTAGAGCCGTCTCTAACTCTATATGGATCTGGCACAATACTAAAGGTTCCCGTGTAGCTTGGGCAAACATAATCAAATCCGTTAAAGATATCGATGATTAATGAAATGCTATCTAACGGATAGCCAATTGTCAATAAAATCAAATTGCCATTATCACAATTAGCATCACTGGGATTAGTAGAAGTTATACGTAAAAAAAACAGCCCGGGTTTTAGACCAAAATCTTCCAGTTCTGTGCCAGGAGGAAGCGTTAAAGTAATAGTTCCTGATTCTGTATCTAATACAGCACCGAATCCTCCTGTGCTGATAATTGCTAAATCTTTCGGATCTAAAATTTCAATTTGAAATTCATTGGGGCGGAAAAAATTGCACTCCATTGTCAACTGAGTCTACTTCATAGGGAAAAGTAACAGTTACCCCTTCAAAATCGCTTACACATACATCAATTGGGTCATCATTATTAGTAATTATGGGGCAAGCCTTGATACAATAATTACTATCAATTGTAAAAATAGCAGGAGGATTGGTAGAGCGCACTCTGAATTTATAATTACAACCGGCGGGCCACTCTCGAGGTATGATACCTCCTACCGAACCCGGCATAAGAGGAGTAGGATATTGATTAGCATCTTTTATACGGCCTATTTCCCTGAAAAGAGGAGAAGAAAAAGATGCAGAGGTATCCCCTTCTAAAACATAATAATTATTTACATTTAACGTACCATTAGAAAGAAAAGGCATGATCATGATACTGCCTCTACACGTGGTATCTTCCGGATTTTGCCCATGAACCAAAGTAGCCGAAGGGCCTGGGCCACCTGCTGCGCCTGTTACACCTATAACCGGGCATTCATATGCTATTACACACTGTACAGTAGCATCTCCATAAATAAAAGGTTTATCGCCGCGGCTTAATCGGTAATAATAACATCCGGGAGTAGTGCCAGCAGGGAAACTAATGCCCACAGATGAAGAGCCGGAACCGGTTTGAGAAGATGAAACATAAGGAAAATCAACTGCAGCTCCTCCCACAAATGCAGCATTATCAGCTCTTTCTAGTACATAATAATCACTACATAATTTTTCTGACACTTCAAATCCAAGCAACCCACTACTTCCAATACAAATAGAGTCAGATATAATACTGGTAGTAATAGTAGCCGTACCATTATAATTTGCCACAACTGAAATATCATCTACTCCAAATGAACTAGTGTTTACTCCTCCATTATCATCATTTACCCACCTAAAACCAAACCGAAGTTCATTTGCTGTTGCAAACGCCGGATCCGTAATCAATTCTTCCTGCCAAAGCGTTGCATTGGAGTTATACCGTGTAACATTTGTAGGAGATCCAGGCGGGCACAATATCCATGGACTACCATTCCTAGAATAATAAATTTCTACATAATCATTTATCTCTCCTTCTCCTAGCCAGAAGAAACTCAGTTTTACATCTTGAAATCCATTGGTACAAAAAGAAGTAGTGATAGTCATTCTGTCAGAAGAAGCTGCATTATCATAATTAGCATTTTTACTGGCAAATGCTGAATTGTGAATGTGTAAATAATTACTTTGTGGGGCATCTGTGATCGTACCGCCGGACGTGACATTTTGGGAAATAGTATTAGGATAAGTGATGCCTCCATTATATACATCATTTATAATCCAGCTGTTGATACCGTTGTTAACGCTTACATTGGTGTTGTTATTTAATGTAACGTTGTAAGCACCACCTTCAAAATCTTCTTCATACAAGGTATATTGCTGAGCTAAGGCCGGTAAGCTAAAAACAGCAAGAACAAATAAAAATATTAAGCTGATTAATCGAAATAAATAATTGAGTACCATATCAATATATTTAAATACAATATACAAAAATCTCTTAATTAGTTGTATATAAATTTTTATTATAAAATAATGATCTCATTAATTTTCAAAAACTTTCGTAGGATTAGTAATATTTACTATTTTTGTTTAAATTAATTTTTGAAAATATCTATTATTAAGTATTTTCGATCCGGATTCCCTACTCATCAATAACCTAATTTATTATTCATATCAATATTAATGGAATATAATACAACAAGAGGCCACCTAATTATTTCTGAATATGGAAGAAATATTCAAAAACTTATTGCCCATATAGCTACTATCGAAGATAAAGAAAAACGCAGTGAAACAGCACAGGCTGTAGTAAAAATCATGAGCCAAATAAATTATGCTCAGAAAAATATTCCTGAGTTTGACCATAAATTATGGGATCATTTACAAATCATTGGCGGCTTAAAGTTAGATATAGATGCTCCTTATCCTGCGCCTAAACTAGAAGAAGTAGAAGCTAAGCCTAAGCCATTACCATATCCTAAAAAGGCCGGCAAGTTGAGGCATTACGGGAAAAACTTAGAAACGCTTATTAATAAAGCAGTTGAAGAGAAAGATAAAGAGAAACAGGAAGCGCTGACTGAAGCGATAGCTAATTATATGAAAATGGCTTATCGAAACTGGAACCAAGAAAACATAAGTAATGAAGTTGTTACAGCTGATATTGCACGCTACTCAGATAATAAACTATCATTAAATGAAGATTTTAACTTCAGCGCTCCGGTAGCAACTACCAAAAGAAAAAATTATTCTCAGAATAAAAATGGTAGAAATAATAATAGGCGTACCACGAACAAAAGAAAATATTAATGGATGCATTTGAGGTTTATGGTGGTAATAAATTAAAAGGTAGTATTACTCCACAAGGAGCAAAAAACGAAGCACTTCAAGTTATTTCTGCAGTTTTGCTAACTTCTGAGGAGGTAACTATTTCTAATATTCCCAATATTTTAGATGTAAACTTACTTATTGAATTACTCGAAGATCTAGGCGTAGCTGTTAACCAATTAAACGATGACACGTATATCTTTAAGGCTAAAGATGTCAATTTAGACTTTTTAAATTCTACTGATTTTACTAAAAAGGCATCTAAGCTTAGAGGTTCGGTAATGATGATTGGCCCTTTATTATCAAGATTTAAAAAAGCTTATATTCCTAAGCCGGGTGGTGATAAGATTGGCAGAAGAAGGCTTGATACTCACTTTATTGGATTTGAGAAGTTAGGAGCTGAATTTGAGTACGATGATAAAAATAATATTTATCGAGTTAATGCTGATAAGCTAAAAGGCACCTATATGTTGCTAGACGAAGCCTCCGTTACAGGAACAGCAAATATTGTTATGGCTGCGTCTTTAGCAAAAGGAAAAACGACCGTTTATAATGCTGCTTGTGAGCCATATTTGCAGCAGCTTTGTAAAATGCTAGTCTCCATGGGAGCAAAAATTTCCGGCATCGGCTCTAATCTATTAACGATCGAAGGTGTGGAACAGCTTAGTGGATGCAAACATCGAATCCTTCCTGATATGATTGAGATCGGTAGTTTTATCGGCATGGCTGCCATGACGCGGTCTGAATTAACTATAAAAGATGTAAAAGCAGAATATTTAGGCTTAATACCGGAAGTTTTCAGAAGGTTAGGCATAACGCTAGAAATTAATAATGATAATATTCATATTCCTGCACATGATCATTATGAGATCCAATCATTCATAGATGGCTCTACGCTAACGGTAGCAGATGCTCCATGGCCAGGCTTTACTCCGGATTTACTCAGTATTATTTTGGTGGTAGCTATCCAAGCTAAGGGTACGGTGTTAATTCATCAAAAAATGTTTGAGAGCAGATTATTTTTTGTCGATAAGTTGATTGATATGGGTGCTCATGTTATACTATGCGATCCGCATCGGGCAGTAGTTAATGGATTGAATTGGCATCATAAATTAAAAGGGATTGAAATGTCTTCTCCGGATATTAGAGCAGGCGTGGCACTATTGATAGCCGCCTTATCGGCTGAAGGCAAAAGTATTATTAAAAACATTAATCAAATTGATCGAGGTTATCAATATATTGATAAACGATTACAAGCATTGGGAGCTGATATTAAAAGAATATAAATAGCTAATTTTCGTTATTAAAAAATATAAAAAGCTATGAAACGGAATCAAATTATTGGATTCATATTATTATTAACTGTTGTTGC